>NZ_JBIVBS010000011.1:0-363864 GCF_044746205.1 Streptomyces sp. NPDC086549 | reverse complement strand
TCTGGTCTTCGATGTCATCGGTGGCGACGTTCAGAAGCGGTCCGCTGCCCTGATCAGGGCCGGAGGAACGCTGGTGTCCATCGTCGGCCCGGTCGAGGCACGGCCCACTGACGGCCTGGCGGTGGACTTCGTTGTCGAGGCCGATCGCGCCGAACTGGGCGAGATCGTGCAACGGGTGCGGGACGGACGGCTGCGGACAAACATCGGTCACGTCGCGAGCTTCGATGAAGCCGTTGGTGCCCTTAACCCGACCACGCGACGCAGCGGGAAGACAGTCATCCGCGTACGCCCGTAGGGAGTGATGGCCACAGTCCGACTGGCGGGTCATCCTCACGGTGTGCGAGATGAAGCGGCTCGGCCCCGACGCCGCCGAACTCACCGCGCTGCCCGCGAACACGTACGGCAGTTCCGGATACGCCTCGTGTCACGCCGGCACCGCGGTGTCGGAGAGCAGCACCGCGGTGTAGGTGCACATCGCCGGCCCCAGCACGCCGGATCCGAGTCCGGCGAGCCGGCCGAGCCCCGGCAGCCTTCCGGTCACCTGCGAGGCGGCCGCGGCGGCGGCGAGCGTCGAGAACGGCGCGAGGATCCAGGAGCCCACCGACAACGGCGAAGTGGGCTTGAGGACGCGCAGCATGTGCGCGAAGCGCCCGGGGCGGCCGAGGTCATGGACCAGGGCGGCGACGCCGGCCGCCGACGCGGCGGCGGCGACCCACCGGCCTGCCCCGGCCAGCTCCCGACGGCCGGTCAGCTCGGCCACCGCCGCCATGGTCGCCGATGCACTGGCCGTTCCCCCGAGGAACAGATATCCCGGCACGTCCGGCACCCTCCAGGTCGGACGCTTGAGAATCGGCCGGCCGTAGTACGACCGGAACTCCGCGCGCGGAACCATGGGACGCTCCCGCTCACCGCTCCCCGTCACGGCTTCCCCTCCCTGCCTGTGGAAGGTCCCGCGCTCCAGGAAGGACAGCGCCACGCTCACGGCCACACCGACCGTGGCTGTGGCCGCGTGCCGCCACAACGACGGCAGGTCGCGGGTGGTGACCACCGGGTCCGGCGGGAGCCCGTACACCTCGGGCTCGTCCAGCAGAAGGAAGAACGCGCAGTCACCGCTGACGCCGTCCTGCGGATCCCGGCCGTACAGCCGTGCCTGGTCCACCCCGCGCTCGTGCAGCTCGGTCACCCGCCGGTCGGCCCGCTCGCGCAGTTCCTCCAGCGGACCGAACCGGATGGAGTCGGTCGGGCACGCCTGGGCGCAGGCCGGTTCCCGGCCCGCCCCCGACCGGTCGTAGCACAGGGTGCACTTGAAGGTCCGGCCGTCGCCGGGGCGGATGTCGATCACGCCGTACGGGCAGGCCGGCACGCCGTATCCGCAGCCGTTGCAGATGTCCTTCTGCACCACCACGGTCCCGAACTCGGTGTGGAACAACGACCCGGTCGGGCAGACGTCCAGGCAGGCGGCGTGGGTGCAGTGCTTTGACCAGGGCGCCGAGGAATGCGAGTCGGTCCCTGCCCGGAGCGACATGTGAATGTCCGCCAGCGCGCTGGTGCGGTTGAAGCGGGGGCCGACGTGGATGATCGTGGTACCCCGTTCCTTGGCCTCCATCACCCACTGGAAGCCGACAGGGTGGCACTCGGCCATGTTCGAGCCCTGGATGAGGATGCAGTCGGCCTCAGCCAGATCGTGCTGGAACGTCGTGGCTCCGCCACGGCCGAACGAGGTCCCCAGAGCGGGAACCGCGGTGGAGTGTCAAATCCGCGCCTGGTCCTCGATCTGGATCGCGCCCAGCGCCGTGTAGAGCTTCTTCATCAGGTAGTTCTCTTCGTTGTCCAGCGTCGCTCCGCCGAGAGAGGCGATGCCGAGGGTGCGCCGGACGGGAACGCCGTGATGCGGGGGGTGTCACCGAAGGTTTCGGTGACACCCCTGATGTGTCGATCGGCAGAGGTGCCTTCACGTATCCCGCGCCTTGATCCACTAGCTGAGGGCAGGCCCGTCGATGTTGCGTGAGGGCACGCATCCCTCGTTGTCCGGTTCAGGCAGTGGCCAACGCGCACTGACCCCGGTCGGCCTTCATCGGGCCGGCAGCGGTTGGCCGGACGTCAAAGTCGAACATGGCGGTGGGTACGTACAGCGAACAGCAGGCGTTGGGGATGTCGACGATGCCGCTGATGCGTCCCTCTATGGGGGAGGAGCCGAGCAGCAGGTAGGCCTGCTCTCCGCTGTAGCCGAACTTCTTGAAGTACTCGACGGCGTTGAGGCAGGCCCGGCGGTAGGCCAGCGTCGCGTCCAGGTAGTAGTTCGTGTCCGTGTCGTGGTCGACGGAGATCCCGATGAAGGTGAGGAACTCCGTATACCTCGGCTCGACGTTACCTGGAATGAACACGGGGTTGGTGGAGATGCCATACGTCTCCATGCCGCCCTTGATCAGGTCGACGTGGAAGTCGACGTAGCCGCCCATCTCGATGGCGCCGCAGAACGTGATCTCTCCGTCGCCCTGACTGAAGTGCAGGTCGCCTCCGGAGAGCTTGGCGTCCTTGACGTGCACAGGGAAGAAGACCCTCGAACCCCGGGTGAAGTTCTTGATGTCCTGGTTGCCCCCGTTCTCGCGAGCCGGCACCGTGCGTGCGCCTTCCTCGGTGATGCGCCGGGCGAGATCCCCGGTGGCCGTGCCCGCGAGCGCATTGGTGCTGTCCGGCGGTACGGCGAGCGGCGGGACCCGGTTCGGGTCGGTGTCGATCAGCGCCTGCTCGCGGGCGTTCCAGCGGGCGAGCATCTCGGCGGAAGGAGCGGTCCCGAACAGCCCGGGGTGGGTGATTCCGGTGAAGCGGATCCCGGGTAGGTGGCGGGAGACCGCCTGCTGTCCGTGGAAGTCCCATATCGCCTTGTAGGCGTCCGGGAAATAGTCGGTCAGGAAGCCGCCGCCGTTGGCCTTGGCGAAGATGCCGGTGTAGCCCCAGCCCTGGCCTGCCGCGTCTCCGGTCTGCTGCGGAACAGGGCCGAGATCGAGAAGGTCCACGACGAGCAGGTCGCCTGGTTCGGCGCCCTCCACACCGATCGGGCCGCTGAGCATGTGCGGAATGGTCAGGTCGATGTCGCGGACGTCGTTGGCGGATTCGTTGTTGCCGACCTGGCAGTCGGTCCAGTCGCGGCACTCCAGGCGGAACTCCGCTCCTGGCCGCACCATGGCAACGGTGGGGACGTCCGGGTGCCACCTGTTGTGGCCGGGAACGTCCTGATCACGCATTGACTTGCTTTGGTCCACATTGAAGAGAATTTCGGGCATGACAGCTCCTCATTTCTGATCCGGTCACGTTGGTGCGCCCACGCTTCCGGCTGGCGGAGCGGCTGGGGTCGGCTGGGGCGATTTCCGGGTGCGCGGCCACAGCCCCACGAACACCACCACGCCGAAGACCGCCAGTGCGATGGCGATCTCGGTGGGGTGCTTCCAGTAGCCGGAGAGCAGCAGCCCCGCGGGAATCACGCCAGTGACCCAGCCCTGGATCGCCGTGACCCAGCCCGTATAGGTCCTGAGGTGGTCCATCTTGAGACCGAGCAGCAGGAAGAACAGGAACCACAGGAAGGCCCAGTAGAGCCAGATGACCCCGAAGGGGTAGTCCTTGAAGAGCCGGAAATTGACGAACGAGTATCCCAGGGCGGCAATTGCCACAAACAGCGAGTAGTAGCCGACGCCGGTGCTGTCGAGGCCGGCGAGCAGGCCGATACCTACATAGAGGTAGGTGAAGCCGAAGAGGTAGATGCCAGATGCCGCCAGGATCTTCATGGGGTCGTCGTTGGCGGTGAAGATGAGATAAGTCGGCGTCAGCACCTGCAGTGCGCCTATGAAAAGGTTGAACACCGCTCCCGCTCGGGCATCGACCTTCCCGAGCAGCAGCAACCCGTTCATGAAGAGCACCGCACCGACAAAGAGCAGTCCCACGTTTCCCACGGGGACGCACCTCCTAAGTCCGCGTGGGGAGGGGAATCGCGTGATGCCCGGGCCGCCGATGAGCTGCCGTGGATACGGCTCGGCTCCCGGCGCGCGCTGCGTGATTCCGCATTCCGCGCACCGCTACGGGAACGACGTCGTGTTCCGATGTCGAAACCCGCACGACACGTTCTGCCTTGTCGACCACCGCCCTCAGAGACGCGGCAGCCGCGAGAGTGCGGGGTGCGGGTGCCGTGGCACCCTTCTGCGTGGCGGCACTTGGGAGACAACTGCCGGGGCCTCACGCGCCTGCTCCTCCCGGACGTGGAGGGCGGCGACCGCGTTCGAGGTCAGCGAGAGACCGGGCGAGGAATACACACGTCTCGCAGCGCCTGCGCAAACAGGGCAACCATAAGCTTTGGGCGCCGTCCCGATTTCCAACTTCACATCGAAGGGCCCACAGCGGCTGCATAGATATTCATAGGTTGCCATCAGCAGCCTCCGGATGTCGGTGGACGCTGGCCAACCCGATCGTGTGTGGCGTCCCCAGATAGGCGCACGCCACAGCGTGTTTCCTACCTTCAAGGAGACGTCTCGTAATTTCACGTGTCAAGTCCCGGACGGCTGGGTCTGCCCTTTCTCAGAACGACCCGGTGGCGAACTCCGCCGTTGCCGCCAACAGACCCACCGCGAGGGTCGAAGCGCCGTACAGCAGGAACTTTCTGACCTGCCCCTTCTCGCGCAGGCGGACCAACTCGTAACTGAATGTGGAGAACGTTGTATAGGCGTCAATCCCACGCCGACAATTGGCACGACCTGCTCCGGCAGCCCGTGCCGTGCGCCGAGGCCCATCAGAGGCCCCAGCACGAGCCCCAGCACGAACGAACCGGTGATGTTGATCAGCCACGCGCCGCACGGGAACACGCCCGGGCTTCGGTACTGCACATACTGGTCGAGTACGTAGCGCGCAACTGCCCCGACCGCGGCCGCAGCGCCGACGGCGAGCAGGCTAATCACCAGCCATACCGGCGGGCGCGGCCGTGCCCCGCGGCGAGCCGCACCCGCCGGGCCAGGTCCATCCTGCCGATGGCCAGACCCAGACCGGTGACGGCCAGGCCGGCGAACAGACTGCCGAAAACGTTGAACGCCGCGACTGCGTAGTGGCCGTGACGCAGAAGGCGATCGGTGTCGACCATCCACGTCGAGAAAGTGGTGAAGGAGCCGAGAAACCCGGCGGCGGCGAACGGTCAGCGTGACGGCGCGCGATCGCCTCCCGGACCGGGATCGGCACCGGAGATGGATGCAGGCTCTCGAGATTCCCTCTCGGGCCCGGATTCGTCCGCCCGCATCAGAAGCCTCCGTACAGAACACGGATCCATACACACTGTCCCCGCACTCCTGCCGGAGGCCCCATCGAATATCCGCATCCTTATCCACTGACCCATCTCCACGATATCCGTGGGGATTGCAGCGCCGACGCATACTCAACTAAAATTCAAGATCATCGGTACCCGACCGATTCAGCCGGAGCGGCGGCTCCACCGATGGAGGACGGCCATGGCAAAGATCCTTGCGGTGCTCTATCCCGACCCCGTGGGCGGTTATCCTCCCGACTACGCCCGCGACGAGATCCCGGCCATCACCGGCTATCCGGGCGGTCAGACAACGCCGACCCCACAAGCCATAGATTTCACCCCGGGGCAGCTCCTCGGCTGCGTTTCGGGAGAACTGGGGCTACGCCGGTTCCTGGAGGACCGAGGCGACACCTATGTCGTCACCAGCGACAAGGAAGCGCCGGACTCCGACCTGGACCGCGAGCTGCCCGACGCGGACGTGGTGATCTCGCAGCCCTTCTGGCCTGCTTATCTGACCCCTGAGCGGATCGCCTCCGCTCCCCGGCTCAAACTCGCGATCACAGCGGGGATCGGGTCGGACCACGTCGACCTGCCGAGCGCCATTACCCACGGCATGACGGTGGCGGAGGTGACCTACAGCAACAGCATCAGCGTGTCCGAGCATGCCGTCATGCAGATCCTCACTCTGGTGCACAACTACATGCCGGCCCACGACTGGGTGACCGCCAAGAAGGGCTGGAACATCGCCGACAGCGTCTCGCGCGCCTACGACCTCGAAGGCATGGACGTAGGCGTCCTCGGCTCCGGCCGTATCGGGCAGGCGGTACTGCGCCGCCTCAAGCCGTTCGACGTCACGCTGCACTACTGCGACGTGCACCGGCTGTCCAAGGAGGTCGAAGAGGAACTGGAGCTGACCTGGCATCCCGATGCGCGTTCGCTGGCCTCCTCGGTCGACGTGCTCTCGATCCACACTCCGCTGCATCCGCAGACGCAGAACCTCTTCGACGACGACCTGATCGGGGTCATGAGGCGCGGTTCGTACATCGTCAACACCGCACGCGCGCTCATCGTCAACCGGGATGCCGTGGTGCGGGCCCTCAACAGCGGCCAACTGGCCGGTTATGCCGGTGACGTCTGGTATCCGCAGCCGCCACCGCCCGACCATCCCTGGCGCACCATGCCGTACCAGGCGATGACGCCGCACGTGTCCGGTTCGAGCCTCTCGGCGCAGGCCCGCTACGCGGCCGGTACCCGGGAGATCCTGGAATGCTGGTTCGACGGGCGCCCCATCCGTCCGGAGTACCTGATCGTCGACGGCGGTGGGCTTGCCGGGACGGGAGCGCGCTCCTACACGGTCGCCGGATAACGCATATTGAGCCGGAAAACGGCGCGCCGCCAAGCAACGGCGACGCTTCTGGTCGGCGCCTTACCGACTGGCAACCTGATAATTCCGGCTCAATAACAGACGGCGGACAAGCAAACAGCAGAAGATCCAATGGAAGATGCAGCCGAAGATCCACCACATGAGTGGGCAATGGACCTTCGGCTATGCCATGCCTGTTGCGAGCCCATGCCTCCTGTGAGCCGACTCACTCCGAATCTGCTGGCGGCGCGCGACCGCGACCCTTAGCTTGCTAAATAGACAGATTTTTATCCTATGCGGAGGCACCGGCGCCGCGCATACTGTTTCGCAAGATAATCAAGGCGAACGCCGGGAAGGTGGATCAGTGAGCAGCATGGACGCCGTGTGGGTGCGGGGCGTGAACGGCATTCAGTTGCATCACGTGACCGATCTTCAGGATGCCGGCCGGTTTTTGGGCAACGCAGCGATGGCACTGCGGGCCGCACACGTAAGGACCGGCGCCGACCGGTACTCCAGCATCGCCGCCGAGCTGAAGAGCCTGGTGGAGCGAGTGCGGGAACTGGAGGACGAGGCGCGGTCGAGCATGCACGACCTGCACTCCACCGACCCCGAGCGGTTCGCCCGCTGCCGGGACGGTCACGAGCCGTGGCCTGGTGAGATCCCGGCGGGATTCATCCCACGCCACACCTGCAAGGACGAGTGCCTCTACCACGATCGCGAGGTCCTCGACGCCATCACGCAGTGCACCTGCGGCCAGCCGCCGTGCCGGGCATGCGAGATCGGCGGGAAGCTCTGAGAAGCCCGAGCCTGAGCGGGTACGGAGGGAACTCCCTCGTCCCCCTAGGCTCCGTCCGCACTCGCTGACGTTGAACGGCCGCAGGACGCGGTGGTCTTCGACCGGCTCGTTCTGGCACTGGTGTCGGGGATGGGCTACGAGCGGGTTGCGGATGGGGCGTGTTCGGCGACGACGATCCGGCGTCGGCGGGACGAGTGGATCGCTGCCGGTGTCGCCGGCCACCTGGTTCTCGCGGTGTTGCGGGCCTACGACCAGATGGTGGGTCTTGAGCTGGAGGACCTGGCCGCGGACGGTTGTATCACCAAGGCACCCGCGGGCGGCGAGTGCGCCGGCCGGTCCCCGGTGGACCGGGGCAAGCGGGGCCTGAAGCGGTCCCAGCTCACCGACCGTTACGGCATAGAACTCGACGTCCGTGCATCCGGCCGCGGCCGCCACGGCGTCCCGGGCGGCCTCCGACGACGAGGCGCTGCTCCTGGCCGACGCGCAGACCTCCGGCGGGCTGCTGGTGGCCGGCGAAGTTCCCGGCGCGCCTGTCGTGGGCGAGCTGCTGCCCCGCCGTGACCACGTCCTGGTGATCCGCTGACCCGGCCCGGGCCGGCGGCGGCGACCCTGGGGCCGACGGGCGGCCGCCCCGAAGCCGCCTACCCTTGATGCAGGGAATGCGTACCTGCGTAGGTTGTGTGCCCGGTGCTGGAAGGCGGTGGCGTTCCGTGCCCTACGTGGCTGTGAGTGCGCTGAGTCATCCCGGGCTGCTCCGCGACCGGAACGAGGACAGCCTCGTCGTCGGACCGTGGACCCTGTGCGCCACGGTGACCGAGAGCCCGCAGACCCTGGTCTTCCCGCTCGGGACACCCCTCGTCATCGCCGTCGCCGACGGGCTCGGCGGCCATCCGGGCGGCGAGGTGGCCAGCGCCCTGGTCGTCCGCCGGATCGCGTCGACAGGTTCCGCCCTGAGCAGTGAGGACGCCGTCCGCGACGCCCTGAACGCCTGCAACCGTGCCGTGTACCAGGCCGCCGGCGGTGACGAGGGAAGCGCGCTCGCCACCATGGGGACGACGATCGCCGGCGCCGTCGTACAGCCCGGCTCGCTGATGGTGTTCAACGTGGGTGACAGCCGGGTCTTCGCGGCCTACCGGGACGGGCTGCGTCAGGTCAGCGTCGACGACAGCCCCCCGCTCGAACCCGGGCAGCGCACCACGTCCGTGGTGACCCAGTGCCTGGGCGGTTCCCTCGCCTACCGCGCCATCAGCCCCCATGTGACGGCCACGGCCGTGTCGCCCGGCGACCGCTATCTCATCTGTACCGACGGTCTGACCGATCCGGTGCTCACGGATGTGATCGACGATGTGATGCGGGAGCACGACGACGGCCGTGCGGCCTTCGAGCTGTGGAAGGCCGCCATCGAGGCGGGCGGCCCCGACAACATCACGCTGGCGGTCGTACGCGTCTCGGACGAGTAAGAGGTCATGGGACGAGCAAGGGGTCTCGGGACGAGTAGGAGGTCAAGGAAGGCCCGCATCGTCCGGCGGGAAGCCGTATCGCCCCTGCAGCCGGACGAAGTAGGCCGCGGTCAGCACCCGCAACTGCTCCAGACCCGATGTGGTGCGCTCGAAGCACACCACCCGCTCGTGCCCGCCCGGCCCGATCGGCTGTACCAGGCGGCCGCCCGGCCGCACCTGCGCGGCCAGCGGCGCGGGCACTTCCGGGAACGCGGCGGACACGAGAACCGCGTCATAGGGAGCGCGGTCCGGCACGCCGCCGCTGCCGTCGCCGACCCGCAGCTCCACGTTCCGCACGCCGTGCCGTGCGAGATTCACCCGAGCCTGCCGGGCGATGCCCGGCCGCATCTCGATGCTGACCACGTCGGCGGCCAGCAGGGCGAGCAGCGCGGTCTGGAAGCCGAGGCCGGTACCGACCTCCAGGACGTGCTCGCTCCCGCCCAGACCAAGGCCCTCGATCATCATGGCCGACAACGAGGGTTGCGTAGTGACCTGCCCCTGCCCGATCGCAACGGGTACGTCCCGGTAGGCATCGGCCACCTGACCGGCCGGGACGAACCCCGCCCGAGGTGTTGCCCGCACGGCGCCGAGCAGCCGTTCGTCTCCGATCCCAGCGGCTCTGAGGGCTCGTACGAGATCCTCGGGCTCCTTGGGCAGGAATTTCACGGGAGGGTCACCACCAGGCTGGTCAGGTGCTCCTGGAGCGCCAGGGCCCAGGGGCCGGCGTTGCGGCGCTCAATGCCCCGTGCCCTCTGGAAGGACGGAGCGATGGTGCAGCCGGGCGGCCAGGAGGGCGACGTCGTCCTCGGCGTCCGTGGCGTCGAGGCTGGCGAGCACCGTGTCGAGGATGTCCTCGACGCCCGACGCGGCCTGGAAGCCGACGCTGGCCAGCCGGTTCAGGGACTGGTCGATGTCCTCACCGCGGTGCTCGACGAGCCCGTCGGTGAAAAGCATCAGTGTCTGGGAGGGGTCCAGCTTGTACGTGGCCGGTTCATAGCCGCCCAGACCGGTGCCGAGCGGCGGGCCGACCGGCACCGGCAGCAGGGAGGCACGGCCTGCCGCGTCGATCACGACCGGAGGCAGGTGGCCGGCGCTGGCCAGCGTCACCTGGCCGCGGTTGGGGTCGACCTGCGCCACGAGGCAGGTGGCGGGTCTGCGCTCCGACTCGGTGGAAGCCATGTCGTCGAGCTGGCGCAGCACACGGTGCGGGGGCAGGTCGGCGGAGGCGATGTAGCGCAGCGAGGAGCGGTAGGCGTTCATGTCGACCGCCGCCTCCAGGCCGTGGCCCATGACATCGCCGACGACGAGCAGGGTGCGGCCGAAGTGCAGCCGTACGGTCTCGCACCAGTCGCCGCCGATCAGTGCGCTCTGCCCGACGGGCAGATAGCGGATGGCGACGTCCAGGTTCGGGTGCGGCCGGCCCGGTTCGGCGAGCAGGGCCCGCTGCAGCTTGCCGATGATGCTGCTCACCGCGTCGTGCTCCCGGGCGTGCCGGATGTGGGAGGCGGCGCGTTCGGAGAGCAGCGTCATGAGTGCCGCCTCCTGGTGGGTGAAAGGCGCTTCCTGCCGGGCGCACACCAGTGCTCCGTAGTGGTGGCCCCCGGTGGCCAGCGGCACACACAGAGTGTGCGGGGCGCCGCTCGGGGCGGGAGAGGTGACCGTGTTCTTTCCCGGGGCAGCCGCCTCCTGGGCCGCCGCGGCGGCCCACTCGGCGTCGGGCAGCGCCGCGGGGTCACCTGCGACGACCTCGTAGTCCGAGTCGGCTCCGCGTCTGAGGCACAGCACCGCTGCCGTACCACCCGCCAGCCCGACGGCCGCCCGGGTCAGCTCCGTGCAGGTCGTGCCTTCGTCGAGCGTCGTACCGATTCCGGCCGCCATGGTGTGCAACTCGGCGAGCTGGGCGAGCGCGCGAGAGTCCGGGGCAGCCTCGCTTCCGACGACGGCGCCTGTCGTCGGCGGTATTCGAAACGGCGAATTCCAGTCCACCACAACAAACACCCTAAACGGCGAAGGCCCCGCAGACTGTCATGGTTATTTCAAGTTGCCCTGTGTAACAGGGCCCCGAAGGGCGGTGCTGCGCCTCGGGCCGACACGCTGATGAGCTCGTCGGTGACCCACCCTCTACGACGCACGTCGGCTGGTCGAGCTCCTCGTCGCAGGACTGCGCCGATCGCGGTGCCCAGGGGCCGGGGCGAGGTCAGGCGGTCAGTTCCCGCAGCTCACCCGGCCTGGGTCTGGCGTCCACACGCATGTACCACTCGGTGGCGAGGATGCGTTGCCGGGTGTCGGCAGGAAGGCGGGACAGGATGGCCGGAAGGGGGCGGCGGCGTCGCACTTCACTGCGGTGGGCGAGGATGGCGCGCCACTTCGTCCGCAGCCATGGGCTCACGTCGACGCGTGCGGCCACCTGCTCGTCCGGGACGCTGAGCACGGACTTGCCGACCTGAGTCAGGAGGCTGCCCAGCTCTCCGACACCTGAGTGCGGGTGCGTCGCCAGGTAGAGCGCGCTGGGGTGCCAGGGGGCTCCCGCCTCGGGATAGAGGTGTTCGAGTCCGGCCGCGTGTACGGCGAGCGTCGTCGCACGGTGGGTATGGACATGATCCGGGTGGCCGGTGAGACCGCCGTAGGCGTCGTGGGTGACAACGATCTGCGGGCGGAACTCCCTGAGGTGTTTGACGATCCGTTCGACAACGTCGTCGAGCGGTGCGTCGCACAGGCGTGGCCGACCGGGTGCCGACTCGGGGATCCGGGCGTCGGCGTATCCGAGCATCCGTGGCTCACCGGCTCCGAGGATCCCGAGCGCGTCGGCGAGTTCGGCAGCCCGGTGGCTGTCGGGCGCCCAGGTGGTGGTGACGACCGCGGTACGCGTGTTCGCGGCGGCATGCTGGGCGAGTACGCCGCCCGCGGCCAGGGATTCGTCGTCGGGATGGGCGAAGACCGCGAGCAGGGACGGTGAACGGGGTGCGGTCATGTCCGCTGGCCTTTCTGCCGGCACAAGGGTGAGCAGGCCCTCCCAGAGGGCTGGGGTGAGCACCCACATTTCTACGGACAGCGGTTCGCCGCAGGCAAGCGGGAGGGCCTCGAGCCGGACGTCACCCCGAGACGGAGGCTGATGTCGGAGTGCGTGACGTCGGGTGCTGCCGACGCCGTCAGCCGAGGTGTCCGAAGACGGCGGCCAGGAGCACACCGGACGTGAGGAAGACGAGGGTCAGCGTCGCCATGGCGGCCTTCTGTTCCTGGGTCACCTCGGTCCGTGCCATGGTCATTTCGGTGCCGGCCGGGGCTGCTTCGGCTGTCGGTGTGTGGATCGGTTCGCCGCCCTCGCCCAGCACACGTACCGTTCCCATCCCGTGCTTCAGGTGGTTGCTCACCAGCCAGACGTTGACGGGATAGGCGAACGCCAGACTTCAGGGTGGTCGTTCTCACTCCAGTGGACGTACCGCCCGGGTCGGGGGCAGTCGTATGCGGGGTGGGTGGTCACCGTACGGCGGGTGGGGGAGAGGATCCGCAGTTCGGCTCGCGCCCTGTAGTGACCCTGGCCCGGGAAGGTCCCCAGGAGGTGGAGCCGTGCCCGCCTCTGGCCTCGGACCACCGTTTCACGCAGGACGCCCGAGTTGGTGCCGTCGCTTCGGACACCGTGCGCAATCCGGCGGACGGCCCGAGGTGCTGCCAGGCCAGGAACGCGATGACAAGGATCAGAATCAGCGCGGGCAGGGCATGTCTGCGCGGGCGCCGACGCGGGGCGCGGGGGCCGGTGGTGCGGCGGGCAGCGCGCTGTGGGTCGCGGCCTGAACCGCCCAGTAGCAGCCCCTGTTCTGGAAGGTGTGGTCGACGCTGGGCGTGTACTGGGTGGCGCCGCCGCGGCGGGCACCAGCAGTCCCGGCCGGCCGGGGAGCCACGACCGAACCCAGCCGTGGTCCGGTGGCCGGCCCAGGACCGTGCGCGCGGTGTCCGTGGTGGTTCGCGGGGCGTTGCGCGCCGAGGGCAGCAGCGGCAGCGGTGCCACCAGCGCGGCGAGTCGGCCGCGGCCGCGTTCCTCCCAGTCGGGCCCGTGGGCGGCGCCGGCGGGCGCCAACAGTTCCGTGACGAACGCCTCGGCGTGGGTGGGCCGTTCCTCCGGGACCTCGGCCAGACCGCGCCGCACCAGGATCCCTACCGCCTCGGGGACCTCGTCGGCGGGGATGGGCGCATCGCCCCCTCCCGGCCGCTCCTACGATCCGGCTCATGACGGACTCCGGCTCTGGAAGACGCGGGACCAAGTGCGAGCGCTCGGCGTGGCACGATCGCGCCGAGCCAGCCGGGTGCGCAGTGACTCGCTGAGCTACTTCACCGCGACCGGGACACCGGTCTCCGCCGTGCCACCGGAGTCCCACTCGCTCCGGAACTTCGGGTCACGCGGTGAGAGACATCTTCTCGGCCACCGCGGTTGCGCCTGTTGTCACATGCGCAGGACCGGCTTGTCACATGCGCGGGTCCGGCGGTGTCTTCATGCCGGACAGACACACGGACAAGGAGAACACCATGGCGCTACGCCTCCCGAAGGCCGAGCTCCCCGCCGAGCTCAAGGAGAACATGATCAAGCAGCTCGGTGCCGTGCCCGAAAACGTCGAGGTGCTGTGGCACAGTCCCAAGGTCACCCAGGACAACCTGGAGTTCGGCGCAAGGGTGGGTGCGTGGGACGCGGCCGACGCGAGCCTCAAGTCGTTCGCGCACATGGCCGTAGCGGCACAGGTCGGCTGCAGTTGGTGCCTCGACGTCGGCTACTTCCAGGCGCACAACCAGAACCTGGACCTGGCCAAGGCCGGCCAGGTGCCGCGCTGGCGGGAGTCGGAGGTGTTCACGCCGCTGGAGCGGGACGTGCTGGAGTACGCCGAGTCCATGACGAACACGCCGCCGACCGTCACCGACGAGCTGTACGCGGGCCTGCTCGACCGGCTCGGCCCCGCGGCGATGGTCGAGCTCACCGCGTACATCGCCTATGTCAACCTGGCGACCAGGGCCAACGTGGCGAACGGGGTCGAGTCGCAGGGCTTCTCCGATGCGTGCGAGATTCCGCCGACCGCGCGCCCGGGCAAGTCCGGCGTAGCGTCCACGGTATGACCGAGGATCCCTTCGTCGCCCATCGCAGCCTGCTCTTCACCGTCGCCTACGAGATGCTCGGCTCCGCGGCCGACGCGGAGGACGTGCTGCAGGAGACCTGGCTGCGGTGGGCCGACATCGACCAGTCACAGGTGCGTGACCCGCGGGCGTACCTCGTGCGAGCCGTTACCCGGCAAGCGCTCAACCGCCTGCGGACGTTGTCGCGCAGTCGCGAGGACTACGTGGGCCAGTGGCTGCCCGAGCCAGTGCTGACCAGTCCCGACGTCGCCGAGGACGTGGAACTCGCGGAGAGTGTCTCGATCGCGATGCTGACCGTGCTGGAGACACTCGGGCCCGTGGAACGGGCGGTGTTCGTGCTCCGCGAGGTCTTCGACATGCCGTACGGCGAGATCGCCGAGGCCGTCGGGAAGTCCGCCGCCGCGGTGCGGCAGATCGCGCGGCGGGCACGTGAGCATGTGGCGGCTCGACGGCCACGGGTGCAGGTGAGCCGGTCGGAGCAGCAGGCCGTGGTGGAGCGGTTCGTGATCGCGTTGCGAACCGGGCGGTTGCAGGAGCTGTTGGAGGTCATGGCGCCGGAGGTGGTGATGATCGCCGACGGCGGCGGGTTCGTGGCCGCCGCTCTGGTTCCGATCCACGGGGCCGAAGTGGTGGCGGAGTTGCTCGCGCGCGCGAACCGGGTGGTGGCCGCGTTCGATGCGACGACCGTGTGGCTCAACGGCGCGCCCGCGGGCCGCATCGAGGTCGACGGCGAGCCGGGCGCGGTGAGCCTCGTGGTGGAGAGCGGGCGGGTCACCCGGATCTACGTGCTGAGAAACCCACGGAAGCTGACGCGACTCGACAAACCGACCGAACTCGCCAGGTAAGCCCGCTGCCGCTCTGGTGTGGTGAGTGTTCCGGGCGTTTCCCACCGCCCGGAACACTCACGACCGCGCGGTGGCCGGACCGGACATGCGGGCGGCGCTGCCAGGGCGTGGCAGGCCGGTGAACCAGAACTGACCGCGGAGGTCAGGCTGCCTGGGAGGCCAGGGTCAGGGCCCCGGGGTCGAGGACGTCTTCGCCGTACAGGTCCCGCACCCAGGCGCTCTGGTAGACGGTTTCCAGGTACCGCTCACCCAGATCCGGGGCGATGGCCACCGCGGTCGGTTCCCGTCCCTCCTGACGAGCCAGCCAGGCCATCGCGCCGCTGACCACCGTGCCGGTGGAACCCCCGAACAGAAACCCACGCCTGGCCAGCCGGTGACAGGCCCGGATGGTGTCGGCCTCTGACACGCGCACCACATCGTCGACACAGGACTCGTCCAGCAGCGGGGGGCGCCTGCTGGTGCCCAGGCCGGGAATCATCCGGCGACCGGGGGCGCCCCCGAAGGTCACCGAACCCATGGCGTCGACGGCCACGACGCGTACCGGCCGGTGCCACTCGCGGAAGTAGCGCGCGCAGCCCATCAGCGTCCCGGTGGTGCCGGCCCCGACGAACAGCACATCCAGGTCCGGGAACCGCCGGGCGATGGCCGGGGCGGTCCATCGGTGGTGGGCCATGCCGTTGCTCGGGTTGGTGTACTGGTTGAGCCACACATAGCGCTCGGCGGAGGCGCACAGCGCCCGGACGTGGTCGATGCGCGCACCGAGGAAGCCGGTGACGGGGTCGGGTTCGGTGATGACACGGACCTGGGTGCCCAAGGCCTCCATCATCATCCTGGTCGCCAGGTTGCAGCGGGAGTCGGTCACGCACAGAAACCGGTATCCCCTGTTCGCCGCTATCACGCTCAGGGCCACGCCCAGGTTTCCCGAGGACGACTCGACCAGAACCGAGTCCGGCGTCAGCAGGCCGTCGCGTTCGGCGGTCTCGACCATTTCGGTAGCGGCCTTGAGCTTGATCGAGCCCGCGAAATTGAATCCCTCGCACTTGAGGAACAACGGGTGCTCGAAGATTCCCTCAAGGTCGACGTAGAGATCGTCTTCATTGAAGGCCTGAGGGGCGGATATGACAGGCATAGTCGTCTCCTCGACGATGGAAGGCCTCCCGGTAGCTGATCCGTCGCGGTGCCGCACGGGGAGGAATTCGGCGGCGAGTGGCGACTCGCCGGAATGCCTCCAGTACGCCCGAATCGGAGCAGTCGCGTCATGCCACAGAAATTCGGGGCTTGACACGCGCCCTGCGCGCGCATACGCGGCGCGACAATCGCCGGACGATGGAAAGCGGCCGATTATCCAGGGCCACTACTCGGTGTCAAGTCCCGAAAATTAGAGGCACGACAGGAACTCCCCGGACGGGCCTACTGGAGAGGCGGGCGATCACGAATTCGTGTGCCCCCGACCGACGCGGACCGAAACGTCCTCAAGGAGTTCACATGCCAGAGAGAACCGCGGACACGTGTGCGGCCGATCCGGCGACTGGCACCGAGAGGCTTCTGGCCGAGGTGCTGGCCGGCGTCGTACGCGTTGAGCAGGTGCCGTCCCACAGTCACTTCTTCAACGACCTGGGCGCTGATTCCTTGGTGATGGCGCGGTTCTGCGCGCGGGTGAGGAAGCGGGAGGACCTGCCGACGGTGTCGATGAAGGACATCTATCGATACCCCACCATCCGGAGTCTGGCCGTCGCGCTCATCGACGCCGCGCCTGCTGGCGTTCCCTCTCCCTCTCCCTCCCTCTCCCCGTCCCTGTCCCCGTCCCCGTCCCTGAATGCGGCCAAGGAGGCATCGGCGTCGGCGCGGACACCGGCCGACGCGTGCGCTTCGGCGGACGCAGAGGCTTCGGTCGACGCGGGCGCTTCGGCAGCCACACGGCGATACATCGTCTGCGGAACGCTGCAGTTCCTGTTCTTCCTGGGCTATTCCTTCCTTGCCGCCCTCGCCGCCGCCGAAAGCTATGAATGGATCTCCGTAGGCTCGGGTCTGTTCGACCTCTATCTGCGCTCGGTCCTGTGCGTCGGCGTGGGCTTCCTGGGCCTGTGCGTCTTGCCGATCGTGGCGAAGTGGACGCTCATCGGCCGCTGGCGATCAGGCGCGTTCCCCCTGTGGGGCATGGCCTATCTGCGGTTCTGGGTCGTCAAGACCCTGATCCGCACCAGCCCCCTGCGCCTGTTCATCGGTTCACCGCTCTACGCGCTCCACCTCAGGGCGCTCGGCGCGCGGATCGGCAGAGGCGTCACGATCCTCACCCGCGCGATCCCGATCTGCACCGACCTGCTCACCGTGGGTGAGGGCACGGTCGTCCGCAAGGACGTGCTGCTGTCCTGCTACCGCGCCCACGGCGGCCTGATCCAGACCGGCCGGGTCACGCTCGGCAGCAATGTGCTCGTCAGCGAGCACACGGTCCTCGACATCGAGACCGAGCTGGGCGACGGCGCCCAGCTGGGCCACGCATCCTCGCTGCACGCCGGACAGGTGGTGCCCGCCGGAGAACACTGGCACGGTTCGCCGGCGCAGCCGACCGACGTGGACTACGAGAGGGTCGGCCCCGCCGACTGCCCCGCCCGCAAGAGGACCACCTACTGTGTTCTGCAACTGCTGAGTCTGCTGCTGGTGTGGCTGCCGTTGACCATGGGCGGCGTGAGCGTCCTGCTGGCCGGCGTCCCGCAGCTGCACGCGCTCCTGGCCCCCCGGCCGATGACCAGCCCGGCGTTCTACGTCGACGCCCTGGCCGCCTCCCTGACGGTCCTCTTCGGCTCCGTACTCGCCGGCCTCCTGTTCGTGGGCACCGTGCCGCGTGTCCTCAACCGGGCCGTCGAACCCGGCAAGGTCTATCCGCTGTACGGCTTCCACTACGGCATCCAGCGGGCGATCGAGTTGATGACCAACAGGAAGCTCCTCACCACGCTCTTCGGCGACAGCTCCGGCATCGTCCACTACCTGCGCTACCTCGGATACGACCTGTCCCGCATCGAGCAGACCGGGTCGAACTTCGGCACCGAGGTGAAGCACGACAACCCCTACCTGAGCTCCGTCGGTACCGGCACCATGATCGCCGACGGCCTGTCCCTCATGAACGCCGACCACTCCGGCACGTCCTTCCGCGTTTCCCGTACGTCGATCGGGCCCCGGAACTTCCTCGGGAACCGCATCGCCTACCCCTCACAGGGCAAGACCGGCGACAACTGCCTGCTCGCCACGAAGGTGATGGTCCCCATCGACGGCCCGGTGCGTGAAGGCGTGGGCCTGCTCGGCTCACCCAGCTTCGAGATCCCGCGCACCGTGATGCGGGACAACAGGTTCAACCATCTGGAGACCGGCGACGAGTTCCGCCGCCGTCTGACCGCCAAGAACAAGCACAATGCCGCAACCGTCGGCCTGTACCTGGTGGCACGGTGGACCCACCTCTTCGTCATCACCCTCATCACCATGGGCGCGGCCGACCTCTATCCCTCGTTCGGCGCGCTGGCGATCGCCCTGGCCGGCATCCTCGCCTTCACGTTCACCGTCGTCCACTTCGTGCTGATCGAACGGGCCTCCAACGGGTTCAAGGCGCAGAAGCCGCTGTACTGCTCGATCTATGAGCCGCCCTTCTGGCGTCACGAACGCTTCTGGAAGATGGCGTCGGTCGAGTACGTCGAGGCGTTCAACGGCACCCCCTTCAAGAACGTGATCCTGCGGCTCCTGGGGGCCCGGATCGGCGAGCGGGTCTTCGACGACGGCTGCTTCTTCCCGGAGCGCACCCTCGTCACCATCGGCGACGACAGCACGCTGAACGCCGGGACCGTGGTCCAGTGCCACTCGCAGGAGGACGGCGCCTTCAAGTCCGACCGCAGTGCCCTCGGCAGCGGCTGCACCCTCGGGGTCGGCGCCTTCGTCCACTACGGCGTGACGATCGGCGACGGCGCCGTGCTCGCCCCCGACTCCTTCCTCATGAAGGGCGAGGAAGTCCCCCCGCACGCCCGGTGGGCGGGCAACCCGGCCCGGGACATGCCGGGCAATGACATCCACCTCGGGGGCCACAGGGAAATCGACGCCGCTCATGTCGTCCGAGCCCGCGGCAACTGACACCGCGACACCGGCCAGAAGCAGAGGAGACGATCCGATGGCAACGTATCCGAACCCCACACGAGACGGCCTGGAGTACTGGCGCGGCGTCCTGGCGGCAGGCGGACTCACCCCCGTCCCGCGCTGGACCCTCCAACCGGTGCCCGGCGTGGGCCAGTACGAGACACAGGCGCCCGACGGCACTCTCACCGGGCTGTGCCGCCTGGCGGACGAACTAGCGATACCGCTGGAGTCGCTTCTGCTGGCGGCGCACGCCAAGGTGCTCGCGGCACTGTCCGGAGAGCAGGAGGTCATCACCGGTTACGTCACCGAGGGTGGCAGCCCGCTGCCGTGCCGGCTCACCACCGCACCCGTCTCGTGGCGGGAACTGCTGGACACCACCCACCAGGCGTCCACGGAACTGCTGGCGCACCAGGACGTTCCGGCCGCGGAGATCGAGCATCTGGAGCGCGAACTGGGCCTGACCGGGCCGTTGTTCGAGGCAGTCCTCGATCTCGGCACGATCGACAGGGATCTCACCGAGGACACCACGCTGCGGATGGGCATCCGGCACCATGACGGCCGGCTCGTGCTGCGGCTGCGTTACCGCACCGACCGGCTCGACGCCGACAGCGCCGTCCGTATCGCGGGCTATCACCTGACCGCGCTCGCGCTGATGACCGCCGACCCCGACGCCGAACACGCACGCCAGAGCCTGCTGTCCGATGAAGAACTGCGGTTCCAGCTCGAACAACTTGCCGGGCCGACAAGAGAGTTGCCGAACGCGAGGGTGCATGAGCTGTTCGAGGACCGGGTGCGGATGCATCCGGATGCCATCGCCGCCGTGCACGCCGACCGGCGGTGGACCTACGCGGAGCTCAACGCCCGGGCGAACCGGCTGGCCCGCGCCCTCGCAGCCCGCGGGCTCGCCCGCGAAGGTGTCGTCGCGGTGGTGACCGAACGCAACCTGGACTGGCTGGCCGCTGTTATCGCGGTCCTCAAATCCGGAGGCGCCTACCTCCCCATCGAGCCGCACTTCCCGGCCGAACGCATCGCCGCCGTCCTCTCCCGCGCCGACTGCACCCTGGTGCTGACCGAACCCGGCAGCACCACCACCCTCGACCAGGCACTCGACTCCCGGCCGGGAGTCGAAAGACTCCTCGTCGAGGCGGCCTACGAAGAAGAGCACGCGGACGACGACCTCGGCATCCACGTCACGCCCGACCAACTGGCCTACATCTACTTCACCTCCGGCTCCACCGGTGAGCCGAAAGGCGCCATGTGCGAACACGCAGGCCTGCTCAACCACCTTCATGCCAAGATCGACGACCTGCGGATCGGGGAGGGGCAGGTCGTTGCCCAGACCGCGCCGCAGTGCTTCGACATCTCCCTGTGGCAACTGCTGTCCGCCCTGCTGACCGGTGGGCGAACCCTGCTGGTCGAACAGGACGCCGTCCTCGACGTCCCCCGATTCCTCGACACCATCACCGAGGGCAGGGCCACCGTCCTGCAGCTCGTGCCCTCGTACCTCGAAGCGGTGCTGACCGAACTCGAACGGCGCCCCCGCGCACTGCCCGACCTGAGGTACCTGTCGGTCACCGGTGAGGCACTGCAGAAGGAGACCGCCGAGCGCTGGTTCACCGCGCAGCCCGGGATCGCGCTGGTCAACGCCTACGGACTCACCGAGACCTCGGACGACACCAACCACGACGTCATGCACCGCACGCCGGAACGCGTCCTGCTCGGCCGCCCGGTCAACAACGTGCGTGTCTACGTCGTCGACGAACACCTCGCGCCGGTGCCACTGGGCGCCCCGGGCGTGATCGCGTTCTCCGGAGTCTGTGTCGGCCGCGGGTACATCAACGATCCCGAACGCACCCGAGCGGCTTACCTGGCCGATCCGCACCGCCCCGGCACGCGGCTCCATCTCTGCGGCGACCACGGACGCTGGCATCCTTCGGGGAAGCTGGAGTTCCTCGGCCGCCGCGACACGCAGGTCAAGATCCGCGGGTTCCGGATCGAGATCGGCGAGATCGAGAACGCCCTGCTCCGCCTCCCCGGTGTCCGCGACGGTGCGGTGGTGGTGGGCGAGCAGGCGGATCAGAGCAAGCACCTGGTCGCCTTCTACTGCGCCCCGAAGCCCGTCGACGCCGGGACCCTCGCCGACCGGCTGGGTGCGTCTCTGCCCGCCTACATGGTCCCGTCGGCGTTCCACTGGCGCGAAAGCCTCCCGCTGACCGCGAACAGCAAGATCGACAAGAAGGCACTGGCGGCACTCGCCACACAACTCGCCGCCCACGAGGGCGATCACGAGCCGCCGGCCACACCGACCGAGCAGCGGGTGGCGGCCGCCTGGGGACACGTCCTCGGCGTGCCACAGAGCCACATCGGCCGCCGTGACCACTTCTTCGACCGCGGCGGCACCTCCCTCACGGCGGTGAAACTCGCCATAGCCCTGGACCGCGCCGTGGCCCTCAAAGACGTCATGGCGCACCCGGTCCTCACCGACCTCGCGGCGCTGGTCGACACCCGGCCCGAGCGCCGGGCGACCGAACCGATGGCCTCTTCCTGAACCGCGTCGAAAGGAAACACGATGTCCTGCCTGTTCCCGGCGTCACTCCTCCACGTGGAGCTGCGTCCCGGCATGCCCCCGATCCTGCCCGTGGATACCCCTGACGACGCGTCGGCCTGGGCGGCCGACCACCGTCAGGTACTGCGCACCCTGGTCACCGAACACGGCGCGGTCCTCGTCCGTGGCCTGGACCTGCGCGACGCGGACCGGGCCGCCGACGTCCTCCACCGCCTGGCCGCCGCCCCGATGACCGACAGGGAATCGTTCGCCCCCCGTCGGACCTACACCCCGGGCGTGTACTCCTCCTCGGCATGGCCGCCGAACCAGCCGATGTGTATGCACCACGAACTCAGCTACACGCTCCAGCCCCCCGGTCTCGTGCTGTTCGCCTGTCCGACCGCGCCCACCACCGGCGGAGCCACCGCCGTCGCCGACGCCGCCACCGTCCTGGAGGCACTGCCGGCAGAACTGGTCCGCCGCTTCGAACAGGAAGGCTGGCTGCTCTCCCGCACCTACAACGACGAGATCGGCGCCTCCTGCGGCGAGGCCTTCGGCACCGATGACCGCGGGGCCATCGAGGACTACTGCCGTACCTCCGGCATCGCATTCGCCTGGCAACCCGACGGCAGCCTGCGCACCCGCCAGCGCCGCCCGGCCGTGACGGCCCACCCGGTCACCGGCCGCCGCTGCTGGTTCAACCAGGTCGCCTTCCTCAACGAATGGACGATCGAACCCGAAATCCGCGAATACCTCATCGACGTCTACGGCGCCGAATCGCTGCCGTTCAACACCAGCTTCGGAGGCGGCGACCCCATCGGCCCGGACATCATCCAGCTCCTGAACGACATCTACGCCACCCATACCGCCCGTGAGCCGTGGCGGGCCGGCGACCTCATGCTCGTCGACAATGTGCGCACCGCACACAGCAGGGAGGCCTTCGAAGGACCGCGTGAGGTACTCGTCGCCATGGCCGAGCCACTGAGCCCGGTCCAGTGCCCGCCGGCCGGTGAGACGAGTGCCGGATGACCGCCTTCCGTCCCACGGCAATGGAGCCCGTCATGTCCCAGCCGCACACCGTGCCCCCGTTCGCAGTGATCTCCGGCGCCCAGGTCCAGCGCGCCCTGCGGGACCGGGAGCCGCAGATCGTGGACCTCGTCGAGGCCACCTACCGGCTGCACGCCGCCGGAGAGTCGGTCAACCCGCCCTCCTACTTCCTGCGCTTCCCCGACCGCCCCGCCTCCCGGATCATCGCGCTGCCCGCCTCGATCGGCGGGCGGGTGCGGGTGCACGGCCTCAAATGGATCTCCAGCTTCCCCGACAACGTCCAGGCCGGCATCCCCAGGGCGTCCGCCGTCCTGATCCTCAACGATCACGACACCGGCTATCCCTTCGCCTGCCTGGAAAGCTCCATCATCAGCGCCACCAGAACCGCCGCATCCGCGGCATTCGCCGCCGACCACCTCACCCGCAACCGGCAACGCCCCACCCGCTTCGGGTTCTTCGGCACGGGCCTGATCGCCCGTTACATCCATACGTTCCTGACCGCCCTGGGCTGGTCCTTCGACGAGACCGGCGTCCATGACGTGTCCCACCACAGCGCCGCGGGTTTCCGGAGCTACCTCCAACAGACCGGCGCCGACGGACGGATCACCGTGCATGACAGCCCCGAGGACCTCATCCGCTCCAGCGACCTCGTCGTGTTCGCCACCGTGGCGGGCCGGCCACACGTCAGCGACCCGGCCTGGTTCCACCACAACCCACTGGTTCTGCATGTGTCCCTGCGCGACCTCGCGCCCGAGATCATCCTCGACTCGACCAATATCGTCGACGACGTCGACCACTGCCTCAAAGCCGACACCTCCCCGCACCTGGCCGAACAGCTCACCGGCAACCGCGACTTCCTGCACGGCACACTCGCCGACGTCATGACCGGACAGGTGACGCCCCCCACCGACCGGCCCCTGGTGTTCTCGCCCTTCGGCCTCGGAGTACTCGACCTCGCTGTCGGCAAATACGTCTACGACGAGACGGCCCGCTCCGGACAGCTCAACGTCATCGAGGACTTCTTCCACGACCTGCGCCGACACGGGTGACCGGCCCGCAGCGCCCCGCACATGCCATTCCGCCGGCCGCTCTGTAAAGTGCCCGGTCAGGGGGCGACATGGCCGATCAGAACTGGGACGACGACACCGAGTACCGCCAGGCCAAGGGCCGGGCGTGGCTCATGGTGGCCATCTCCTCGTGCTGCTCGCTGCTGGTCCTCGCGCTCATGGCCCTCGCAGCTTTCGGTGTGAGTCTCTTCGTGGCTGTCGTGGAAGCGCTCAGCGGATGACCCGTGGCGGTACAGCCGGGCCGAGGTGAGGAGCAACGGCCTCAGTTCGCCGCCTTCTTGATGAGTGCGCCGATCCGCGCCTCGTCGGCGGCGGTCAATCGCGTCAGGGCGAAGGCGGTCGCCCACATGGTGTCTTCATCGAGGTTCGCCTGGTCGCTGAAGCCGAGCGTGGCGTACCTCGACTTGAACTTCTGCGCGCTCTGGAAGAAGCACACGACCTTGCCGTTCCTGGCGTACGCGGGCATCCCGTACCAGAGCTTCGGCGCGAGGTCCGGCGCACTGGCCTTGACGATGTCATGGATCCGCTCGGCGAGGACCCGGTCCGCCTCCGGCATCTCGGCGATCTTCGCGAGCACTTCGCTCTCCGGATCCGCCTTGGCCGCGCGCGGGCTGCGGCGCCCGGCTGCCTTCAGCTCCTGGGCGCGCTCCTTCATCGCGCTTCGTTCCTCGTCCGTGAAACCGTCGTACTTCTCGTCGGTCGAGCTGGTGGTCGTGGCGGACGTCTGAGTGCGCTTCATGGCGGGTTTCCTCTCTCGCGGGACTTGCTGGCGGCCATCTCAGACTAGGGGGCCCGCCGCGGCGGAGGCTTCTCCAAAACTGATCGGATGAGGTGCCCTTGCACTGCCTCGGATGAACACGCGCCGACCCGGAGAGCGCACCCATCCCTTCCAACCCGTGCCCGCCGGCCCTCGCCTGGCTCATGTTCAGCCGGAACGGAAAGTTTCGAACACTCCGGTCCCGCCCCCGGTCACTGCGGCGGAATCCGCGAGAGGGCGTCGCGGAGCTGGGCCCTGGCGCGGATACCGAGCTTGGGGAAGATCTTGTGCAGGTGGTAGCCGACGGTCCGGTGCGAGAGGTGGAGCCGGGCCGCGATGTCGCGGTTGGTCAGGCCCTGAGCGGCCAGTTCGGCGATCCGCTGTTCCTGCGCGGTGAGCCCGCTCGCCGGGCTCACGGCCGTCACCGCTGCCGCCGGGGCTCCTGAGGCCCGCAGTTCCGCGGCCGCGCGATCGGTCCAGGGCCGGGCATCGAGCCGCTGGAAGCACTCCAGTGCCGCGCCGAGGTGGGGGCGTGCCTCGGCGCTTCGGCGCTGTCGGCGCAGCCACTCACCGAAGTCGAGCTGCGCGAGTGCCTTCTCGAAGGGCCAGCAGTCGACGGCGGAGCCGGCCAGGGCAGCACGGAAGTGGTCCTCGGCGTCGTCGGTGTCGCTCAGCAGGGCGGCGGCCCGGTGCAGGACGGCGGCCAGCCGCGGGGACCTGTCGGGTCCCAGGCCGTCCTCGACGGCGTCGACCACCGTGCGCGCGTCGTCCGTCCGCCCGGCGCGGACTGCCGCGGCGGCCAGGTCGCCCAGGCAGTAGGCGGACGCGTGGTAGTGGACGGGAGCGGGGCGGAAGTCGCGGGTGAAGGTCGCGCGCAGCTGCTCGTAGGCATCGGCATGGTCTCCGGCGACGAACGCGGCCATTCCCACGGCGTACCGGTGCCGGACCTGAAGGCTCAGGGATCTGCGCAGGTCCACGCCCCGTACGGCTTCCATGGCCTGCGCCCGCGCGGCCGCATGGTCGCCCCGCAGCGCGTGCAGCGTGGCCTGGAGGATGCGGGAGCCCACGGTCGCGTTGTCGGCCCCCGCCTCCGTGGCCATCCAGAACGCCTCCTCCGCCGCGGACCGGGCCGCCGTCCATGAACCGCTCTCGAACAGGGCGAGGGCGAGCGCCTGCGTGACGGTAGCGTTCGCGCCCGCGCTCCCGGCGCGTCGCAGGACGTCCATGGTCCGCCCGAGAATGCGAACGGCCTGCTCGGTCTCGTCCAGGATCCAGGTCGTGCCGCCGAGCGCGGTGAGGTCGCCCAGCGACTCCTGCGACATGGCGGCCAGCCCGTCCTGCAGGAGCCGTATGAGCCGTGCCCGTCGGTGATGTGGATCGAGGACCGCCTGGGACCAGGCGAGGGCGGCGGGATCGCCGGCTTCGCCGATCAGACCGCTGATCCGCCGCAGTTCCGCCCGGTAGAACGGCGCCCCGGAGTTGTAGACGGACGTCGCGGCGGTGCTCAGGGTACCGAGCGCCAGGTCCGGAGCCGTGGCGGCGGTGGCTTCGGCGACGCCGAGCAGCAGCGCCAGCGCCTCGTCGTGGCGGAGCGTCACCCCCAGGGCCCACCCGCCCAGGAGGGAGGCTTCGGCACGCATGCGTGGATCCTCGGTCAGGCCGGTGACGCGCCCAGTGATCTCGCCGACCCACTGCGGATGGCCCGCGAACATGGCCGCCCGCGCGGCCGCCAGCAGGCGCCGGGCGCGCAGCTCCGGTGCCGGGGTCAATTCCGCGGCGCGCTCCAGTGCCGCCGCGGCCGCCGCGTACCCGCCCCTGGTACGGGCGCGTTCGGCACTTTCCGCGAGGGCGTCGGCGACCTCCGCGTCCTGGCCCGTCGCGGCGGCGGCCAGATGCCAGGCGCGGCGGTCCGGTTCCCCGGCGAGGGCGGAGGCCAGGGCGAGGTGGGCCTGCCGACGCTCGGCGAAGGAGGCCGCTTGGTAGACGGCCGAGCGGACCAGCGGATGGCGCAGCAGCACCTGGCCGTCCTCCACCCGCACCAGGCCGACCCGCTCCGCGGGGGCCAGCGCCTGGACGACGTCCAACAGCGGGGCGGCGCGCAGGAGGTCGGCCAGTTGCCCTGTTCCCGCGGCGGCGACCAGGGTCAGCGCCTCACGCGTAGGCCGGGGCAGGCCGGGAAGGTCGGCGGCGAAGAGGTTCTCCAGGCGCGCGGTGAGCGGAAGCGCGGCACCGCCGTCCTGACCCGTGCCGGTTCGGCCCCGGGCGAGGGCCCGGGGCAGCTCGATCAGGGCCAGCGGGTTGCCGGCAGCCTGCTGGAGGATCTGGGTGCGGGCCCTGCCGCGGGGCGGGTTCGGCCGGGCGTCCAGGAGCAGCCCCGCAGCGGCCCGGCTCAGCGGGCCGACGGTCATGTGCGGGAAGTCCCGGTCGAAGCGGGACGGCACGGCCTCCTCACGAGCGGCGAGGAGCATCACCACCGGCTTGCCCTCCAGACGCCGGGCGAGGAAGCCGAGCAGGTCCACCGAGCCGAGGTCGAGCCACTGGGCGTCGTCCACCAGCAGGAGCAGCGGTTGGCGTGAGGCGGCATCGCTGATGAGGGTGAGCACGCTGATGCACAGCGACAGCCGGTCGACGGCCTTGTCGTCCCGCGCCGCCGCCATCCCGAAGGCGCGGTGGAGGGACTCCCGCTGCCGGGCAGGCAGCGCGTCACCGGGAAGCAGCGGATGCAGGAGCTGGTGGATGCCCGAGAGCCCCAGTCCGGCTTCGCCCTCGCTGCCACGCACGCGCAGGGTCCGCAGGCCGCGGGCCCGGCCCTGCTCGGCCGTCCAGTCGACGAGGGTGCTCTTGCCCGCGCCCGGCTCACCGATCAGCACCAGCACCTGCGGGCCGCTGCCGTCCACCGTCCCGAGCAGGCCCTCCAGGCGGGACAGCTCGACAGCTCTGCCCAGGATGCCCGGGTCGGCGGGGTGTTCGGCGCCGGCGTGCAGCACGGTCGTTCTCCTAGAACCGATGATCATGACGCTGGGAATCCTGTCATCCGATCGGGACCGGAAACGGCGGACGACTGGTCATGTGACGGAAGCGACGTCACCCCGCCTCCGCGATCATGGCCCTGGCCAGGGAACACGCCCACCACCAAGGGCAGCCGAGCAGGTCCGGAGTACGAGCATGACGGTCCATCCATCCCAGACGTCGGTCGGCGAGGAAGCCGTCCGCCGACTCAGCCGTACGGCGACATCGCGTCCCCTCGGCCGGGACCGCGAGACCGAGCGGATCCTGCGGTGCGTGACGCGGGAGCCCGGCAGTCCCCAGGCGCTGCTGCTGCTCGGGGAGGAGGGGATCGGGCGTACGACGTTGCTCCGCCACGCCTGTGAACTGGCCACCGCCGACGGCATGCTCGTACTGTCGGCGCAGGGCTGGGCCGGGGACCGGCGGCGCGCCCGCGCCTTTCTGCAGCAGTTGCTGGCGCCGGTCCTGGACGAGTTGCCCGCCCTGCCCGCCGCACACGGCCAGGTGCTGAGCGTCGCCCTGGACCCCGCCTCCGGAGACATCGGGCCCGACGACACCCAGGTGCAGGCCGCCGTGCTGGCGTTACTGGACCGACTCGCCATGTCCCGTCCGGTACTGGTGTGCGTGGACGACGTCCACACCTGCGACCGCGCCTTCCTCGACCGGCTCTGCGCGGGGATCCGGCTGCTGGCCGGACGCGCGGTGACGGTTCTGCTCGCCGCTCGCGGCGACGCGTGCTTGCCCAGCCTGCCCCCTGGCACGGAAAGGCTGCATCTGGGCCCACTGAGCGTGCCGTCGGCCGCGGCGCTGCTGGACCGACAGCCCGCAGCGCCCACGGGCAGGCGGAGGCTGGAGATACTGGAGGAAGCCGAGGGCAATCCACTGGCCCTGGTGGAACTGAGCGCCCGTGCGGCCACGCCTGCCCGAGCGGGACTTCCGGGCGCCGGACCGGCGCGGCGCCCGCCCACGGCACACGTGTTCGGGGCACGGCTCGACGCGTTGCCCCCCGAGACGGGACGGGCCCTGCTGTACGCGGCGGCCGCCGGGCCCGGCGAGACCGTCGCCGCCCTCATGGCCGCCCTGAACACCGACGACCTGGCGGTGTGGGCGCCGGCGGAGGCGGCCGGCCTGGTCTCGCTGATCGAGGAGCGCCTCGTCTTCCGGCATCCGCTGGCGCGGTCGGCCGCGTTCTTCCGGCATGCGGCGGGCGAGCGACACCAGGCGCATCTGGACCTCGCCGAGGCCGCCACACAGCCGGAGCTGAGGGCCCGTCACCTGGCCGCCGCCACCTTGGGAGCCGACGAATCCGTCGCCGCCGCGCTCGAGGACTCCGCCTGGAGACGCGGGGACGCCGTCAGTGCCGCGCGTGACCTGGAACAGGCGGCCCGGCTCACCCCGCAGCGGCAGGAACGCGCCCGCCGGCTGGCCGAGGCCCTGGTGGCAGCGCAAGCGGTGGGAGAGCCCGGCTGGGTGCGGGACCTGTACGGCCGGTTCGGCCAGGACTCCACGGATCCGGAACTCGCCTGCCTCGCGGCCGGTGCCCTGGCATCGGCCCTGTCCCAGGAGTCCTCGCAGCAGGACGCATTCGACGTCCTGGCACACGTCTCGGAGCACTTTTCCGCGGTCGGCCCACCCGCCGCGCTCGCCTCGGTGGCCCTGGCCGCGGGCATCGCAGCCCAGTCCGGCCTGCCCGAGCACAGGGCGGCCCTGTCCACGCTGCTCGACCGCGCCCGAGAGGCCGGCCGGGCCGACCAGGGCCGGCCCCTGCCGACCGGGCCGCTGGGCCACCTGGACACGCCGGACGCACAGAACGCACTGCGGGCGCTCGTCACCGCGGTGGTCCGGCCGCAGGCCGCCGCCCACCTGCTGCCGACCCTCGACCGGCCGAGTGCGCTGCTGGACGCCCCGGACACTCTGGCCCGCCGGATGGCCGTCGCCTCGGTGGCCTACCACGCGGACGAGGCGGACGTGTGCCTGCGACAGTTCCGCAAGGCCGACGCCCAGCTCCGCGGCTCTCGTGCCTTCGGCATCCGGGCCTGGTCGGTCCTCGCCCTCCTGGACACCCTCGTGAACACCGGGCGGTTCACCGAGGCCGAGCCCTTGATCGAGGAAGCCGAGGCCGAGGCCGCGGTCCTGCGCCTGCCGCGCCTCCAGGCGGATCTGGAAGCACAGGCCCTCACCCTGCTCGCGCTGCGCGGAACCGTCCCGCCGGAGCCCTGGCTCACCCCGTCGATCTGGCGCGCCGTCAGCCTCGACGAGAACCGGGCCACGCACGCACGCCTGCTGCGCGCCCGAGGACTGGCGTCGATGGCGCTGGGGGACTGGGACGGGGGCTGGCGGCACCTGCGCGACCTGTTCACCGCCGACGGATCGCCGCTGCACCCCCTCCTGTCGCCCCGGAGCATCGCCGAACTCGCGGTCGCGGCCCAACGGACCGGCCGGTCGAAGGAGGCCGTGCCGATACTGGCGCGAGTCCGGGCGGAGCAGGGGGATCGCCCGAGCACCAGGATGACGCTGCTCCTGCACCATGCCACCGCCCTGGTCGACCCGGACAACGACGCCGAGCAGCACTTCCACCTCGCACTGGTCAACCACGAGGCGGACCGGTGGCCGTGGGAGCGCGCACACGCCCGCCTCAACTACGCCGTCTGGCTGCGCCGTTGCCGCCGTACCCTCGAGGCGCGCCAGCAGCTGACCACGGTGCTGGAAACCGCCGATCGCCTCGGCGCAGGCAGCTTGGCGGCGGCCGCCAGGCGCGAGCTGCGCGCCAGCGGAGCGGCACGCACCCCCGAAACCGGAGGCCCGCTGGAGCAACTGACGGCACAGCAGCGGCAGATCGTCCGCATGGCCGCACGCGGCCTTTCGAATCGAGAGATCGGTGAACAGCTCTTCCTCTCGCCGCGTACCGTGGGCTCGCACCTGTACAACGTCTACCCCAAGCTTGGCGTCAGCCGCCGCCAACAACTGCGTGACCTCCTCCAGGACAGCTGAGGCAAGGACCGGCCGACTTCGTACGGACCTGCTGACCAGCGGCGCAGCCCAGCCAGAGGAGAGTGCGTGATGCTGGGAACCTCCTGGAACCCACCGGGCGGTGACTCCCGCGGAGCCATCCTCCTCGACCCCGTGGTGCAGCGACTGGTCACCGCGTCCGCCGCGCCACCGTCCCTCGACGACCTCGGCCCCGACACGGCGCGGCAGGCGCTGCGCGAGACCCAGGTGGACCGGTTCGAGGACTTCGACGTGGACGCGGTCTTCCGCGTGGCATCCGTCGGCTCCTCAGGGCTGCTCGGATTCTGGACCGTCCGCCCGGCCGGTGCGACCGGCCCGCTCCCCACCCTCCTGTACCTCCACGGCGGCCGCTGGACGCTCGGCGACGCGCAGACCCACGCCCGCCTCATCAGCGAGCTCGTCACCGGCGCGGGCGTGTGCGCCGTGGTCCCCGAATACAGTCGCACCCCCGAGGCCCGCTACCCGGTGGCCCTGGAGGAGTGCTACGCCCTGCTGACCTGGGCGACCTCCCGCGCCGACGAACTCGGTCTGGACACGGGCCGGTTGGCCGTGGCGGGCGACTGTGCCGGGGCCACCCTGGCCGCCGCCGTGACCATGCTGGCGCAGTTCCGGCACGGGCCACGGATCAGCGCACAGCTGCTCTACTACCCGCTCACCGACTCCCGCTGCGACAGTCCCTCACAACGGCAGTTCGCCACCGGGTACCTGCTCACCCGTCGGGCGCTGCGCGCGTACTGGGCACGGTACGTCACCGACCCGGCCCTCCTGGCCGAGCCCACCGCGTCACCTCTGCGCGCGCGGACGGAGGATCTGGTGGGGCTGCCGGCAGCGCTGGTCGTCACCGCCGAGGCGGACGCGGCCCGTGACGAGGCGGAGCAGTACGCGCGGAACCTGCGTGCGGCAGGTGTCGAGGCATCCGCCGTACGGTTCCTCGGGACGATCCACGACTTCGTGGCGCTGCACGCCCTGCACGACAGCGCGCCCACCCGGGCAGCGGTCCGGCACGGCTGCTCCTTCCTGCGCGCCCGCCTGTGCTGAGCGGCGCGGTACGGGCCGAGGACCAGTCGGCCGACTGATGCGCCGACCGGCACCGCCACGGCACGCTGACAGCATGCCAACCGTCATCGGCTCCTGCGAGGAGAGACGCTGGTGCCCGACCGCCTCCGCGAGTCCGCGAGCCCAGGTGCTGACCACCCGCTCGGTTCCGCCGCGCGAGAGCCTGGACTACTGGCACGACGCCGTGCTCGCGACCCTGGTGGGGATGGACATCGCCACCGAAGGCCGCACCTATGACGCGACCATGCGCACCGACCACCTCGGGGACCTTCAGATCACCACCGTCGACTGCGACCCGGGTCGCGTCCACCGGGCGCCGCGCTTCATCGCCCGCGGCGACGGACGGCACATCTTCGTGGCCCTCCAGAGCACCGGCCGGGCCCACGTCGAACAGGACGGCCGCACCACCGAGTTGGGGGCGGGGGACGTCGGACTCTTCGAGACCGTCCGGCCCTTCCGCACCACCTTCCCGGAACGCTTCCAACTGAAGATCTTCGCGGTTCCGCGGCGCCTGCTGGAGCGGCCGGAGTCCGACCTGCAGCGGCTCACCGCGCGTGCACTGCGCCCGAGCGGCGGTGGTCTGCCCGCCCTGCTCACGCCGTTGCTGGAGCGTCTGGCGGACACCTCCGAGGCATACGCGACACCGGTGGCCGAGCGGCTGGCCGAGCGCGTCATCGACCTGGTCGCGGCCACAGCGGCGGACCAACTCGGCGAGGACCCCGACGAACTGCCGGGCGCCGACAGTGTCCTGCTGCTGCGGATCAAGACCTTCATCCGCTGGCACCTGCCGGACCCCGGCCTGACCCCCCGGGCCATCGCCGGTGCCCACGGCATCTCGGTCCGTTGTCTGCACCGGCTGTTCGAGGCCGAGGACACCACCTTGTGCCGCTGGATCCGTGAGCTGCGCCTGGACGAGTGCCGCAGGGAACTCGCCGCACGGGCGCCGGGATCCGTCGCTCTGGGACAGGTCGCACGACGCTGGGGTTTCAGCAGCCCCACCCGGTTCAGCAAGGCCTTCCGCGGCACCTTCGGTCTGTCCCCCACGGAGTGGCTCGACCGAGAGCGTGCGAGCCGCGCGGCGGGAGAGGCGACGTGCTGACAGGATCGCTGACCACCCCCGGCCAGGGCGTTACCTTCTCCGCCCAGGACATCGCTCCCGGCGAGCGCGTCGCCGCCTGGCAGCGCGCTCTCTCGCAGGTCTTCGTGGAACTCGAGGCCGTCGTGGAGCATGGCCGCCCGTGGACGGGCGAGCTGGCCGCCGAACGCCTGGGCGCCCTCCAGATCGCCACCGAGGAGTTCGGCCCGGGAACGATCCTGCGCAGCGCCCGGTCGGCGGCCGCCGACCACCGCACCCACATCCTGGTGCGCCAGCAACTGGACGGGACCGCGCTGTTGTCGCAGGACGGCCGCACCGCCGAACTCCTGCCCGGTCGCCTGGCGTTCCACGATGCGCGGCGCCCGTTCAGGCTCGTGCTGCCGCGGCGGCAGCGGGCCCGGGTCCTCATGATGCCCCGGGCACTGCTGCGCCTGGACGAAGGGCAGCTGTGCGCCCTCACGGCCACCGTGGTGGACGAAGCCGGCGGGGGAGCGGCCGCCCTGCTGCTGCCGCTGCTGAGCGGGCTCGTCGAAGAGGTCACCAGGGCCACTACGACCCGACGCGAGCAACTCGCCCGAACCGCCGCGGAGATCCTGTCCACCGTGGCCCTGGAACAGGTCGGCAGGCGGCCCACGCCGACGTCTTGGGAGCGGATCACGGCGTCCGTCCAGACCCGGCTGGGAGAACACGGACTCGCCCCGCAGGACGTCGCCGATCAGCACGGCATCTCCCTGCGCTACCTGCACCTGCTCTTCCAGCAGCACGGCACCACCGTCAACGCCTGGGTACGGACGCGGCGGCTGGAGGCGGCACGCGAGGAACTCGCCCAGCCCGGCGCTGCCCACAGGCCGATCGCCGTGGTTGCCGCCCGCTGGGGATTCACCAGCCCCTCCCACTTCAGCCGGACATTCCGCGAAGCCTTCGGCATGTCGCCGGTGCAGTGGCGCAGAGGCACCACTGAGACCGACGCGGCCCACGCACCCGCCTCTGTGGGCGAGCCGTCGGCAGCGCCCTGGGGGACGGAGTGATCGTGCGGACGGTCGGCTCAGCGGGGGGTCGCCCACGTGTCGTGCGCCCAGTCGGCGAATCGGGTCCAGAGGATCTCCGGGTGAGCGTCGCGGAGTGCGGGGATGTCGACGCGATAGCCGGGTCCGTTCAGAAACGTCCACATCGCATGCATATCGGGATTGCCGATCGCCGCCAGCGGTACTTGCTCATGGCGGACCTCCCGTCCCAGCGCCGTGCCGAGCGCGGCCGCCATCTGCGTGGGAGTGGGTGCGTCGCCGGCCAGTTCAATACGCTGCCCCACGTAGGGAGCGGGGTGGAGCAGCACCTGCGCCGCGAACGCGCCGAGGTCGGGGCGGGCAAGCTGCTGCAATGGCCGATCGGGCGGCAGCGGCAGATCAAGAACGCCGAAGGCGATGCGCTCCGCTCCGCCCAGCGCGTTGTCGAAGAAATACGTCGGCCCCAGGATCGTGTAGGGCACATCTCCGGAGGTCAGCTCCGCCTCGATGCGCGCCTTGCTCTCGAAATGCGGCACCCCGCTCTCCTGGTCGGCCCCGGCCACGGAGCTGAACACGAGATGCGGAACGCGCTTCTTCGCCGCAGCGGAGAGGATGGCCCGCCCCTGGGCCACCTCCGCCTCCACACCGGCCTCGAAGGGAGTGGTGAACGCGAAGACAGCCGCCACCCCGTTCATCGCCGCGGCGAGTGACTCACGATCGCTCAGGGATCCCGCCACCACTTCGACGCCCTGGTCGGCCAGTTGCCTCGCGGCTCCCCGGGCGGGGTCACGTACCAGCGCCCTGACCGGGGCCCCGTGGCCCAGCAGCGCCTCGGTCACAGCCCCACCCTGCCCGCCGGTCGCCGCAAGTACCAAGATCGGCTCATCGGCCATCGAAGAACTCCCTTTCGCACAGACAGGCGGCAATGAATCATCAGCCGGCCCCAACGGTAACGGTCCCAACGGTCCGTCCCCAGAGTGGCGCGTGGCGTGTCGACGAGCGCGAGATGCTTTGTTCGTAAAGGAAATATGTGAGCGCCGAGGTGCGTGTTGCGCGTTCGCCGGGAGTGATCAGCCCGGTGTCCCGTAGGCGCAGCGAGCCAGATGATGGTTGAATGTGGAACAAGTGAGCGGGCTGAGAGGTGGTCCACGATGAGCAATGTCGAAACGAAGCCCATCGAAGTGCGGTGCGGCGAAGCGGTGCACGGCGAGCGGCCGGCCGAGACGCCACGGGTCGACGTACTGTCCCCGCGCGATGTGCCCCTGGGCGGCCCGCGGGCCATGACCGTGCGGCGCACGCTGCCGCAGCGTGCCCGGACCCTGATCGGAGCCTGGTGCTTCGCCGACCACTACGGCCCCGACGACGTCACCGAGACGGGCGGCATGGTCGTCGCCCCGCATCCCCATACCGGGCTTCAGACGGTGAGCTGGCTCTTCAGCGGGGAGATCGAGCACCGTGACAGCCTGGGCAGCCATGCCTTCGTGCGGCCCGGCGAGCTGAACCTCATGACCGGCGGGTACGGCATCAGCCACTCGGAGGTCTCCACCCCGCGGACCACCATCCTGCACGGCGTCCAGTTGTGGGTGGCGCTTCCGGAGGAGCACCGCGGCGCCGCAAGGGACTTCCAGCACTACGTTCCCGAGCCCGTACGGACCGACGGCGCCGAGATCAGCGTCTTCCTGGGCTCCCTCGCCGGAGCCACCTCCCCGGTGCCCACCTTCACGCCCCTGCTGGGCGCCGAGATCGTGCTCCAGCCGCACGCGACCGTCACGCTCGCCGTCGACCCCGGCTTCGAGCACGGTCTCCTGGTCGATCAGGGGAGTGTCCGCTTCGTGGATGTCCTCCTGCGTCCAGCCGACTTGGGCTACGTCCACCCGGGCCCCGGCACACTGACGCTGACCAACGAGTCCGACGACACCGCACGGGCCGTCCTGCTCGGCGGAACCCCCTTCGGGGAGGAGATCGTCATGTGGTGGAACTTCATCTGCCGGTCACATGAAGAGGTCGTACAGGCTCGTGACGAGTGGATGTCGGGGGATCGGTTCGGTTCGGTGAAGGGGTACGACGGTGACCCGCTGCCGGCGCCCGAGCTTCCCAATGTCCCCTTGAAACCGCGGCGGAACGCCGATTGACCTGCTGAAACGCAGTGAATCAATCGGAGCGGGGGCGGAGTCCGCGACGGGCTTGCCGCGTAAGCGTGCTTGTCCGGGAGCTGCCCCCGGACCGCCACACCGCCCGTCGCCTTGCCGCACTGCCCGCCGACGGACTGCCCAACGGGCCGGCGATCGACCCCAGCGGGCGCACCCTGTCCGTCGTGGACAGCCTGGACGACTTCAGTTTCCTCACCAGCCGTTCCGGCGTGGTGCTCGCCGCGGTCAACGGCCGGAACCAGGTGGACGTGGTCTGGCCGGACGGCACCAGGAAGACGGTGCTGACGGCAGCTGACGGACTCGCCTCGCCCACTGCCACCGCGCGGCACGGCACCACTCTCTACATCACCGTGGCTACATCACCGTGGCGATGACCACGAGCGGGCTGCTGACCTGCTCAGGCGCGACTCCACCGCGGCCTGTCCGAACGAGCGGTGGGGGGCCGACTCCACCCAGGTGGCCACCTGGTCCGGGATCCCCTACGGTCACGTTCGTCGTGGACGTGTTCTCCCGGACGATCGTCGGCTGTCCGCCGGTTCAGAAGATCGCCACTACCACCGACCGTATCGTCCACGCCCCCACCGGAACGGTCGCGGCAGCTCTGAAGGCCGGCCCTCTGCGCCTGAGTTCCGGGCCGACCGGGTGAGGCCAGGCCACCACCCGAATTCTGATGTGCACGCTGCGCGAGCGCTCCGGCCCCCGAGCCGACGGTCACCTGGACTTCCGGTCGCTCCTGGGCGGTGGGCGAAGTCGTATCCCGTGTCGGCATGGAGTTCGTCGGGTTCGCATCGGCAAGGACCGCGGTGGCAGCGGACCGGAGGAACGCCGGAGGCCAGCGGCTTGAGCGCCTCGGGGCGTACGGCCCGACGCGGCGTCAACGCCGTGTGGCGGGCCGGAGCAGCAGGCTGGCCGCGGTTGCCAGCAGGACGAGAAGGGCGGCTGTCAGGAGGCCGGTCCGCAAGCCGTCGTGGAAGCTCGCCTCGTGGGTGACCAGGGCGCCGAAGGCGGCGACGGCCAGGGCACCGCCGATCTGCCTGGAGGCGTTCAGTACGCCGCTGGCCGTACCCGCGCGCTCGGCCGGAACCCGGTCCAGGAGCAGGGCGGTGACCGAGGGCAGTGCGAAGGAGCCTCCGGCGCCAACCGGGACCATCAGCGCGACCAGCGTCCAGGCGGGCGCGGACGCTGGGCTGAGACTGAGAACCCCCAGCCCGGTTGCCATGACGAGCAGCCCGGTGACAACGGGCATACGAGGTCCGAACCGCACCGCGAATCAGGCCGAGGCCGGGCTGATGAATGCGGTCAGCACCGTCATCGGCACGAAGGCCAGGCCCGTCGCCGGCGCGGAGAGCCCTCGGCTTTGCTGCAGGTAGAGGCTGAGCAGGAAGACCATGCCGTAGAAACCGACATTGATGGCGAAGCCCGCCGTGGCCGCGACGCCCATGGTGCGCGAGCGCAGCAACGCCGGCGGCACCATCGGGTGTTTACTGCGTGCCTGCGTGGCGAGGAACACCGGCCCCGCCACCACGGCCAGCGTGAAAGCCACCAGGACGCGCGGTTCCAGGAAGCCGACGGCGCCGGCCTCGATAGCTCCGTATGTGAGGGCACCCATCGCCACCACGGCCGCGATCTGCCCGGCCCAGTCGAACGGCGCCGTACGGCGGGGCGAGCGGGCGGTGCGGGCGAGCAGCAGCAGCGCCGCCAGCCCCACCGGCAGGTTGACGAAAAAGATCAACCGCCAACTCACCTGGCTCAGCAGGCCTCCCGCCACCGGTCCGGCGGCGGCACCCACCGATCCACTCATCGCCCAGAACGAGACCGCCCGGGCTCGACGAACGGAGTCCGGGTACGCCTCGCGGATCAGCGCCAGCGAGGCCGGCACGACCACCGCCGCACCAGCGCCCTGGACCAGTCGGGCGGCGACCAGCATCCCCAGGTTCGGCGCCAGGCCGCAGACCGCCGACGCGGCCACGAACACGGCCAGCCCCGCGCCGAACGCGCGACGCGCGCCGACCTTGTCGGTCACCGCCCCGGCCGACAGCAGCAGTGCGGCGAACATCAAGGTGTATCCCGGGGGTGACCTGGGTACGGCGGGCACGCAGAAACCCCGCCAGGTCGTTGCTGCGCTGGTCAGAGCTCATGCAGCCAGTGTGCCAGTTGCGGTAACCGTCCCGAGGTGCCCACGGGGGCCGTGTTACTCCCTGGAACGTCACTCCCCGGTACCCTCCGGCCTGCCACAGGACGCCGGGGAGCGCGACGGTGGACAGGCCGCAGGGGATCGTCGGTCCAGCGGCTTTCCGTTCATGGGCTGTGATCCAGCGGCCCTCCGTTCCGGTACGAAGGCAGGACACAGCATGCGCAACACCACCCTGGGCACCCACGGACCGGAAGTCGGTGTCATCGGCCTGGGCGCCATGGGGATGAGCTTCGCCTACGACATGGCCAGCCCACGCGACGAAGCCACCTCCGTCTCCGTCATCCACCAGGCCCTCGACCTGGGCATGACGTTGATCGACGCCGCCGACGTCTACGGCCCCTACACCAACGAGGAACTCGTCGGCCGGGCCCTGGCCGACCGACGCGACCGCGCTGTGATCGCCACCAAGGTGGGCATGGAGTGCATCGACCCCACCGGCGGCCCCGGCGGTGCCCCACTGGTCAGGCCCAACGGCCGGCCCGAACATGTCCGCGCCGCCATCGACGCCAGCCTGCGCCGCCTGCGCACCGACCACATCGACCTCTACCAGCTCCACCGCGTCGACCCCGAGGTCCCGATCGAGGAGACCTGGGGCGCCCTGGCCGAGGCCGTCACCGCCGGCAAGGCCCGTTACGTGGGTCTGTCCGAGGTCGGCGTCGAGCAGATCCGGCGCGCCCAGGCCATCCACCCGGTCACCACCGTGCAGTCCGAGTTCTCCCTGTGGACCCGCGACGTCCAGGCAGAGGTCCTGCCCTACTGCGAGGAGCACGGCATCGGCCTGCTGCCGTACTCGCCGCTGGGCCGCGGGTTGCTCCTCGGCCGCTTCAGCTCCTTCGACGAACTGCCGCACAACGACCAGCGGCGCCGGCTGCCGCGCTTCCAGCAGGACAACCTCCAAGCCAACCTCGACATCGCGGCAAAGGTCCGCGCCGTCGCCGACCGGATCGGCGCCACCCCCGCACAGGTCGCCCTCGCCTGGCTCGCCGCCCAGGGCCGGCACGTCGTCCCCATCCCCGGCACCAAGACCCCCAAGTACCTCGCCGACAACGCAGGCGGCGCAGACATCAGCCTCTCCCCGACCGACCTCACCGACCTCGACGCCATTCCCGCCCCCGTCGGCGCCCGATACTGACTACCCCACCCCGGGACCAAGCGGCAACCCACCACCAGGAGGGCGCGGCATCCTGCCGTGCCCTCCTGGTGGTTGCTCCGGAATGACGGCCGTCGCGGAAGCTGGCCGGCCGCCGGGTGCGCCGGCGCGGCCCTGACTACGTCGGCGGGTGGACGGCCGGACCAGGGAGGCCGCAGTGTTCGTGTCCGGTACATACCCCATCGTGATCACGAGACCGAGGTGTTCGATGGTGCTGGGCGGCTCCCTCGCGGTGCCCTATCGTGCCGGCTCAGCGGCAGAGCAGGTCTGAAACACACCTTCTTGTGCCACCCGTCGGCGTCCCGCCGAAACGGGTACCTACGGCGCTCTGACGGGGCAGCCACTGACCGCCGCGGCTGAACCGAACACCGAACCGAGCGGATCGAGTGGCTGCCCCACACCTGCTGCGTGTTGCGCTTGTGACCGGCCGGCTGCTTACCCGTGTTCCCCCGTGAGCCGCGCAGTGGGCCGAACGCCGCCAATAGCGCCGGACCTTGCGCGCGCCCCGGCGGTTCTGGCCTGCACTGACCGTATGACTTGTTCGATGACGCTACGGATCTGGTGATCCCTGGGAACCATGGGACGCGGGTGTCTTTCGGTGGCCCGGACGTAGCTCTCACGCTTCTTTCACGTCTCGAAGCCCCTCGCGGAAACAATCCCGACCCGACGCGGCGCGGCGGCGTTGGCGCTCTTCGAGCCGCGGAGGGGAAGGTGTCGGGCCCGAAGCTGTTCCGCGCGAATAGGACGAATAGCGGTACGACCGAGGTCACGCCGCGTCCTGGCTGAGGTCGAGGCAGATGTGCAGGGCCTCGTCGAGGCGCATATGGAGACGCTGTTGGGCGTCCGGTTCCTGGCGAGTGAGTACGGCACCGGGCCGATCCCCCCCGGGGGTCGGATCGACTCGCTCGGGCTGGACGAGAACGGGGTGCCGGTCATCGTCGAGTACAAGCAGGGCGTCGAAGCCGGCGTCATCAAGCAGGGCTTGTTCTACCTGTCGTGGTTGATGGACCACCGGGCCGAGTTCGAGCGCCTGGTCCGCGACCGGCTTGGGGCCACGGCCGCGTCCCAGGTGCTGTGGAGCGGACTGCGACTGATCTGTATTGCCGGCGACTTCACGTGCCACGACGTGCACGCCGAGCGTGAGCACCGGTGGTCGATCGACCTGGTCCGCTACCGCCTCTTCGGCAGCCGCGGTCGAGGAAGCGTTGCTCGGTCGAGGAGACGGTGTGAACCGCGTCGAGCGCGAGCAGTACCGGGCGTATCAGCGTCTGCGGAATTTCGCGTGCGTCTGTCCGCCGCAGCGGAGCAAGCTCCTGGTCTGCCTGAAGGCCGACCCGAAGCACGTCGACCTCGTTCCGGGGTTTAACCCGGGACGTGTCCGGTCTCGGCCACCACGGGACGGGTGACCTGGAGGCGCAGCTTCGCACGCCGAGGGACGTGGAGCGGGCGCAGGATCTGTTCCGCGAGCTACGCGTCAGCGTGATCGCTTGACGGCCCCTTGGCCATGAGCGTTTCGCGCCCGGTCTGTGGTCGGCGGGTGGTGCCCTTCGGCGTTTGACATCGCCGCCGGACATCCACCATGCTTCCATTAATTCATTAATACAAGCATGGTGGAACCGAGGAAGGCGACGTGATCGACTACCGGATCGACCGTGGCAGCGGCGTACCGGCCTACGTGCAGATCGTCGAGCAGACCGAACGGGCTCTCCGGATGGGCACCTTGCAGGTCGGGGACAAGCTGCCCACGGCCAGGGAGGTGGTGGCGGCGACCGCCATCAACCCCAACACCGTGCTGCGGGCCTACCGCGACATGGAGCAGGCCGGTCTGGTCGAACTGCGCCGTGGCCTCGGGACCTTCGTGACGCGGTCGCTCGCCCGGCCCGGCGCGGAGGACGACTCCCCGCTGCGTCGGGAGCTCACCGACTGGGTGGCCCGCGCGCGGGCCGCGGGGCTGGAGCGGGCCGATGTCCTCGCCCTGGTCACAGCCGCACTGGACGCCTACGACAACGAGCACGACAGCAAGACCCCGGGCCACCGGGGACGAAAGGAGGAGGACGCATGACCTGGCCTGACGCGTCGGCCGCACTGTGCGCCACGGGACTGGGATTCCGGTACCGGAGGCGGGGCGGCTGGGCCCTGCGGGACTGCGAGTTCACCGTGCCCGGCGGTCGTATCACCGCCCTCGTCGGACGCAACGGCGCCGGCAAGAGCACCCTGCTGCACCTGGCCGGCGGCCTGCTGCGGCCCGGCTCCGGGGAACTTCGTGTGCTGGGCACCGTACCCGGCACGTCCGAGGCCCGCGCCCGCGTCGCGCTGCTCACCCAGGACAAGCCGCTCTACCCGCGCGTCACCGTGGCGGACACCCTGCTGATGGGCGAGAAGCTGAACTCCTCGTGGGACCGGGCGACCGCCGAGCGGATCGTGCGCGAGGGCGGCATTCCGCTGCACGCGCGCGTCGGCGAGCTGTCCCCCGGGCGGCGCACTCGCGTCGCGCTCGCCCTGGCGCTGGGCAAGCGCCCCGAACTCCTGCTGCTGGACGAGCCGTTGGCCGACCTCGACCCCGTGGCACGAGGCGAGATCATGGCGGAGTTGATGGCCGAGGCCGCGGAGCGCGGCATGAGCATCGTTCTCTCCTCTCATGTCCTGCCCGAACTCGAGGAGACCTGCGACTGGGTGCTGGTACTGCGGGACGGCAGCGTCGAGCTGAGCGAGGACGCCGAGGCACTGCGCGGGAGCCATGCCGTACTGACCGGACCCGCCGGCCAGGCCGACACCCTGGCCGGACAGCACACAGTCGTGCAGCGCCGCACCGCCGGCAGACAGCTGACCGCCCTGATACGGCAGCACGGACCGCTGCGCGGCGACTGGCACGTCGAACGGCCCGGACTGGAGGACGTCCTGATCGGCTATCTCCAGGCCGGTGAGCCGGGGCACCCCGCCACCGCTCTCGCCGAGAGCACGGAGGCGGCGGCGTGAAGGGCTCCCTCTGGCTCGCATGGCGCCAGCAACGCGTGTCGGCCGGCATCGGCGCGGCCGCGCTGGTCGTCGCCGCTGCGATCGCCGCGTACTACCGCTCGGGCATGCTGGACGCCCTGCACAGCGGACTGTTCGACCACTGCGCCACAGGGCCGCTGTACTGCACACGGTCCGACACCGGCCTGCCCCTGCTGCTCGACGTCGAGCCGCTGAAGTACCTCGGGGCGCTGAACATCGCCCTGCCCGTCCTGATCGGCGTCTTCTGGGGCGCCCCGCTGCTGGGCCGCGACCGGGAGCTGGGCACCCACCGCATGATCCTCGCCCAGGGCGTGAGCCGGGGTCAGTGGTTCGCCTCCCGATTCGCCCTGGCCGCGGCGACCACGATCGCCCTCTCCGGCCTGCTCGCGGGAGTCTTCGCCTGGTGGTGGCGACCGGCCGCCGACCGGAGCTACGGCCTGTTCTGGTACGACGGCACGGCCCTGAGCGGCTCGGGCCCCCGCGTCGTCGCGGCCGCCTTGTTCGGCCTGGCGGCCGGCACCCTGCTGGGCCTGCTGGCCCGCCGGGTCCTGGCGGCGATGGGCCTGACCCTGCTGGTGACGGGGGTGATGACGCTTTTGCTGGAGTGGACGCACCGGACCCGGCTGCTGGTCCCGCCGCACACCTACGTCAGCACCGGCAGCATCCCCAAACCGCTGATGGGAGAGAAGTGGTCGACCGGCACCTACGGCCTGATCACCGCCTCCGGCCGCCACGACGACGTGCTGAAATGCCCCTTCCCGTCAGGCGCCCAGCTCAAGGAATGCATGGCGGCGCACGGGTACGTGGCCCGCTTCTACGAGGCCAACCCGGCCGGTGACTACTGGACCTTCCAGTGGACCGACACCGCGGTCCTCGGCGGCCTCGCCGTGCTGCTCACGGTCGCCGCCGTGCTGCTCCTGCGGCGCCGCGTCTGATCGCGGCGGCCGTATCGGGGCCATCCGCTCCACCTCTTCATGTCTTTCCCGCACCGGGATCACCTACTGCTACTGCACGGAGGTCGCTTCGCCATGCCCGCCGACGCCACGTCACCGAAGAAACTGCGCAACAACCGCGCCGCCCTCACCCACAAGACCGGTTACGCCCTGCGCCACCCCGGCCGCGTCGTCCCGTACCTGCGCCGGGCCGGCCGGGACGCATGGCTGCGCCTCAAGCACCCCGACCACGTCGGCTACTACCGCGCTGTGATGGCCTCGGACACCCGCCGCAACCCGGAGGCCGCCGTCGGCAGCCAGACCCACGACCGCTGGCTGGCGCTCGGGCAGATGCAGTTCGACTACCTCGTCGAACACGGGCTGCGCCCCGACCACCGCATGCTCGACATCGGCTGCGGCAACCTGCGCGGCGGCTGGCGCTTCATCAGCCACCTCGACACCGGCAACTACTACGGCATCGACATCTCGCCCGACATCCTGATGGCCGCCAAGAAGACCCTCGTCGAGCGCCGCGTCCAGGACAAGCTGCCGCATCTGACCATCACCGGCGACCTCACCCTGGACTTCCTGCCCGACGACCACTTCGACGTCGTCCACGCGCACAGCGTCTTCTCCCACTCGCCTCTGGACGTCATCGACCAGTGCCTTGCGCACGTCGGCCGCGTGCTGACCGACACCGGCTTCTTCGACTTCACCTTCGACCGCACCGAGGGCACCGAACACCAGGTGCTGCACGAGGACTTCTACTACCGCACCGAGACCCTCCTGGCCCTGGCGCGGCGGCACGGTCTGCACGCGCGGTTCATGGAGGACTGGGAGGCGCGCCCGCACGGCCAGTCGAAGATACGTGTCAACCGCTCCCCTCTGCCCACCGCCTGAGATGGTCTCCGACATGCCGTCTCCCAGTCCCCGGAGCGGGCCGGCGCGCCTGGCCGCGATGGACGGGCTTCGCCTGGTGGCAGCGATGATGGTGGCCGCGTACCACTTCGTCGGGACACCCACCCAGCACTTCTGGGGGAAGACCGAACTCCGGAATCTAGCGCCGTTTCTGCACGAGATCAGCCGCTACGGCTGGCTCGGTGTCGAGTTCTTCTTCGCCATCAGCGGCTTCGTCATCTGCATGAGCTGCTGGGGGCGGACTCCCGGACAGTTCACCGTCTCCCGCATCGCACGGCTCTTCCCGGCCTACTGGTGCGCCATACTCCTGGCCGTCGCGCTCGTCGTGGTCTCGCGGATGGGCCGCGGGCCCGCCGCCACCCGAATCGACTCCCGCACCGTCCTGGGAAACCTGACGATGGCTCCGGGACCACTGGGGCTCGAACTGGTCGACGGAGTCGGCTGGACGCTCTGGGTGGAGGCCCGCTTCTACCTGCTGATGGCCGTGCTGCTCGTCTTCGGGCTGTCGTACCGGCGAGTGGTGATCTTTTGCGGAGCCTGGCTCCTGGCCGGTGTCATCGCCCTCGAACTCCACTCACCCCTGCTCGCCGAATTCGTACTGCCCCGGTACACCGGCCTCTTCGTCGCCGGAATCGTCCTCTACCTCATGCACAGGTTCGGGCAGAGCCTCCTGCTGTGGCTGCTGCTGGGCTTCGCCTGGTGCTACGAACTCACCGTGCTCGAACTCCGGGTGGCCGACCACGCCGCCGTACCTCCCGGCGAGAGCCGGCCCTCCTGGGCCGTCTGCGCGGCCGTACTCACGCTGTGTCTCGGGCTGCTGGCACTGACCGGCGTCGGACCGCTGACAAGGCTGCGACGGCGTTGGCTGGTCACCGCCGGGGCACTCACCTACCCCTTCTACCTCGTCCACCAAAGCATCGGAATTCCCCTGGCCAAAGGCTTGATCCGGGTCTTTCCCAGGCTGGGTCCGCTGCCTTCGATGGCGGTGTCCGTCGTCTGCATGCTGGGGCTGTCCCTGCTCATCCACACAACGGTGGAGCGTCGGCTCGGACGCCTGCTGAGACATCGCCTGACGCTCGACATGCAGTTTCAGGCCCCAGCCGCGAAGCCGACTCCCGCCCGTACGCGATAACCCCGGAACTCCATCCGAGGAAAGGTTGCGCATGACCCCTCCATTCCATACGCGCTCAAGACGCTCACGCATATTCGTCGTCGTCGTCGCCGTCGCTATGGCGGTGGCCGCAGTCCTGGCTGTCGCGCTGACTCTGGCCCTGACGGTCACCACCTACGGGCACACATCGCCGCGCGCCGCCCGCGCCAAGGCATCGGGATCGGTGGCCGGAAACGTCGACTGCCGCAAGGCGAAGTGCGTGGCCCTCGGCTTCGGCCAGTCCGGCGCCGCGCCGGGCGACGTATCCGCAGGCGTCGCGCTGCTCGACCGCCAGGTGGAGCTCGGTTGTCAGCCCGCCCCGGGAGCGTCCCAGCCGGGGCGGACGCCCACTCAAGGCGGCTGCCTGACCGCACAACCTGAGGGTCGGCTCACCGCTCTTCATGAGAGGCTGACGTCATGGGGGCGGCATCAGACGATCAGGCCGGCCGGGTATTCCTGGCAGGGATCCACGTTGGTGACCTCTGCAGCGGGACGGTCGCAGAAGTCGCACGGCCTCAGGGGGTGGCAGTGACCCTGGACGGATTCTCCGCGTACCCGCTGGGGACGGTCTGGCCTCTGGACGTCTCCTGGCGTTGGAACATGGCTGCGGCTGTGAAGGTCGGTCAGCGGATCACTGCCGAGGTGATCGCTGTTGATCTGGATGAGGGCCGGGTCCGGCTGGCAATGACTGCCACCGAGAATCCGGAACTCTGGGAGTTCTTGAAGTCACGTCAGCGCGGCGAGATCCTTTCCGGCACAGTCGCGGCGATCGAGCGGTTCGGTGTGTTCGTGTCGCTGGACAACGGCCCTGACCACCCAGTCTTCCCCGGCGTCGGGTTCATCACGATCCCAGAGTTGTCCTGGCGGCACGCTGAAGCGGTGTCGGACGTCGTCCAGGTCGGACAGCGCGTCTCATGCGAGTTTCTCCAGTTCGACACATGGAACGGTGAGGCCAGGCTGTCCTTGAGAGCGATGCAGCCGGACCCCTTCGAGGTGTTCGTCGAAGGCATTACGGTGGGCCAGACGCTGCATGGGCAGATCACCAAAGTGATCCCGTTCGGTGTCTTCGTTCGGGTCGCCGACGGCATTGAGGGACTGATCCATCTGCGAGAGCTCACCTGGACGCCTGTGGAAACTCCGGAGGACGTCGTCCAGGTCGGCGACAGGGTCACTGTCGTCGTCATCGAGATCGACCGAGAGCGCCGCAGGCTGACTCTCTCCCGACGCCAGGTCTCACCCGACCTCCGGTGACACCTGCCGGCCACCGTCACCTGCACGAGTGCTCTGGTCCCTGGATGATCAATTCCAAGGGATGCCTGCGGAGGGTGTGGGGTGGGCGGCGGCCGAAGCCACCGCGAGACGGTCAGGCGGCGGGCTGCCGGCCCTGGTTGTCGAGGTGGCAGCGGGCGGTCAGGCGTCAGGGTCGACTTCGGGGTGCGTGAACCGCACGGGCTTGCCCAGCGACCGGGCGTAGGCGATTTCGGCTCGGGTGCTGTCTCCGATGTAGTCGCCGACTACGAGCACCTCATCAGCGAGCCGGATCTTCGCCCGGTGCAGATCGTCGAGTCGAACCTTCAGCGCCTCGGCCTCGACAGGATCGGACCAAAGTCCGTGCGGCGACTTCATGTCACAGCCCGGTTTGACGACGATCTTTCCGGCTTTGGTCTCCCGTAGATCGGCCTCGTTCATCTCGGTCATGAAGCGGGTGGAGCCGCAGATCACGACGATACGCGGGAGGCTCAACAGCTTCTTCGCGTCGGCGAGCTTCTCCTCGGGGGTGAGCAGGTGCGGGTATGACACTGGTTCCTCCTGGTGGTGTGGTCCAAGGGGTGCCTGCGGAGACGAGAACGAGGGTGTCCAAGATCGTCTTATGGCGAACGACGTGGACACCCTCGCGACAGCACTCTATGCGACGACCGACGACATCCTGAAAGAGCATCCCGACCTGGCGCCGTGGCGCCCGCCGGTCGGCATTGCGCCCCGCCTGAGCGATGCCGAACTGGTCACCCTCGCCACGATGCAGGCCATACTCGGCTACACCTCCGAGGCCAAATGGCTCCGCCATGCCCGTGCCCACCTGCGCCACCTCTTCCCCTACCTGCCCCAGCAGCCCGGCTACAACAAGCGGCTGCGCAAGGCCGCCGGTCTGATGCGAAGCGTCAACCGGATCCTGGCCACCACCACCTCGGTGTGGAGCGACGACGTATGGGTCGTGGACTCCACCCCGGTGGAATGCGGCCGCTCCCGCGAGACCGTCAAACGCTCCGACCTGGCGTCAGATGCTACTCATCGCTGGGCGGCATGCGGGCCGGCTTCGAGTACTATCGAGCGTTCCCCGAGAGCGGTGACCAGAACCGGGAATGGGCGAAGCACAAGCTCACTATCCCCGTCCTCGCCTACGGTGGCAGCGACTCGATGGGGAGCGTCCCCATCGGGTCCATGCGTCTCGTGGCGGAGAACGTGTCCGGCGGCGTCATCGAAAACTGCGGGCACTGGATCCCCGATGAGAAGCCAGAGTTCCTCTCAAAGGAGCTGATTCGCTTCTTCGCGCAAGCTGACCAGCACCGATAACGAAAAGGACCTGGACGACTGCGCGACTTCGACCGCCATGGGTCTCCGCTCGCCGCCACGCTTGCCGGCGGTACCGTCACGGCGTCACACAACTCCTGCCCCTGCTGGACGCGATTCCACCGATCCGGGGGCTTCGAGGACGGCGCCCCCACAAACGTCGGCGTCTGTACGCAGACCGGGGCTACGACATCGACAAATGCCGCTGCCTGCTGTGGAGACGCGGCATCAAGCCGGTGATCGCCCGGCGCGGTGTCGCCCGCGGATCCGGGGTGGGCAAGGCGCGGTGGGTGGTCGAGCGCACCTTAGCCTGGCTGTACCAGTTCAAACGGCTCCGCGTCAGTAGCGGAGGCGAGCCTCGGACCCGTTGATACGCAGGATGCAGTTCTTGAGGACCTGCAACGAAGGCTGCTGGCCGTCAACCGGAGCCAGTCTGAGCTCCAAGTCCTGCAACGGCTTGAGCACAGCAGCAGTCCGAGATCCGTCCGGGTCCGGGCCTGTGAGGGCCGCCCATCCCTCGAACAACGCCCTCACGCTCTCCCATCCTGGCCCCGGGGTGAAGCGGGCCAGGAAGAACGGCTGATCGCAGCCGTACTCACTGAGCTCACCGACCAGGACGTCCCCTCGCAAGAGCCGCCACTGCGTCATGAGGTGCTCCCGCCCTCCACCACCCGGTCGGAATCGCATCCTCGCAGTGCATGACCGTCTGGCCAAGCACTTCATTCTGAAACGATCAGTCGGGCGCTTGGCCGTGGTGACGGGGAAAGTCGGGAACGGGGATCGCGGGGCCGATAGGGTTGGCTGTCATAGCCTGGTCCTAGAGTCCGGTACATGACCCGTCGTACTCCCGTCCGCCCGGTGAACGTGGAGAAGCTCTTCCCTGAGCTGATTCCCTTCCGCCGTGAGGCCGTTCGCCTGCACCCGCGCGCCGGCTCCCCTTCCAGCCACGACAGTTCCGTTGGAGGACCACTGTTGTGGCCTGCGGCAGAGCCATGGCCTGTCTGCGCGGAGGAGCACTACGACCCCGACACCGTGAACGAACTCCAGGCCGCCGTGCCCATGGTCCCCGTCATACAGGTAAACCAGACCGACGCCCCAGGCATCCCGTTCCCCGAAGGGACCGACTTGCTTCAGGTGCTGTGGTGCCCTTACGCGCACGGCGAGTTCTGCTACCCCTTGCCTCAGGTGCACTGGAGGGACTCTCGTGCGATCGGCGACATGCTGCCCACACCGGCGCCGGTGGAAGGGCTGCCCCCGGACTGGTATCCGAACCCGTGCGTGGTCCACCCGGAGCTGGTGACCGAGTACCCGAGCCATGATCTTCCCTACGACATGCGTGACGCGCTGCGGCAACGCTTCGAGGAGCTGCATGCCACGACCGGCCTGGACTACTGGTACCACTTGGCCGACGCACCTGGGATCAAGCTGGGTGGCTACCCCGGCTGGACACAGGAACCGTGCTGGCCCGAGTGTGAAGCATGCGGCGGGCGCATGGAGCACCTTTTGACCGTCGCGAGCTGGGAGTTCGACGGAGAGTCCTGGCGTACGTGGCTGCCGGTAGAGGACCGGACCGACAGCGGTTGGGCCGAAGCCGCGGACAACCCCGCGGGCCTGTGCCTCGGCGACGCCGGAGGCGTGTACATCTTCGAATGCCGCGCCTGCCCCGACCGCCCCATCGGGCACTGGTTCGACTGCTCGTGACCGGGGCAGGGAACCGAAACCAGCCCGCACCCCCAGCGTGTTCGAGTTCTTGCGCGACGGCGTGATCAGCCCCGAGGCGCCGGGCTTCACAAATCCCTCATCACAGCACCGGGACGGCCCGACCTCAAGGAAGTCGGCGGGTTCGACTGGCTACCGAGCTCGAACTCGAAGAGTTCGTCCGCTGCCTCGGTCTCGTCCTGGAGGCCTGTGAGGGGCGCGGGCGGCGCCGCCTTGCTGGCCGGACATCATTCCGGCTGCTTCGTCGAGTTGGTCGGGGTTGTTGAGGGCGGCTGCGACGTTGCCTGGCATCGCTCCTAGCGGGCGCGCCGGCGTTCGGAATCGCGCACGGCGTGCTGGATGCCGCCGTCAACTGTGCGGCGGTGCGCTGCCAGAACGCCAACGGCCAGCCCATCATGGCGTCCCTCCACGCCGCCTACTCGATGTAGGGTCTCAGATTTCACTGCATAGCCTCAGAGCTGATTTCACATCAGCAGCACTTGTGTAGCGGCACTGAGACCTGCCATTAAGCGCGCTCACCCTTGCGGGTGGCAGCTGCGAAACTCCCCACCCTCTCTCGCAGCGATGGGCATCGCAGCGGTTCCTTCAGCCAGGTTGGAAGAATGCGAGCATTTTCTGGGCTGCGTCCGGCGACGCCAGCAATGCCTTCATGTCCGCGCACATCCGGGCGGCAGCGCTGGTGCGTTCGAACATCTCGCGTTCGTATTCTTTGACGGCGGAGGGAAAGTCGTCCGGGTGCGCGGCCAGCGCGAGACCGAGCAGGGCGCCGTCGAGCAGTGCCATGTTGGCACCCTCTCCCACCGGCGGCATCAGGTGCGCGGCATCGCCGAGCAGCGTGACGCCTGGCGTCGACGGCCAGGTCAGGCCGACCGGGAGAGTGGAGATCGACCGCGGCACGACCGTGTCGTCGCAGGCCGCGATCAGCGCGGTGAACCGTGAGTCCCAGCCGGGGAGCAGGTCGATCAGCCGCGCCCGGGCGGCGGCCGGGTCGTCGAACGGGATCCCGCTGGTAGTGAACCAGTCCTCGGCGGTGTTGTAGAAGCTGAGGCCGATGCGAACGCGGCCGTCGCCGTTGCGCTGCGCGGCCAGGGACAGTCCGTTGCCGAGCACCCAGTAGGTGCCGCGCCCGACCATCGCCGCGAGGTCGGGGTGCGTGCGATCGATGTCGGGAATGCCGACCTCGACGACGTTCTGGCCGATATGCACCGGGCGGGCGTCGGTGAGCAGCGCGCGGACCCGGGACTGTGCGCCGTCCGCGCCGACCAGCAGGTCATACGTCTCACTGGTGCCGTCGGCGAAGTGCAGCAGGCCGTTGTCGGCGGATTTGAACGTGTGCCCCCAGCGCACCACGTCTTCGGGGAGGGAATCCAGCAGCAGGTTGCGAAGATCGGCGCGGTCGACCTCGGGTCGCTCAAGCGGGGCGTCGTCGGGCGTGTCCTCCTGGAGCAGCAGGGTGCCATCCGGCTCGAGAAGACGCATGTCCTGGCCTTCACCACGGGCAATCGCGTGGAACTGGTCGATCAGACCGGCCTCGCACAGGGCCCGCTGGCCGGAGTGGATGTCGAGCATGCCGCCCTGATCGCGCGCATCGCGTGACGGTTCGCGTTCGTACACGACGGAATCTATGCCGTTCACGTGCAGCACACGGGCGAGAGCCAGGCCGCCGAGGCCGGCTCCGACGATGGCGATGGTCATGGTTGCCTCTCCCTTGATACGCCGTACTGACCGATACACTGTATCGCTCGATGCGGTGTATTGTTAGCGGCATGTTGGTGTGGGAGAGGCCGGAGCCTCCGAATCGACCCGTGCCGGCCCCGTTGAGCCGGGAACGGATCGTGCGAGCGGCGATCCAACTGGCGGACGCGGACGGCCTGGATGCGGTGTCGCTGCGCAAGGTCGCCACCGTGCTGGACGTCCGTCCGATGCGGCTGTACAGCTACATCGCCAGCAAGGAGGAGTTGCTCGACCTGATGGTCGACGCCGCCTACGCCGAGATCCGGCCGGTCGGAGACGGCTGGCGGGAGGTGCTCCGGTCTCTTGCCGAAGCCACTCGGCACGCCGCTCATGAGCACGAATGGCTCGCTGATCTACTGGGTGGCCGACCCCAGCTCGGGCCGCACGCGCTGGCCAGTGGGGAGACCGTGGTGGCCGCACTGGGCGACGTCGACGTGGACGCCATCATGCCGGTGGTCGCCGCAGTCAAGGCGTACGTGATCGGTGCGGTGCGTCGGGAGATCGCCGAGCGGCGTGCCGAGCGGGCCACCGGGATGGACGAGAGGCGTTGGCAGTCCTCGCTCGGACCCTATCTGGAGCGAACCTTCGCCACTGGCCGATTCCCCGCGCTGGCCACGGTGGTGCGCGATGCCGCCCACCTGGACGACGACCACACATTCCGGATCGGCCTCGACTTCCTGCTCGACGGCATCGAAGCCCGCATCTCCAGGTGACACCCTGCCAGGATCTGCCGGGTCTGCCGATGGCCTTGACGGTCTCGGGGCGTTTGACGGCTTTGCCGACGCGGGGGTGAGGAGTTCGGGCTTGGCCGGCTTCTCCCAGGGGCGGCGGAGGTCGGCGGCGAGGGGTCGGGCGAGGTGGAGCCGGGTGTGGGCGACGAACAGGAGTCAGGTCCAGCCGTCCGCTGCCTGGGGAGTACGGATTTTCGGGGTGGTCCGGCCGAGGGTCTGCTTTCCGAATCGGAAGGTGTGCTCCGGGTCCAATACCGTTAGTTTAAGGGGTTGGTGGGACGAGCGTGGGGGTGCGGGGTGGGGCTGTCATTTCGTGGTGGCCGGGCTTTTTGATGAGGTAGCGAGAGATGATCCGCTTCACGGTTCTCGGGTTGGAGCGCGGTCGTCTCGGCGGGTTGATGTTGGCCAGGAGCTCGCCGAGGACGAAGGCGAGAGCGCTGTCAGGCTGAGGGGGGAAAGTCCGCCGGCGGCATCATCGTGATGCGGCGGGCGGCTCGTAGGCAGGTCAGGAATGACAGGCGATCCGGGTCGAGGTTCTCGGCGTTGGCGCGGGCGGCCTGGAGCATGTGCACGCGTAGTGCGTAGTGGACGAGCAGGTGGCCCCAGATCTGCTGGAAGACTCCGTCAGGTGTCTTGCTGGCCAGTACTTGTCCGGCACCGATCTGCTGGGCCTTGAGCTCCTTGAATGTGGATTCGATCTCCCAGCGTTCGGTGTAGAGGGCTGCGAGTTCGCTGCCCGGGTGCCGCTGGTGGTCGGTCAGCGTGGTCAGCAGCGTGTACTCCTCGCCGCCCACCGCGAGTTGGTAGCCCACGACGCGGACCTGGATGCCGTGTTCCCGCCGCCGGTCGGTGTACCCGTAGATGGTCGTCAGCCAGGACCCGTCCGCCAGCACCTCGTCGGGAACAAGGCTGTAACGGCTGCCCGCCAGCCTCTTCAACAGCTCGGCGCCCGAGGCCGCCCAGTCCCGCCACAGGTCCACCCCGGGATAGCCGCGGTCGGCGAGCACCGCGTGACGTCGTAGCCGGCGTCCATGACGATCGTGATGCCCGGGTCTCCGGGCGTCCACTGGCGGGCCGCGACGAGCCGCTCGGTCACAGCCCTCGGCTGGGCGGCGGTGACCGCGGTCGCGTCCAGTTCATCACGCCGGGCGGTCGGGCACTCGTAGAACTCTCTCCGCAAGCGTGACGCGTCCGCGAATGCCTCCCGCCGGACATCGTGGTGCAGCAGACTCACCCTCACGGCCTTCGTCGTGGTCACGTGCACTCCTTGGTCGGAGCACATGATCAGACGAAGGCCGCCCCCACGTCCGGCGAATCCCCGGGCGAGCGAACCCGTTCGAGACACCGTTAGAGATCGTGGCACCATGTACGGCATGACGACCAACCGAGAGGTCCATGCCGCGTAGACGGCCAGGACGCATCCGGGCCGGAATCCCGGACCGACAGCAGTCACAGGACCCAAGGCCGACCATCGACCGTCTCTCCCCACGAGCACTGTCCGAGATCGTTCGCCTTGAACGCACGCGGAACTATCTCCGGCCGGGAGACACCAGCGCGGCGTTGCGCCTCTGGAAGGACTACGTCCACCGCCCCGAACGCGAGCTCTGGCACGACGACGAGTTCGGCAACGTGCACTGGTACTGCTGCGGCAACCCACTTGAGGGCCGTGCCCTACTTGGCGGCGTGATCCAAGCAATGTCGCCTCGCGGAGCTCGCGAACTCCGCAAGATCATCGAAGGGCTTGACGCCTTCATGGGCCCACCCTGCCCAGCCCTAGACCGCCGAAGATATAGAACAAGCTTAGTAGTGACCGTGGGATGAGTTATGGGAATGGTCGAAGAGCTGTGGAAGGTCGGGGAGATGCCGTTTCGTGACGGGCTGTACCGGCCGGACGACACTGGTTTGGAGCTGCATGTTGAGGGTCCGGGGGCGTACCACCCGGATGCTGGGCAGCCGGTCCCGTTCCGTATCGGAGGACCATTCGATGTGGCCCAGGCCATTGAGGAGCACGGCGTCGACGGGGTGGACGCCTACTTCGAGAGTCCGCTACCGGACGGATCAGGGTGGATGTCCGGCGGGGGCGGCGGGATGGGCAACATCGGCTATCTGGCCCGTCTCAACGACGACCGCTCGTTGCGGTGGGTCGCCGTGATGTTCCACTCCAACCCGTTCGTCGGAGTGCACGACGAGGGCGCGAGCACTGGCTTCACCAATGACTGGGGGAACCGGTTGGTGCTTGACCTTACGAGCTCGGCTCTTGGCTGACCCCGCCCGTGCCCACGATGGTGAGTCTTCCTTTCACGGTGATCGGACGGAGAGACTTGGACACCCTCGCGGTCACTTCGGACCAGAATCAACAACCCGATCAGAGTTCGGAACTACTCGTCCAGCTTGATCTTTAACATCTGGCGTCGAATGGTCCGTCGAACTTGATCACTCGGTCCGGTATCCGCCGTACTGGAAGCGGCCTTCGTCTGAACATGTGCTCCGACCAAGGCCGGTGTCCCGGGGCAGACTTGTCCGCCGGGTACGGCCCTTGGGGCCGGGTGTACGACCTGTTCCGCCGCTGGCAGCGGGACGGCGCCTGGCATCGGATCTGTATCGCCCTGCAGGCACGGGCCGCCGCGAAGGACCTGATCACCTGGGACCTCAACATCGACTCCACTGTCGTCTGTCCTGGACGTCTCGCTCCGGCCCCTGCCGACCGCGCCAAACGGCCAATCCACGTGCCTATTCGGCGTATGCCTCCCGAACCAAGCGCGCCTACCTGCGGCGGCGTGGCATCCGCGCACCATTCCGGACAAGGCCGACCAGACGCGGAACCGCAAGAACCGCGGCTCCCGCGGCGGCCGGCCACCGAAGTTCGACCTGGAGGACTACAAGGCTCGGCACGCGGTCGAGTGCGGCATCAGTCGCCTTGAGAGGCACCGCGCCGTGGACACGAGGTACGACAAGCTCGCGGTCCGCTACGAGGCGACCGTCCTCGTCGCCGTCATCAACGAGTGGCTGTGACCAGCCACATCACGATGCCGCCGCATAACAGTGAATCGTCACCATCTGAGACGGGCTCCATCGTTGCTCGACCGTGGCCATCAGTTCCCAGCCCAGCCGCTCATACAGGGCTGCCGCGGCAATATCAGATGCCACCACGTCGAGCACCGGATGCAGTCCACGACGTCGTGCTTCCTCCGCGGCCTGGCCGATCAGCAGTGCGCCGATCCCATGCCCCCTGGCCTGCGGGGCGACGAACAGCCGGCTGACTACTGCGGTCAGGGCCTCACTCGCCCCGTTTCGCTCGCTCCACAAACCGGGGGCCAGATCTCCTTCACCGCCGCGGGACAAGCTGACATGTCCAACGAGACGGCCGCCGAGTTCAGCGACCCAGGCCCCCAACTGCGAGGCGTGCGACAGCCATTCATCAGGCTGGTCGGGCCAGTTCACCGGGTAACCGTCACATTGATGGACTTCCTCCAGAACCCGCACGCACGTTTCGACATCGCCATCAGTCCTCCGCCGGACCCAGTGGCCTGGCCTTTCCACGGCAACTCCAGAGTTCTCGATGTTCACTTCGGCATGGAAGCACAGGCCACAGAGTCACAGCCAGCCACTTTTGACATACGCTCTAGGTGGCCGAGTTCACGCAGCGCCCTGGCCCGGTTGGTGGCGAACGAGAGAGTATTCACGCACACGACGGCCCGGGCCACCGGGGGCTTTGGCGGCTCCGGGCTCTGTACCCAATTGCGCTGGGGCTCACGGTTGCGAGCCTGATTGATGTGGTCTCCACGTTCCCGATCTCGCCCATGTTGGTGGTCGTGGTCGGAGCGCGTCCGGGACCAGGCCGGACGTCTCCTCAGTACCCGCGGCGCCGCCACTGACTCCATGAGTGGCTCTCGGCCTCGTCGGCCCGTCCGCGGAAGCTGACCATCGCCTCCATACCCGCCCCCAGGAGGGACCTTCCCCTGGACAGCACAATGCTCGCGCCGAAAGGCTGACGGGAACCCATCAACAGCGTTTCAGCTCGAAGCAGATCAACGAGGTGCTCCCGCGCTTCTGACGGGGCGGTCTCGGGCTCATCGAACTCGCTGGCGGCGTCGAGAACGCCACCTCTGCGTCGAGCGCCGTGTGCAGGAGCTCGACGCAGTCGTCATGGTCGGGGCTACTGATCGCTACAGGCGTCATCGCGGCCAGCGCGTTGCACTCGACAAGGCGTCAGTGGCCCTTGCCGGTGGCGAAGTCGGGCAGTTCGGTGGAGAGTAGTCCTTCGGCGCCGTTCTCGAGGAGCTGCTGCATCTCGGCGGAGCGGGGCAGCATGGTCTTCTCGTAGGCGAGGACGGCGTCGTCGACGGTGTTGTGGTGCGCGATGGCGAGGGCGAGTTCGCAGGCGTCCAGCATGGCTAGGTTGACGCCGACGCCAAGCGGCGGCATGAGGTGGGCGGCATCGCCCAGCAGGGTGACCGTGGGGTTGTGCTCCCAGGCGTGCGGGACCGGCAGGGCGTAGATGGGGCGGTCGACATAGAGGCCGTCGTTGTCGGCGAGCAGTCGGCGCAGGCTCGGTGACCAGTTGCGGTAGCGATCCAGAAGGAGGGCTCGGATGCCGTCGGTGTCCTGGATGGTCAGGCCGTCGGCGGTGATCCAGTCCGCGGGCACGCGCTGGATGATGTAGACGCGAATGTGATTGCCGCTGTTGCGCTGGGCGAACAGACAGCGGTCGCCGTCGGCTGCCGCGGCGCTGCCCTGGCCGACGAGTTCGGCGATCTCGGGGTGCTTGTTCTCGACGTCGTGGAACCAGGCTTCGAGGAAGCTGACGCCGCTGTACTGGGGGGTGGCGTCGGAGATGGTGCGGCGGACCTTGGACCAGGCGCCGTCGGCGCCGATGACGAGGTCGGCCTCGACGACAGTGCCGTTGGTGAAGTGCAGCTGCCGGGGGCCGGTTGCGGGGCCTTCGACGGAGCGCAGGGTGTGGCCCCAGCGTACGGTGCCGGGTTCGAGGGAGTTCAGGAGGAGGTCGCGCAGCTGACCGCGGTCGATCTCCGGCTTGAAGCGTTCGCCTTCGTCGGGGGTGTGGTGGAAGAGGACCGCGCCTGCCGGGTCCATCTGACGCGTCTCCTGCCCTTCGGGACGGGAGAGCCGGAAGAAGTCCTCCAGCAGTCCGGCTTCGCGCAGGGCGATCTGGCCGTTGTCCTCATGCAGATCCAGGGTGCCGCCCTGGTCGCGGGCGTCGAGGCCGGCTTCGTGGTCGTAGATGGTGGCGGCGATGCCGTGCTGCTGCAGGATGCGGGCGCAGGTCAGGCCGCTGGGGCCGGCGCCGATGATGGCGATGCGCGGGGTGGGGGTGGTGTTCATGGTGGTGCTCCGTTCGCGTTGCGCGTGTTGTGTTGCCGTACGCCGGGTCAGTTGGCGGCGGAGGCGAGGGCGTGCTTGGAGGTGTCGGCTGACGGTGCGGGCGGGCCGGCCTTCTTCAGCGGGACTTCGACGACGAAGAGCGCGGCGAGGAAGGCGAGCGCGGCGAGGAAGGCGGTGGTCAGGAAGATGTGGCTGGTACCGGTCGTGACCGCGTCCAGGTAGGCGGCCTTCGCGCCGGTGGGCAGGTGATACAGGGCGTCGGGGTCGGTTTCGGCGCCGGCGGGCAGAGCCGGCTGGACGGTGCGGGTGAACAGCGAGCCGAAGACCGCGACGCCCAGGGATCCGCCCAGGGTGCGGAAGAGGTTGACCGAGCTCATCGCGGCGCCCATGTCGCGCAGTGACACGCTGTTCTGCGCGATGGTGGCGGACATCTGCATGGTGAAGCCCAGGCCGATGCCGACGAGGACCATGTACAGGCTGGTCAGCAGCTGCGAGGTACCGGTGCCCATGGTGACCAGCAGTCCCAGGCCGGCCGTGAGGAACACGGTGCCGAGGACGGGGAAGATCTTGTACTTGCCGGTGGCCGACATGACCTTGCCCGCGATGGTCGAGGCGATCACCACGGGGATCATCATGGGCAGCATCAGCAGCCCCGAGTTGGTCGCGGAGGCGCCCTGCACGGTCTGCTGGAACAGCGGCAGGTACAGGCCCGCACCGAACATGACCACACCGGCGACGAGGATCATCACCATCGCGAGCGGATAGTTGCGGTGGTTCGTGAACACGCTCAGCGGCAGCAGCGGCTCGCTGACCCGCTTCTCCACGGCGACGAACGCGACCAGCCCGATCGCGGTCACCGCACCGAGCGCGAGGATCTGCCACGAGCCCCACGCGTAGGTGGTGCCCGCCCAGGTGGCGGCCAGCACGATCGCGGTGATGGAGGCGGTCAGCAGGGTGATGCCGGCCCAGTCGATCGTCGCCTTGATGCGCTTGGCCGGCACGTGCAGCATCAGCCACAGCCACACCAGGGACACCAGGCCGAGCGGCAGATTGAGGTAGAAAGCCCAGCGCCAGTCGAAGTGACCGGTGACGAACCCGCCCAGCAGCGGGCCGCCGATCGTGCCGATCGCCATCACCGAGGCGGTCATGCCCTGGTACTTGCCGCGCTCACGCGGCGGCACGAGAGCGCCGATCAGAGCGAAGGCGCCCGCACCGATGCCGCCCGCGCCGATGCCCTGCACGACGCGGAAGGCGATCAGCCCGGTCATCGACTGGGAGGTGCCGCACAATGCCGAGCCGACGATGAACACGGCGATCGACGCCAAGTACATGGGCTTGCGTCCGACCAGGTCACCCAGCTTGCCCCAGATCGGGGTCGTCACGGCGGTGACCAGCGTGTACGCGGTGACAACCCAGGAAATGTGCTCCAGGCCGCCCAGGTCGCTGACGATCGTCGGCATTGCCGTGCTCACGACCATGTTGTCGAGCATGGACAGCAGCATCGCGAGCATCACGCCGAGCAGCACCCAGCGCACGTCTTTCGGTACGGCCCGCTCGGCAGGGAGGGACGCGGTCCCGGACATGGCTGATCACCCCTTTCGGGCTTGAGGAACGTGGAAGTAGGGCGGAGGCGGGCGGTCCGCGGCCGCTGCTCCAGAAGAGCACACCGACTCAATAAGTGCAACCGATGCACCTTTGAAGTTGTGCAACCTACCGGTATACTCATGGGTATGCCCGACACCATCCCCACCCCGGCGCCGCCGATGGGGCGCCGTGAGCGCAAGAAGGCCGCCACCCGCCAGGCCATCGCCGACGCCGCGCTGCACCTGTTCCTCGAGCGCGGCTACGACGACGTCGGCATCCGGGAGATCGCGGACGCCGCCGATGTGTCCACCACCACGCTGTTCAAGCACTTCCCGGTCAAGGAGGCCCTCGTCTTCGACGAGGACGCGGATCAGGAGGCCCGTCTGCTCGCCGCCGTACGCGAACGCCCCGAGGGGCAGTCGATCCCTGCGGCCCTGCGTGAGCACGCGCTGCAGTACCGCATGGCCGCTGCGAGCGGCGACGCCCGCTTCACGGCCTTCTTCGACCTGATCAACAGGACTCCGGCCCTGCGCGACTACGTCCAGGCCATGTGGATGCGCCACACCGCAGCTCTGGCTGCAGTGATCGCGGAGGACTGCGGCCTGCCCGCGGACGATTCCGCCTGCACCGCCCTGGCCCACTTCGCCCTCGAAGCCCCCCGCGCCGCCCGCGGACACGAAGATCCCCACCAGGCCGTCACTCGCGCCTTCGAACTCCTCGAAAACGGCTGGGTCGCCGTCGGCGGATGAACGCCGCCACCGGGCAGCATCGCCGCCGCGGTGGATCATGGGCTCATGGAGGCCACCGCGAACGGCACCCCGGGCGCCCACGAGCCGGCGACCGCTGCGGAGCGGCACGCGGGGTGGAACGAACTGTTCGTCGACCTTGATGCCGGGGCCGGAGTCGCCGCCGAGTCCACCGTCCATGGGAGGGCAGCCTCATGTCAGAACGGTGACACTCCTGCTTCCGGGATTCGCAATGAAGTTGGCAGTTATTCGCTGCGCCTGGGTGCCGGGCCTTCGTAGTGTCCGTGCATGACCGATGAGAGTGAGCGGGCGGTGCAAGCGGCCATTGAAGGAGAGTTGCGGCTTCTCGATCCTGAGGTGCGTGCCTCTCGGGCCCTCGTTTCGGAGCTTTTGGATCCGGAGTTCACCGAGATCGGGGCGTCTGGTCGCTGGTGGGGCGCGGACTCGATCCTCACGGTGACGAGTGCCGGAACGGTGTCCTCGGAGTCGCCGGTCAAGGTCAGCGAGATGTCAGGGACCGTCCTGGCTCCGGGGATCGTTCACCTGACGTACTTCGCCGACATTCAAGGGAGCCGGGCATGGCGGACCTCCTTGTGGCGCCTGACGGAGACAGGCTGGCGCATGTACTTTCACCAAGGCACTTTGGCCAGTTGAAGCAAGCCTGCTGTCGGCGAGGCCGGGCACCCTTCACCCTCAGTATCACGAAGTGTCGGCCAGTTCGCCGATGGTCAACCGCGCGGTTTCTCGCGCACTCCGGCCGCACTCCGGCCGGGGCGGTGACGATCAGGCTGCGGATCTGGTTGGTGGTCTGGGTGCGGGTCTTGACGGCCGACCTGCGCGCCACGCGCAGGGTTCGGATGGCCTCCACGATCCCGTTGCGGGTCTTCGGGACGCCCAAGGCCCGGCCGGACAGGACCGCGATCACGTCGCGCCCTGTGGTCATGCCGGTCGACCTCAACGACGGTGACGTCGTCCGAGGTCAACAAGCGCGCGACCTCGGGCCCGATCGTTGGGTAGGTCGAGAAGCGGTGCCGAGCCTTGAACCACGAGACGCCGTACTCGCAGAAGCGGAGCGCGGGAAGAGGTCGGAGACGCTGGCCTTCAGCGCGCCCGACCCAGGCGGACCGCTCGGGCTCCTCGGACTCACGTGATCACAAAACGGACATCACACGACTATGCCGAAGCCCTGGTAGTTGGTGTATCCGTGGTGCACGACAGCGTGATCGAAGGTCTCGTCCAGCATCTGTTCAAGTACGGCGGTGTCCATGCCGCTCTTCTGCCTCACTCGGCGATACCTTCGACAACGAGATTCACGGGTGTCACGCGCCGTTGCCCAGAGATCGACCGGACAAGTTCCAAGGGACCCTTCCTCCACGCTTCACCACCGGCCAACTCACGCGATTCAGATCGCGGTTCAAAACGAATCGGCCATGCGAGCGGTTTGAGCACAGCAAGTCAGTGGTTCCGAATCGAGTCGCGCCAAGGGGCCACCACAGCTCGGCAGATGTAGAGAGCGAAGGCGGAAAGGGCTGGGCTACCGACCGGAGCGTGACGAAGGATCAGGAAAGCAATGGCTCTGACACAGCAGACGATGACTGACGAGCAGCGCAAGTCTGTTGCCCTGGAATATCTCAAGGCATTCGATCGCGCCGGAGTGACATCCAACGGTGGCAGCGTCCTGGACCTGTTCGCCGATGATGCCCAGGTGTACTTCCCGAAGTGGGGTCTCGCCACCGGAAAGGAAGAGATCGGTGCATTCTTGGCCGATGTTGCCAGCACGATCACGCTGATCGAGCATCACTACGCCGGCTTCAACTGGATCTCTTCCGGAAGCGATGTCGTGGTGTGTGAGGGCACCAGCCCCGGTGAGCACCGTGACGGTTCGTGGCGCGCCGGAGTGCCCGAGTGGGGCGCCGGACGTTGGTGTGACGTGTTCGAGATCCGCGACTGGAAGATCCAGCGCTGCTTCATCTATTCGGATCCCGACTACGTCGGCAAGGACACGGGCCGCTACCCCTGGCTTGCCAGTCGGCCCAGTCCCTGAGATGGGCTGCCCGGAGGCCATCGCCGGAGTGCCTGACCTGGTGTGCAGGTCGCAGGGACACGAGTCCGTCACGCGCGCCCCCAAGGCGCGGGCGACCTGCGCCACAGCGTCGCCAAGGCCGCGACGAAGCGGACACCCGAAGCGGCAGCCTCCTCGAAACTCGGACCTTTGGGCTTGACAGTGAGCGCTTCCCCGATGCGGTCAGCGATCGGTCTGGAAGCGGCGCTCACACGCTCCGGTGCCGTGGGGAGCCCTTCAGAAGAGTGCGGTCCGGCCCTCGTGCAGGCGCAGGATCGATCCGACCGGCATTGCACAGTGGTCACTAATCGGACAGGCTCATCGATCTACCGACCAGCCCATTAAACAGACGCGCTGTGGCTGAACTTCGGCCGAATGTTGAACTGGCAGGTATTGATTAGGCTCGCCAAATCAGGATTTCTCGTTCGGTTTGATCCCCACAATCGGCCCGCCCCTGGCCCGACCGAAGAGGAGACCCCCATGTACGCTTGCCTCAATTCCGCCCAGCCGTACGCGATCGCACTGTTCCGCGCCGCCTTCGGCCTGCTCTTCGCCATGCACGGCGTCGCCTCCCTCTTCGGGGTGCTGGGCGGCGCCGAGGGCACGAACGGCGGCACGATCCCGGTCGGCACCTGGCCGGGCTGGTACGGGGCCGTGATCCAGTTGGTCGCAGGCGCCCTGGTGCTCCTTGGCCTCGGCACCCGCTGGGCCGCGCTGATCGCCTCGGGCTCGATGGCGTTCGCCTACTTCGACGTCCACCAGAAGGTCGCGCTGTGGCCCATTCAGAACGGCGGCGAGCCGTCGGTTCTGTTCTGCTTCGGCTTCTTCCTGCTGATCTTCACGGGCTCCGGCGCCTTCGGCCTCGACCGGCTCTTCGGCGGGCGCACGGCCGGGACGCCGCGCCGGTTGCCGAGCAGGCCCTGATAGCGGCCCGAGTCCCGAGAGTGGCCTGAACCGCGGACCGTCGCGCCCGGCGCGAGGTGGCGCGCGTCCAATCGGCTGGGCGCGATGACGAACGTGCGTTGTCTGCCCGGGACCGATCGGGCCCGGATGTCGGTGTACACCTCCGGCGGCCGTTCGGCGCCCCTGATCGCCCTGTCCCTACCACGCGGCGTACACGGTCATGTAGCCCCCGGCCGTCCGTGGTGGCCCTCCTCACCTATTCATGTGAACGCCTCCTGTCATCGGGCGCGGTTCGCGTCGGGCGCGGCGGTCACCGGTTGGACGCCAGAGGCAGGAGGTTCTTTCACAGGCCCAACTGGTCGCGCATCGCGTCGGCGTCGCGCAGGGCCCAGTGCTCGACGATTCGGCCGTTGCGGACGCGGACCATGTCCATGCTGAGGACCTCGTAGCGTCGGCCGGAGTCCGTGTGGGTGCCCCGGCTGGTGTACCGGTTGACGGAGGTGTCGCCGGAGACGACGTTCTGCTCGATCGTCACCGAGACGTCGTGGAACGCGCTGCCCGCGCTCATCCGCTCCCACTTCTGTCGCCAGGCGTCGCGTCCCCGGTGATCGCCCTGGGTGCCTCCCCGGTGGTCGACGACCTCAGGGTCGATGACACGCCCGGCGAAGTCGCCACCGCGCTGAACGTCACGACGCCCACTGTCGTCAAGATGGCCGACAGGATGACCGCGGCCGGGCTGCTCACCCGTCGCCGCGACGACCGGGACAACCGCCTCGTCCGGCTCTGGCTCACCGACGCAGGGCGCGCGCTACGGCAACCGGTCGAGTCGGAACGACAGTTGATCGAGGAGAAGGTCACCGCGGATCTCACCGAGACTGAACGCGAATCCCTCTTGAACGCGCTGGCGAAGGTCCACCAGGCGGCGAGCGAGCTACTGAGCGAGCCCGTCGATCACGGCGACTCGGCCATCACCTGACACTCCCACGCTCTCCTGTCTGACCAGATCCGGGACTGGCCTTTCCCGCGCACCGGTACATCGTGCCCGTTCAGGAGGATGGGCGGGCCTTGTCCGAGCCGGTGCTCATCGCTATCGATATTGCAGGGCTGTCCGTTAGCTGACGGTGGGGTGTGCCTCATTCAGGCCGCGGCGGCGCCATGTGTAGCAGGCCCGCCGGCTGATCCCGAAGTACCGGCAAGGCGTCGCAACGCGTTGTGATCGGCCGGGCCTCGCCGACCGGAACACCTTTCGAGCGGCGTTCGCCCCTGATGCGTTCGAAGGACCTTGACGAACGCCCTGCACGACGAGCGAGCCAAGGCATTTGTCCGACACGGAGCATCGGCCTTGGTGGCAAGGGGCGAGGTTCGCCCAAGATGACGAGCGTTGCCTGGCGAAGGGCACCAAGCGCGGGACTGCGGATCGTTCGGTGTGACTCCCGATCATGGGAGATGCATCGATGACGGGCAACGTGTCCTGGCCCACAGCGATCGACTCCCGCGACTCATGCTGACGGTTTACTGACCGACAGCCGCGCCGCACGCCGCTGACCTGTGATAACGATGATGAGGTTCGATATGTGGTGGAACTTCATCGGCCGGAGCCACGAAGACATTGCCAAGGCCCGAGAGGAGTGGCAGAAGTCCTCCGATCGCTTCGGCGCCGTCGAGGGATATCCGGGAGACCCTCTTCCCGCGCCCGCCCTGCCCAATGCCACCATCGAGCCGCGCAGGAAACCACCGGGTCACTGACCCCGTCCGAAAGGCATCACATGAGCCAGCCTTCCACCGCTCCGGTCGTCGAGCACAGAGAGGCCAAGAACCGCTACGACATCCTTGTCGACGGCAAGCGCGCCGGGCTGACCGCCTACCGCGACCGGGGTGAACAGCGCGTCTTCTACCACACCGAGGTCGACGAGGCCTTCGCCGGACAGGGCCTCGCCTCCCAACTGGTCCAGGAGGCGCTCACCGACGTACGGAATTCCGGGAAGCGGATCGTGCCCGTGTGCCCGTACGTGACGAAGTTCCTGACGAAGCACCAGGAGTTCGCCGACATCACCGATGCCGTGACGCCCGACGTCCTGAAGTGGCTGGACACGGAGCTGGGCTGACCGTTCGGAACGCGGCCATCGGGCCACCGTCGGCCGGGGCAGCCGGTTGGTACGGGGCTGAACCGGAGTACAGGCCGAGGCTTCCCCTGAGGCAGGGAGGCCTCGGCCCTCCGACGTGACGTGCGTTCCGGGGGGGCGAGGGCTCCGTTCCTCAGTACGACGACCGGGCCGCGGCGCCGCACCGCCCGCCGGGCGACCGCGTTCTGCAAACCCATGCCGAGCCCGAGGCGCGCGATCAGCGTGTACTGGAACCCGGTGATGATCCGGCTCGGTGACCGCCGTGGCGGCGGCGGTGACGGCGACCAGGACCGTCTGCGCCGCGGTGGCCGCCTTCAGCAGGTGTCCGCGGTGCTCGGCGGACCGGTTTCCCAGCCTGCCGCCGGCCGGCGTGCCGAGGAGGAACGCCGCCAGCGCGACAACGGACGCGAGCGTGGGCAGGTTCTGGGCGCCCGGCAGCGCGAATCCGTTGACGGTGCCCGCGACCGTGATCACGCCCGTCCCCGCCATCGCCGCCAGGAGTGTGAGCGGCCCGCGGTCAGGAACCGGCCGGCCCCGGTCCCGCCGCGCGGGCGCAGGCCACCGCGTCCCCGCTGCGCACCACCGTCTCGCAACTCGTCGGCCTGCTCCCGGCGTTGGGCATCGCCGACGAGGCCGACGTCGTCAGTGACGAGGGCGAGGCCTACGCGGACAAGCTCAGCGAGGCGGGCTTGCCGGTCACCGCGGTGCGGTTACAGGGCATCATCGCCGACGGGTCTGCTTCATCTCGCGGGTGATGGCCCAGGCATCCGCCACCGGGCCCACGTGTCCGAGCTTGTCGGGGTTGATCACCGAGCGGATCGCCTGGATCTGCCCGTCGAGTACTTCGAGCGTCAGGGTGTGGAGCACCTTGCCGTCCCGGTCGTGGACGATCGCGCCCGGCTGGCCGTTGAGCTCGTGCGGCTCGAACGTCACATCGATCCGGGCCATCCTGTCGAAGACGGAGGCAAGCAGCCTGGCCACGTTCTCCGCGCCGATGACGGCCCTGGCCAGCTGCGGGGCCTTGCCGCCGCCGTCTCCGACCAGCTGCACATCGGCGGCCAGAAGTTCCCGCAGCCCGCCCATGTCACCGTTCTTCAGCGCGTCGAAGAACCGCGTCGCCAGCTCCTGTCGTACCTGGTGGTCCGCTTCGAACCGCGGCCGCCCGGCCTCCATATGCCGTCGTGCCCGCACGAGCAGTTGCCGGCATGCCGCCTCCGACCGTCCCACCGCCGTTGCGACCTCGTCGAACCCGAAGCCGAACACCTCCCGCAACACGAACGCCGCCCGTTCCAGCGGGCTGAGCCGCTCCAGCAGGAGCAGCGCAGCCATCGACACGGAGTCGGCCAGCTCCACCGCCCGCGCCGGATCCTGATAAGGATCGCTCAGCAGCGGTTCAGGAAACCACGGGCCCACGTACTCCTCCCGCCGCACTCGCGCGGAGCGCAGCACATCGATCGAGATCCGCGTCACCGCGGCCGACAGAAAGGCTTTGGTCGACGTGGGCCGGGTCGACGAGTCGTCAAAGCGCAGCCACGTCTCCTGCACCGCGTCCTCGGCCTCACCCACACTGCCCAGAATCCGATAGGCGATCGAAAACAGCAGCGGTCGCAGCTCCTCGAACTCGTCGACCTTGCTCACGCCGGTTCCCTTCCCCTCAAAACCTTCCACCCGGCCGTACTTGCCGGCACAGGCGCCTTCCAGTGATCATCCGGACCATCGGCAGCCCAGGGCAACGCCCCCGGGCCCGGGGCCCGGAGCCCGTTGCCGGACCCCGAGCCGGTTGCTGACGCGGTTCAGTGGAACTGCCCGGGCTCGTAGTCCCCGGCCGGTTGCCGGGTGACGACGTTCACCCGGTTCGCCATGTTCATGAAGGAGACCAGGATCGCCAGGGAGGTGAGCTGCTCGTCGTCGTAGTGCCTGGCAGCCCGCGCCCACACCTCGTCGCCGACCCCACCGGCCGCATCCGCGATCCGGGTCCCCTCCTCCGCCAGCTCCAACGCGGCACGCTCGGCCTCGGTGAAGACCGTGGCCTCCCGCCACGCCGCGACAAGGTTCAGCCGCACCGGGCTCTCACCGGCGGCGCCGGCCTCCTTGGTGTGCATGTCGATGCAGGCCGCACAGCCGTTGATCTGACTCACGCGCAGCGCCACCAGCTCCTGCGTCGCCGCCGGCAGCGGCGATTCCTTGATCACCTTGCCCGCGGACATGAGGTACTTGAGGACCTTTCCGGCGGTCGGGCTGGTGAACAGGTCCAGTCGTGCGTCCATGGTGTGCTCCTCTGTGTTCGTCAGTGGCTACACCCCCGAGACGAGATAGCCCGACACCCTGTGACATGGACGAATGTGACCTGCGTCTCCCGCCGTCATCGTCTCTGAAGGCACGCTCATACGTCGCGGCGCCTCACGACGAGCACGGCGAGTGCGACTGTGATCAGCGGCCAGAGCGCGTACACGATCCAGGAGCCGGAGACCGTGGCGGTGTAGCCCAGGGATCCGGGATCCGGCCCCCAGTTCTGGACCAGGCGCCTCCAGGCGGCCGCCACCATCGCGTGTTTGATGTCCGCCGACCAGCGATCGCTCTCCGAGAACATGGTGGGCAGCATCAGCAGGACGAACACGCTGGTGACCATGGTCGCGGCGGCGTGCCGGAGCAGTACGCCGAGGCCCAGACCGACCAGTGCGCAGACCGGAGCCGACAACGCGGATGCCACCAGAGCCCGGAACACCCCGGGGTGTGTGATCGGAACGCCGGCGTGTCGCCCGTTCAGGATGGCCTGGGAGACCAGGAACGAACCGGTGGAGACGACCGCGCCGACCGCGGTCCACAGTGCGGCGACGACGGCCGCCTTGGCCAGCACCACCGAGCCACGGGCGGGAACGGCCACGGTGGTCGTGCGGATCGAGCCGCTGCTGTACTCGCTCACGACGGTGAGGGCGCCGGCGCTGCCGGCGACGAGCATCAGCGTCCAGGAGCCGGCCTGCGGGTAGGCGTCGAAGGGCAGGAAGCCGACGGGGCCGGAGCCCGCGGCATGGTCCGCCAGCGTGGCCACGGCGGCGGACCCCATGACGAACAGGACGGTGAGTGCGATCGTCCACGGGGCGGAGCGCAGGGACCGCATCTTGATCCACTCGGAGGCGAGCAGTTCGCGGAAGCGGGCGGGCGGCCCGGCGACGGCGGTGGCCGGGGAGAGGGAGGCGAGATTGGTCATCGGGGCTGTCCTGCCAGGTATTCGACGCTGTCGGCGGTCAGTTCCATGAAGGCCGCCTCCAGTGAGGCGGTGCGGGTGGTCAGTTCGTTCAGCTGGATACCGTTCTCGAAGGCGAGCGCCCCGATCCGGTCCGCCGGGAGTCCGGCCACGGCGAGCTTCTCGGCGCCGGCCGGGCCTGTCGGCTCGACCGAGGCGCCCGCCGCCGTCAGCACGGCTTCCAGTTCGGCGGCCTGCGGTGTCCCCACCACCACGTTGCTGCGGGTGCTACGAGCCGCGAAGTCCCGCACCGACTCTGCGGCGATGAGGCGGCCCCGGCCGATGACGACCAGCTGGTCGGCGGTGTTCTCCATCTCCGACATCAGGTGGCTGGACAGGAAGACCGTGCGCCCCTCGGCGGCCAGGCGTCGGAAAAGCCGGCGTACCCAGAGCACGCCCTCCGGATCCATGCCGTTGATCGGCTCATCGAACATGAGCACGGGCGGATCGCCGAGCAGGGCGGCGGCGATGCCCAGCCGCTGCTTCATGCCGAGGGAGAATCCGCCGATGCGGCGGGTCGCCACATCGGCCAGCCCCACCTCCTGCAGCACCTCGTCCACCCGGCGCCGCGGAATGCCGTTGCTCATCGCCAGGGCGGACAGGTGGGCCGCGGCGCTGCGGCCGCCGTGGACCTGGCCGGCGTCGAGGAGGGCGCCGACGTGCCGCAGTCCACGCGGATGGCGGTGGAAAGGGACGCCGCTGACAGTGGCGGCGCCGGCGGTGGGCGCGTCCAGGCCGAGGATCATCCGCAGGGTCGTGGACTTGCCGGCTCCGTTGGGGCCGAGGAACCCGGTGACCTGGCCCGGCCGCACGGTGAAGGACAGATGGTCGACGGCCGTCCTACTGCCGTAGCACTTGGTGAGTTCGTTGACTTCGATCACGGCGCCCACACTGCCGGGAGGACCTCCGGGCGGACATGTGGCCGTGGTCGGCAATCGTGCGGCCGGGTTCGCCCGTGGGCGTACGTCCCCGGGCTGATGCCGCGCGGGCGGTGGCCGGTTAGTCTCGCGGCGTGAACCCCAAGACGATCATCCTGTTGCCCGCGCGCACTGCGCGCTGCGGCCTCGTTCTCAGGAGGGCACGCCGCCGATGACGACAGCAAAGGCCGTGGCCTGGGCGGGGGGTGCCTCGTACCTCCTCATGGTGGGTCTGCTGGTGGGGGGCGCGCCGCGGGCATCAGGTACGGTCCACGGTGTCGGGGCGCTGCTCGCTGTGAGCTTGCTCGTCGGCGTGGCGCGACGGTTGCCGCTACTGGCTCTGGCCATGGCGCTTCTCGGATCCACTGCTGTGGTGGTGGGCACTCCGAGCTCCGCCCGTGCGAGCCTGGCGGTTTCGTATCAGGGCCAGTTCCTGTCATATCTGGCGGTGGACCTCATCCTGGGCTTCGTCGTGGCCACCTGCGCACGGCGGGCTTCGATCGTTGCCGGTGCTGTGTCCTTCGTTGTGCAGCTCCTGGTGATCGGCCTCTTCGCGCTCGGGGACAACCTGACGGTCAATGGGGTGATTGCCCTCCTGGCGATGGCCGCGTCCTGCATGGTCGGACTGCTCGGTCGCGAGCGTCGCGAGCACGCGGTGGCGCTGCGTTCGCAGGAGGTGGCCGAGGCCGTGATCGCCGAACGGCTGCGGATCGCGCGGGAACTGCACGACATGATCGCGCACAGTATCGGCATCATCGCCATCCAGGCCGGGGTGGGCAGCCGGGTCATCCAGACGCAGCCTGCCGAGGCCCGCAAGGCACTGCAAGCCATTGAGGCGACCAGCAGACAGACCCTGTCGGGCCTTCGGCGCACGCTGGTGGCGCTCCGTCAGGCCGACCACGATGCTCCGGACTCCGGGCAGGCACCTCTCGCGCCCTCCCCGGGTCTGGCGGACATCGAAGGGCTGATCACGGCGACCGCGGACGCGGGGGTACGCGTCGACGTGCGCATCGGTGGGGAGGAGCGTCCCCTGCCGGCCGACATCGACCTGTCCGCGTACCGGATCGTGCAGGAGGCGCTGACCAACGTGGTCCGCCACGCAGGCACCGGGCACTGCCGGGTGGCCATCGACTACAGAGACGAGGAACTGTCCGTGGAAATAGTCGACGACGGGCGCGGCGCCACCGAGAACGGCGCGGCCCACGGCTTCGGCATCATCGGCATGCGGGAGCGGGTCGGCCTGTTGCACGGCCACCTTCGTGTCGGGCAGCGCACCGAGGGCGGCTTCCGGGTGGCGGCCCGGCTGCCGCTGCCCCAACCCGACGGAGTTCCGGTGGAGGCCCGATGACCGTCCGCGTCGTGCTCGCCGACGACCAGCCGTTGGTACGGTCGGGGCTGCGTGTGATCATGGCAGATCACCCCGACCTGGAGGTCGTAGGTGAGGCCGCCACCGGCGCCGAGGCGGTCCGACTGGTCACGGATGTCGCCCCCGACGTCGTGGTGATGGACATCAGGATGCCCGGCATGGACGGGATCGAAGCCACGCGCCTGATCACGGCCGGTCCGGCAACGACCCGCGTCCTCGTCCTGACCACCTTCGACGAGGACGACCACGTCTACGGCGCGCTCCGGGCGGGCGCGAGCGGCTTCGTGGTCAAGGACCTTGCCCTGGACGACATACTCGCGGCGATCCGCGTGGTCGCCGCCGGCGAGGCACTCATCGCGCCGAGTGTGACACGCCGTCTGATCGCGGACTTCGTCGGGCGCCCCGCGGCTGCCCCGGAGCGCTCCCCACGGCCGGTCGAGGGCATCACCGAGCGGGAACGGGAAGTGCTGACCCTGGTCGGACGCGGCCGGTCGAACAGCGAGATCGCGGAGGATCTCTTCATCACGGTGGCCACCGCCAAATCGCACGTTTCACGACTGCTCAGCAAACTGGGCGCCCGAGACCGTGTCCAGCTGGTGATCACCGCCTATGAGATGGGGCTCGTCACGCCGACTCGCTGACGGAGCCCCCGGATCCCACGGCGAACCCCGAAGACCCTGCTCGCGCACGTGGGGCACTGCGGCGTTCACCAGCTCGCGTTGATGAGTGGAACGCCACGTTCGAGACTGCCGCTCCGAACGCCGAATGAGCCGCCGCTCGGCCGAGGACACGGCGCCGCGTGCGCTATCGCATCGCGGCGTCCAGCGCCATGTTCGCGGAACAGTCCATGAACCAGTGCGCTCGGAAGTCAACCGGCATCCGGATCGGGTGCTGCGGGTCGGTGAGGTGACGGTACAGGTACTCCGTGGCCGTGCAGTCGAACCGATCTCCTGCCTCGGGTCCGTCCCCGCTGAGGTAGACGGGCCACCGGTCGGGGTCGGGGCCCTCGGTGATCCAGTGGAACGACTGCTCGTGTTCGTTGCCCATCCAGGGCACCAGCCCGCCCGGGGCCGGGAACGGTGGATGCGGCTCCCAGTGCGCCTGGCCCAGTCTCGCCGCCAACTCGGTGGTTTTGACCAGCTCGTCCGGCATGAACACGCAGTGGAAACCGTCGAACATGCCGTGGCCGAACGTTTCGACGAGCGCCTTGTAGTCGCACGGCAGAGGCGTTCCCAGGCGGGCCTCGACAGCCGCCCAGTCGACGTCGAACCGCGTCCTAGCTGTCCAGCCGGTCACGGCGACGAGCCTTTCCAGCCATGAGGTCTCTGCGGGCAACTCCTCCGGGGCCGGCGTGCCGCGCAGGGCGATGAGGAGGGCGGGACGGGCATCCCTGCCCTGACCGGTCCGGCCGAAGGCGACCCACCGGTTGCTGAACGGCCAGGCGTACCTCCAGTCGACCTGCCCCGACAAGGGCAGCGGCGGCAGCCGATCGGCACCGGCGAGCGGCTCGCCGTACCAGCCGGAAAGCGTATCGACCAGGTTGCTCAGGTCGGCACGATCGGAGACGGGAAGACAGACATGACCTGGCGGATGCCCGAGTTCGCGGCAGGTCAGCTCACGGAGATCCGGCCACAGAATCTCGGCCACGGCCGTCAGCAGCTGCTTGTCGTCCATGCCCCCGAGTCAACCACTCGCCACTGACAGCGGCTTCCGGCGAGGTTGTCGAAGGCCGTCGGGTTGCTGGTGGCGCAGTAGTGGTCGGCGCCCACACGCACGCCGTCATCCTGCTTCTTGAGCGACTGGGAGAGGACGGTGACCGCGGCCCATCGCCTTGGCGATCTCGACCGCGAGGTGGCCCGGGCCGCCGAGACCGACGACCGCGGCCTTCCTGCCGGGGCCCGTACCCCAGTGCCGCGGCGGTGAGTCGGTCGTGATGCCCGCGCACAGCAGGGGCGCGGCGTTGTCGAGGGGGAGGCCGTCGGCAGGGCCCGGCCGGGCTCAGGAACAGAAGTCCGTGATGGTGTCGGTGAGGATCTCGGTCAGGCGGTCCAGCGAGGCGAGGTCGGCGTACTCGGTGGCCGCGTGGGCGCCCGCGCCGTCGACGCCGAAGAGCAGGCAGGGAATGCCCGCGCGGTCCAGGAGAGCGCAGTCGGTCCAGAAGGGCTCGGCGCGCACCACGGGTGGGTGCCCGAGCACCTTTTCGGCGTGGCGGGCCAGGGTACGCACGATGGGGGTCTGGGGGTCGGCCTCGAAGGGCTCCCGGTGCAGGCCGGGGTTCAGGCGGTACCGGAAGTCGGGGACCGTGGCGGCGAGGTGATCGAGGACGGCGGTCAGTTCCTGTGCGACGGTGTCGGCGCTCTCGCCCGGGACGGTGCGGCGTTCGAGGGTGATGCGGCAGTGCGCCGGGTACGTGGAGGCCTCCTCGCCTCCCCGGATGACGGAGGCGTGCACGGTGCCGGTGCCCAGGAGAGGATGGGCCGGTCCCTGCGCGAGGCGCTGTCCCCGTTCCTCCAGGGCGACCAGGAAGTGGCCGGCCTTGGCGATGGCGTCGATGCCGAGTTCGGGGCGTGAACCATGGGCGGCGCGACCGCTGATCTCGACATCGAACCAGGCGAAGCCCTTGTGGGCGAGGGTGAGTTGGAGATGGCTCGGTTCGGTGACGATCGCCGCGTCGGCGGTGAAGGACTCCAGCACTTCCGCGGTGCCATGGCTGCCGTACTCCTCGTCGGCGACGCAGGCGACGATCACGTCGCCGCGCAGAGGCCCTTGCGCGGTGGCACGCGCGGCGGCGACCATCATGGCCGCGACGCCGCCCTTCATGTCGAAGGTGCCGCGGCCGAACATCTTGCCGTCGCGGATCCGCGGGTCGAGGGGGTCTCCGTCGTAGTCGGCGAGGCTGACGGTGTCGAGGTGGCCGTTGAGCATCAGCGATCGCCCGCCGCCGGTGCCGCGGGCGATCGCCACGAGCGAGGGGCGTCCGGGGCGCTGTTCCAGGCGGTGTACCTCGAAACCGCGGGCGGCCAGCCATGCGTCGCAGAAGTCGGCGATGACGGTCTCGCCTGCGCCGTTGGGTACGAGGTCGGGGTTGACGGAGTCGAGGGCGGTCAGCCGGGCCAGGAGAGAGACGGGATCGTCCTCGGGGCCGCGGGCCGCTGGGGTTGCGGGGGTTTCTGGCAGCATGACGGGCCTTCCGCGGTGGGAGGCGCCCAGGAGGGGCACGGCGGGGGCGGGCGGTGTGGTCTCGACGGCGGATCCGTCGGTTGAGCACCCTGCCCCAGCCCGATCCTGCTGGTCCAGCGATGGTTTCCGAGCATGAGCCGTCGGAATTTCCGAACAGTCACGCTGCCGGCGGCACTGATCCGCGCTGCGCGCCGCCTTCGTTCAGGTACCGGTTCGGGCTGTCGGTTCAAATGCCGTCAATTGCCGGTTCGGGCTGTCAGTTGTGCTGCCGCGTGCTGGAGGGCGTGCCGGCATGCCGCGACGGCCGGGTGCCCGCTGCGGCCCTGGCGCACCGCGCTGAAGACGCGACGGGTGCGTTGGCCTCGGGGAAGTGAGGTCAGGGCGACCGTAGGGAGTTGTCCGTTCCACACGAGGTCGGGAAGCAGGGCCACGGCGTGGCCCCTTTCGACGAGGCGGAGCTGGATGAGCAGGTCGGTGGTCTCGAACCGCACGTCGGGCTCGAAGCCGGCGTTGCGGCACAGGGTCATGGCCCAGTGGCGGGCGGCCGTGCCCTCGGGCTCCATGGCCCACGGATGGTCGGCGAGTGCCCGCAGTGACGCCGTGGGCCCGCCCCTCTCCTCGGCCGGTTCGGGCAGGGCGAGGCGGAGAACGTCGTTGAGCAGGTCTTCCTGTTCGACGCCCGCGGGCCGGGGGTTGGGATTGCCCGGGTACTCCTCGGCGACGACCAGGTCGAAGTCGCGGGCTAGCAGGGCGGGCAGGGCCGCTTCCGGGCGCATCTGTGTCACGTGGACCCGCAAGGCAGGGTGGAGGTCGCGCAGCAGGCTCAGCGCGGGCGGCACCAGGGCCAGAGCGGCCGTCTGGAAGGAGGCGATGCGCAGCGTGCCGGTCAGGTCGGTCAGGGAGGCGGTTATGTCCGCCTCGGCCCGCTCCAGCCGCTCGAGCACCGCCTCGGTGTGCGCGACCAGGATCTCGGCCTGCTCGGTCAGCCGTACCCGCCGGCCTACCGGCTCCAGCAGCGGGACACCGACCTCCGTCTCCAACTGGGAGAGCTGCTGCGAGACGGACGACGGGCTGTAGGACAGGGCGGCCGCGACGGCCGCCAGGGTGCCGCGATGCTTGAGTTCGCGCAGCAGACGCAGTCGGTGCAGGTCAAACATCGGTGGATCGCTCTCTTCGCCTCTCACCCTGATTCATCGGTCTTAGCGATGAGTATAGGTGGAAAACATTTGCTGGACCGATGACAAGGGCTGGCTGCACGCTGACGTTGTGCCAGAGAACGCTCCTTCCACGAGGGCTCTGCCGTGGTTCACGCGGCCCGCCGCCCGGTCCTGGACCTGCCCGCCGATTCCCGCCGGTGTGCAGGACTTCCACGCCTCCCTGCCCGGGTTCACCCCCACCCCCCTGACCGAACTCCCCACCCTCGCCTCGGAGCTGGCGGTCGGGCGTGTCTTCGTCAAGGACGAGTCGTCCCGTCTGGGCCTGCCCGCCTTCAAGGCACTGGGCGCGTCCTGGGCGGTGCACCGCGCCCTGGCCGAGCGGACGGCCCTCGCCCCGAGCGCGGGGACCGTCACGCTGGTCAGCGCCACCGACGGCAACCACGGCCGCGCCGTGGCCCGGATGGCACGCCTGCTCGGCCAGCGCGCGCACATCTTCGTCCCGCGCGGCGTCCATCCGGCCGCCGTGACGGCCATAGCCTCCGAGGGGGCCGAGGTCACCCAGGTTCCGGACTCGTACGACGAAGCCGTGCGCCAGGCGGCCGAGGCAGCCGGCGCGGGGGACACGCTCCTGGTCCAGGACACCGCCTGGCACGGCTACGAGAAGATCCCCGGCTGGATCGTCGAGGGCTACTCCACCCTCTGCGCGGAGATCGACGAGCAGTTGGCCGCCGCCGGATCCGCGGCACCAGGGCTGGTCGCCGTCCCGGTGGGTGTGGGCTCGCTGGCACAGGCCGTCGTGACCCACTACCGCAGCCGCTCGTGCGGCCCGGCTCCGGCCCTGCTGTCGGTCGAGCCGGAGGCCGCGGCCTGTGTCCTGCAGAGCCTCACCTGCGGGGAAGCCGTCAGTGTCACCACCGGCGAGACGACCATGGCCGGGCTGAACTGCGGCACCCCGTCCAGCATCGCCTGGCCCTACCTGCGACAGGGGCTGGACGCCGCGGTCGCCGTCACCGACGCCGGCAGCACCCGCGCGGCCGACGACCTCGCGGCACTCGGCGTCCCCTCGGGCCCCTGCGGGGCTGCCGCCCTCGCCGGTGCCCGCGCGGCGCTCACCGGGGCGGGCGCCGAAGAACGCCGTACGGCACTGGGGCTCGGCCCGGCCTCGGTGGTCGTCCTGCTGAGCACCGAGGGCACGGCCGCCAACCCGCACCCCACCGCCGACCTCTCACCGGGCGGCACCCGAAAGACCGCTGCGTCGAACGATCACACCCCCATCCGACCTGCGGGGGACAGGACATGACGAGCCCCACCCCTGACACGATCACCGTCAACGGCGACCGCCTGTGGCGATCCCTGATGGACCTCGCCGAGATCGGCGCCTACGACGACGACCGCACCGGCCTGCGCGGCGTCAACCGCCTTGCCCTCACCGACGCCGACGCCGCCGGGCGCCGCCGGGTCATCGGCTGGATGGAAGAGGCCGGACTGACCGTCCGCATCGACCGGATGGGCAACATCTACGGCCGTCGCGAAGGCACCGACCCCACCGCGGCCCCCGTCCTGACCGGTTCGCACATCGACAGCGTCGCCACCGCCGGCGCCTTCGACGGCTGCCTCGGAGTCCTGGGCGGCATCGAAGTCGTACGGACGTTGAAGGAGCGCGGCATCAGCACCCGCCACCCCATCGAGGTCGGCGTCTTCACCGAGGAGGAAGGGGTCCGCTTCGGCACCGACATGCTGGGCAGCGCCGTCGCCGCCGGGCGCCTGACCCTCGCATACGCCCATGGGCTGACCGACCGCGACGGGCTCACCCTCGGCGGTGAACTCGTCCGCACCGGCTTCGCCGGCCCCGCCCGCGTACGGCTCGACCGGCCGCACGCCTACGTCGAGTGCCACATCGAACAGGGCCCCGTCCTCGCCGAGAACGATGTCCCCGTCGGAGTAGTCACCGGCGTGCAGAGCATCTCCTGGCAGGAGATCACCATCAACGGCCGCGCCGCCCACGCCGGCACCACACCCACCCACCTGCGCGCCGACGCCGCGCTCGCCGCCGCCCAGATCGTCGTCCACGTTCGGAGCATGGTGGACTCCGGCGCGTACGGCGACCTGCGCGCCACCGTCGGGCACCTGACCGTCCACCCGGACCTGACCAACATCGTCCCGGCCCGCGCGGAGATGACCGTCGACCTGCGCAATCCCGACGACGCCCACATGGCCCGCGCCGAGCAGGACCTGGCCGCATTCCTGAGCGATCTGGAGAGCGGTCGGCCGGGCCTGACCCTGACCAGTCGGCGCATGGCCAGGACCGCCCACGTCCCCTTCGACGAGGAGGTGCAGAAGGTCATCGCCCAGGCCGCCGACGACCACGGCCTGTCGCACATGTCCCTGCTCTCCGGCGCCGGCCACGACGCTCAGGAGATCGCCGCGCTCTGCCCCACCGCCATGATCTTCGTGCGTGGCGAGTACGACGGCATCAGCCACAACCCCCGCGAGTACTCCACACCCGAAGCGTGCACGTACGGCGTGAACGTCCTCGCGACCACCCTTCTGCGCCTGGCCGGCCAGGTCTGACACCGGGCCGACGCCGGACTCCGGTCAGCGGGTGGCGTGATGTTCCGTGATCCAGCGGGCGGCGAGGAGGCCGGAGCCGGCGGTGAGGACGGCAGCGGCGATGACGGTTGCGTTCAGCCCGAACGTGTCGGCGAGGATGCCGGCCACCAGGGCTCCCGCGGCGTACCCGATGTCGCGCCAGAAGCGGTACGTGCCCAGCGCGTTGGCCCGCCAAGTGGGGTGGGCGTGGTCGGAGACCGCGGCGATCAGCGCAGGGTAGACCATGGCTGTGCCGATGCCGAGCACCACGGCGGACAGGATGCCCGCGAGCAGTGGCGTGTCCAGCAGGGCCAGGGCGAGGACGAAGCCCCCGGCCTGGACGAGCATGCCGGCGACGATGAGGGGTTTGCGGCCGATGCGGTCGGCGAGGTGGCCGGTGGGGATCTGCCCGATGCCCCACAGCAGCGGGTACAGGCCCTTGATCAGGCCGACGGAGGCCAGACCGAGGCCATGGTCGGTGAACAGCAGTGGGAAGACGCCCCAGGTCAGGCCGTCGTTGAGGTTGTTGACCAGACCGGCCTGGCAGGCGCCGCGCAGGGAGCGGTTGCGCCACGAGGTGCGAGCGAATGTCTGTGCCGGACCGGCGGACCGCTCGGCGACGGTCGGCTCGGGGTGCTGGGCCAGTTCCAGCGCGACGTGAGCGCCGGTGTCGTGAACGATGAGCGTCAGCGCCAGGCCCGCGGCGACGAAGACGACACCGATGAGCTCGGGCACGGGGCGCAGGCCGTACGCGGTGGCGAGGCAGCCGGTGAGCAGGGCGGTGGCGCCGACGGCGACGTATCCCGCGGCCTCGTTCAGACCCATGGCCAGCCCGCGGCGGGCGGGACCGACCAGGTCGATCTTCATGTTGACGGTCATCGACCAGGTCAGACCCTGGTTGACGCCGAGCAGCACATTGGCCGCGACGATCCACCCCCACGACGGCGCCCAGGCGAGTGCGAACGGCACGGGGATGCCGATGAGCCAGCCCGTCACCAGGAGCTGCTTGCGCCGGAAGCGGGCGGTCAGCGCCCCGGCGGCCAGGTTGGTCACGGCCTTGGTCACGCCGAAGGCGATGATGAAGGAGAAGACGGCCAGGTCGCTGGCGAGTCCGAAGACGTGGGCGCCGATCAGCGGAACGGTCGTGCGCTCGAGGCCGACCAGGCCGCCGACACAGATGTTGACGATGACGAGCAGGGTGAACTGCAGCCAGTTCTCACGCAGTCCGAGCTGTACGGATCTGGCGGCGGGGCTTGTCGTGGTGCTCACCGGCCTCCGCCTTCGGCGAGGTGCTGGGCGTGGGCGGCGGCGTACTCGGGGGGACCGCCGTCGAGCACCGTCAGCCTCGTGCGGCCGGCGCGTTCCAGGATGCTGGCGGCGGTCATGGCCCTTTCGCCGTGCCCGCAGGCCACGACCGCTCCGTCGGGGACGGAGCCGGCATGTGCCACGAGCGTGCCGAGTTCGAGGTGGACGGCGCCGGGGACGTGCCCGGCCGTGTACTCCGCTGCCTGTCGCACGTCGACGTACGGGCCCCTCGGTGTCCGGTCGGCGGTGACGAACGCGGTGGTCGTCTGCGGACGGCCGTCGGCGAGCCAGGCGGGCATGCCGCCGGCGAGGCGTCCGGCCAGCCGCTCGTAGCCGATCTTGTATGCCTGCCAGACGATCTCGCTCAGGTCCTGGCGCTCGCCGGCGACGAACGCGAGGGGCGCGTCGTCGGGCAGCAGCCAACCCAGCCAGGTCGCGAACTGGTCCCGCAGCGGGACGGAGAGCGAGCCGGGGATGTGGCCGGCCGCGTACCGGGCGGCGGGGCGCACGTCGACGACATGGCCGCCGTCGGCGAGCAGCGCGCCGAGTTGCCCGGTGTCGAGTGCGGGCAGCGGCGGAGTGGCGGTCAGGACGGCGGGGCCGCGCCGGTTGGCCTCGGCGAGGCGGTCGAAGTAGGCGGGGTAGGAGCCCAGGCTCGCCACCAGCTGTCGTACGAAGGCATCCTCATCCGGTGCGGACAGCAGCGGGTTGGCCTGCTTCTGCGCGCCGATGGTGGTGATGCGTTCGGTGCCCGGCGGGGCCGAGCAGAAGGAGCCCGCCCCGTGGGTCGGCCACACCGCGGTCTCGTCCGGCAGCGCGGCCAGGCGCCGCAGCGAGCGGTACTGGGCGCGGGCCAGTTCCTCGGTCCGCTCGGCGCCGAGCAGGTCGGTGCGGGCGGCGGATTCCACGATCAGCGAGCCGCCGGTGAACACCCCGAGCCCCACGTCACCGTCCAGCAGCAGGAAGGACAGGTGCTCGTCGGTGTGCCCGGGGGTGGCCAGGGCACGCAGGCTCAGCCCGCCCAGGTCCACCTCGTCCCCGTCGACCAGGCCCCGGTGCTCGAACGTACGGCGGCCGGCAGCGGAGGCCAGCACGGTGGCCCGGTGGTCGTGGCCGAGCTGGACGGCGCCGGAGAGGAAGTCGGCGTGCAGGTGCGTGTCCGCGGCGAACGCGACCCGCACACCGCGCCGCTCGGCGGCGGCGTTCAGGGTGCGCAGGTCGCGGCAGGTGTCGACGGCCAGGGCGCGGCCGTCGCCCAGGTCGACGAGGTAGGCACTGTTGCCCAGCCCGTGGTCGACCAGCGGTATCAGGTGGTCGTCGGCGAAGCCCACGGCAGTCCTCCAGGATCCGGCAGGGACAAGTGAGGAGGGGACGTGTGGTCACCACCTCCACCCTCCTCTACAATATTCCATGGATTTATGGAGGATGCCACAAGGCGCAGCGACCCGTCCTCGACGGTCAGGGAGTCGACCGTCAGACGGACGGGCGCCCGGTGGCCGCGTACGGTGAGCAGGCCTTCGACGGTCCAGACGCCTGCCTCCCCGCGGTCCACACGGGTCGACTCGAACGTGATGGCCGGGTGCCTGGCCGTGTCGAGGAACGCCTCGGAGCGCACGTGCTCGTCGCGGCGGGGTGCGTCCGTGCGGAAACTGTCCGCGTCGACGACCGCGTGAGCGGACGAGTCGGTCACCGGTTCCGTGATGGTGATGCTCGCCGAACCCAGGTCGAACGTGCCGTTCACCTTGCCCAGGCCGAACATGTGCCGGGTGGTGAAGGTGATGGACGAGCGGGCGGGATCCACCCGGTAGGTCCCGGCGGGGGCAACTGAGCACTCATCCCCTTCTGGCCTCTCACTTGTCGTCGCACGGGGCGACCCCCCCGACGGATCTTTACTTGCCGAAGCAAGCATCATCACTGGTACGGTGCTTTGTTAAGCAAGTAGTTCGCCAGGAATGCGGACGGTGATCGTGGCCAGGAGGGAGGGCGGGGGCGTGCAGATGCAGGAACCCGGGAGAATGCCGGCACTGGAACCGCTGAGCGGTGAGGAGGAGTGCCTGTGGCGCTCGCTGCAAAGGGTGCTCGTGGCCTTGCCCCGCATGCTGGACGAGGACCTGCTGCGCCGCACTGGTCTGTCGCTCACCGAGTACACCGTCCTGATGCACCTCTCGGAGGCGCCCGATCATCAACTGCGGATGACGGACCTGGCCGCGGCCACCGCCCTGTCCGCGAGCCGCATCACGCGAGTGGTGACGGTGCTGCAGTCCCGTGACCTGGTGGACAAGAGGCGCCACTGCACGGACGCGCGGGGGAGTGTGGCGGTGATCACGGAGGCCGGTCGACAGCGGCTGCGCGACGCATACCCGGCGCACCTGGCCGGCGCGCGCAGACACGTCATGGATCGGTTCGACCCCGCGACCGTCGGCCGGATCGCATCACAGTTGCAGTCGGTGGCCGACCGGCTCCACCCGACCTCGAACTGAGTCGCGACCCGGGCATGCGACGCAGCGGTTGAGGTTCTTTGCTTGAGCACGCTACTCTGCCCGGATGACCGTCGATGATCCGTTGACCGCGCAGGAAGAACGCTTCTGGCGTGCCCTGATGCGCGTCATCGTCGCGCTGCCGCGTTCGCTGGATGACGATCTGCTGCGATCCACGGGGCTGACACTCACCGAGTACGTCGTGCTGATGAACCTCTCCGAGGCCGAGAACCAGGAGCTCCGCATGTCGGATCTCGCCTCGGCGACCGCCCTGTCGGCGAGCCGCATCACACGCGTCGTGGACGCGCTGCAAAGCCGCGGCCAGGTGGTCAAACGGCGCTACGAGGGGGACGCCCGGGGGAACGTCGCGACCCTCACCCCGGACGGTCTGAAACGACTTCAGGCCGCGTATCCGGTACACCTGGCGAGCGCCCGCAAGCGCGTCTTCGACCACCTCGACGGTCGGTCGCTGCCGGCGCTGGTGAGGCAGTTCGACGCGGTGGTCGAGACGCTCGACTGAGAACCACCGCCATCATTCCGAACGCGGAAGGTCCCGGACGCGTCCATCGTGTCCGGGACCTTCCGCGAGTCGGCGAGTCATCCCTCGCCGCCGTGCGGGACTTCGCCGACGAGGTGGCCCAGCGTCTGGCCGTCGCCGACGCCGACGCCGACGCCGATGAACTGGGCGCAGGGTCGGTCCAGGCCGTCAGGGTGTGGAGGGGCGCGTCTCGGTCCAGTCGACCATCAGCCGGCGCTCGGCGAAGTACCAGTCGCCATCCTGCTTGGTGAATTCGTCGAGATACCGAATGGACGCGATCATGAGTGTGCGCTGCCCGGACTCGTCGACCGAGACATGGTGGGCCAGGCAGTAGCTCTCGCCCGTCGCCCGGGTCCCGTCCAGGGTGACGGTGCTCTGGCCGTTGAAGTGTGTGGTGGTCCGGTAGGTGTTGAGGTTGTCGAACACCGGGGCCAGGGACTCGCGGCCGTGCAGTTCCTGCGTCGGCTCCGCCGCTGTGGCGTCCATGAACACCAGGAAACGGGTGTCTTCGGTGAACAGGGCCATCTGGCCCTTGGCGTCTCTCCGGTCCGCGCAGTGCGCGTAGGCGTCGACCAGCTCGCGGATGGCCAGCCGGTCAGCGGCTTCCTCGGGTGAGGCTGAAGCGTGGGAGGCCACGGAGTTCCTTTCAGCATGCTATTTGACAGATGTATAAAAGCATTGGGCGTGGCAGAGTGCAACGTGGGCAGGTGGGCAGGTGGACACAGAGAGGGCAGAACACTGAACGACCGGATCGATCCGCGCATCACTCGTACGACCCGCGCCTTCGAGCAGGCCATCGTGGACCTGGCCGCGCAGCGGCCCGTCTCCCAGATCACCGTCGCCGAGCTGGCCGACCGCGCCGGGGTCACCCGCGCGACGTTCTACAACCGCTACAGCACCCCGCTGGACCTGCTCATCCAGGTGCTCTACGCAGACCTGGAGCGAGGCCATCGCCGGGAGGAGGAGCGGCGTGCACAGGGCGGGTACTCGGCCCCGGAGCTGCTTCGTCTGGCCACGGAGGAGGTCGCCGACCACGTCGAGCGGTACATGGCGGTGTACCGGCACGCCCTCGAAGATCCGGCGGACAGCGGGGTGTACGAGGCTCTGGTGCGCCACTTCAGTGAGTACGCCCTGGCGTTCATGGCCCGCAGTGACCGCCCGGGGCTGCCCGATGCCAACCGTCGGGTGATCGCGCAGTTCATGGCACACGGCTTCGCCGGCGCCATCAGGGCATGGCTCGACGACCCCTCCGTCACCAAGGACGACATGGTCGACGCGTCCGTGGCGTGCGCTCCCGCCTGGTGGGCGGCCGACGCCGACTCCACGGACACATCCGCTCGTCCGTAGAAGTCGGCGCAGGTTTCCGTCAATTCCCGTACATCTGCCGGGCGATGTGTTCCACGATCATGATGGTGGTCGCGGTGGTCGCGGTGGTCGCGGTGGTCGCGGTGGTCGCGGTGGTCACGGTCGACGGGACCTCAGGCATGATCGAGGCGTCCACCACGTGCAGACCCGCCAGCCCTTGACGGCCCCCGACTCGTCGACGACGGCCCACTCTCGCCGGGTCGTGATCGTCGGCTGTGCGATGTGCCGCGTCATATGCGCAGGGCTTCCGGTACGACGCGCTCGCCCAGCAATTGCAGCGCGGCGTGCTGGTCGGCTCCACGGACCGGTCCGATGACGTGGTCGATGCCGATGCGCTTCAGTCTCCGCAACTCCGTGAGCAGAGCCGGGATGTTCTCGCCTCGTGCTCCGGGGTCGAGCGGAAGCAGGACCGTCTTCTCGATCTCGTCGTAGTTGCGCCCGACGCGATCGCAATGTCCGCGGAGCACATCGAGTTTGTGCTGGAGGTCCGGACCGTGGAAGAGGTTGCAGGCGTCCCCGTACTCCGCGACGAGCCGCAGCGTCTTCCGCTCACCGGATCCGCCGATCAGGATCGGCGGGTGGGGTCGGCGTACCGTTTTCGGGGAGTTGAGGGTGCGCTCGAGCCGGTAGTACCGGCCGTCGAAGGGCTTCTCGTCGTCGCTCCACATCTGCAGGCAGATCCGCAGCGTCTCCTCGAGCCGCTCGAATCGCTCCGCGACCGGGGGAAAAGGCAGGCCGAGTCCGCGCGCCTCGGTGATGTTGAAGCCGGCTCCGACGCCGATGCCCAGGGCCGCGCGGCCCTCGGAAAGGACGTCGAGCGTAGTGATCATCTTGGCCAGCAATCCAGGTGCGCGGTAGCCGGCCGATGTCACCAGGGCGAGAAGTTCCACGCGTTCGGTGGACGCTGCCAGGTAGCCCAGCGTGGTGTACGCCTCCAGCATCTCCTGCTCGGGGGCGCCCACGATCCCGATCTGGAAGAGGTGATCCATGACCGCGATGCGTGTGAAGCCGAACTCTTCCGTGGTTCGGGCGAGGCGCCCCACGTGACGTGCGATGCCTGCCGGGCCCCCGGGCTGGGTGAAATCCGCGATGGCGATGCCGAGGTTCATGCGGACCTTCCGTCGTGTGAGCCGCTGTACCGAACGCAGTCGAGTATGCCCGGGCAACTATGTGCTTTGTCAAGCAAGGAATGGCACGGTGACCGCGGAGAGTTGAAGCGGAGAGCGGTTGGGTCCGGGCCGTTAGCAGGGCTGATAAGGAGAGACCGAGACCCCGCCCCGTTCCTTCCGCGCCTTCGCCAAGGTGGCCAGGCGGACGTGCACGCCCAGGGGCCGCCTCGGGCACTCGGCCCTCCGCGGCCCCTGGGCCGGCGCCTCGCGCGGGCTCAGCCCTCCGTGCGGCTGGGCAGTCGCCATCCCGGGCGCGGGAAGTGGCAGGTGTAGCCGTCGGGGTAGCGCTCCAGGTAGTCCTGGTGCTCGGGTTCGGCCTCCCAGAAGGGGCCGACCGGCTCGACCTCCGTGACGACCTTGCCCGGCCACAGGCCGGAGGCGTCCACGTCCGCGATGGTGTCCTCGGCGATGCTCTTCTGCTCGTCGTCCACGTAGTAGATCGCCGAGCGGTAGCTGAGACCGATGTCGTTGCCCTGACGGTTCTTGGTGCTCGGGTCGTGGATCTGGAAGAAGAACTCCAGGATCGTGCGGAAGTCGGTCTTCTCGGGGTCGAAGAGGATCTCGATGGCCTCCGCGTGCGTGCCGTGGTTACGGTACGTCGCGTTCGGCACGTCACCCCCGCTGTATCCGACCCGGGTCGCCGTCACGCCCGGGAGCCGTCGGATGAGGTCCTGCATCCCCCAGAAACATCCGCCCGCCAGTACGGCCCTCTGCGTCTGCGCTGCCATTGCGGCCCCTTCGATGTCTGTCGCGTCGGTCAGCCGGGCTGCTCGGCTCACACACGGCCGGCATCCCGTACTCTCTGGCTTCATCAGCGCGTGAGGGTCGCAAACAATTCCGTACCTGCCCGCCCGGCTCCGCGGCCGCACGGCGTTTTGCGGGGGACCGGCGGTCGCGCGGGACCTGACCGACCCGGCTCCCAGCCTGCAGGCCGTCTCAAGCGGCGCGGCATCGAGCCTGAGCAGTGCGATGACCGCCGGCTCGAAGACCGGTCCGAGCGGTTCTGCCACACGGTCGGGTCGGTGGAACCCGGCGGACCGTGCACCGCCCTGAGCGCATTGACCTAGTGCACGATGCGCGTGACTGCCCCGTCTTCGGGGTTGCCGTACCTGGAGATCAGCTGCGCGTCGCTCATGTGGTCGACTTCTTCGCTTCGTCTGACGGGAAAGATCACGTGGGTGTCCTTGTCCGTCCAGTACTCGACGACGCGGTGTGTCTCAGTGGCTCGACTCATGCTGTGCTCCCTTGCGGCGCGTGGGGTTCAGGGTGCGTGTGTGCATGTTGAGGGTCAAGAGGGAAAGGGGCTTCCGTTTCGACTGACGGCGGCGTAGGTTCCGTTTACCCCGCGTCGACGCCTTGCGAGGCGCCGGCCCGCCTATCCCGGGAAGGCGGGCCCGCGGGGGCCAATCGCCTGGTCACGGCCGAATGCTTCAGCCGTGTCAGGAGACTGCCGCGACCCTGTCGCGCGATCGGCCTGGCGTCGTTCGTTTTCAGCAGCGGCGTCTGCAGGCGAGTCTCCGCGCCTGCCACACGCGCGGCTCCAGCGCGTCAGGCAGTCAGGTCGCACGGGCATGATCCCGGCAATCCCGGCCGGCGCCGAATCCGAATCGGTCGACGAGCCACCGCCTTGTTGCCCACGACGGCTCTTCGCCAGGAGGCCCACCTCATCGCTGTCGCCACGGGCGATGGTGTGGCCGTTCGACACCAGCCCGACGCCCTGGCCGATCGACGCGACCACCGTCGTCTCCGCATGCTCACCGAACGGACCGCATCTCGCGACGAAGAAGCGTTTGTCCAGGAGGATCGGAAGGGTGGCGCCGAGCCCTTGCCGAGCAGCGCTCACCCCACTGGAACAGGGCCGCTGACCGGGCATCCAGCTTCAGCACGAAAGTCGGTGGCAACGATGACTGCGAAATCCACCGTCCGTAGCGTGACCTACGACCTGCTGCGGACCCTGAAACTCACCACGGTCTTTGGTAATCCCGGCTCCACCGAGCAGCCCTTTCTGCAGGATTTCCCGGCGGACTTCACCTACGTCCTGGCGTTGCAGGAGGCGTCCGTCATCGCGATGGCCGACACGTTCGCCCAGGTCACCCGCCGTCCGGCACTGGTCAACGTGCACTCCTCGGCCGGGCTGGGAAACGCGGTGGGCAACCTGGTGGCGGCCTATCACGGGAATACGCCCCTGATCATCACCTCGGGACAGCAGCATCGGGAGCTGGTGATCGGGGAGCCGTATCTCGGCAACCGTGAGGCCATCACACTGCCGAAGCCATGGGTGAAGTGGTCCTATGAGCCGGCCCGCGCCGAAGACGTCCCGGAGGCGTTCATGCGGGCCTATGCGGAGGCGTTGCAGCCGCCGGCGGGGCCGGTCTACCTGTCGATTCCCATGGACGACTGGAAGCGCCCCCTGTCCGGTTCTGCCCGGGCGCGGACGGTGAGTGACCGGGTCGCACCTGATACGGAGCGGCTGCGCGGCTTCGCCGATCGCATCTCCGCGAGCCGTCGTCCCGCGCTCGTCTTCGGACCGGAGGTGGACCGCGCCGGCGGCTGGGACGCGGCCGTCGTCCTGGCGGAGAAGCTGCGTGCGGCGGTCTACGGCGCCCCGCTGCTGGACCGTGCCTCCTTCCCGGAGGACCACCCCCTCTTCGGCGGCCCGCTCGGCATGTCGGTGAAGACCATCAGTGACCGGCTGACCGGGCACGACCTGGTGGTCGTGATCGGCGCGGAGGTGTTCCGCTACTACCCCTACGTGCCCGGCGACTACCTGCCCGCAGACACGGAACTCCTGCAGATCACCGGCGATCCGGGGGCTGCCGCGGCGGCGCGGGTCGGTGACAGCCTCCTGGGCGATCCGGCGATGGCGATCGAGCTGCTCCTGGACATGGTCGCCGAGGGATCGGAGCGCACCGCTCCGGAGCCGATGACGCGGGCCCGTGAGCTGCCGCGGGCGGCGAGCAGCCCGCTCACCCCGCCGGAGGTGTATGCCGCCCTGAGCAAGGTGCGGCCGCCCGATGCGGTCATCGTGAACGAGTCGACCTCCACGATGGCGCAGCAGATCGAGTGGCTTCCCACGGTCAGGTCCGGATCGTTCTTCGCCACGGCCAGCGGAGGGATCGGCTGGGGCACCCCGGCAGCGGTGGGTGTCGCGCTGGGCGACCGGGACAGGGGTGTCGAGCGGCCGGTGGTCGGTCTGATCGGCGACGGTTCGTTCCAGTACTCCGTGCAGGCGATCTGGACGGCGGCCCAGCACAGCCTCCCGATCGTGTATGTGGTCATGCGTAATCACGAGTACTCCATCCTGAAGTCGTTCGCGGTGCTGGAGGAGACTCCGGGCGTTCCGGGACTCGACCTGCCCGGGCTCGACATCGCCTCCGTGGCCCGCGGCTTCGGGTGCCGCGCGGTCGACGTGGAGACCAGCGAGGATCTGGAGCGGGAGTTCAAGGCGGCTCTGACCGCCGGCACCACCACAGTCATCGTGGTGTCCACACAACCCCAGAAAGCCATGCTCTAGGCCTTGCTCCAGGCCGGCGGCCGGCACGCTCGGAAAGGGGACAGCAGGCATGGACCTGGGACTGAAGGACCGGGTGTACATCGTCACCGGTGGCACCCGCGGGCTGGGCAGGGCCACCGCGCGCGAACTGGTGGCGAGCGGTGCGAGGGTCGTCGTCAGCGGCCGCAACGAGAGGTCGGTGGCCGCGACCGAGGAGGAGCTCGGGGGTGGTCCTGGGCGGGTGGCCGGTGTTGTGGCCGACAACGCCGACACCGGGACTCCGGACCGGCTGATCGCCGCGGCACGTGATGCCTTCAAGAGGCTGGACGGGGCACTCATCAGCGTCGGCGGACCGCCGGCGGGTACGTCGGACACCATCGGCGACGACCAGTGGCGCGACGCCTTCGAGTCGGTCTTCCTCGGTGCGGTCCGGCTGTCCCGCGCCGTCGCGGCGGAGCTGGGCGAGGGCGGCGTCATCGGCTTCGTCCTCTCCAGCTCCGTGTACGAGCCGATTCCTGGCCTCGCGATCTCCAATGCCTTGCGCCCGGGCCTGGCCGGTTACGCGAAGAATCTCGCGAACGAGCTGGGCCCCCGGGGCATCCGCGTCGTCGGTCTGGTGCCCGCCCACATCGAAACCGACCGGGTGCGCGAACTCGACGCGCGGTCCGGCGACGCCGACGCGGCGCGCGAGCGTGCGACCGCCGGGGTACCCCTGCGCCGCTACGGAACCCCGGACGAGTTCGGCCGGAGCGCCGCTTTCCTGCTCTCGCCCGCTGCGTCGTACCTGACAGGAGTGATGCTGCCGATCGACGGCGGCGTACGCAGAGGCTTCTGACAGGGGGCCGCGGTGAAGTACGCCGCGGTGCCGAGCCGCCGACAGGTGTGCGCTCCCGAGGACCAGAAGTTCACACCGAGTGCATGAGCGTTCAAGTGACCTGGGTGCCCCGATCCGTCGCCTCTGCGGCGTCGCGACCCTTGCCGGCGTCGGACGAGCCGGGCCTCCGCCCGCTGCGTCCTGGCTGATACGCTCGCGAAATGACCACCCCCGATAAGTCACAGCAGGCCGACGAGCAAGCCGACTTGTGGCTTGCGCCGGCCGAACTGGACTCCTGGCTGTCGGTGGTACGTCTGGTCACCCGGCTCCCCTGGGCCCTCGACGCTCAGCTCCAGCGCGACGCGGAACTGAGCATGGTCGAATACATGGCCCTGGCCATGCTGGCCGAGGCCCCCGAGTGGACCATGCGTATGAGTGTGCTCGCCGAGCGCACCAGCTCGTCACTGTCCCGGCTGTCGCACCTGGTGAAGCGACTGGAAAGCCGTGGCTACGTCCGACGCGAACCGGACCCGAGCGACGGGCGCTTCACCAACGCCATTCTCCTGCCCGACGGCATGAGGAAGCTGGAGTCGACCGCGCCCGGTCACGTGGCCTACGTCCGGCACCTCGTGGTGGACAACCTCTCCGGCGAGCGCCTGCGCCGGTTCGGCCAGGACGCCGAACGCATCCTGCAGCGCATCGACTCACCCGTACGCTGAGCGCGCCGGGTCGCGCACGCTGTATGCGCCTCGTCCCGGTGTTCCGCGCCGATGGCCCGCACCCGGCAGGAGCGCACGCGACCGCCAGAGCAAGGGGCCGCTGAGCCCCGGCCGTCCGCATGCCCGTCAACAGGTCGGCTCAGGTCGACCGGGCCGGACACCGACTGCCTGGCCTACTGGTCGCGGCCCGCGTCTCCGAGTTCCTTGAGCAGAAGTGTCAGTGTCTCAAGTCGCTCGGGCCCGAGCAGTTCTTCGATCCAACGGCTCGTTTCCTGTGCCTGCCGGCGGCCCAGGGCCGCTCGTTCCTGCCCGTCAGGAGTCAGACAACGGCTGGGGAGCCGTCGTCGTGCATGATGCCCTGCTTCCGGCGGTGGGAAGCGGACGCGTTCCGCCCGCCACGTTCGACGGTGTCTTCCCGGCGGCCGTGCGCGCCAGGGTCCTGGCCGCCGAGTCCAAGGCGGCAGACGACACCGGCTCTTCCGCATCGCCTGGGCGGCATCCGGCCTTGGCGTGTACCGGTGCGGTTCGGGAACACGCCGCTGGACGCCGCCCGGGTGAATGAGGAATGACGGGAAGCGCTGGTCGAGTGACCAGGGATTTGACGATCACTCAGCGAGGTGCCGATCAGCGTGCGTGCCGGACCGAAGTGGGCAGCGGTCCTCCATCGCAGGCGTCGTTTCATCACGTGCGAAACATCGCTTGTTCGGCGCGAAACGGTGCCGTTGCCGGCCCGATGTCGAATCAAGAAGGGCCCATCGTGACCCAGCAGAATGTGACCGTTGCTGTCACGGGAGCGGGCGGCACCGGTGTGGCCAAGGCCTTGCTCACCGCACTTCAGAGGGACGACCGGGTCGGCCATGTCAATCTTCTGGTCTCGGCCAACGGGCGCAAACTGGTGGCCTTCGAATTCCGTACCGGCGAAGATCCGGACTCGGTGGTCCGGGCCTCGGGGGTGACGTCACCGAAAGTACGCTTCCTGGATCCGGCCGACATGTCCGGAGCGGTGACCAGCGGCAGCTACCCGAGCGACGCGATGATCATCTTGCCGTGTGCGGCCGGCGTACTCGGACGCACCGCTCACGGCCAGACAGAGAGCCTCGTCGAGCGAGCGGCGGACGTGATGCTGAAGCAACGGCGCAAACTCGTCCTCTGCCTGCGGGAAGCCCCGCTGAACCTCATCCACTTGCGCAATGGTCGCTGTCACGGAGGCGGGAGACACCGTGTACCCCATGATCCCCACGTACTACAACGTGCCGGAGACACTCGAACAGCTGAGGGACGAGTTCGTCGAACGGGTCCTGCAGTTCCTGGGCCTGCCGGGCACGGATCGCTATCAGTGGGACGGCAGCGACACCGCGGCGCGAGCACACTCGAGCGCAATAGCGGACAGTGGCCGGCAGCCCCGCACCCATGGCGCGGTCACCACCCTGCTTGCCCGTCCTGGACGGGACGGACCCGCCGTGGGCTGTGCGTACACGTCCGCACATGTCCGCACACGTCCGTGAAGGGGCTATTCGGCGGTGGTCTTCGGCTCGCTGATCCGGCGGGCGGCCTCGACGACCGCCGATCGGTGCAGGGCCAGCTGCTGTGGCGACCAGGACCGGGCGCCCTCCTCCACATCGGCGCCCTCGGCGGCCCAGAACCACGCTTGGGCCACCGCGAGAACCATGGTCAGGAGATCGCCAGGCTCCATCTCGGGGGCGATGTCCCCCCGCCTCTGCGCGTCGGCCACTTCGGCGGTTTTGTGCCGGAAGGCCTCCGGCTCGGGTCCGCTGGCGGACGGGCGCTCCAGCAGTTTCCAAAGTCGTAGGCGCATCAGGTCCGGTCGGGCGACCAGGTGGTCGAAGATCGCGCCGGCGTATCCGGGCAGGTTCTCGACGTCGAACGGCACGGACTCAGCGCCCGCCGTCAGTGCGCGTTGCAGCACCTCGTCGAACAACTGCTCCTTGTTGCCGAAGTAGACGTAGATCAGCCGCTTGTTCACCCCCGCGGTCTCGGCGATCCGGTCCACGCGGGCACCGGCGATGCCGTAGGCGGCGAATTCGGTGAAGGCGGCGTCGAGCAGCCGGGCCTTGGTGGCGCTGGAGTCCCGTGACATGTGACCACCCTAGCAAGTAACTATCTAGTTATTGACATCGGCACCTCACGGGTCTACGGTCATGTATCTATCCAGTTAGTTATCCCAATCGAGGAACCCTCATGGAACACCGCACACTGGGCAGCCAGGGTCTGACCGTCGGCGTACAAGGCCTCGGCTGCATGGGTATGAGTGCCTTCTACGGCGCCACCGACGAGGCCGAGTCGCTGGCCACCATCGACCGTGCGCTGGAGCTCGGAGTCACCCTGCTGGACACCGCCGAGAGCTACGGCCCCTTCATCAATGAGCAGCTTCTCGGCAAGGCGCTCGCCGGGCGTCGCGAAGGCGCCGTGCTGGCCACCAAGACCGGCGTCGAGATCGCCGACGACGGCCGGATACTCGGTCTCAACGGCCGGCCGGAGTACGTCCGCCAGGCTCTCGAACGCTCGCTGCGGCACCTGGGCACCGACCACGTCGACCTGTACTACCTGCACCGTATCGACCCCGAGGTCCCGATCGAGGAAACCGTCGGCGCCCTGGCCGAACTGGTCGCCGAGGGCAAGGTCCGCCACATCGGCCTGTGTGAGGCCTCCGCGGGGACCATCCGGCGTGCCCACGCCGTCCACCCGCTCACCGCCGTCCAGACCGAGTACTCGCTCTTCGAGCGCGGCATCGAACAGGACGGGGTGCGCGACACGCTGCAGGAGCTGGGGATCGGACTGGTCGCCTACTCTCCGTTGGGGCGCGGCTTCCTGTCGGGCGCGATCTCCAGTCCCGACGACTTCGCCGAGGACGACTGGCGGCGAACCGACCCCCGGTTCCAGGGTGAGAACTTCGACCGCAACCTCGACGTCGTCCGCGAGGTGCGCCGCATCGCCTCCGCCAAGGAGGTCACGCCCTCCCAGCTGGCGCTCGCCTGGGTCCTGCACCAAGGCGCGGTCGCCATCCCTGGCACCAAGCGCCGCCGTTACCTCGAGGAGAACGTCGCCGCGACCGAGGTGACCCTGACCGCTGACGACATCGCCGCCATCGAGGCGGTCGCCCCGCACGGCGTAGTCACCGGTGACCGCTACGCACCCGAGCTGATGGGGACGCTCAACGGCTGAGACCCGGCCGGCGCGTCACAAGATCCCGTAGTAGGGCCAGAACACCCCGTCCCCACATCCACATTCACAGCCCCCACCCCCCACCCCCAGCTCGAAAGGCCCCCCATGCCGCAGCCGGCCACACGCTCCCGGATCACCATCGGGGAAACGACGATCACCTATCTCCCCGACGGGTTCGGCGCGCACAACCCGGACGTGCTGTTCCCCGGCGTGGACTGGACGACGCGCCCCGGCTACCTCGAAGAGGGGCAGCTCCTCCTCTCCTTCGGATCCTTCCTGATCCGGGCCCGGGGCCGGAACATCCTCGTGGACCTCGCTGTGGGCGAGATCGACGTGGACGTGCCCGGAGTCGCTCGGCTCAAGGGCGGTTCACTTCTGCGGAACCTCGCCGCGGAAGGACTGTCCACCGGCGACATCGACACGGTCGTGTACACCCATCTGCACCTCGACCACGTCGGCTGGACCAGCGATGTCGCGCCGCTTCCGAACGGGCCCGCGACGGACTCGCCCACGAGCCTCACCTTCGCCGGGGCACGCCATCTCATGTCGGAAGACGAGTGGCAGTACTGGTCGACGAGGACGGCGACCATGGGCGGACCGGACGCCGAGGCGGTGCTCAAGCCACTCGCCAGCGTCGTCGAGTTCGTCGGGAGCGGTGAGACCATCGCGCCCGGGGTGACCGTCGAGGCCACGCCTGGGCACACTCCCGGACACCTGGCGATCGTCGTGCGGGACCCCGCGGGGGTCAGCACCGAATCGGCCTGCATCGTGGGAGACATCCTTCACTCCCCGGCTCAGGTCGGCGACCCCGACCTGGTGTTCTCCTCCGACATCGCTCCGGACCAGGCCCGAGCGGTGCGCGACCAGGTGCTCCAGCGGCCGGACACCGTCATCGCGGCCGGGCACTTCACGGACGACGTGTTCGGCCGGGTCACGTCGGTGGGCGACACCCATATGTGGACTCCCGTCGACGGCTCGCCGTCGTCCCGGTAACCCGACCCGCCAGGTCGCCCCGGGTGCTGCCGGTACGCACCCGGTGCGGCCGCCCCCCAATCGCCGAGGCGCCGAACCCTATCGGCAAGTGAGCCACAGGCGCCGTGCCCCCGACCTTCTCACGTCAGGAGACTCACCTCATGTCCGTACCCCAGACGCCCCACACCTTCGGGGCAAGCACCACCGCCGCCGAGGTCATCGACGGCGTCGACCTGCACGGCCGCCGGGCCGTGGTGACCGGAGCCAGTTCCGGAATCGGGGTGGAGACGGCCCGGGCGCTCGCCGTGGCCGGCGCCGACGTCACCCTGGCCGTACGCGACACCGACGCGGGCGCCCGCGTGGCGGCGCGCCTGGAGGCGGAACTGCCGCCGAAGTCCGGTCAGTTGACGGTGGGGCGGCTCGACCTGGCCGACCGGTCCACGGTCGAGGCGTTCGTGTCCGCCTGGCACGGCCCGTTGCACATCCTGGTCGGCAACGCCGGAGTGATGGCCTTTCCGGAACTCACCCGCACCTCCGACGGCCGGGAGATGCAGTTCGCCGTCAACCACCTGGGCCACTTCGCCCTGGCTGTCGGCCTCCACTCGGCACTCGCGGCGGCGGACGGCGCACGCGTCGTCTCGGTGAGTTCGATCGGCCACCTCTTCTCACCGGTCGTCTTCGACGACCTGGACTACCGCTTCCGCCCCTACGACCCCTGGACCTCCTACGGACAGTCGAAGACCGCCAACATCCTGTTCGCCGTCGGCGCCGCCGAGCGATGGGCCGACGACGGCATCACCGCCAACGCGCTCATGCCGGGCAACATCGCCGACACGTCGCTGGCCCGGCACATGGTCCCGGAGCAGCTGGCCGGCTTCATCGAGACGACCGGACTCGCACTGCCGCCCCAGAAGACCGTCGAGCAGGGTGCCGCGACCTCGGTGCTGTTGGCCGCCTCGCCCACGGTGGAGGGCATCACCGGGCGCTATTTCGAGGACTGTGCCCAGGCCGAGCCGGTCACCGAGCGAGCCGGTGCCATCGCCGGCGTCGCGCCGTACGCCCTGGACCGGGAGAACGCGGACCGGCTGTGGAACGTGTCCGAGGCTCTCGCCCGATAGGGCTCTACGCTGCCGGTGGGGTTCTACGCTGCGGACATGACATCGCGACACGAATGGTGGGCCCGGCTGCGTCGGCAGCTGTGGCATCCCCCGCGCGCCCATGGCGAGCAGCCGCGAGAGCGGGTGGTCGGCCCGCTCGAACTGTTCTACGACCTGGTCGTGGTCGTGCTGGTCGCCCAGGCTGCCCACCACTTGGCCGGGCATCTGACCTGGCACGGGCTGGGAGAGTTCGCCGCGGTGTTCGCGCTGGTGTGGATCGCCTGGTTCAACGGCAGCCTGCATCACGAACTGCACGGGTACGACGATGCTCGCGGCCGGAGCGTGTTCCTGCTGCAGATCCTGGTGCTCGTGCCGCTGGGCGCGTTCATCCCCGAGGCGGGCGGCGCACGCGGAGTCGCGTTCGCCGTGGACGCGGGGGTGCTGTTCGCGGTGCTGGCGGTGCTGTGGCTGCTCGCCGCACGCGGTGACAGCCCCGAATTCCGCCGTCCCAGCACGCTGTTCGTGACCGGGACGGCGGTCTGCGCGGTCGTCCTGGCCGCGAGCGCCGCCCTGCCCGCGGACGCCCGTGTGCTGACGTGGGGGCTGCTGGGCGTCGCCTACCTGGCGGGATTCGCGGTCATGGTCGGTACGGCCACCCCGGTACAGGCGGTCGCGCTCAGCGTGACCGACGCGCTCACCGAGCGGTTCGGGCTGCTCATCATCATCGTGCTCGGTGAGACCGTGACCGGGGTGGTCGACGGACTGGCCCACGAGCCGACCACCGCGCTCACCCTCGCCGTCGGGCTCGTCGCCGTCGTCGTCGGCTTCGGTGCCTGGTGGACGTACTTCGACTTCGCCGGACACCGGCGTCCGAGACCCACACGCGCGAGCACCGTGCAGTGGATGCTGGTGCACCTGCCGCTCACGGCCGCGGTGGCGGCCATGGGCGCCGCGATGGTCGGTCTCGTCGAGCACGCCCACGACGGCCGGACCCCCGCCGCCACGGCCTGGGCTCTCTGCGGGGGCACGGCCGTCGTGCTCTGCACGACGATGGCGCTCGCGACGACCCTGCGCGTCTGGCGCCCGGACCGCGGACTCTACCGACCGCTGTCCCGCACCTGCGTCGTCGTGGCCGTCGCGTGCGTGGGCGTCGGTGCCGTGCGTCCGGCGCCACTCGTTCTCGGCCTCGCCCTCGTCCTCCTCCTCGGGGTCCCCTGGGGACTCGCCGTGGGATACCGCCTGTCCCACGAAGAGGAATCCGCCGCCCGGGAAGCGTCGGGGCCTGTGGAACGTCATTGAAACCCCGGGGCTTGCACGACGTCACCGACACGCCAGGTCAAATCGCTGGATCAGCCCAGATGTCGGGCGGGACGATGCCGGCGGAGCGGCCGTGAGGATCCAGGAGACGCCCGAGCAGCTTGTCCTGGCGCAGGGTGATGACGCGGTCGACGATGTCGAGACTCGGGTGAGCGGCGGCGAGCTGGCTTTCCAGGCGCAGGACGTCACTGACGGAGTGGAGGCTGGCCTGGAGAACGAGGTTGTGGGGTCCGCTGACGGCGGCGCAGTTGCGGGTTTCCGGTAGACGGACGAGGGCATGGCCGATCTCGGGGAGTTCGGTGGGCGGGACCTTGGCCCAGAGGGTGACCGCGACGGGCCAGCCGCCGAGGGCGCGGGCGAAGTCGCAGCGGAACCGCAGGAGGCCGCGGCGGGTGAGCTGTTCGACGCGGCGTTTGGCGGTGGAGAGGCTGACGCCGAGGTCGTTGGCCAGGGTCTGGTAGGAAGCGCGGCCGTCGTGGGCGAGCCGGGTGACGAGGGCGCGGTCGAAGGAGCTGATCTCGCCCGGGGCAACGACTGCGGCTCGGGCCGGGGACGGGCCGGTCAGCCGGGCGCGTTGGCCGGGGGCCAGGGCCGCGATGCGCCACCGGCCGCCCTCGGTGAACATGGGGGTGACGATCCGGGCCCGCACGCTGGTGATACCGGGGAGGTGCGGAAGCAGGTCGAGGGTGTAGCGGGACAGGGCCAGCAGGTCTCGGGTGGCGACGGTGGCGAGGATGTCGTGGCTGGTGGCCGCGCGCTCGATCGTGAGCATGTGGGCATGGGCGCTCAGTGCCCGGGCGACGTGCGCGGTGGTTCCCGGAGCGCAGTCGATCACGACGAAGGCCACGCAGATCTGCTCGAACAGGCGCGGGCCGGGGGAGAACTCCACCCAGGCCGTGCCCTGGTCGGACAGGCGGCCGAAGCGGCGAGCGACAGTGACCGGGTCGACGCCCAGGACGCGCCCGAGCTCGGTCCACGAGGCCCGCGGCCGCAGCTGCAGGGCGCTGATCAGTGCCAGCTCGTCCTCTTTCAGCAGCGGCGGTGCATCATCCTGCATGATCCCGCCTCCTGAGCCAGAATCCTGCGTTTGGCGGCTTTCACGCACCACTCTTCCATCGTGGACTTCAAGGGACCGCACCCGGCGGACCCGAAGGAGGACCGGCCATGGCTTTCGCCGACTACCAGGACGAGATCTACATCGACGGGCTGCGTGGGGTGGTGCCGCGCTTCCCGATGACCTACGACGACCTGGAGCCGCTGGCTCAGGCCGCCATGCCCGCCTCGGTCCGGTCCTACGTCGCCGGCGGTGCCGGCGACGAGCGCACCCAGCGCGCCAACGTCACGGCGTTCGAACGCTGGGGCCTCGTCCCGCGCATGATGGTGGGGGCCACAGACCGCGATCTGAGCGTCGACCTGTTCGGGATGCGCCTGCCCTCGCCGCTGTTCATGGCCCCGGTCGGCGTGATCGGGCTGTGCGCGCAGGACGGCCACGGTGATCTCGCCACTGCCCGCGCCGCCGCCCGCACCGGCGTGCCGATGATCGCCTCCACGCTGACCGTCGATCCGCTGGAACAGGTCGCCGGGGAGTTCGGCGGCACCCCAGGCTTCTTCCAGCTCTACACCCCCACCGACCGGGAACTCGCCGAGAGCCTGGTCCACCGTGCCGAGAAGGCCGGGTTCAAGGGCGTCGTGGTCACCCTGGACACCTGGATCACCGGCTGGCGCCCCCGCGACCTGAGCACCAGCAACTTCCCTCAGCTGCGCGGGAACTGCCTGGCCAACTACACCAGCGACCCCGTCTTCCGCTCCCGCCTCGCCCACAGCCCGGAGGACGACCCGAAGGCCGCGGTCGCGCTGTGGGCACGCATCTTCGGCAACCCGCTCACCTGGGACGACCTGCCCTGGCTGCGCTCGATCACCGACCTGCCGCTGATCCTCAAGGGCATCTGCCACCCCGACGACGTCCTGCGCGCCAAGGACGCCGGCGTGGACGGCATCTACTGCTCCAACCACGGCGGACGCCAGGCCAACGGCGGCCTGCCCGCCCTCGACGCCCTGCCCGCCGTGGTCGAGGCCGCCGACGGCACGCCCGTCCTGTTCGACTCCGGTGTCCGCACGGGAGCCGACATCGTCAAGGCCGTCGCCCTGGGCGCCACCGCCGTAGGCGTCGGCCGCCCCTACACGTACGGCCTCGCCCACGGCGGCGAGGCCGGAATCATCCATGTGCTGCGGGCCCTGCTCGCCGAAGCCGACCTGCTCATGGCCGTCGACGGCTACCCCACCCTCGCCGACCTCACCCCCGACACGCTTCGCCGCCTCACCTGACACCGGCCAGGACGAGGGGGCCTCGGCGCGGGAGGGTCCCCCGGGCGGGGCGAGGCAGGGCGCGAGGAACTCGCCCGTTTCGTCCGCCGTGCCGGCGGCCCGCTGCTCGGTCACGACGAGACCCGCGGCGGCGACTGGTCCGCACCGGGCTCACGTACTTCGCCTGCGACGGGAGCCTCGCCCGTACCGCCGCTGCGCTCTCCATCCGCGTCGACACCCTCTGTCGGCGCCTCGACCGGATGCCGGCGTTGCTGGGCCCGCAATGGCGGCACGGCGACCGGGTGCATCTGGCGCCGAAGGCCCACGTCGCCTGCGCGTGAGCCGGCCAGCGGCACCTCTCGCCCGTCGGCGGTGCGCGGCGTCGCCTTCCCTCTGTCGCGGTCTGCGCTCTATCGCCGCTCGTTCCGCCCGTGCTGATTCGTCCTCGGTCTGCCGGCAGCGGTCGTGGGTTCGCGGTCTGCGGCATCGAGGACCAGCCCCCTGGGCTGCAGGATGGTGCGCGTGTCGAACACGGGCGTGCAGTCCGGCGCCGGAGAAAGCCGGTACCGGGCGACGACCGTCGCGGTGGCGATGACCATCGCGACCGTCCCGAAGTGCGCACCCAGACACATACGCGGCCCACCGCCGAAGGGGACATACGTGTATCCGGGCAGCCGGGGGGCCGCGGCACGGTCGATCCAGCGGTCCGGGTGGAACACCGACGGCTCCTCGTAGAGTGCCGGATCCCTGTGCAGCGCGAACGGGCTGACCGCGACCCGCTGTCCCGGCACCAGCGTGACACCGCCGAGGACGTTCGGTTCCTCCACCGCCCGCTCCAGATATCACAACGGCGGATACAGCCGCAGCGTCTCCTTCACCACCGCCTCGGTCACCGGCAGCCGCGGCAGATCGGCCGCCACGGGCAGCCGCCCGCCCAACTCCCGGTCGACCTCGTCCGCCACCCGCCCGTGCAGCCGCGGATGTCGGTCCAGCAGCAGGAACAGCCTGGCCAGCGCGGCGGCCGTGGTCTCGTGCGCGGCGAACAGGTTCGCGACGATCACACTGACCGCACCATCACAGGTGAGCGCGCCCTCGGCGCACGCCTCGATCAGCAGATCGGCGACCACGGAGGGCGCCCCCTCCCGTCCGGCGGCACGCGCCGCGACCAGGCGCGACACCTCTGTGACCAGCTCACTCCCCGCGCGCCGCAGCCGTCGCCTGCGCAGGACCGACGACCGGCCGCGCCACGGAACGGCCGCGGGCAGCCGTGCGTCCTGCAGCCTGGCCACCAGTGCGGGCACCCGGCCGGGCTCGGGCCCCAGACAGAACTCGGCGATCAGACGAGCGCTGAGCTCCTCCAGCGCCCCGATCGCCTCGATGCTCCCGCCGGCCCGCCAGCGCTCGGCGTGCCCGGCCACCACCACAGCCATCCGGTCACCGGCAGCCCGCAGACCGGCGCGGTTCAGTCCCCGCCCGGCGAGGCTGCGGGCACGCATCCACCGGGCCACATCCTCCGAAGCGCGGCTGCCGTCGGTCTCCTCACCCAGCAGGTCCCGGGTGATGCCGTAGGTGCCGTTCGTGTTCTTTCAGCACCTGCTCGACCAGGACCGGCGAGTTGACCATGTATAGACCGTCGTCGAAGCGGACCAGGTCCCCGTACTCCCGCTGGCGGAGCAGAAACCCCAGTGCGTCTTGCCCGAACGCGAGCCTGTTGCCGAACCCGTACCCCTCGGGGCCGGGCGACACGGAAGCCGCCGCCATCGAAGTCACCCGCCCACGTTGTAGTAGTACATCGCGTGCGAGCCCGTGTTGCCGAACACGCTCCTCACGTAGCTGTTGTGCGTCACCCTGGCCCCCGAGGGGTCCGGGGTCAGCCCATTGGTACCGGTCGCCGCGAAGGCCGATCCGGCGCCGATCAGCGCCGCGATGCTCGTGACGGTGACCAGCAGGATCCTGCGCACGTGATGCATGGCAGCCATGGCTGCCCTCCTTTCACATCGCCGGGCGGCCGGTCCGCCCGGGCGTTGCTCTCCATTGGCACAGACCGTCGCCCACGGGACACGTCCCGGAATGTCGTGACGTGCCAAAATCCGACCGGCGTTGTATCGCGTGGGCGTGTCACACCGCAGCCGGACCGCCATCGCCTCCAGCGGTCCGATGGTCGGCGGAAGTGAGCAGGGCCGTACGCTGACCGGGCGCTGACGGCTGACGGACCCTGGTCGGCCGGGCGCGGCAGCGGGTGAGGGAGGGACGCATGGGCGGGACGGCACCCCCGGGGACGGTCCTGGTCGTGGACGACGACGCGGCCATCCGGCGGTCGTTGGAGCGCGGGCTGCGACTGAGCGGTTTCACGGTCCGCACCGCGCCCGACGGGCTCGGCGCGCTGGCCGCCGTCGCGGACGGCCCGCCCGACGTGCTGGTCCTCGACGTGTCGATGCCCGGCATGAGCGGCATCGAGGTGTGCGCACGGCTGCGCGCCGACGGCCGGGATCTGCCGGTGCTCATGCTCTCCGCGCTCGACGAGACCGCCGACCGGATAGCCGGCCTGCAGGCCGGCGGCGACGACTACCTGGTCAAGCCGTTCGCCCTGCAGGAACTGGTATTGCGCCTGCGCGCGCTGCTGCGCCGACGGCCACCCGCCGTCCAGGAACAGGCGCTGCGGGTGGCGGATCTGCTGATCGACCCGGCCGCCCGCACCGTACGGCGTGGCGGGCGGCCGTTGGACCTCACCCGGCGCGAGTTCGAGCTGCTGGAGGCGCTGGCGCGCAACGCCGGACTCGTCCTCACCCGTGACCAGCTGCTGGAGCGGGTGTGGGGCTACGACTTCGACGTGCGCAGCGATGCCGTCGACACCTTCGTCAGCTACCTGCGGCGCAAACTGGAGGCCGACGGTGCGCCGCGGCTCATCCAGACCGTGCGCGGGGTCGGCTTCGTCCTGCGGGAGGAGCCGTGAGGCTGTCGGCCCGGATCGGACTGGCGGTCGGCTGCACGGTGCCGCTGCTGGTGCTGGCCTCCGGGTGGCTGCTGCTCCAGTTCGTCGCCCGCGATCTGCACCGCGCCGAGGACGACCATCTGCGGGAACGGGCAGCGGCCCTCGTCCCGGACGCCCGCGCGCTGCTGCGGGCCGGGGCGGCCGGGCGGCCCAAGGCCGCGGACACCCGTGAACGCGCCCTCTACAGCGCGGCGCTCGACGTGGGCGTACGGATCGTGGGGCCGGACGGCTCGTTCAGCGGTGGGCCGCAGCCCGATTCCGGCGTGCCGTTGCCCGCGCGGACCGGCACACCGGTCACCGTGCGCGCCGAAGACGACAGTTGGCGGGCACTGGCCCGCCCGGTGCGCACCCCGCTGGCCACCGGCACCCTGTGGGTGTTCGCGCCGGACACCGCCGACCGCGGCCGGCTGCGGCTGGTCCGGCGCCGGGTGCTCGTCACCACCGTGCTGGCGGCCCCTTTGTCCGGCCTGCTGGCCTGGGGGATGTCCGCGGGTGCCGCCGCGCCGCTGCGCAGACTGACCCGCAGCACCGCCGGACTGGATCCGCGCACCGACCGCGCGCGCCCGCCGCTGGAGCGGACCGGCATCGCCGAGGCCGACGAGTTGGCCGCCACGGTACGCACCGTGCTGGCCCGCTACGACGAACAGGCCGCCCGAACCGCCGAGGCGCTGGACACCGCCCGCTCCTTCTCCGCTGCCGCCGCCCACGAACTGCGCACTCCGCTGATGAGCATGGGCACCAACCTGGACATCCTGGTCGGGCACCCCGGGCTCCCCGAACCGGACCGCACGGAGGTCGTCGCCGATCTGGAGCGCGAGCACGGCCGGCTGCTGGGCCTGCTGGTGATGCTGCGCGACCTCGGGCGCGGGGACCTGGTGGAGGCGGACGCGTTCCGCACCGCCGACCTGACGGAGATCGCGGAGACGGCCGTCGCCGAGGCCCGGCGCCGCTCGCCCGGCGCACTGATCGCGCTGGACGCACCGGCGGGTGTCACCGTGCGCGGCTGGGAATCAGGACTGCGGCTGCTGCTGGACAACCTGCTGGCCAACGCCCTGGCCCACGGAGTCGACGCACGGGGGCGGGCGAGCGTGACGGTGGGGATACGGCGCGCGGACGAGTGGATCGTGCTCACGGTGGACGACGACGGTGCGGGAGTTCCGGAGTGTGACCGGGAGCGGATCTTCGAGCGGTTCAGGCGCGGCCCGGCCAGCGCCGGCTCCGGGCTCGGCCTCACGCTGGTGGCTCAGCAGGCCGCGCTGCACCGGGGCACCGTCACGGTGGGCGACGCTCCGGGCGGCGCGGGGGCGCGCTTCGAGGTGCGGCTGCCGGCTGCGGCGGGGGAACTGCCGTACCGCCGCGACTGGTTGATCGGGACAGCCGGGACATACCGGTCACAGAGTTTCCCCAAAGAGGGCTCCTAGCCTGCCGCGGGACGGGCGGCCGAGCGATCCGTCCGGAAACGGAGGCAAGTGATGGACAACCGGCGAAGGCGCCGTACCCTGCTGGCCGGGCTGGCTGCGGCCGCGCTGCTCGCGGGCGGCACGGGCGCGGCCGCGGCCGACAGCACCCCCGCGCCGGGACCGACCGGCGACGGGGCCAAAGCGCTGTGCAAGCGGGTGCCGAGGATCGACCGGCGGATCGACCGGGCGCTGAAGCGACTGGAGGCCGGGGCGGGCACCCGCGGTTCGGTGGCCCGGCTGGAGCGCCGCGTGGACAACGCGAAGAAGGCGGGCCACACCGAGATCGCCACGTTTCTCCAGGACCGGTTGACGACTCGCAAGGCTCTCGTGCCGATGCTCGAGCAGCGGCAGAAGGACCTCGCCGAGGTCAGGACGTGGTGCCAGGACAACGACGGCGGGAAGGCGGCGGGCTGATGCGCGCGCAGGCCTTCGCGGTGTCGGCGGTTCTGCTGGCCGCTCTGGCCGTCGGCTGCTCCGGTCACGACGGGGCGTCGTCGAAGACTCCCGCGGCCACGCCGTCGGGATACTCGCAGATGCGGCAGAAGGTGAACGCGGCCGAGTCGGCCGCCGCCGCGGCCGACCGGGACGCGGCCTCGAACGCGGACCGCTGACCCGACGAGGGAGGCGGCGGAACGCGGCAGGGCGTGAGCCCCGAGGGGCCACCGCCCGGCCGCGTTCCAGGCAGTCCCGCACGCTCTCGCCGTCGGGCAGGCCTTCCCCCACGGTCCGGTCGAGGTCGAGGAAGTGTGCGCGTGCCGCGTCATGTACGGGCCGGGGGAACTGGATGCGGCTGAGCCTTTCCGCGACCCACGGCCTTTTCGTGGCGTCACGGGTCGTCAGAAACCAGTCGCGGGTGTCGTCCCAGTCGGCGGGCCGGCCGAACGCGGCACGTTCCGCTTCGGCCCCCACGGCGACGAACCGCTCCAGCAGCGCCAGGCGTTCCGCTCGCCGGGCCTCCGACGCGTCGATCCGCTGCCGCTGTTGTTCAGCGCGTGGGGACTTCCGGTCCTGAGCCGTGGTCGGGGGCGGTCACCCGATGGCGGTATCTGCTCATGCGGCGAGTGGCGATACGGCGTGTACTGAAAGGGCAGGCATCTCGACCAGAACGGACCGGTGCCCATGACCGAGCAGGACATGCTGTCGGTGAACACCATCCGCGGCCTGTGCATGGACGCCGTCCAGCAGGCGGAGTCAGGACATCCCGGTACACCCATGGGGATCGCGCCCGTCGCGTACACCCTGTGGCAGAGGTTCCTGCGTTTTGATCCGCAGAACCCCATCTGGCCCAACCGGGACCGCTTCGTCCTCTCCGAGGGACACGCCTCCGTGCTGCTCTGGTCGCTGCTGCACCTGGCGGGCGTACGGGCCGTGGACCCGGACTACGAGGTACTCGGACGCCCCGCCGTCACCCTGGACGACCTCAAGAGCTTCCGGCAGCTCGACTCCCGCTGTCCCGGTCACCCCGAGTACCGGTGGACCAGTGGCGTGGAGACGACCACCGGGCCACTCGGCCAGGGAGTCGCCAGCTCCGTCGGCATGGCACTGGCCGGCCGCTGGCAGGCCGCCCGGTACAACCAGGACGGCTTCCCCCTGTTCGACTTCGACGTCTACGCCCTGGCGGGAGACGGTTGCATGATGGAGGGCATCTCCTCCGAGGCGGCCTCCCTCGCCGGGCACCAGGGCCTGGCGAACCTGTGCTGGATCTACGACTCCAACCGGATCACCATCGAGGGCCACACCGACATCACCTTCACCGAGGACGTGGCGGCCCGGTTCCTCGCCTACGGCTGGAACGTCACCACTGTGGCCGACGCCAACGACCTGGACGCCGTGGCCCGCGCGTTCCACTCGTTCCGCGCCGAGAAGGAGCGGCCCACCCTGGTGCTGGTGCACAGTCACATCGGCTACGGCTCGCCCGTGGAGGACTCGCCCCAGGCCCATGGCTCACCCCTCGGCGAAGAGGGGGTCCGCAGTGCCAAGCGCTTCCTGGGCCTGCCGCCCGACGAACGCTTCCTGATCCCCGACACGGTCCGCAAGGACTTCGCCGAGGGCATCGGCGCCCGCGGCGAGCGGCTGCGCACGGCGTGGGACGAGACCTTCGAGGCGTACCGGGCGGCCTGGCCGCGCCTCGCCGACGAACTGACGCGCATGCAGCGCCGGGAGCTGCCCGAGGACTGGGAGGCGGCCCTCCCCGAGTTCGCCCCCGACGCCAAGGGCCTGGCGAGCAGGGACTCCTCCGGCCGTGTGCTCAACGCGCTGGCCGAGCGAGTGCCCTGGCTGCTGGGCGGCTCCGCCGACCTGTCCCCGTCCACCAAGACACGCCTCACCTTCGACGGGGCAGGGGACTGCCAACCGGACGAGCCGGGCGGCCGCAACCTCCACCTGGGAGTGCGCGAACACGCCTCCGCGGCCATCGCCAACGGCATGGCGCTGACCAAGCTACGGCCGTACTGGTCGGGCTTCCTGATCTTCTCCGACTACGCCAAGGCGGCCATCCGGCTGTCCGCCCTGATGGAGATCCCGGTGGTGCACGTCTTCACGCACGACTCCATCGGCGTCGGCGAGGACGGCCCCACCCACCAGCCGGTCGAACAGCTCGCCGGTCTGCGGGCCATGCCGGGCCTGCTGGTCTTCCGTCCGGCCGATGCGGCGGAGGTCGTGGAGACATGGCGCGTGGTCACTGCCCTGCGCCACGAGCCGGCTGCCCTGGTGCTCTCCCGCCAGGCTCTGCCCACCCTCGACCGGTCCGTTCTCGCACCCGCCTCCGATGTTGCCCGCGGCGCCTACGTCCTGGCCGACGCCCCGGACGGCGCACCGCAGGTCCTGCTGCTGGCCACCGGCTCCGAGGTCTTCCTCGCCCTGTCGGCACGGGAGGAACTCGCCGCCGAGGGCATCGCCGCCCGCGTCGTGAGCATGCCCTGCTGGGAACTGTTCGACCGGCAGCCGCGGGAGTACCGCGACGCGGTGCTGCCACCGGAGGTCACCGCGCGCGTGGGCGTGGAACAGGCGTCGACCTTCGGCTGGGACCGCTACGTGGGTGACCGGGGAGCGGTCGTCGGCATGCACACCTACGGCGCGTCGGCCCCGCTGAAAAGCCTGCTCACGAAGTTCGGGTTCACCCCCCAACGGGTCGCGCAGACCGCGCGCGAGGTGCTGGCGGCCCGACAGTAGCCGGGGCCCATCACCTGACCGCACCCATCCGGCTCTCAGCGCAGAGCGTACGGAGGCACACCATGACCGCTGACAATCCCATGCAACTCGGCATGATCGGACTCGGACGCATGGGCGCCAACCTGGTGCGCCGGCTCATGCGCGACGGCCACACCTGTGTGGTGTACGACCTCGACGCCGACGCCGTGAAACAGCTGGAGAAGGAGGGCGCCACCGCGGCGTCCTCCCTGGAGGATTTTGTCGGCAAGCTCAGCGGGCCGCGGAACATCTGGCTGATGCTGCCCGCGGGCGTGGTGCAGCGCACGGTCGACGAACTGGCCGGCCTGCTCACCCCCGATGACATCGTGATCGACGGCGGCAACTCCTACTACCGGGACGACATCACCCGCGCGCGGCAACTCGCACCGCTCGGTGTCCACTACGTGGACTGCGGCACCTCCGGGGGCGTCTGGGGCCTGGAGCGCGGGTACTGCCTCATGGTCGGCGGAGAGCGGGAGGCGGTGCTGCGCCTGGACCCCCTTCTGCGCACCATCGCCCCGGGCGCCGGCAGCGCCGAACCCACCCCCGGCCGGACCGCGAAGACCGGCACCGCCCCCGACGGCTACCTGCACTGCGGGCCCAGCGGTGCCGGCCACTTCGTGAAGATGGTCCACAACGGGGTGGAGTACGGGATGATGGCCGCGATCTCCGAAGGCCTGAGCATCATCAAGCACGCCGACGCGGGACTGCACGACCGCACGGTCGACGCCGAGACCGCCCCGCTGCGCGATCCCGACGCCTACGCCTACGAGATCGATGTCGCCGAGGTCGCCGAGGTGTGGCGGCGCGGTTCGGTGGTCGGCTCCTGGCTGGTCGACCTGGTCGCCGACGCGCTGGCCCGGTCGCCGAGGCTCGACGGATTCGCCGGTCGGGTCTCCGATTCCGGGGAAGGCCGCTGGACGGTGCTGGCGGCGGTCGACGAGAGCGTGCCCGCTCCGGTGATCACCGCGGCCCTCTACGAGCGCTATGACTCGCGCGGCCTTGGCGAGTTCACCGGCAAACTGCTGTCGGCGATGCGCGGTGAGTTCGGCGGGCACGCTGAGAAGGCGGGCTGAACCGTGGCGCGACCGACCTCGACCCCGGCCCGGCCCGCGTCCGCGGACCAACGACCGGACGACCATGTGATCGTGCTCTTCGGGGCCACCGGCGACCTGGCCCGCCGCAAACTGCTGCCAGGGCTTTTCCACCTGGCCCAGGCCGGACTGATGCCCGAGCACTACCGGGTGGTGGGATCCGCACCCGCCGCCGTCGCCCTCAGCGACGAGGAGTTCCGCACCCACGCCCGCGAGGCGGTCGGTGAATTCGGCCGTTCGAAACCGCAGGGCGAGGCGTGGGAGGCGTTCGAAGAGGCGCTCAGTTTTGGTGCCGCGGACCCGGAGGATCCGCAGCCGCTGCTGGCCGCTGTGCAGAAGGCCGAGAAGTCGCTCGGCGGCCGGCCGCGCCGGCTCTTCCACCTGGCCGTGCCCCCGGTCGCCTTCTCCGCCGTCGTCCAACTGCTGGGCGACACGGGCCTCTCGCAGAACGCGCGGGTGATCGTGGAGAAGCCGTTCGGCACCGACCTGCCGTCGGCCCGGGCCCTGAACGCCACGATGCACGCCGTCTTCGACGAGTCGGCGATCTTCCGGATCGACCACTTCCTGGGCAAGGAGTCGGTGGACAACATCCTCGCCCTGCGGTTCGCCAACGGCCTGTTCGAGCCCATCTGGAACCGGGACCACATCAGCCATGTGCAGATCGACGTACCGGAGAAGATCGGCATCGAGGGCCGGGCCCGCTTCTTCGAAGGGACCGGCACCTTCCGGGACATGATCGTCACTCATCTCTTCCAGCTCATGGGATTCGTGGCGATGGAACCTCCGACCACACTGGAGGCGAAGGCGCTGAGGGACGAGAAGGAGAAGGTCTTCCAGTCCCTGCGGCCGGTGGAGCCCGCCCATGTCGTCCGCGGCCAGTACACCGGTTACCGCGAGGAGCCGGGAGTGGACCCGCACTCGGACACCGAGACCTTCGTGGCCCTGCGCGTCGAACTGGACAACTGGCGCTGGGCCGGCGTGCCCTTCTTCCTGCGGTCCGGCAAATCCCTTGCCCAGGGCCGGCACGTGGTCACCCTGGGCTTCCGCGAGCCGGTGCTGCGCATGTTCCCGGTGGACGTCGACCAGCGCGCCGTTCCGTGCAGCAACGAACTGGTGATCGACTTCGACGATCCCGGAACCATCACGGCCCGGTTCCTCACCAAGGAACCCGGACCCGCGATGCGGCTGGAGGACGCGGAGATGGTCTTCCACTACGCCGGCTCCTACAACGAGGAGCACGCTCTGGAGGGCTACGAGCGGCTGCTCCTGGACGCCATGCTGGGGGACCAGTCCCTGTTCACCCGCTCGGACGGCATCGAACGGCTGTGGGAGGCGGCCACACCCCTGCTGGCGGAGCCGCCGCCCGTCGAGCCCTACGCGCCGGGCTCCTGGGGGCCAGACCGGATCCAGCAGCTGATCGCACCGTACCGGTGGAGTCTTCCGGCCGGCCACTGAGCACAGCGACGGGCTCACCCGGCCGAGTTGCTCCGGATGCCGCCCGCGCCTCCACCGAGCGGGTTCCTTCCGGCGCGGCGGGCGGTGTCTCCGCACCGCGGTCCGCACGGCCTCTCCTAGCCTCGACGGCATGCTGGGGCTTCCTGATCACGTACGTGCCTGTCTGTTCGACCTCGACGGGGTGCTCACCCAGACCGCGAAGGTGCACGCGGCCGCCTGGAAGGAGATGTTCGACGACTATCTCCGCGAGCGCGCGGCGCGTGAGGGGACCGCGTTCGTTCCCTTCGACGCGGTCGGCGACTACGACGAATACGTGGACGGGCGCCCCCGCGAGGACGGGGTGCGCACCTTCCTCGCCGCACGCGGGGTGCGCCTGCCCGAAGGATCGCCGGACGACCCGCCGGAGGCGGAGACCGTGAACGGGCTGGGCACGCGCAAGAACGACCTGGTGCTGCAACGGATCCGGGAGGAGGGGGTCGAGCCCTACGAGGGCTCGGTCAGGTTCGTCCACGCGGTGCGGGAAGCCGGTCTGAGTCGCGCGGTGGTGTCGTCCAGTGCCAACTGCCGGGACGTCCTGGTGGCGGCGGGCATCGAGGACCTGTTCGACGAGCGGATCGACGGGGTGGTCGCGCGCGAACGCGACCTGCGCGGGAAACCCGAACCGGACACCTACCTGGAGGCGGCCCGCGTCCTGGGAGTGGAGCCGGACGCGGCCGCCGTGTTCGAGGACGCTCTCGCAGGTGTGGCGGCGGGCCGGGCCGGAGGGTTCGGCGTGGTCGTGGGGGTCGACCGGGTGGGCCAGGCGGAGCAGCTGAGGGCGCACGGCGCGGACGTGGTGGTACGGGACCTGGCCGAACTCCTGGAGTCGCGGTGATCACCCATCCCAGCTTCACGGTGGAGCCGTGGTGCCTGCGAGAGACCGAGCTCAACCTGGAGGTACTCGCCCAGAGCGAATCGGTGTTCGCCCTGTCCAACGGGCACATCGGGTGGCGCGGGAACCTCGACGAGGGGGAGCCCCACGGACTGCCCGGCGCCTATCTCAACGGCGTCTACGAGCGCCATCCACTGCCGTACGCGGAAGCGGGCTACGGCTATCCCGAGACCGGCGAGACGGTGATCAACGTCACCGACGGCAAGATCGTCCGACTCCTGGTCGACGACCACCCGTGCGATCTGCGCTACGGCCGGCTGCTGGACCACGAGCGGGTCCTGGACTTCCGCTCCGGTGTGCTCAGCCGAACAGCGCGGTGGACCACGCCCGGCGGCCGGACGGTCCGCATCACCTCGAAGCGGCTGGTGTCCTTCACCCAACGAGCGGTGGCCGCGGTGCTGTACGAGGTCGAGCCGACCGACGGACCGGTCACCGTGGCCGTGCAGTCCGAACTCGTCGCCAACGAACAACTGCCGCACACCGAAGGCGACCCGCGGGTCGCCGCGGCGACCGAGTCCCCGCTGACGGCGGAGGAACACTTCGCCCAGGACACCCGGCTGCGGCTCGTCCACCGCACCGGGCGCAGCACAGTGCGGGTGGGAGCGGCGGCCGACCATCTCGTCGACGGGCCGGAGGGCACCCGGTGGACGGCGCAGAGCGAGCCGGACGTCAGCCGCCTGACGGTGACCGCGGAACTGGCGCCCGGACAGCGGCTGCGGCTGGTCAAGTTCGTCGCCTACGGGTGGTCCGGGCAGCGCTCGCTGCCCGCGGTGCACGACCAGGTCGACGGGGCGGTGGCGGCCGCCGTGAGCGCCGGCTGGGACGGGCTGCTCGCCCAACAGCGGGCCTACCTGGACGAGTTCTGGGCCGGCGCGGACGTCGAGGTGGAGGGGGACGCGCAGATCCAGCAGGCCGTACGGTTCGCCCTGTTCCACGTACTCCAGGCGGCCGCCCGCGGCGAGGAGCGGGCGATCCCCGCGAAGGGACTGACCGGGACCGGGTACGACGGGCACTCCTTCTGGGACACCGAGTCCTACGTCCTGCCGGTACTCACGTACACCGCGCCACAGACCGTCGCCCCAGCACTGAGATGGCGGCACTGGACCCTGCCGAAAGCACGCGAGCGGGCGCGTCAGCTGGGGCTGGCGGGGGCGACCTTCCCTTGGCGGACCATCAACGGAGCCGAGTGCTCCGCGTACTGGCCGGCCGGGACGGCGGCCTTCCACGTGAACGCGGACATCGCCATGGCCGTGGTCCGGTACGTCGCGGTGAGCGGCGACGAGGAGTTCGAGCGCGGTGAGGGGCTGGACCTCCTGGTGGAGACCGCCCGCCTGTGGCGCTCCCTCGGTCACCACGACGCCGAAGGCGTCTTCCACATCGACGGGGTCACCGGACCCGACGAGTACAGCGCGATCGCCCGGGACAACCTCTACACCAATCTGATGGCCCGGCAGAACCTGCTGGCCGCGGCGGATGCGGCCACGCGCCATCCGGACCGGGCCGAGGAACTCGGTGTGGACGACGAGGAGGCGGCGGCCTGGCGGGACGCCGCGAGCCGCATGGCGGTGCCGTACGACGAGGCTCTGGGCGTGCACGAGCAGTCGGCCGGCTTCACCCGCTTCCAGCGCTGGGACTTCGACGCGACCCCGCCCGAGAACTACCCGCTGCTGCTGCACTACCCCTACTTCGACCTGTACCGCAAGCAGGTGGTGAAGCAGGCCGACGTGGTGCTGGCGATGATGGAGTGCTCGAACGCGTTCACCGACGAGGAGAAGGCACGTAACTTCGCCTACTACGAGGCGCTCACCGTCCGCGACTCCTCCCTGTCGGCGTGCTGCCAGTCGGCGCTGGCCGCCGAGACCGGGCATCTGCGGCTGGCCTACGCGTACCTCGGCGAGGCAGCGCTGATGGACTTGGAGGACCTGGAGCACAACACCCGCGACGGGTTGCACATCGCCTCACTCGCCGGCACATGGATCGCACTGGTCGTCGGCTTCGGGGGGATGCGCGGGCACATCGGGCAGAACGGGGAGCCGTACCGGTTGTGCTTCGCGCCGCGCCTGCCCGAAGCGCTGTCCCGGGTGGCGTTCACCGTGACGGTGCGCGGGCACCGGCTGAACGTGGACATCGGCCCGGCCAATGCGCGGTACACCCTGGTGGAGGGAGAGCCGCTGGAGGTACTGCACCACGGGGAGCCCGTGACAGTGACCACCGATGAACCGGTCGACCGCCCGGTACCGCCCGTGCCCGCTCGCCCCGAGCCGCAGCAGCCCCGGGGCCGGCGTCCGGTCGGGCTGCCCGGCGGAGTGGAATCCGGGGGAGAGCCCCAGGAGTAGCGAGGGGTCACCGCCGTCGGCCCGGGGCGGACAGAGCCGCGGTGAAGTCGTCCAGGGCCTCAAGGCTGTGCGCGCTGACGACGGCGTCGCAGTAGGGCAGCGCGGCGGCCATGCCGGCGACGAGCGGGCGGTAACGGGGGCTCGCCGTGCGTGGGTTGACCCATACGACGCGATAGGCGACCCGGGACAGCCGCGCCATGTGGGTGGCGAGCGCGGCGGGCGCGCCGGTGTCCCAGCCGTCGGAGATGATGACGACCACGGCGCCGTGCGCCATGCCGCGTCGGCCGAACCTCTCGTTGAACTCCGCGAGGCACTCCGCTATCCGGGTGCCCCCGGACCAGTCCGGGGCCGCCCGTCCGGCCCGTGCCAGGGCGTCGTACGGCCCGGCCCGCCGGAGGGCGGGTGTGAGGCGGGTGAGCCGGGTGGCGAAGGTGAACACCTCGGCGTGGGCGGCGCGGGTGGCACAGTAGAGCAGTTGCAGCATCGCGCGGGCGTAGGGCTCCATCGATCCGGAGATGTCGCAGAGCACGATGAGGTCGCGGGGGCGGGTTCGGGGCACGAAGCGGCGCAGTCGCAGCGGATATCCGCCGGTGCGCCGGCTGACGGAGAGGGTGCGGCGCACGTCGATGCGCTCACCGTGGAGCGCGGTGCGGCGTCTGCGCGACGGGCGGGTCGGGGTGCGCAGCACGATGCTGCGCATCACCTCGGAGAGCCGCGCCAGTTCCTCGGCGGACAGAGCCGCGAAGTCGCGGGTGGCGAGGCGGTCGAGCGGACTGGCGGCGAGGGGCACGGGCGCCTCCCGCGGCGGTGCGCCGGCCTCCCGGCCTTGTCCGTTCGCAGCGGCCTTCCGGGCGCCGTGGACGCGACCGGGCACGGTGTCCGGGAGCGACCGTGGCGGGTCGCCGGGCTGCCCGCGCTGTGCTCCCGGGCCGGTCGGGGCGCCGAAGACCGCGCGGAAGACCGCGTCGAACGGCTCGATCTGCTCGCGGTCGGACACCAGGGTGGCGAGCGCGCAGTGCCGCAGCTCACGCGTCGTCGACGGTGGCAGCACAGTGAGCGCCCGGGCGAAGCTCCGAGTACGGTCGGGGCCCACCGCGATCCCCGCGTCGTGCAGGGCGGCGGTGAACGAGGCGGCCAGTTCCGGCAGGTCAGGCATCGGAGGAACCCGCCTCCGCGTCGACCAGTTCCGCCAGTCCGGACCGGCGTACGGCCTCCAGGTCCTCGGCGTATTTGAGCACCGCCCCCAGGGTGCGGTCGGCGGCCTCGGTGTCGAGAACGGTGAGCCCCAGCGTGTGCAGCGCGCCCGCCCAGTCGATGGCCTCGGCGATGCCGGGCGGCTTGGTGAGCTCCTGCCGGGCACGCAGGCGTGCCACCCCGCGCGCCACGCGCGCGGCGAGCCACTCGGCCGACTCCGGCACCCGTCTGCGGATGATCGCGGCGACCCGCGCGGTGTCCGGGTACCCGATCCAGTGGTAGAGGCAGCGGCGCTTGAGCGCGTCGTGCAGATCCCGGGTGCGGTTGGAGGTCAGGACGGCCACCGGCGCCACCGCGGCCGTCCGGGTGCCCAGTTCGGGGATGGTGACGGCGGCATCGGCCAGCAACTCCAGCAGGAACGCCTCGAACTCGTCGTCGGCGCGGTCCACCTCGTCGATGAGCAGCACGGCCGGCCGCGGTCCCGGGTGGGAGATCGCGGCGAGCAGCGGCCGTGGCAGCAGATAGTCCTCGGCGAACAGATCGGCGTCGCGCAGGGACTCCCCACGGGACTCGGCCAGCCGGATGGCCAGCAGTTGCCGCGGATAGTTCCACTCGTACAGGGCCTCGGCCGAGGACAGTCCCTCGTAGCACTGCAGCCGGATCAGCGGGGTGTCGAGCACGGTGGCGAGCGCCCGTGCCGCCTCGGTCTTGCCGACGCCGGGCTCGCCCTCCAGCAGGATCGGCTGCCGCATGCGCACGGCCAGCAGCAGCGCCGTGGCCAGGGCGTCGTCGGCCAGGTAGCCGACGGCGTCCAGCCGCGAGCGCAGGGCGGGAACATCCGCTACGAGGGGGTCGGGGTCAGGCATCTGCGTAGGGGAAGGGGTCGTCGGCGAAGGCGTGCCGGCATCCCGGCCCGCAGAAGTACATCCGGCGGCCGGCCCGGTCCAGCGAGAGGGTGTCGGGGGTGATCGCCACGGTCATGCCGCACACGGGATCCACGTCCTCGGTCCTGGTCCGCGGCGCGGCGGGGACGGCTCCGGGGCGCGCGGCCCGGGGCGCCTGCGGCCGCAGCGCGATGATCTCGGCATACACGGACAGCGCGATCTCCGCCGGGGTCCGTGCGCCGATGTCCAGGCCGGCGGGGGTGTGGACGCGCGCGCGTTGTTCGTCGGTGAGATCCAGCCCGGCGAGCACCGACGCACCGCGCCTCGGACTGGCCACAAGACCGATGTACGGGATCCCGGCCCGCGCGGCCTCGATCAGCACGGTCTGCTCGTCGCGGCCGTGCGTGGCGACGACGACGATGTCCAGATCGGGTGGCAGCGGCTCGCCGGGCGAGGCCGGTCGGGCGTCGAGGCCCAGCACGCGACCGACGTCGAGCAGAGCGCGGGCGATGGGAGCGTGTCCATAGACGTACGCCAGCGCCGGAGGGAGGTTGGCCTCCAGGAAGATGTCGAGCGTCCCGCCCGACAGGCAGGGATTCGCCACCGTGACCAGGCCTTCGCCCGGCTCCTGTGCTTCTTCGGCCCCGGTGTCCGCGGCGGGCGTGATTCTCAGCAGCAGCGACTCGCCGGTCTCCAGCACCCGCAGGCCCTGCAGTTGCACCGTCGTCTCGGCGCATGCGCCGCCCACGAAGCCCTCGACGGTGCCGTCCGGCAGCACCAGCGCCCTGTCCCCGGGCTTGGCGCTCGTGGGCCGTTCCGCGTGGACGACGGTGGCCAGGACGAACGGGGTCCGGCCGTGCCGGAGCACGTCCGCGCGGGTCAGCAGTTCGGTGTTCGTCATCGAGGGGGCCTCAGGTGATCGCCAGGTCGGTGCGCAGCGGCCGGCCCTGGGCTGCCCGCCACACCGCGGCGGGAGTCAGCGGCATGTCGACGTGGCGTACGCCGAGCGGCTTCAGCGCGTCGACCACGGCGTTGACCACCGCGGCGGGCGAGCCCACCGTCGCGGACTCGCCGACGCCCTTGGCGCCGATGGGGTGGTGCGGGGAGGGGGTGACGGTCTCGCCGAGCTCCCAGGACGGGCACTCGACCGAGGTGGGCAGGAGATAGTCCATGAACGAGCCGCCGAGGCAGTTGCCGTCCTCGTCGAAGGCGATCACCTGCATGAGCGCCATGCCGAGACCGTCGGCGAGCCCGCCGTGCACCTGGCCCTCGACGATCATGGGGTTGATCCGGTTGCCGCAGTCGTCCACCGCGATGAACCGGCGGACCTTCACCTGGCCGGTGGCCGCGTCCACGTCGGCCACGCAGATGTAGGCACCGAAGGGGAAGGTGAGGTTCGGCGGGTTGTAGACGCAGGTCGCGTCCAGCTGGCCCTCGACGCCCTCGGGCAGCTCCAGGTCGGAGTGCGCCGCGAGGGCGATCTCGGTCATGGTCCTGCCCTGATCGGGGTCGCCCGTGACGAACCAGCGGCCCTTCTCCCATTCCAGGTCGTCCGGGTTCACTTCGAGCATCGCCGAGGCCACGAGCCTCGCGCGCTCACGCACCTTGCGGGAGACCAGCGCCGCCGCCGCTCCGGACACAGGTGTCGAGCGGGATCCGTACGTGCCGAGCCCGAACGGGGTCTGGTCGGTGTCGCCGTGCACCACCTCGACGTCCTCGGGCGGAATGCCCAACTCCTCGGCGACGATCTGCGCGAAGGTCGTCTCGTGACCCTGGCCCTGGGTCTGTACGGAGATGCGCAGCACCGCCTTGCCGGTCGGGTGAACCCGCAGTTCGGCACCGTCGGCCATGCCCAGCCCGAGGATGTCCATGTGCCCTCGCGGGCCCGCTCCGACGGCCTCGGTGAAGAAGCTGACCCCGATGCCCATCAGCTCGCCGCGCTCGCGCTTCTCGGCCTGTTCCCGGCGCAGGTCCTCGTAGTGCGCCATGTCCATCGCCAGCCGCAGGGCCCGCGGGTAGTCGCCGGAGTCGTACTCCCACCCGGTCCGCGTCCGGTACGGGAACTGTCCCGGCCGCAGCAGATTGCGCATCCGCAGCTCGGCCGGGTCCTGGCCGAGCTCGGCCGCGAGCAGGTCGACCATCCGCTCGACCAGGTACACGGCCTCGGTGACGCGGAACGAACAGGCGTAGGCGACACCGCCGGGCGCCTTGTTCGTGTAGACGCCGGTCACGGTGCAGTGCGCGGCGGCCAGGTCGTAGGAGCCGGTGAAGACGCCGAAGAAGCCCGCGGGGAAGCGGGACGGCTGTGCGGTCGCGTTGAAGGCGCCGTGGTCGGCGATCACATGGACCCGCAGGGCCTGGATCTTCCCGTCCCTTGTCGCCGCGATCTCCCCGTGCATGTGGTAGTCGCGGGCGAAGGAGGTACTCATCAGGTTCTCCGAGCGGTCCTCCACCCACTTGACCGGCTTGCCGGTGATGATCGAGCCGACGACCGCGCACACGTAACCGGGGTAGATGCCGACCTTGTTGCCGAAGCCGCCGCCGATGTCCGGGGAGATGATCCGGATCTTGTGCTCCGGGATGCCGGCCACCATCGCGTAGAGGGTGCGGTGGGCGTGCGGGGCCTGGGTGGTGGACCACACCGTCAGCTTCCCGGTGATGGCGTCCATGTCCGCCACGGTGCCGCAGGTCTCCAGTGGCGCCGGGTGCACCCGCGGGTACAGCATGTCCTGCTCCACCACGACGTCGGCGGCCGCGAAGACCTCGTCGGTGCGCTCCTTGTCGCCCGCCGACCAGTCGAAGATGTGGTTGTCGTTCTGCTGTTCCTTGTCGTCGCGGATCACCGGCGCGTCCGGGTCGAGCGCCCGGCGGGCGTCGACGACCGGTGGCAGCGGCTCGTACTCCACGTCGATCAGCTCAAGGGCGTCCCGGGCGGCGTAACGGTCCTCGGCGACGACGAAGGCGACCTCCTGGCCCTGGAAGCGCACCTTGTCGGTGGCGAGCACCGCCTGGGTGTCGTGCGAGAGCGTGGGCATCCAGGCCAGCCCGAGACCTGCCAGGGTCTCCCCGGTGACCACGGCTCTGACCTTCGGGTGCGCCTCGGCCGCGCTGGTGTCGACGGACAGGATCCGGGCGTGCGCCAGCGGGCTGCGCAGGATGGCCCCGTACAGCATCCCGGGCAGCCGCACGTCGTCGACGTAGGTCCCGTGACCCCGGACGAACCGCGCGTCCTCCTTGCGGGGCATCCGCCCGAAGCCGACCGGCCGTTCCTCGGTGGTCGTCATGCCCGCACCTCCTCGCGGTCGGGCGCCGGCTCGGCGGCCGTGCCCGTGTCCGCGGTCCGCGTCCCGCCTCCGTGCTCGGCGGCCCAGCGGACGGAGCGCACGATGTTCTCGTAACCGGTGCAACGGCACACCTGTCCGGAGATCGCCTCGCGGATGTCTTCCTCGGACGGATCCGCGTCGTGGTCGAGCAGCCAGCGGGCGGTCATCATCATCCCCGGCGTGCAGAAGCCGCACTGCAGCCCATGGCAGGCGACGAATCCCTGCTGCACCGGGTCGAGTTCGGCCCCGTGCGCCAAGCCCTCGACGGTCCGCACCTCATGGCCGTCGGCCATCACCGCGAGCACGGTGCAGGACTTCACCGGCATGCCGTCCAGCCATACGGCGCACACCCCGCAGTTGGAGGTGTCGCAGCCCCAGTGGGTGCCGGTGAGCCCGAGTTCGTCGCGCAGGAAGTGCACGAGCAGCAGCCTGGGCTCCACGTCCCTCGTGTACTGCTCGTCGTTCACGGTCACGGTGATCCGCATGTCACGCCTCCTGCCCCTGGGCGCGGGCGGCGGCGGCGCGCAGCGCCCGTGTGGTGAGCTCCCCGGCCAGGTGCCGCTTGTAGTCGGCCGGGCCGCGCTGGTCGGCCGCCGGCCGGCACTCCTGCGAGGCGATCCGGCCCGCCTCGGCGAAGCCCTCGTCGTCCGGCCGTCCGCCGCGCAGGAAGTCCTCGGCCTGCTCGGCCACGAACCGTGGGGCGCCCACCGCGGTCAGCCCGATGCCGGCCTCGGTGATGACCCCGTCGGAGATCTCCAGCACCGCTCCCGCGGCGACGACCGCCCAGTCGCCGGCCCGGCGCTCGACCTTGCGGTAGGCGCTGGCGTGCGAACGGATGGGCACCCGGATCTCCACCAGCAGCTCCGCCTCGTCCAGCGCGGTCTCGTACGGGCCGAGGAAAAAGTCCCTGATCCCGATGGTGCGCCTGCCACCAGGGCCTTGGGCGACAAGGGTGGCCCGCAGCGCCGAGAACGCCGCGGACAGGTCCTCCGAAGGATCGGCCTGGCACAGCGAGCCGCCCACGGTGCCGCGGTTGCGTACGAGCGGATCGGCGATGTCCCGTTCCGCGTCCCGCAGGATCGGGAAGTGCTCGCCGACGACCGGCGAGGCCAGCAGCTCCGCGTGGCGGACCATCGCTCCGACCGACAGATCGTGCCCGTCCACCCTGATCAAGGCCAGCTCGCCCAGGCCGTTGATGTCTATCAGCGCCTCGGGCTGGGCCAGCCGCAGCTTCATCATCGGCAGCAGGCTGTGTCCGCCCGCCACCACCCGGGCCTCGGGGCCGTACCGTGTGAGCAGCTCGATGGCATGCTCGACGCTGGCTGCCGTCTCGTACTGGAACGCTGCTGGGACCTGCATCGGGCCCTCCCGGAACGCTCTGCCCCCTGTGCCGTGATGCTGCGCTCTTCCGCACCGGCCGTGCAATGGGTGGATAAGCATTCACTTATCCCTCCAAACGCAGGAAAATCGGATCGTGACCGTCACGCAGCTCAGCACCTTCGTGCTGGTCGCCCGGCTCGGTTCGGTGGGTGCCGCGGCGCGGACCCTGGGCGTGAGCGAGTCCGCGGTGTCGCAGGCGCTCAGCGCGCTGCGCACCCACTTCGGCGATCCGCTCATCTGGCGCACCGGCGGCGGTGGGATGCGTCTGACACCCGCGGGAGCGCGGCTGCTGCCCGTCGCGTCGCGGATGGTCGCGCTGAGCGCGGATGCCGAGACGGCGGTGCGGGCGGCACGGGGAGCGCCCGACGAGCTGCGGGTGGTCGCGTCGAGCACGCTGGCCGAGTTCGTGCTTCCGTCGCTGGTGGAGGCCTTCGCCGACCGTGCGGGGCGCAGGACCGAGACCTCGTTCGGGGTGGCCCCCGGCAAGGAGATGCGTGTGCTGGTGGAGAACCGGCTGGCCGATGTGGCGCTCGGGCCGGATCTCGGCGCCGGCCGCGGGGACGAACTGGTCGGCGAGCCGCTGTTCCGCACCCAACTGGTCGTGGTGACCGGCGCCAGGGCACCGCGGCCGCCCGGTCCGCCGCCGCAGTGGTCGTGGCTGGTCGATGCCTCCGGCACCGATCCGGAGGCGGACTCCGGGCGGCTGCTGCGTCGGCTCGGCGTGGCCGAGGGGCACGTGTGGGTGTTTCCCAACCAGGCCGCCACCTGGGCGGCCGCGGCCGAGGGCGCGGGGGTGGCGCCGGCGCTCGCCCATCTGGTGTCGCCCCGCATACGGCGCGACGAGCTGCGCATGCTGGAGACCCCGGTCACGCCGGCGGACGCCACCTGGCACGCCACCGTCCTGCGGCCCGAGCACCGCTCCCCGGCCGCCGACGTGTTCCTGCACTTCCTGCACACTCCCGCAGCGACCCGCATCATGCGCGCGCCCGGCGCGGGCGTCCCGCCCTCCCGGTTCCGGCCCCCGGTGTACGTCACGCTCTGGGGCGGGTGAACGAGCGGGTCTTTCAGGAGAGCCAGTCGCTGTAGCGGGTGGGGGCGAGGTGGGCGTTCTTGTCGGTGAGGACGTCGCCCTTGACGGCGGCGAACATGCCGGCGGTGGGGTCGGTGACGACGGTACGGTCGTCGCCCTTGTGGGTCAGGGTGATCCGGCCCAGCTCGTCCAGGGTGAAGGTTTCGGGGCCGGCGATGTTGCGTATGCCGTTCAGCGGGGCACCGGCGGCGACCTCCGCCACCGCGTTCGCCACGTCCTTGGCGGCGATCGGCTGGATCGGCGTGGCGGGCAGCCGGACGGTGTCGCCCTCGGCGGTCCAGGACAGCACGGCGTCCATGAACTCCATGAACTGCGTCGCCCGAACGATCGAGTAGGGGATCGGCCCGGCGGCGAGGATCTTCTCCTGGAGCACCTTGGCCCGGTAGTAGTCCAGCTCCGGCACCTGGTCCACGCCCACGATCGAGAGGATGACGAAGTGGCCGACGCCGCCCTTGTGGGCCGAGGCCAGAAGGTTGTCCATCGAGGTCTGGAAGAAGGCCGGGGAGGCTTCGTCGAAGGTCGGGGAGTTCGTCAGGTTGACGACGACGTCGGCTCCCGCCACCGCCTCGTCCAGTCCCCGGCCGCTGATGATGTCGACTCCGGTGGACTTCGAGTGCGGTACCGCCTCGTGCCCGGCGGCGTTCAGGTTCTCGACGACCTGAGACCCGATCAGCCCGGTACCGCCGATGACTGCGATCTTCATGACATGCCTTTCGTTGCGGCTATGTGCGGAATATGGCATATGAACCGCACATGGACGCGGCAAGAAACGGCTCCTTCGGCCGACGTCAGGAACTCGTGAGGATGACGAGTTGCCGGGTCGCTCGGGTCATCGCGACATAGCGGTCCACCGCTCCTTCGATGCCCGTGCCGAACTCCTCCGGGTCGACCAGGACGACCAGGTCGAACTCGAGCCCCTTCGACAGCTCCGGGGTCAGCGACCGGACGCGGGACGTCGTCCGGAATGCGGGGTCGCCGATGACGCACGCGATCCCGTCGGCATACGCGTCGAGCCAGGTGTCGAGGATCGAGCTCAGATCGGAAGCGGATCCGTGTACGACGGGGATGTCGCTGCTGCGGATGGAGGCCGGCACGTTGGCGTCCGGGAGCACGGCCCGGATGACCGGCTCGGCCTCCGCCATGATCTCTTCCGGCGTCCGGTAGTTGATGCTCAGGGACGCCAGGTCGATCCGGTCGAACCCGATCCGCTCCAGCCGTTCCCGCCACGACTCCCTGAACCCGTGCCTGGCCTGGGCACGGTCCCCGACGATGGTGAAGCTCCGGGACGGGCACCGGAGCAGCAGCATCTGCCACTCCGCGTCGGTCAGTTCCTGGGCCTCGTCCACGACGATGTGCGCGAACGGGCCGGCGAGCAGGTCCGGGTCGGTGGTGGGCAGTTCGGACTCGTCGACCAGGCTGACCTGGGCGTCCTGGCCGCGCAGCATCCTCACCAGGCCTTCGCCGTCGTCACCGTCGGCGCCGGAGTCGGATGCGGCCTCGATCAGGTTGTCCACGACCTGCGCCATGCGTTCGCGCTGGGCGGCGAGGACGGCCTCGTGCCGCTGCTTGCGCCGGGCCGCCTCCGGGTCGCCGAGCCGCTGCCGTGCCGCGTCCAGGAGCGGCAGGTCGGACACCGTCCAGGCCCCGGCGTCCTCGCGCCGCAACTTCCGAACGTCGTCGGGGCCGAGCCAGGGAGCGCACATCCGCAGGTAGGCGGGCACCGACCACAGGTCTCCGACAAGATCGGCCGCTTCCAGCATCGGCCACGCGCGGTTGAAGGCCGTGAGCAACTCCCTGTTCTGCCGCAGCGACTTGCGGAGTTGGTCGGCCGGGGCGTCGCCGTCGTGCTTGTCCACCAGGATCGTGAGCAGCTCCTCCCAGATCTGGTCGCGCGCCTCGTTGTGCGGGGTACCGGGATCCGCCGCTTCGAACGCCGCGGCCCAGTCGTCGGCGCTCAGCCAGATGTCCGACCAGTGGGTCGTGACCGTCATGCCCTTCGCGGGCGGTTCCTCATAGAACCTGACGGCCGCCTCGATCGCCTTCACCATGTTCGCGGTGGACTTCAGCAGGACCACGTCCGGGTCGGCCTCGATCGCCGCATCGGCTCCTTCGGCGACCAGGTCCCGCAGGATGCAGGTCTGCACGCCCTCCTCGCCGAGGCTGGGGAGGACGTCGGCGACATAGGCCAGGTAGGGCCGGTGCGGACCGACGAACAGCACGCCGCCACGCCGGTGACCGAGGCGAGGGTCGGAGTAGAGGAGATAGGCCGAGCGGTGCAGAGCGACGACGGTCTTCCCCGTACCGGGACCGCCGTCCACGACGAGAGCGCCGCGGGATCCGGCGCGGATGATGGCGTCCTGGTCGGCCTGGATGGTGCCGAGCACGTCTCGCATCCGTGGCGACCGGTCGCCGCCCAGGCTGGCGATGAAGGCGGACTGGTCGTCGAGCGCGGCATGCCCGGCAAACCCGTCCGAGGCGAACACCTCGTCCCAGTAGTCGCTGATCCGGCCGCCGGTCCAGCGATACCTGCGGCGGCTTGCCAGACCCATCGGGTTGGCGTGGGTGGCTCCGAAGAACGGCTCGGCGGCGGGGGAGCGCCAGTCGATCAGCAGCCGGCGCCCCGCGCTGTCGGTGAGGCCGAGTCGTCCGACGTACACGGGCTCGGAGTTGTCCGCGCCGACCATATGTCCGAGACACAGGTCCAGACCGAAGCGACGCAGGGTGCGCAGGCGAGCGGTCAGCCGGTGGATCTCCGCGTCCCGGTCCATCGCCTGCCGGCCCGTGCCGCCGGGCGCCCTTCGCTCGGCTTCGAGGCGGTCGGACAGCTCGGCGATCGATTGTTCGAGGCACTCCGCGATGGCCGTGAAGTGCTGCTCATCGTCGGCGATCAGCTTCGGGTCGGCTTTGGAGGAGAGGCGGTCGGGCAGGTCGAACGCGCTGGTGGTCAGGGGGTTCACGTCATCAGCTCCGTTGTGGGGTCGCTTGCGGCCAGGGCGAGCGGCAAGGCGTCCGGACCGGCGTGCCGAGGCTGCTGCCCATGCCGGGGCAGCCCTCCGCTCGGTTCAGGTCGCCAGGGTGTGGGGGGCTTTCGTGGGTCCTGGCCCGGTGATCCCGCGTGGTTCGAGCGGGCACGGGCGGCCTCTCTCAGCCGACTGTTTCGAGCAGCAGCTTCGCGGCCGCTTCCGCCCCGTCGGAGCGGACCGTGCCGGCTACGGCTTGTGCGCGGGCGCTGGTCTCAGGGGCCAGGGCCGCTTCGAGCGCGGCCGACAGGGATTCGAACGTCGGAGTCGGACCGTCGTGGGCCGCCCCGATGCCCAGGTCGGCCACCCGGCGGGCCCAGTAGGGCTGGTCCGCCAGCTGGGGTACCACCACCTGAGGCGTTCCGGCCCGGGCGGCCGTCGTCGTCGTACCCGCCCCGCCGTGGTGCACGACGGCGGCCACCCGGCCGAACAGTGCCTGGTGGTTGGCCTCGCCCACGGTGAAGCAGTCGTCCTGGCCGTCGATCAGGGCCAGGTCGGCCCAGCCGCGGGAGACGAGTACGCGCCTGCCCTGCGCGCGGACCGCCTCGATGGCCACCTGGGCGGCGTCCGTCGATGTGCGCATGGGCATGCTCCCGAAGCCCACGTACACCGGGGGTGCACCAGCCTCCAGGAACTCCGCCAACTCGGCTGGGAGCGGGCGTGGGTCGGGCAGGATCCACGCGCCGGTCTGGACGACATGGAGGTCCGGCCTCTCGTGCAACGGGTCCAGGGCCGGGTCCGTCGCCACCCACGGCTGCTTCCCGATCACGTAGTCGCGGACGTTGTCCACCGGCGGCAGGCCGATCGACGCCCGGTTCGTGTTGAGGGCCGCACCGAACAGCATGTCGATGCTCTGGGCGTCCAGGTCCCACAGCACCCGGTTGTCGGTGACCTCCGGCGGCAACGGCCGGCCCGGATACGCCAGCGGCGGGTGGTGCGGCGACGGCACGGTGAGCTGCTGGAAGGTCACGGACACGGAGCGGATGCCCAGTTTCTCGGCGACCGACAGCGCGCCGGCCGCGGCAGGCATCATGCCGGTCGCCACCAACACATCGCATCCCTCGGCCGCGGCGGCGACCGCGTCGACCTGGCCGGCGATCACCATGGCCGCGCGCTGTGGCAGGTTCGCCGACGACGGCGGCGGCGCCCCGGTCGTCAGCGCGCGCGCCGACGGGCCGACCGGCACCATCGGCACGCCGACACCGGCCAACCGCTCCGCGAACTCCTCGTCGGCCGGCGCGCAGACCCGCACCTCCGCGCCGAGTGCCCGCAATGCCATCGCGAGTGCCACCATCGGTTCGACATCCCCGCGCGACCCGTAAGTGGACAACACCACACGCATTTGGTGACCCTCATTTCCGCAGATTCCGGCCTCGGCCGGAGATTCTGCGGTACGACCGGGGCCTTGCCGCAAGCCCCCCAGTGCGCTATAAGTTAAGAGTGGCAAGGAGTGGGTGACCTCCTTGCCTTTGTTTTTTGCCCGGGTACCGGATCGCGGGACCCCGTCGGTTTCCCGTATACCGGCCCGCCCGCATACCGCTGGACGCCAGGGCACTGACATGAACCGGCGTCACCGTGTGGCGCTCACAACTCGCTTGTGCCGTCGGGTAATTGACGGGACAGCAGTGAGGCTGCTTCACTGAAGTCGTGGCTGAGCCACTGAACCAGTGAGTCACCGAACCACTGACTGCAGCTCTGGAGATCCTCCGTGGCCGTCGAAAGCATTCCTCGCCGATCCGTGGTCGACCTGCTCGAGGCCCGGCTGCGTGAAGACATCCTGAACGGCACGCACGAACCCGGTTCCCTGTTGCCGCCGGAACGGGAGTTGGCTGCCGGGTACGGTGTCACACGCACGACCTTGAAGCACGCTCTGACCCGGTTGGAGCAAGCAGGGCTGCTGAGTACCCGGCACGGCATCGGTACCCGCATCCTGGACTACCTGAGGCTCGGCGGTGCCGAACTGCTCCCGATGCTGGCCGCGCAGGACTCCGCGTGGCTGAGGGAGATCTTCGAGGTGCGGCGGCACATCGGTACGCTGATCGCCGGCCGGGCAGCTGTCCGGCGCACGGCGCAACAAGCCCAGCGCCTGGAAGAACTGCTGCAACATGTGGCCGAGGCTCCGAACGCCGACGCCATCCAGCTCGCCGACGTGGAAGTGCACCGCGAACTGGCGCGGGCCACCGGCAACCGGGTCTATCTGCTCCTCACCAACACGCTGTTCAACGCCTACCTCCCGGTTCGGGGAGCCCTGCGGGCGCCGTTCGAGGACGCGGCAGAGGCTTCGAAGAGGCTGGCGCCGGTGGTGCACGCTGTGGTCGACCGCCGGAGTGAGGAAGCGCAGCGGGCGGCCGAAGAATACCTCCGCAGCACCGAGAAGATCATGTTGAGCTCGTTGAGCCGCGCCCGACAGCGGTCGACCGACGGCGACTCCGACTAGCGGCAGAGCGAGGCCCCGTCCCGGCACCATAACCGGACCGTTTTCTGAGATGTCATGTACGGGTCAAGCGATCAATCACAGAAGGAGCACGGTGAGCAGAACAAGCAAGCGTCGCAGCGCCCTGATCTGCGTGATGCTGTCCGCCGTCATCGGCGGCACCGTCCAGCCGGCGATTGCCTCGACAGCGGCGAACGCGGGAGGCCGGGCCACGACATTGCGGCACTCCCCGGTCCACGATGTCGAGGAGGGGATCGCGCGGTCACTGTCCTCCTCGCTCCGCGACCCGGAGTGGCGGGCGCAGGTACGCACGGCCGCGCTCGGCACGCGCGAGATGGACCTGCAGGCCCTGGCCGGCAAGGCCGCCGCCCCGGCGGGGAAGCAGCTGCAGGCCTCGGTCTCCGCCGCGGACCGACGTATCGCGGCCCTGAAGGGGCTCCCGGCGTCGACCGGATCGCTGCTGCGCATACGCCTGGGCGCGCCCTCCATGCGCTCGCGTCTGAGTACGCACGCCACCCCGTGGGTCGCCGTCGCGGCAGCCGACGACCACGCCAGGACCATCACGGCCTACGACAGCCAGGGCCGCCGTCACACTGTGGACGCCACCCGAGTACCCGAGCGCCCCCTCTACGTCCTGGACATCGATGTGTCCAAGGCCCATCGGGCCGGTATGACAGTGCTGCGGAACGCGCTCGTCGACAAGGGCCTCAACTCCCTGTCGGACAAGCCCGCGAGCACTTCCGACGCGGCCGGCTGGTGGGCCACCAAGGTCACGGCCGTCGAGGTGAAGGACGACGAGGAACCCTGGTTCAAGGGCGCCGCCGAGATGTTCTCCCTGGTGACCGGCTTCGGGCTGGACGGCAAAGCGCGCGTCGACTCGGTCGACATGCCGTACCTGGACTACGACAACACCGTCTACTACCCGAACCAGATCCTGGTCAACTGGTCGAACTACAAATACAACCTTGCCGACGTCGTCATGATGGAGGACGACGACGGCACCAACTACAAGGCGTTGGCCCAGGCGCTCACTACGGCCCTGCTCACCGTGACCGACCAGGGGACCTACATCCCGTTGGTGAACGCGCTGCTGAGTGCGATGCCCGACTCCTGGTTCACCGACGACCCCGACTACGTGGAGTCCTGGTACACCTTGTCGAAGAACTCCACGGGTCGGCTGAACGGTGCTGCGGGCAACGGCTGGATGACTGTGGAACCGTACTTCGTCGAGCAGTTCTGACCCTCGCTCGCTCGGGCCCAGGGACCGACCTGGACCGTTGTTCAGGCCGACAGCACGGCCCGGGCGATGCCGGTGAGGTTGCCTTGCAGGATGAGGATCTCCCTGGGGTTCGATCCGTCGAGACCGGCCGCGTAGACGTTGCCGGCCAGGTCGGTCACGTACATGCTGTCCCCGTCCGGATCGAGGGCGATGCCGATGCCTTCCATGAGGTGGGTCACCAGGATCTCCGGGGTTCGCTGCCCCTCGGGTGGGTCCATCGGTGAGCGGTTCACGGTGTTGCCCTGCGGTGGATCCCCGCGGTCCGTCCAGTACAGCATGCGCTCCGTGAGGTCGAGTTCCAGGTCGATCGGCTCCGGCAGTCCGTCGAACAGCACCTCGATGTCGCCGCGGCTGTCCGGGTTCTCTCCGGCGGGAAGGTCGAGTCCGGCACGCAGGATCTTTCCGAGTCCCGCGTCGCTCGGGCCCTTCTGAGTCCAGTAGAGGTGTCGGCCGACCGGGTCGACAGTGACTCCCACGCACCATCTGGTCTCGTCGCGGCGGTCGTCCGCTCCCTGTCCCGTCTGCACGAGGGTCTCGATGTTCGAGCCGTCGAGGTCGCAGCGCATCACGCGCATGCCTTCGCGATCGCCCCAGTACAGCTTCCGGCCCGTGGCGTCGAAGTGGAGCTGTTTCGGCGTGTGCGTGGCGCCGCTGGGGACGATCGTGGTGCGGTCGTCCCCGTCGAGTCCGGCGCGTTCGATCGAGCCGTCGTTCTCCGGCGGCAGGCCCATGTTGGTCCAGTAGATGTGTCCGGCCGCGGCATCGACGGCAATGCCGTCGGGGATCCTGCATCCGGTGACGAGGACCTTCTTGTCGGTGCCGTCGGGGTTCACGGAGAACAGACGACCGCCGCTGCTGGCCTCCAGAACGAAAAGTCTTTCCTGGTGCTGCGTCACGATCCCTCCTTCACCGGGCGATCGGCCGCGGGACTCGGCGGGCCGGACGGGTCGTGCTGTGCGCGCACCCTCAGCAGGGCCGAGAGCATCGCGTCGCGCCGGGCGGCCAGTTCGTCGACCGAGTGGCCGTCGGCCTCCTCCAGGACGCCGGCCTCGATCTTCTGCTTGAGTTCGGGCGTGAACTCGGGGGTGCCCAGTTCGTGCCAGGACGCGACCATCCGGGGCATGAGGGTGTCCATGAAGTGCTGGATGCCGCCCTCGCCTCCGCCGAGATGCCACAGCAGATGGGGGCCCATGACGCCCCATCTGAGCCCGGGCCCCCAGGACACCGCGTCGTCGGAGTCCGCCACGTCGAGCACTCCCTCTTGGACCAGGTACACGACCTCGCGGTACAGCGCGGCCTGGATCCGGTTGGCGACGTGCCCGGGGAGCTCCTTCTTGAGGTGGATCGGCTTCTTGCCGATCGCGGCGTAGAACGACATCGCGTCCTGGACCGTCTCCGGGGCGGTCCTCGTCCCGCCGACGACCTCGACCAGCGGGACGATGTGCGGCGGGTTGAAGGGATGACCGATGACGGTGCGCTCCGGACGCCGGCACTCGGCCTGGATGATGCTCATCGTGATGCCCGACGAACTGGACGCGATGATGGCGTCGGGCGGCGTGGCGTCGTCGATGTCGGTGAACAGCTTGACCTTGAGGTCCGGTCGCTCCGGCGCGTTCTCCTGTACGAAGTCGGCGTCGGCGACGGCCCGCCGCAGGTCCGGGGTGAAGCTCAGACGCTCGGGGGAGGCGTCGGGCGCGAGCCCGGTCGAGGCCGCCGCGTCCCAGGCGGCCTGCACGTACGACCGCAGGGCCGTCTCCGCGGTGGGGGAGGGGTCGGTCGCCGTGACGTCGAAGCCGCGGACGAGATAGTGCGTCGCCCAGCTGGCACCGATCGTGCCGGTCCCGACGATGGCCACGCGGCGGACGGGTTTGTGCGCGTTCATGGCTGGTCACTGCTCCTGAAAGTCGGACACGGACTGTGAGGGAGGGAAGCGGCCGACGCGACCGGCACCAGCGGCCGTGCCGGACGGGGCGCGCTTCTCAGCGAACGCCCGGACGGCGATGGCGCTACAGGGCACCTGGGGAGGCCCGGAAAAGGGCGTCCTCCGAGGCGATCGACTGGTCCCAAGCCCGCGCCGAACACCCTGCCCGCGCCCGTCCAGCACACCGCCACAGCGCTCGTGGAGCACCGCCTCGGCCGCTACGGACGCCCTGCTCATCGTGGCGTCTCCGCTTCCGGCGGGCCGGGAATCACTCCCTGGGCGCGCAGCTCCGCGATCTCGTCGGGGCCGAAACCCAGCTCGGCGAGGATCTCGGCGTTGTGCTCGCCCAGATCCGGGGCCCGCTTCGCCGGCACCTTCGGCACCCCGCGGAGGTTGACCGGGCTGCTGATGGTTTCCTCCAGCCCGTCGACCCCTTCCAGCGGCACGACGATGTCGTTCGCGCGCAGCTGTGGGTCCCGCGCGGTCTCCTCCGGCGTCTGGATGAGGCTGTAGGTGACGCGTTCCCGGCCCAAGGTGTCCTTCCAGTGGGCGAAGGGCCGCGAGCGGAACTCGGCGTCGAGCAGCTCGGTCAGCGCGGCGGAGTTCCTGACGAAGCCCTCGATGTCCGCGAAACGAGGATCCTCGAGCAGCTCGGGATGCCCGATGGCCCGCGCCAGTCCCGGCCAGTGCGGAGGGGAGGCGACGAGCATGAACCACTCGTCGTCCGCGGTCCGGTAGGGGTTGATCAGCGGGTTCGCGGGCGCCTTCCGGTCGTGCAACTCGAACGGAGTGCCGCCCGCGAGCGCGCCGGACACGAGCGTTCCCGTGGCCCATACGCCCGCGGCGAGCAGCGACGTCCCGACGCTGGCCCCCTGTCCGGTCCGCTCGCGGCGGTACAGGGCGGTGACGATCGCCGCGTAGATCGCGATCGCCGACATGTAGTCGCCGCTGCCCCAGACCGGCACCGTCGGCGGCGCTCCCGCGTCCCGGGTGGAGGCCAGCAGCCCGCTGCGCGACCAGTAGGCGGTCAGGTCGAAGCCCGGCTGCGCGGCGTCGGGGCCGGCATCGCCGAAGCCGGTGATGTCGGCGTAGACGACCTTCGGGTTCCAGCCCGAGACCTCGTCGTAGCCCAGGTGCAGCCTCTCACGAGTGCCGTGCGGGAAGTTGGTGATCACCACGTCTGCCCACTGGACGAGGCGCTTGAGGACCTCGGTGGCCGCCGGCGCCTTCAGGTCGATGACCATGCCGCGCTTGTTGCGGTTGGTGAGGTGCCAGCCGTAGTTGGCCTGCGCCCGGGGGCTGGGCGGTACCGAGCTCAGCCGCCGCTGTGGGTCGCCCGGTCCCGGTGGCTCGATCTTGATGACGTCCGCTCCGAAGTCGGAGAGCACGGTGGCTGCGGCCGGCCCCGCGATGAAGCTCGACGCATCGACGACCCTCAGGCCGGTGAATACGGATTCCGTGGTCATCGTCATCACCTCACGAAGGCGCTCAGTCCGCCAGTCACGGCACGGCCGACGATGAGGGTCTGGATCTCCCGTGTGCCCTCGTACGAGTAGAGGGCCTCCGCGTCGGCGACGAAGCGGCCGACCTTGTAGTCGAGGACGATGCCGTTGCCGGCCAGGAGTTCCCGCGCCCACCCGACGTTCTCGCGCATCCGCACGGTGCAATAGGCCTTCGCCAGCGCGGACTGCTCGTCCCGGAACACCCCGGCGTCCTGCAACTGGGCCAGGCGCGTCACCATCCCGCACGAGGCCGTGGCGTTGCCGAGCATCTTCACCAGCAGGTCCTGCACGAGTTGAAAGCCCCCGATCGGGCGCCCGAACTGCTCGCGCTCCTTTGCGTACTGCAGGGCGATCTCGTAGGCGCCGAACATCACGCCCACCGCCTGCCACGCCACCCCGCTGCGCGTCTGGCGCAGGATCTTGGCGGTGTCCTTGAAGGAATTCGCGTTCTGCAGCCGGTTGGCCTCCGGGACCCGGCAGCCGTCGAGCACGATGTCGGCGTTCTGCACGATTCGCAGCGCCATCTTGTTCTCGATCTTCGTCGCGGTGAACCCGGGGGTGTCCTTCTCCACGACGAAGCCCAGCACATGCTGCGTCTCGACATCGCGGGCCCAGACGACGACCAGGTCGGCGAACGTCGCGTTGCCGATCCACCGCTTGGCTCCGTCGAGGATCCATTCGTCGCCGTCGCGCCGCGCGGTCGTCCGCAGGCCGCCGGCCACGTCCGAGCCGCCGTGCGGCTCGGTCAACGCGAAGGCGCCGATCTTCTCGAAGCGGCTCATCGCCGGCAGCCATCGCCGCTTCTGTTCGTCGGAACCACAGGTGAGGATGGTGCCCATGGCCAGGCCCGTGTGCACGCCGGTGAACGTCGCCAAGGACGCGTCGGCGTGCCCGAACTCCAGGGCGACGAAGCCCGCGAGGAGGTTGCTCGGCCTGGATTCCGAGGAGTCCGGGTGGGCCCAGTCCACCAGGCCGAGCCTGCCGAATCCCTCGATCAGCTGGAACGGGAACTCGGCCCGGGCCCAGTAGTCGTCCACGATCGGGGCGGCCTGCGTACGCAGGAAGTCGCGGACGGTCTCGATCTTCTCCCGCTCCTTGTCCGACAGCAGTTCCTCGTAGGAGTAGAAGTCGGCGGGCAACAGCCCTTTGTCCAGATAGGGACCGGACGGTGTCGGCAAGGTTGTTGGGCCGCTCATGGCAATCTCCCTCAAGCGCTGCGGGCATGGCCCGGAGATCCGCGCCCATATGCGCTGTGCGATCCCGGCATTTCGGTACTCGGACGTGATTAAACGCATATCCGGAACCGGTCCCCCGGACCTGCGCCCCCCGGAGGGGCCGTGTCGCCAAGGACCACCCCACTGGCCCGTTGCCGCCGGTCAGGGAGAGTGAGGCAGGCCCGTGTCGGACTCGAGCAGATGCGGTTGCCGGGAACCCCGCAGCCCGACGGCGAGGATCAGCACACCATTCCGGCTGAACCGGCTGTGTGGCTGCGGCGTCGGCGGCGGCGCGAGATGATCCAGTGTGCGGTCGGCCGCCGACTGCGATACGGCGAAGAGGCGGCCGGCTGTCGCAGCGTCAGGTTCGTACGCCGGTACACGGTCACGGGCAGCATAAAGCCCTCCAGCGGGCAGGCTGCATGGAACTGCACTTGTGGCCCACGCGGCCGGAGTTGGCCTCTCAACACCGGTTCGTCCCTGCGCGAGAGTCAGAGGTGGCTGCGATCGTTGGCTCATGGATGAGTGGGTTGAACAGGTCGACGAACAGGACCAGGTATCTGCGGTGGTGCTCCGGGGTGAGGCCGTCCGTCGGGGCTGGCTGCACCGCGTCGCCGTGACGTTGTGCCGCGATCCTGATGGGCGGATCCTCGTGCACCGAAGGTCGGGGCGGGTGTCCCGCTTCCCTCACCACTACGAGGTCGTGGTCGGCGGAGCCGTCGCTGTGGGCGAGTCATATGAGGGTGCCGCTGTCCGAGAGTTGGCGGAGGAGCTCGGTGTCCGAGTGTCCGTCCGCCATGTGACCAAATTCCTGAATCGGAGTGGCCTCAGTCCTCACTGGCTCGGCATCCACGAAGCGGTCATCCCAGTCGAAGTCAGGCCCGATGGTGACGAGGTCGTGTGGCACGACTGGCTGACAGAGAGCGAACTGTTTGTCTTTATGGAGCGACATCCGTTCACCCCGGACAGCGGTGAAGTCCTTGACCGGTATCGCGCTGCCATCCGCCCGGGGCCGCAGGTCACCAGGTCGACGGCCCAGGAGGATCGGTGACGGCTCGTCCAGAAGGGCGCGGGTCCTGGGCGAGCCGCGGTCACCGCAGTTGCTGTGGTGGCCGCGGCGCAATCCCGCCTTGCGGGGCCGCACGGCGGTGATCGGGCCCCTTGAGGGTCGCCCCCGACCGTAGGCGCGTTGCGCAGCCGTCGCATGGTGAGGCGTCGGAGCCGACAACGGATGCCGAGGCATGAAAACCCGGTCCGGCTGGACGAGTCAGGTGCCCTTCATGCGCCGAGTTCCGCCGCGATTCTGTCGAGGCATGCCTGGTAGAAGCCCACCAGGGCTGTCATGGCGTCTTCTTCGGTGACTCCCGGCGCCGGCTCGAACCGGGCGGCCCAGCCGATCTCGGACCGGTCCGCATCGAGCGCTGTCACCGAGATGCGAGCGGTGAAGTCCCGGACCGGCACCGGCCCGGGGTCGTTGAAGCGGTAGTGGTGGAAGAGCGGACCCTCTTCCAGAAGCCTTTCGACGAGCCGCCCGCCGTCGTGCATCGTGATGGTGCGGGTCTGCTGGTCGTCGTCCTTCAGGACGCCGGCGACGCCGGGCATCCATTTCTCCACGGCGTAGAAGTCGCCGATGAGATCCCACACCTTGGCGGCGGGGGCGTCGTAATGCTGATTCAGGCTGAAGGCCGTCATGCGGTCATTCCTCACGGGGTGTGCAACGGGGGTAGGGCCCGCGTCTGGTGGTGGGGCGCGGTGCACCCGTGATCCGCGGACGTCCCCACGTGCCAGTGGCGGTGCGGGATGCGGGGGCGCCGTGACGGGTGTTATCGCTGAGCGAGGGAGTGCCTGCCCGCAATGTGGATGTCGGCCTGGCGGGTGACTCGGGCTCCGAGGTGTTCGGCGGTGGCGATGTCGGCGGGGTGGACGGTGTCGATGCCGCCGTCCTGGGGAGTCGAGGCGCCGGCGCCGATCCAGAAGCCGAGGCGGTTGAGGTCGTCTTCGGCTGCGGTGAGGGCGTTCCAGCCGGGGGGCAGGCCGAGGCCGACCCAGATCATGTGGTGCTGGGCGGCGAGAGCGGCCATGAAGTTGAGGGAGTTGAGCTTGTCGCCGCTCTTGGAGGCGGAGTTGGTGAATCCGGCGGCGATCTTGTCGGCCCAGGCGCTGGTGAGGTAGCGGCGGCTGGTCGCTTCGGCGAAGGCGTGGAAGGCGGAGGAGGCGCCGCCCATGTAGGTGGGGGAGCCGAAGATGATGGCGTCGGCGTCGTCGAGCCGCTGCCAGTCCTCGTCGGTGATGGTGTCCACCGGGATGTAGGCGACCTCGGCTCCGGCCTTTTCCGCCCCCCGCTTGACGGCTTCGGCCAGTACCGCCGTGTGTCCGTAGCCGGAGTGGAAGGCGATGGCGACCAGGGGGCGCTTGATGGGTTCGGTCATGGCTTGCTCCTTGAGTAGGTCAGGACTCCAATCTAGATCTGACCTCCAAAAGAGGTCAACCCCCCCTGGGGGTGCTGGTGTACCCTGAGGGGTATGTCACAACAAGAGCAGTCGCCGATCGGGCTCGACCCGGAGCGGCCGATGGACATCCTCGACGCGGCCTGCCCCAGCCGTGACGTCTTCGTGGATCTGGCCGACAAGTGGGCTCTGCTGATGCTGCTGAGCCTGCGGGAGCGCGGTGTCCAGCGGTTCTCCGAGCTGCAGCGCTCCATCGGAGGGATCAGCCGCAAGATGTTCTCGCAGACCCTGCGGACCCTGGAGCGCGACGGGCTCGTCGCCAGGACGGTGGATCCCAAGGCCACACCGCCTCTGGTCCTGTACGGGCTCACCGACCTCGGCAGTGAAATCGCCGAGGAAACCCGCGTCCTGTGCACCTGGACCCACACCCGCGCCGCCCAGGTCTATGCGGCGCGCGCCGCCTATGACCAGCGCACCGCCGACTGACTGTCGCCCGCCGGCATGAGCTACGGTGCCCCGATGTGACGCACCACTGACACCGTTTCCTCATGGTGCGCCCGTCGGGGTGTGTGAGGGCGGGGTCGTGCTGGGCACTTTGCCGGACCCGGAGTCCCAGCTGTCCGCGGACCACCCGCAGGGCTTCGCGGACCTCTCGCAGGGTTTCGCGGACCACTCGCAGGGTGAAGCGCGCCGGATGGAATGTCCTGGGTGGGGAGGTCAGGTGTGTCCGGCGCGTGACGGCGGGTCCTCCGGGCGCAGTCCTTGGTGAGGAGCAGCCGGCAGCGGGTCTCGTCGCGCAGCATTCGCGTGTACGCGGCGGCCGTAAGGGAAGCGAAGCCTGCGCTGCAACCTCAGGAGCGCTTCGTCAGTGCCGCGTCGATCAGGACGGAAGCTGCCACCCGGGTGGTCGCACCTGCCGAGGGGTCGCGGTCCATCCGTGCGGACAGTCCCCCTCCGTCGTACAGGAGGTGGAGCTGGCGGGCGAGTGCTTCGGGGTCCGCGGCGCCGGCGTCCCGGGCGAGGTCGGTGAACAGGGCTCGGATCCATGCGCGGTAGGCGTCCGAGGCCTCCTCGATGGCGCTGCCGTGCTTTGCCTCCGCGCTGGCCGCCACGAAGGCGCAGCCGTGGAAGTCCGGCTCCGTGAACTGCTCGCCCTGTGACTCGAAGACAGCCAGGAGTCGCTCACGTGGGTTGTCGGCGCGGTTGACGGCGCGCAGGAGCCGTCCGGTCATATCGGCTTGGCGTGAATCGAGATACGCGCGGATCAGCTGTTCCTTGCCGCCGAAGGTGTTGTACAGGGATGCTTTGGCGACCCCGGCGTGCTCGATGATCCGGTCGATCCCGACCGTCTGCACGCCCTCGGCGTAGAACAGTTCGTCCGCGGCGGAGAGCAGTCGCTCCCGCGCCGTCGGGGCTTTCGCACTTCGCGTCTTGGTCATGCCGGCCACCTTCTCGACAGGTACGCCCAGTCTACTGCTGGCCAGACCGGTCTACTCAATCGCCGATACCAGGTCGAGCAGGCCGGTCATGGGAGGGGCTTCGTTGCGTGGAGGGCGGCGGCGGGGGCGGGCGTCGGTGCTCAGCTCTCGTCAGGGGCCGGTTCGAGGAGGAAGAGGGGGATCTCCCGGTTGGCCTTGGCCCGGTAGTCGACGAAGTCCGGGTAGGCGGCATCCGCGCGCTTCCACCACTCGGCCTTCTCCTCGCCCCGCAACTCGCGCGCGATCATGTCCCTCCTGACCGCGCGGTCCTGCACCTCGACGAGGGGGTGGGAGACCACGTTGTAGTACCAGGACGGATGCTCGTGCGCGCCGCCGTTGGAGGCGGCCACCGCGTACGAGCCGTCGCGTTCCACGCGCATGAGCGGCATCTTGCGGATCTTGCCCGACCTGACTCCCTTGGTCGTGAGGATGATCACCGGCCGGTCCAGGAAGGTGCCGCCTTCCTTTCCGTCCGTCGCCTCGTATTGCGCGACCTGACCGCGTACCCAGTCGGTTGCGCTCGGTTCGTACTCGCCGTGTAGGGGCATTGCTCGTTCTCCTGGAGGTTGTCGTGCTGCACGGAGCCGGAGGTGATCGGCGGCCGGAGGTCGTCTCCGGAATGAGTAGACCTGTCTGTCTGCTCGATGCGGTACAGCACCGTAGACAGGTCTGTCTATTTCCGTCAAGGCGAGGGGGGAGGCTATGCGGTCCACGAGGCGCGCCCCGCGCCCAGCCGCATGACGGCTCGCCGCTGCCCAGGGCAGGGGGCGTCGAGGTCCGCTTCCGCGGATCAGGCGGCGCTGGGGTCGCGGAAGGTGCGCCGGTAGGCGGTGGGGGTCGTGCCGAGGGCGTCGCGGAAGCGGGCGCGGAGGTTGGTGCTGCTGCCCAGGCCACTTTGAGCGGCGATCTGTTCGATGGTGAGGGTGGTGACCTCCAGAAGTTCCCGGGCGTGGTTGACGCGGGCGGTGAGCAGCCACTGGTGGGGGGTGATACCGGTTTCCTGGCGCCACATGCGGACCAGGGTGCGAGTGGAGACGCGGGCGTGGTGGGCGAGAACGTCGAGCGTGAGGGCCTGGTCGAGGTGGCGCAAGGCCCACTCGCGCGTGTCGGCGAGGGTGTAGGCGGTGGGCTCGGGCAAGGACTGGGCGATGAACTGGACCTGGCCCCCGTCGCGGTGCGGTGCGGCGACCAGTTCGCGGGCGATCTCGTTGGCGACGGCCGCACCGAGGTCCTTGCGGACCATGTAGAGGCACAGGTCGATGCCGGCGGTCACGCCGACGGAGGTCAGCAGGGGGCCGTCGTCGATGTAGAGGACGTTACGGTCCACCCGCAGGTGGGGGTAGAGCCTTTCGAGGTCGTCGGCGCTGGCCCAGTGCGTGGTCACCGTACGGCCGTTGAGGAGCCCGGCCGCGGCGAGTGTGAAGCCGCCGGTGCAGATGGCCGCGATGCGCGCACCCCGGCTGGCGGCCAGTCGCAGGGCTGCGGTGACCTCGGGTGCCGGTGGCCGCTGGTAGTCCGCGTAGCCGGGCACGATGATCGTGTGCGCCCCGGCCAGTGCCGGCAGCCCGGCCGTGGCGCCGACAGTGAACCCGGTGCTGGTCGTAACGCTGCCGCGGCCGCGCCGCACACCGTCAGGTCGTACGGGGTATTGGGCCGCGGGTTGAAGATCTGCGTGGGGATTGGCAAACGAGCCACTTGTTGATCAAGAAGAGGTCGAGCGACGATCCAGTCATGAGCAGGACGGCCCCATTGCCGCGGCTCACGCCGGCACCGGCCGCAGGAGCGCGGCTCTGCCTCGGCCCACGCAAGGACAGTCTGTTGTGACCACACACACCCCGATCGGCCGGTACTTCGATGTACAGGACGGGTATGTCTACGCCCATGCCCGCGAGGGTGACGGCCCGGCCCTGATCTTCCTCCACTACTGGGGCGGCTCCCACCGCACCTGGCGGCCGGTCGTCGAACGCCTCAAGCCCACGCAGGCCTTCGTCTCCCACGACCACCGTGGCTGGGGCGAGTCGACTGCCGTGCCCGGCCCGTTCGGCACAGAGCAACTCGCTGACGACGCTCAGCAGGTCATCGATCAGTTCGGCTACGACGAGTATGTCGTCGTCGGCCACTCCATGGGCGGAAAGGTTGCCCAGGTCCTCGCCTCCCGACGCCCAGCCGGGCTGCGGGGCGTGGTGCTCGTGGCGCCCGCGCCGCCGGCCCCGGTCGGCGTGACGCCGGAGTTCCAGCAAGCGTTGTCGCACGCCTACGACAACGAGGAGAGCATCGGCCAGAGCATCGACCACGTGCTGACCAACGGCGGCCTCAGCGACGAGATGCGCCGTCAGGTCCTCGAGGACAGTTCCCGGGCCGGTGAACCGGCGCGCTCGGCCTGGCCGCAGCGGGCGCTGGTGGAGGACTTCTCCGACACGGTCGGCATGATCGACGTTCCCGTTCTGGTACTCGTCGGCAGCCACGACAAGGTCGACCCGCCGCAGGTACTCCGCGAACACCTGCTCCCCCTGATCCCCAGCGCCACCCTCACCGAACTGGGGGGTTCCGGCCACCTGTCGCCCCTGGAGGCGCCGGACCAGGTCGCTCACCACATCAGTGAGTTCCTGCGGACGAGGGCCTGAACGGCAGCTGCTCACCATTTCTCCAATTGCCCTGCCCGGGGGCGCCGGTTCGGCTCGCGCATCCCGGCGGCCACCCAGATGCGATCGCGCCCGATCAGGGAAATCCGACGAAAGAGAGACACACCATGACCGACGCACACCCGCCCGTCTTCAGCCGGCTCGCTCTGCCCGGCTCGGAGATCGCCCGAGAGGCATTCGCGTTCACCGCGCGCGCCACACCCGAGTTCATCCTCAACCACAGCATCCGCAGCTACGTGTTCGCCCGCGCCCACGCCGCACACCGCGGCCTGCGGCCAGGCTCGGACTACGACGACGAACTCATCTTCCTCAGCTGCGTCCTGCACGACGTCGGGCTGAGCGAGGAAGGCAACGGCGACCATCGTTTCGAGGTCGACGGGGCCGACACGGCGGCAGCCTTCCTGCGGGAACACGGAGTCGACGAAGGACGCGTCGAGATCGCCTGGGACGCCATCGCCCTGCACACATCCGACGGCATCGCCGAACGGAAGGGTCCCGAAGTGGCCATGACCCAGGCGGGCATCCTCACCGACATCCTCGGCTTAGGCCGCGAGAGTCTCCCCGACGGCCTCGCCGACGAAACACACCTCCTGCTTCCGCGCGCGGACCTGGGATATGGGCTCACCGAAGCCGTCCTCAACCAGGTCAAGGCCAAGCCCCAGAAGGCCGGCCCGATCACCTTTCCCGGCCAGTTGCTGCGCCGGCATCTGCCGTACGGCGCCTACCCCGACTGGTACGACCGGCTTGCCTCGGCCGGCTGGGGCGACAGACCCATCGGCACCGGCGGTCGACGGCGTGCTGAAACACCCGAGGCGGTGGCGACCCTGTTCATGGAGTACCTCCAGGCCGGAGACCTTGAGGGCCTGGTGTCGCTCTACGAGCCGAACGCCCACTTCGTTCCCGAACCGGGCCGTCACGTTGTCGGCACAGAGGCCATCCGCCATGCCCTGCGGCAGCTGATCGACAGCGGTGCCCAGTTGAAGCTGGAGCTGCGCGACATCCGTGTGGTCGACGATGTCGCCCTGGTGTCCAACACCGCCACGCTCACCGGACCCACGCCGGAACCGGTCGTCTCCAACACCAGCGAGATCCTGCGGCGGCAGCCCGACGGCGGCTGGGTGCACGTCGTGGACGATCCCTTCTTCAGCTGACAGACCGCTGCTCCGTGTGCAGCGCTCGGACAGGTTCCGGGCCGGGGATGTCTACCTCGACGCGTCGCACGGCTCACGCTGCGACGTAGCCGGCCGCGGCAAAGGCGATCGGCTTCCTCACCCGTTCATGTGATGCGGCGCCGTCACCCGGTCATGGTCGACTGGACTCGTACACCCGGTCAATGAAAGAGGACGATGAGATGTCTGTGCATGTGATCGTGTTGCCCGGAGGCGGCTATGTGCAGCATGCCGCGCACGAGGCCGAGCCGGTCGTCGGATGGCTCCGAGGATTGGGCTTGGAAGCGAGCGTCTTCCGGTATCCGCTCAACGTGCGCCATCCGGCGCCTCTCGAGGCGCTTCAAACCGAGATCCGGCGCCTACGGGACAAGGGGGCCGACACGATCGGGGTCGTGGGCTTCTCGGCCGGTGGGCACCTCGCGGGTCTGGCAGCCCTGGCTCCGAACGCCGACGAGCGGACATCGGTTCAGTTCGCTGTGCTCGGCTATGCCATCACCTCGATGGAGACCGAGACATACCGGCCTTCGCAGCTCGTCCTGTTGGGCGAGGACGCATCCCCAGAGCTGCGTCGTTCGACCTCGCTCGACGCATTGGTGACTCCAGCGGCTCCTCCGTTCTTCATGTGGCACACGGCGGAGGATCCCTACGTTCCGCCTGAGCACACCTATCGCCTCGCCGCGGCCTTGGCCGCCGACAATGTGCCCCACGCGGTGCACGTCTACCCGCACGGCCCCCACAGCCTAGGACTCGCCCAGGGAGCGGGAGAGGCATCGACATGGACACACTTCGCCGCGTCCTGGATCGCCGAACAGATCGGTGCTCCCACGCATCACGGAGCTTGATCCCCACCAGCGCCGGCCACCCTGACGTGGGGCGCGCCGCTTCCGTCGCCCACTGCGCCCGTCGAACTCCAACCTCGCGCAGTGCCTGTTGTACGGACAGCATGGACGGCCTGATGCCGATGTCGTGGTAGAGCTGCCATGCCCGGTCGAGTCGGGCGATCCCTGTCGGCCCTGGGGTCCTGGCTCAGACACCAGCCGCAAAGCAGGCACGAGGTAGCAGCGGGTCACCGTTTCCCAGCCCCGGCGCACCGATTGCAGAGCGCTCGACATCGATTCGGCTCGGCCGAGGGGCGATGGATCGCTGCGGAACGGGAGTCCAGATACTCGTTCCCGGCGGCTGAAGGGCCGCTGAACGTCCTGAAGATCCTCTTCAGCGCCTGGTACGACCGGTGAGGCAAGGTAGACGGCATGCGTGTGCTGCTGATGGACGACGACGCCCGACTCGTGGAGCTGCTCCAACAGGGTCTTCGAGCCGAGGGTTTTGCGGTTGACGCTGCGAGTGACGGCCTTGACGGTCTCGCCAAGGCGGCAGCCGACAACTATGACGTGATCATTCTCGATGTCATGATGCCCGGCCTGAACGGCTACAAGGTCTGCGCCCACTTGCGGTCGGTCGGCGACAACACCCCGATCCTGATGCTGACAGCGAAAGACGGTGAATACGACGAAGCCGAGGGCCTGGAGACCGGTGCCGACGACTACCTCACGAAGCCCTTCTCCTTCGTCGTCCTCACCGCACGGCTGCATGCCCTGATGCGCCGCGCACGCCCCGAACGGCAGGTCGTCCAGCACTTCGGTGACCTGGAGATCGACACTGGCGCCCGCCGCTGCCGCCGCGCAGGCACGGACATCGCTCTCACCGCCCGCGAGTTCGATGTCCTGGCGCTGCTCGCGGCAACCCCGGACGTCGCTGTCAGCAAGGCGTCCATCCTCGAACGAGTCTGGGACAGAGAGTACGAGGGCGGTCCGAACATTGTGGAGGTCTACGTCAGTGCTCTTCGCCGGAAAATCGACCGCCCCTTCGGCCGGGCCAGTATCGAAACCGTGCCCGGCGGGGCCTACCGGCTCCGTTCCGACGGAGCCTGACCGCGGCCGCCGCCCGCGCCTGCGGCCACGGACGGTGCGCGGCCGTGCCACCGCTGCCGTCGCGTTTGTCGCCGGCCTTGCCCTCGCCGCCTGCTCGGTGGTCCTGCTCTACGCCGTCCACACCAATCTGGTCGCCTCCGCCCACACCATGGCGCGCGACCACGTCGAGGAGGCGGCCCGCCAACTCGGCTCCGGTACACCGCTGGCCGACGTACAGGCCGCCCTGCCGGAAATCGCCCTGGTCACCACACCCGTCACCGATTCCTTGTCGACCACCGCGTCGGCCGACCAGAGCGCCAGTGCCGAGGTCGCCACCTCCTCAGGGACGATCCTGGTTCAGGCCTATCCCAATCTCGCTCCCGCCCACACCGCCGTCATCACTCTGGCCTGGGCCCTGATCCCCTGTACCGCCCTGCTGGTCCTGCTTGTCGTCTGTCTGACCTGGTACGCCATGGGCCGGGCACTGCGACCGGTTGAGGACATCCGTGCCGAGTTCGCCGACATCACCGCCCACAGCCTCCAGCAACGGGTCCCGGTTCCCGACTCCGACGACGAAGTCGCATTGCTGGCTGTGACGATGAACGGCACTCTCGATCAGCTCCAGCGCGCCGTGGGCCGCCTGCGGACCTTCACCTCGGACGCCTCCCACGAACTGCGCGGCCCCCTCACCACCTTGAAAACCCGCCTTGAGCTGGCCTTGGTCCGTCCCGACCGGGCTGAATGGACCGCCGTCGGTCGCGAAGCTCTGTGCGACACCAACCGGCTCGAGGAGATCGTCGCCGATCTGCTGCTCCTTGCCCGCCTGGACGCACGCCAGCCCCTGAAACTTCAGCCTCTGCATGTGGCCGACCTCTTGCGGCGGACCATCGCAGAGCGCTATCCCCACCAGTCCGTCGTCCTCGACGTACACTCCGACCTCGATGAGGAAGTCCTGGGCAGTCGCACAGCACTCTCCCGCTTGTTCACGAACCTCCTGGACAACGCCCTGCGTCACGCGGACAGCACTGTGACTGTCGAACTGCGCGGCACCGAACGCGAGCTGGTCGTAGAGGTCGGGGACGACGGTCCGGGCATCCCCGCTCCCGACCGTGAGAGGGTCTTCGATCGCTTCACGCGTCTGGACAATGCCCGTACCCGCAGTGAGGGCGGCACAGGCCTTGGCCTCGCCATCGCCCGCGACATCGCAACCGCCCACGGCGGCACCGTCACCGCTCAAGCGCCCCGCGCCACCGACCGCGGTGCCCGCATGGTCCTGACCCTGCCGTTGCCGACCGACACCAGCCGCGCAGTCTGACTCCCCTGTGCGACCGAGGAATCGCCACTCGATCGGATCCGAGCATCGCGGCGGACGTGCGCGGCGACCGGTGTCGCGGCCGCCGCATGGGCCTCCCGGTCTCCCGGCTGTGGCCGCCGCTTGCGATCGCTGCTCCGACATGTGCCGCGCCGAACGGAGAAACCGGCGTCGCCGAGCCGGGCGCGGCGGCGAGCGATCCCTGCGGTCGTCCCGTCAACCGTCGATGATCAGGGTGAGTCCATAGGCGGCGACCGCCAGGCACGCGGCGAAGCACAGCACCGCCACCACGGTGGAGGCCGACCGGCCGGCACCGCGGGTGCGTCCGCCGCCGTCGCTGTCGCTGTCTCGGTCGTCAGGGGGCCAGGCGGCGATGCCGAGGGAGAACAGCACGACCGTGAGCAGTGTGATCCCGAGGCTCGCGGCGAACACGGCGCCGAAAGCGCCCCAGTGGATGGTCATTGCGTCGCCTCCCTTTCACTGGCGGGCGGGACCGCCGCCCGGCTCTCACGCCGCCGTCTGCTCCGCGCGCTCGGACAGTCGGCCGGGCAGTTCGTTGACGTTGTCCGGGGTCACGGCGCGGCGGCGCGACAGGGCCCAGAACCCGGCCGCCGCGGCGGCCGCGACGGCGGCCACCAGGGCTACGCCCGCGGTGCCGCGATCGGCGATCCACGCGGCCGCGCCGCCGATGCCCGCCGCGGCGGGCAGTGTGAGCAGCCACGACAGTGCGATGCGCCCGGCCACGCCCCACCGGACCTGAGCCAGTTTGCGGCCCAGGCCTGCGCCCAGGATGCTGCCCGTGCACACCTGCGTGGTCGACAGGGGGAATCCCATGTGGGACGAGGCGAGAATCACGGCCGTCGCGCTGGTCTCGGCCGCGAAGCCCTGCGGCGCCTCGATGTCGGTGAGCCCTTTGCCCATGGTGCGGATGATTCGCCAGCCGCCCGTGTATGTGCCGAGCGCGATCGCCAGACCGGACGTGAGCACCACCCACCAGGGCGGTCCGGAGCCGTGGGTGAGCACCCCGGCCGAGATGAGGGCCAGGGTGATGACACCCATGGTCTTCTGCGCGTCGTTCGTGCCGTGTGCCAGCGCGACCAGTGACGCCGAACCGATTTGTCCTCTGCGGAATCCACGCCGCGCCTGGCCAGGAGCGGACCGCCGGGTGATGACGTACGCAAAGTAGGTCGCCAGCACTGCCACGACACAGGCGACGAGCGGCGAGAGGACGGCAGGGATCATGATCTTCTCCACGATTGCTCCGAACTGCACCGCGGATCCCCCGGCGCCGACCCACACCGCGCCGATCAGCCCGCCGAACAACGCGTGCGACGAACTCGACGGCAGCCCGGCGAGCCAGGTCATCAGGTTCCACAGGACCGCGCCGACGAGTCCGGCGAAGATCATCACCAGCGACACCTTGGCGTCGTCCACGATGCCGCCGGAGATGGTCTTGGCAACTTCCGTGGACAGGAACGCACCCGCCAGATTCAGTGCCCCCGCTACAACGACGGCCACGCGTGGCCTCAGGGCTCCGGTGGCGATGGACGTTGCCATCGAGTTGGCCGTGTCGTGGAATCCGTTGGTGAAGTCGAAGGCCAGAGCAGTCAGAATGACCACGACGAGGAGGAATGAGACGGTACCCACTGGGAAACCTCCCGAGGCAGGCCGGACCCGCGCCCGCCGTGCCGTCTCAGCTCGGACGCGTCTTGCCATCCACGCTAAGCGGCGCCTGCCGGGCTCGCGACCGTGAGGGGGCACCTCACGCCTGGGGTGCGGCTCATGGGGTGAAAGGGAGGAGGCGCCCCCAGGCCGGGCAGCGTCTCTCGTGGCCGCGGCTGGTCGGAGTCGGTGACGTCGTCGTCCGAGTGCCGAGGACAGGCGGCCTCGAAAATCCCTCGCTCGGCGCGTGCTCGTCGTCCTATGGTGAAGGCCGCCGGGTGGAGCAGGTAGGTAGCTCGCTGGGCTCATAACCCAGAGGTCGCGGGTTCGAATCCCGCCTCGGCCACGGAGACCGGGCCCGTCGCACGATGCGGCGGGCCCGAGTCGTATGCCGTGGTGGTAAATGGTGCCTGGGACTGGCCCGAGGCGATCGAAGGCGCCGAGCACGGCGAAGTCGAGTACGAACTCACCCGGACGGACCGGGAACAGCACCGGTAGCCGTCGCTGGGCGGGCGCCGATCTCCGCGGAACAGGACCCGGCGGACGGGCAGAACATCAGGAAGACAGCCCAGCAGGACGTCGGTCAGTGGCCGGGCCACGACCACCGGAATCTGTCCGGCACCATCAATGTCAGTGGCGTCTCCTACTGTCGGTCCAGGACATTCACTTCGTTCGGCTTCGGCCGAACGCTGTTGCGGGGGAGGGCGTCACGGTGTTCAGGCCGGTCGACGGTGAGGTCCATGTTCACTACGGTCAGATCTACGTCGAGAGCGATCCGGACAGCTTCGGCCTGGACCTCGCCGAGGCGTTCGCGGGCCAGACATCGGGACTGTGCGGAGCCGCCGTCCCCGGCGGGTTGTGGCTGATGACCGGGTTGCACACGGGCAACGTCGGATTCACGGTCGAGGTGCATGACCAGGCTCCGCCGTTGGACGCGGTGTGGGAGGAGGTCGTGGAGGTGTCCTTCCGTCCGGTCTCGGCGGACAGCGTGCTGAACGAGTGGGGAGGAGGGGCCGCATGGGATCTGGACCTGGAGGAGACCGACTACCGTGTGCGGTACTGCGCCCAGGGCATGGACCAGGCGCGTGAGCTGGACACCAGGCTGGATGAACCCCAACAGGACCGCTACCTCCTGCAGTTCTGGCCCGCCCCGCCGAAGCCGGACGAGGTGATCCGGCAGACGACCTCGACCGCCGCCTACTGGCACGACTACGCCCGCCGTCAGCCGCCACCGCCCACACCCGCCGAGCGTGCCGAGGCCGAGCGGCTGGCCCGCCTCGCCCAGGAGAAGGCGGACCGCGAACGCGAACTCGCCTTCGAGGAATGGAGGTGGGGCGGGCGGCTGCCGAGCGAGGCCCTGCGTCATGTCGGGGGCAATGTGAGCGGGCTGCTGAAGTTCGACCCGGCCCTCGTCCATGCCCTCGACGCGGCGGGCCCGGAGACCCAGCGCAAGGTGGCTCTGCTCGCGGCGCGCCGAGCGTGCACGGCGGCCGGACTCGTCGGGCTCGACTGGGTTGACGCGGGGCTCACCGCCCTGGCGGAGGGAGGCCCACTGCCGCCTCCCTTCGACGATCCGGAACACATGTGGCAGACCCTGTATGACGACCCGCACGTTCCGCACCGCACGGTCGGCCGGCCCATCCCGCCCGAACGTCCCCCGTTCCGGCCGCCCACAGCGACGGAGGCGTACGCGGTCATGCCCGACGTCGAACCGCAGGAGCTTCCGGTGACCCGCGCAGTGGGCCGCGCGGCCGCCTTCATCGCCTCGACGGAACCGCCACCCGAGGCACCACATGGGCAGGATGCCGGATCGGTACGGCGCACCCTCAAGGTCACCATCGGCGCGCCGGACCCCTCCCTGCGCATGTCACAGCCGCACATGGCCCTCCCCGCGCTGACCGGCGCCGCCGAGGCCGATCCGCTCCAGGCGGCCCTCGACGCGGTGTATGCGGGCGTGGCCGCATACGGTGAGGACTATCCGACGCTCCTTCAGGAGATCTGGTCCGCCTGCGACGGACACTGACGTCGCGTTCAGGCGCCTGTGATCTCCCGCGCGCTCAGCCGACGGCAGCGCCGAACCACTCGGGCAGTCGGCCGAGCAGATCCTGCTGGTCCTCACCGGTCCACACCACGTGGCCGTCCGGCCGCAGCAGCACCGCGGGCACGTCCAGCTCCTCGCTGATGTCGATGACGTGGTCGACGCGATCCGCCCAGCCCGCCACCGAGAGCCGGCCGGTCTGGTCGAGCAGCAGCCCGCGCCCGCCGTGCATCAGCGCGTAGAGGCGCCCCCGCTTCAGCCCCACGTTCCGCAGTCGCCGGCCGAGCAGCTGGTGGCCCTCGCCGAAGTCGTAGCGGACCCCGATCGCGGTGATCTTCTCGATCAGGTACCGGTTCACCTCCTCGAAGTCCATCAGTTCCGACAGCAGTCGGCGCACTGCCCGGGGACCCGGACCGAGGGACAGCAGCTCGACCTGCGCGCGGGTGTTGTCCAGCACGTCGGCGGCCGCCGGGTGCCGTTCGGTGTGGTAGCTGTCCAGCAACCCCTCCGGAGCCCAGCCGTTGACCTCGGCGGCCAGTTTCCAGCCGAGGTTGAACGCGTCCTGGATGCCGAGGTTGAGGCCCTGCCCGCCGGTCGGCGGGTGGATGTGCGCCGCGTCGCCCGCCAGCAGCACCCGGCCGACCCGGTAGAGCTCGGCCCGCCGGGTGGCGTCGCCGAAGCGGGAGAGCCGGCGCGGCGAGTGCGCGCCGAAGTCGGTGCCGGCGATCGCCCGTACCTGCTGCTTCAGCTCGTCCAGGGCCGGCGGGACCATGCGGTCCTCGGCCACCCCTTCGGCGCACGCGACGAGGCGGTACACCCCGTCCCCGAGGGGTACGTCGCCGAACCCCTGGTGGGTCTTGCGGGCTTCGGCCACCACGGCGGCCAGCTCCTCCGGCGGCACGGCCACCTCCACCTCGCCCAGCAGCCACTCCACCCTGGTGGGCTCGCCGGGGAAGCCGACGCCGAGCAGCTTGCGTACCATGCTGCGGCCGCCGTCGCAGCCGGCGACATAGCGCGAGCGCAGCCGCGTGCCGTCGGCTTGCCTGACGGTCACCCCGTCCTCGTCCTGGCTCAGCCCGACCAGTTCGCATCCGCGCAGGATCTCGACCCCGACTTCGGTGGCGTGCTCGGTCAGCAGGTGCTCGGTGGTGGTCTGCGGGATGCCGAGGACGTATGGATGTGCTGTGTCCAGCCGGTCCGGCCGCGGCTTGTTGATGCCGGCGAAGAAGCCGCCGGCCGGGTATTTCCGGCCGTGCGCGAGGAATCGCTCCAGCAGACCGCGCTGGTCCATGACCTCGACGCTGCGCGCGTGCAGTCCGAGCGCGCCGGCATGCCTGGTCGGCTCCGCCTCCTTCTCCAGCACGAGCACGTGCACGCCGTGCAGCCGCAACTCGCCGGCCAGCATCAAGCCGGTCGGTCCGCCGCCGGCCACGATCACGTCGATCATCAAACCCCCACTCGACAAGGCTTCGGCAGGTTCTGGCTTCGGCCCAGTTCGAAGCCGCACGCGTTCGACAAGTCGTGCTCCGGCTGGAGGAGTTGCTGTTCCCCTCACGGCTCAGCGACGACGACCGGATCCAGGCGGTGTCGTGCCGTCTCCTCCTCGACGCGGGCCTGCGCCGGCCTGCGCCGCGAGCAGCGCGGCCTGCTCGTGGTGGACGAGGGGCGCGAGGCCTCGCACCCCTGGGCACGGCTCTTGCCCGCCGGTCATGGTCGGCATGGGTGTGACCGCGGCCTGCTGCATTGGCATCACCGACGTCACCGGGTCGGGGGACTGCGCCGCCCGCTGCCAGGCCGGACATCCCGGATAAGTGTGACTATCACTCCAAGGTGACATGGCGACTTAAGGCCGTCACCACGGCTGGCAGGAGGACCGATCGATGAACCTCACTCTGAAGCGCCTGCTCGGCGCTACCGCGGCGGTGACCACGGGCGTGGCGGCCCTGCTGGGCACCGGCGCCGGTACCGCCGGCGCCGCCTCCCGCGCGCACTGCGACCGCGCCGAACGGGACATGTTCAGCTACGGGCCCGGCACCGACGTGTTCGGCCACGGCTGCAGCATGCCTGACAACAAGCGCCGCTGGTACACCATCGAGGTCGACACGCTCGTAGAGACCCACTACAAGACTGCGTCTTTTGACGACGGCGTCGCCCGGACCGAGACCCTGCACAACAGAACCGTCAGGTGCCTGGGCTACACCTCCGGGAACGGCACGGTGCACTGGTTCGGTTGCCCACCCTCCTGACGCACGCACCGAGGGCTCCCGCGCCGACGACACACTTCCCGAGCGGGAGATGCCGACGCGGCGGGTGGTGGGTGTCGACGAGTAGGCCACCCGCAAGCGCCGCCACTACCAGGTGGGACCGCGCGCCGCTCTCGCCCCGGGATGCCAGTGCCTGCCAGTAGCGTCGCGGCACATGAGTGATCAACGACAAGCAAGTGATCAACGACAAGCAGTGGTTGTCGGCAGGGCCGGGCACGCGGACATCGGCGGGCTCGTCGAGTGCGGCAGCGTGTTGTTCGCTGAGGACGCCGGGACTCGGGATCCAAACATCAACATCGATCGGCCTCGTCAGTACGGGCCCCAACGTTTAGCCACCGGCATGGACGATCCGAACCGGCTGCTGCTCAGCGCCGACTGCGACGGCGAGGTCGTGGGACATCTCGTCGGTGTGCTGGGGGACGCGTCTGCAATGAAGCCGGTGAAGGTCGCGACGCTGGTGAGCATGTATGTGCGGCCCGCGTTTCGCCGAAGCCGGACCGGAGGACGTCTGGTCGCGGAGTTCTTCGGCTGGGCGAAGGAGGCGGGGGCCGAAGCCGCGGAGGTGACGGCCTACTCGGGCAACGCCGCGGCTGTCCGTTTCTATGAGCGTAACGGCTTCGCGCCCCAGTCGGTGACGCTGCAGACGTCTCTGTAGCCGGGTGTCCTGATCGGCGTCAGCCCGCCAGGACACCTCGGGGGGCGGGCTGGGCCTACCGAGCAGTGATCTGCGTCATGGAGACAATTTGCTCGCTGCCCATCGCGCTCTCCACACCGATCGCCAACGGCCTTCCGTCCTCGAAGTTTTCGCGTACGCCGACGGTGAAGGAGGCGAGGGAGGAGGTGTCGTCAGGGAGTCTGAGGTCGTCCCTGACCTGGCCGTCTTCCGCCATCAGGGTGACGGACCCATCGTCGGCGATGTCGATCAGGGTGTACTCGGTGTACGTCACGACCGGTACCACGACCGACTGATCGAGAGACAAAGTGACCTCGTACTTCTGACTGTTGAAGAGACCGAGTGCAGTGATGGTCCGCACCTCGCCGCCGTCGGCACTGCTCGCCTCGCGGCTGCGCATGATCACGCATGCGTGTCCCTCGAGCAGTACGTGGCCGCCCTCGCGCAGCTGCGAGGCACTGACGAGGTGCGTCTCTACAGCCTCAGCATCGCGGTCGTTGAAGTCGCTCAACGCATCCCCCTGTGTTCGATCGCATCCGTACATTTCGTCGTCTGCCGCCCCGTTCGGCCATCCTCGCGCTGCCGCGACGCCCGGCGCACCGGAAATTCCCGGGTTCCGCCGGGAACGCGGAGATAGCCTCGGCACCGTGAGCGCCGACGGGGAGGGGCAGGGCGTGCGAGGGCAGGACTGGATTGAACGTGCGGGAGAGCTGTTCGAAGCGGCGATGTTCGGTGGTGACACGTCCGCGCTGGACCGGTCCGATGACGTGCTCGACGCGATCGAGGCGCCGCTCTCCATGGCGCGGGGCAAGGTACTGCACGTCCGCTTCCTGAACGACCGCGAGGAGAACAGCCAGGAACTGGTGCTGTTCGAGCGCGCGGTCGACTTGTACCAGCGTCTGGGGGACGTGTCGGGTGAGGCGGAGGCGTTGTTCTGGGTCGGCTGCTGGCACCAGGTGGTGAAGGGGGACGGCGCTGTCGGCAGGCCGTACTTCGAGCGGTCGTACGCGCTGGCGAAGTCCGTCGACGACCGGATGACGATGTCCTATGCGATACGCCACCTCGGCTTCGCCGACAAGGACGCAGGCCACCTCGATCAGGCCCGCGAGCGGTTGAGCGAATCGGTGAGGCTGCGCCGGGAGATCGGCTTCAGGCCCGGGGAAGCGGCCGGCCTGGTGGCGCTGGCCTACCTCTCGGCCGAGACCGGTGACCGATCGGCGGCACTCCACCACCTCGACGAGGCCGAGTCGATCACCGAGAACTGCGGTGCGAAGGCCGTGTCGGGGTGGATCGAGCATGCCCGCACACTCATCCGGTCCTAGGGGGCTGCAGCTCGATCCCATGCCCGAGCCCACCACGCTCTGTCCCGAGGCGGAGCGGCAGAGGCCGTTGCGGTGATCCTGGACGGCAACGGCCTCCCTGACGATGCCGGACCGCCGTGACATCTCGCGTGACATGATTGCGCGTTCTCGGTCTCACCCCAACGGCGGGTTTGGCGTGAGTTTCGCTGCTGCGTGCGAGTGAATGTCCTCGGCGTGTCGATGTCTCCCCACGATGCTCATCCGTGCACGTCGTAGCCCCTTTCCTTGCCCTTCGCATATGCCAAAGGTATGGATGTGGCCGCGATTACTTCCACCCTCTTTGGTGTGAAAGAGGGTGGTGTGGCAATCGATCTGAAACAAACGGCCATCGATCCCGACATTGCGATCCCGCCGACCCGCAACACGAAGGAGGCCTTGAGAGCCGCCCTGGACGACCTCCAGGGCAACATCCTCAAGAGCCATGGGCGCGACCACAGCCATTTCCTGATCATCACGTTCAAGACCGATACCCCAGAGATCCGCACGAAGGCCCGGCAGTGGCTGGCGGGCCTGGTCGCCGCGGACCGGGTCACCTCGGCCCTCCAGCAGTGGGAGGAGGCGCAGTCGTACCGGGAGGTACAGGAGACGATCCTCGGCAACGGTGCGATGTCGAGGAAGGACGTCGACGCGCTCGTCAAGGCCGCCAGCATGACCTTCGTCGGCGTGATGCTCTCGGCCGACGGCTACCGCGCCCTCAAGCTGGACAAGAACCAGATCCCCGACGACCCGTCCTTCCTCGCCGGGGCCAAGACGCGAGTGGACGTCCTCAACGACCCGCCGGTGGAGCATTGGGAGCTCGCCTACCAGAGCAACGTGCACGCCCTCGTCGTCGTCGCCGACGACGCCACGGACCGTCTGGACACGCTCGTGGCGAAGCTGAAAGGCGAACTCAAGGACCTCTGCGTGATGATCGCGGAGGAGACCGGCACCGCCATGCGGCTGGACGCGAACGGCAACGAGGACCCCCTCGCCCCCGTCCGCGAGCACTTCGGCTTCGTCGACGGCATCAGCCAGCCCCTGTTCTACGCCCGCGACATCGAGAAGGCCCGGACCCTGCAGGGCGGCATCGACCAGTACGACCCGAGTGCCCCGCTCGACCAGGTACTGGTCAAGGACCCGGGGGGCAAGGACAACGGCTACGGCTCGTACTTCGTGTACCGCAAGCTGCAGCAGGACGTGAACGGCTTCCACGACGACGAAAAGCGACTCGCCAAGAAGATCGCCGAACACGCCCACCCGAAGACGCCCGCCCCCACCCCCGAGGACGTCGCCCTGGCCGGCGCGTACATGGTCGGCCGCTTCCAGGACGGCACCCCGGTGGTGGACCGCGGGGTCACGGGTCTTGGTTCCCTCCCGAACAACTTCACCTTCGACGCCGACCCGGACGGAGTCCGCTGCCCCTTCCAGGCACACATCCGCAAGACCAACCCGCGGGGCGACAAGCAGCGCCAGTTCGGGCAGCCCCTCACCCAGGAGCGGACCCAGCGGATCGCCCGCCGGGCCATCAGCTACGGCAAGGTGACCCTGAACGCGGACAAGGGCGACGAGGTCGGCCTGCTGTTCCTGTGCGCGCAGAGCAGCATCCCCGACCAGTTCGAGTTCATCCAGAACCAGTGGGCGAACAACAAGAACTTCCTGCGCGGTGGCAGCGGCCTCGATCCCGTGATCGGTCAGCTGTATCCGGACCAGCCGGACGACGGCACGCTCGCCGGGCACTGGCCCAAGCTCTACGGCTCCCGCAACGAGCTGGACTTCTCGACCAACCCGCCGTCGGTGGTGGGCCACACCTTCGCCGAACGCATCGGCCAGTGGGTGACCATGAAGGGCGGCGAGTACTTCTTCGTCCCGAGCCTGAGCGCCTTGAAGGCGTACGGCGACGTGAAGGAGTGAACATGGCCGACCTCCGTACCGCCATCAACGATCTCGCCCGCCATCTGAGCGGCTATGTCTGCGAGCCCGGCAGCCCCGAGTACGCCAACGTCGTCGCCATCGACAACGGCCGTACGCGCACGCCCCCGGCCCTGGTCATCCGCGCCAACGCGACCGCCGACGTCCGCCGGGCCATCCTCTTCGCCCGGGAGACGAAGCTGCCCATGACGGTGCGCGGCGGCGGGCACAGCGCCGCCGGGTACTGCCTCAACCGGGGCGGGATCGTCCTGGATCTCGGGCTGATGAAGGGCATCAGTCTGGACAAGGACAAGAAGCGGCTGACCGTGCAGATGGGCGCCACCTGGCACGACGTCTACGGATACGTCTCCCGCAGCGCCGCCCCGCTCATCCCGGTCGGCGGCGGCTGCCTCACCGTGGGACTGCCCGGGTTCCTCCAGGGCGGCGGCTACAGCTTCGTCTCCCGTTCCTACGGGCTCGGCAGCGACAACGTCACCGAGATCAGACTCGTCGACGCCGCGGGCACCCTGCGCACCCTGACCGCCGACGCCAAGGACCAGCACGACCGGGACCTGTTCTGGGCGTGCCGAGGCGGGGGAGGAGGCAACTTCGGGGTCGCCGTCGAGATGACCCTGCAACTGCACACCCCACCGGCCAAGACCGTGCTCGGCGGCCAGCTCTCCTTCCCGTTGGAGCGCGCCGAGGAGGTCATCGCGGCCTACGACGCGTGGGCGAAGAAGGTTCCCGACGCGATGGCGGCCTACGGGTACGTCGGCCTCGAACCCGACCCCGCCGAGCCCACCCGCCGGATCCCCGCGTTCCGGATCACGCCGGTGTACAACGGTCCCTATGCCGACGGCGTCGACCTGCTTCAGCCGATGCTCAGGCTCAACCCGTTCGACGTACGGCTGTACTCGATGCCGCTGCCCACGCTGGAGTCCACCATCGGCCGGTCCACCCTGGTCGGCGACCGGCTGGCCTACATCCGCTCGGGGATGATCGGCGACAAGGGCTGGAACGCGGACATGATCAAGGCCGTCCAGGAGGCGATGGCCTGCGCGCCCTCGCCGGACAGTTTCGTCGTGTGGACCCACGGTCTGGGCAAGGTCCTCACGCCGGACTGCACCGACCTCGGCCCGTACCCGCACCGCGACAAGCGCTACGTCTTCGAGCTCAAGTCCATCTGGAACGACCCGGCCGACACCCGGGCCAACGTCGAATGGGCCTACGACTTCGGCGAGGCGCTGAGCTCCCAGTTCCACGGCGCCTACGCCAACTACATCGACCCGCTCCAGAAGGGCTGGGCCAAGGCCTACTACGGCGACAACCTGGCTCGGCTCCAGAAGATCAAGAAGGAGGCCGATCCCACCGGCTTCTTCCGCTTCCAGCAGTCCGTCGACTCCACCTTCGAGCCGGACGTGTCCCGCCCGCTGGACCTCAGCCCCCTCAACCGCACGCTCGTCTGATCCGGCTCGTACACCCGCACGGGAGCACCCGTATGCCCAACCCCAACGCACCCAAAGAGATCTTCACCGAACTCTCCGTCGTCCTCACCGGTTTCGACCGGGCGGAGCTGGCCGGAACCGGCATGATCGACACCTACTACGACACGCTGCTGCGGATCATCGGCGAGCGGGAGGCCGGGCAGCTGTTCCGGTACGCCGCCGAGGCGCTCGCCGAGGACCGGACGAACAGGAACGACGACTCGCTCAAGACGAAGGTGATCGACAACGACCGCTTCGCGCCGGTCATCGTCAGCCTCATCAAGCTCTGGTACCTGGGCAGTTGGTACCCGCTCTCCGGCAACTACCGCGACATCAACGGCTCGACGGCGGACGACGTCCAGCACATCGTCTCCGCCCAGGGCTACCGCGAGGGCCTGGTCTGGGCCGCCGCCGGAGCCCACCCGATGGGCGCGAAGCCGCCGGGCTACGGCTCATGGGCCGAACCTCCCTATCTGCCCCCGATCTCCTGAGCCGGAGGAAGCGTCATGAGCAACGGCAGTACCGAGCAACCCGAGCACTTCGACATCGTCCTCGTGGGCGGCGGCATCTCCGCGGCCACGGTCACCAAGACGGTCATCGAGCAGGCCGCGGCGAACAAGCAGTACCCCAGCATCCTGATCCTGGAGGCCGGCCGGGCCACGGCCATGAGCGCCGACAAGTACGACACCTACGTCGAGTCCTATCAGGAGGCGCTCGCCAAAGTTCCCAACTCCCCGTATCCGGCGACCAGTTCGGCGGGCCAGCCGGACGTGCTGGACATCAGGCCGCTCAAGGACGCCGACGGGCAGCCGGTGACCAGCGACCAGGGGTACTTCGTCCAGAAGGGCCCGATGCCCTTCGGCAGCGACTACGCCCGCTCGCTGGGCGGCACCACCCTGCACTGGCTGGGCACCTGTCTGCGGATGCTCCCCAACGACTTCAAGATGGCGGACAACTACAAGCGGGCCGTCAACTGGCCGATCGGCTACGACGACCTCAAGCCGTACTACGAGCGCGCCGAGTGGGACATCATCGGCGTCGCGGCCGACGTGGAGCACCAGTACTACCCGGGGTACGTCAACGATCCCGCGGGATTCTTCGCCTCCGCCGACAAGAAGCGGTTCCCGGACGGGAAGTACTTCTTCCCGATGGAGGAGATTCCCTCCAGCTTCCTCGACCAGTACATGGCCAAGCTGGCCGACGGCCTGGACATCAAGCTGACCGACGACGACAAAACAACCCACTCGTTCAAGGTCAAGATCAGCAACACCCCCGTGGCGCGCAACTCGACTCCGGCCAAGCCGGACTACCTGCCCCTCGGCGCCGTCGGCAACGCCGAGCAGGGCACCCGCTGCGAGGGCAACTCCAGCTGCATTCCGATCTGTCCGGCCCAGGCCAAGTACAACGCGCTGAAGACGCTGTACGAGTTGATCATCAAGTACCCCGACCGGCCGCTGGAGGAGAAGGAGAAGCCCCGGGCCAGGGTCGCCATCCGCAGCCAGTCCGTCGTCATGCGCGTCAACCACACCCAGCAGCCGAAGAAGACGGGCAAGGTCACCAGCCTCACCTACAAGTCGTATTCCGCGGACGGCGGCGCGGGACCCGAGAAGACGGTGACCGCCGGTGTCTACGTCCTGGCCGCGAACGCCATCGAGAACGCCACCCTGCTGCTCGGCTCCAACGGCGCCGCCAACAACAGCGGGCAGGTCGGCAAGAACCTGATGGACCATCCGCTGCTGCTCACCTGGGGCCTGCTCCCGGACAACGTCGGCGCCTACCGGGGACCAGGGTCCACCTCCGGCATCCCCGCCTTCCGGGACGGCAAGTTCCGCCACGACCGAACCGCCTTCCGCGTGGAGATCGGCAACTGGGGCTGGAACTTCCCGGAGAACGCCCCGTACGACACCGTCCACGACCTCGTCGGCACGGACGGCAAGGCGAAGCTCTACGGCAGGGAGCTGCGCAAGAAGCTCGGCGACATCCTGCCCCGCCAGTTCCGGATCGCCTGGGAGCTGGAACAGGACCCCGAGGAAAGCAACCGCGTCACGATCGACAAGCAGTACGTGGACCAGCTGGGCAAGCCCCGCCCGGTCATCCACTACGACCTCTCGGAGTACGTGAAGGCGTCCCTGCCCTGGGCGGCGGAGGCGAGCAGGCAGCTGTTCGAGCGGCTCGGCATGACGATGAAGCGCACCCGCCCCACGTACCTGACCGGCGACTACACCCGCTACGCGGCAGGCGACCCGGCCGAAGTCAAGTACAAGGGCAAGACCTACTGGGTGCGGGGTGCCGGACACGTCGTGGGCACCCACCGGATGGGCGAGGACCCGGCGCAATCGGTCGTCGACAGCTACCAGAAGAGCCATGACCTGGAGAACCTCTACATCGTCGGCTGCGGCAGCATGCCCACGCTCGGCACCTCCAACCCCACGCTCACCATGACCGCCCTGGCCCTCCGCACGGGGGACCACATCGCCGCGAACCTGAAGCCGAAGAACGGGGGGAACAAGTGAGCAACCCGACCCCGCTCAAGGACCTCAAGGAACTGAAGGCCGCCCTCCAGCTGGCCATCGGCTTGGAGCTCAGCACCATCCCCGTCTACCTCACCGGCCTCTACTCCATCAAGGAAGGGCACAACACCGAGACGGCACAGACGATCCGCAGCGTGGTCATGGAGGAAATGCTCCACATGACGCTCGCGGCCAACGTCCTCAACGCGCTCGGGGAGGTGCCGAGCGTCGAGCCCGTCGGGTTCAAGGGCAAACACCTGCACCCGATCCCCTCCTACCCGCTGACGAACCCCCTCGTCTCCGGCATCGGGACACTCCAACTACTCCCGCTCTCGCCACACGCCGTGCAGAGCTACGTCACCATCGAGCACCCGCTGCACGGTGCGGCCAAGGTGACCGAGATCCCTCTGGGCACCTGCCTCTACCGCACCATCGGCGAGTTCTACGGCGTGATCCTCGATGCGCTGCACGACACCAAGATCTGCAAGAACGGTGACTTCAAGCACCACAACCAGGTGCCGGACACCCAGTACTACGGGGGCGCCGGCCATGTGGTCGAGGTGAAGGACCGGGAGTCCGCGGTCAAGGCGATCCAGACCATCATCGACGAGGGCGAGGGCCTGGACCCGGACAAGCTCGGGAAACAGGCCAAGACGGTCACGGACAACGACAGGCTCCGCAACGGCTGGCAGATGTACTCCCACTACGCCCGCTTCCGCGAGCTCCAGACCGGACGCCGCTTCCGCAGCACCCAGAAGGCCGGCGAGGAGCCTCAGGGCGCCATGGTGCTGGTCGACTACAGCGCCGTCCACCCGGCACTCCATGTTCCGCGCAACGGCGACACCGAGGGGGGCTCCGAGAGCGCCGCGCTGATCGAGTTCGACCTGGCGTACACCGAGCTCGTCGACGACCTCTACCTCGCCTTCTCGGACGGACGGAAGCCGGTCTCGTACACATTCCACAACGAGAAGGAGGTGGTGGAGCAGAAGCCCGCCCTCCCGCTCGCCGTCCACGGTATGCACGCGCTGAAGAAGATGGCCGTCGCCCTCATGCGGACCCCCAACCCGGCAAGCCCGGCGCACACGCTCTGTCCCAGGTTCTCCTACGTGGAGGAGGGCGACCGCGACAAGCTGCGCCAGATCGTCACGGAACTGCGGAAGGAGAACCGGTGATCTCCATCGTCACGAAGTGGTGGCACGTCGACGGCGCGCGGGACAAGGCCGTCGCGGCACTGAAGGACCTGGTGCGCCAGGTGGAGCAGCACGAGCCCGACACCTACATGTACTGCCTGCACACTTCAGTGGTGCCGGGCTCGCTGCCTCCGCCCACCCCGAACGAGCTGATCTTTATGGGCGCCTGGAAGGACATGAAGGCCTTCGAGGCCCACCGCGATGGCAAGCTGTTCCAGGACTGGCTGGCCGAACACCTCGACCTGTTCGTGAAGAACAGCGGCCACCTCTACGTCAGCGCGGAGTTCGCCGACCGGTTCGCCGGCTTCGTCCGGAAGGAAGCCGTCGGCCAGAAGTGACAGTCACGGCCTCACGGGCGGCGGGCGATCTCCAGGTCGTCCGCCGCCCGTGGGGCCGCGTGCGGTCTTGACGATCCCGCACATCCGGTCACAGGGATCGTGTAGGCCGCGGGGGTCCGGGCTCGTTACGATGCGCTGCGGTCGCGCCCGTGGCGGCGCGGATCCGTTTCCGGAGGGGGATACCTGTGTTCGTGTTGTCCATCCTGCTGCTCATAGCGGCGGTCGTGCTCTTTCTTGTCGGCCGCGCACGTTCCGCCGGGAGCTGGAAGCTCGGGGCGGTGCTGAGCGCCGTGGGGGGCGTGCTGGCCGGCGTCTTCGCCTGCGTCTATGTGGTGAGCGCCTATGAAGTCGGCGTGCCGGTGACCTTCGGCAAGGTCGGCACACCACTGACCTCCGGCATCCACTTCAAGTCGCCGTTCACCGATGTCACGTCCTATTCCACCCGCCCGGTGGACCTCGACCTCTACGACAAGGACGTGGTCGAGGTCCGCTCCTCGCAAGGCGGTGTGCTCTACGCGGACGTCACCATCAAGTGGGCCGTGGTGCCGACGAAGGCGGTCGAGCTGTATCGGCTGGCGGGCAGTGAAGACGCGATCGAGGCACGGCTGGTCGTGCCGGACAGTCGCGAGATCATCCGCAATGTCTTTGCGAAGCACACCAGCGAGGAGGGCTACGCGTCTGCCCGTGAGCAGATCGGCTCGGAGATCGAAAGCCTCGTCAAGGAGCGCCTGGCGCCGCGCGGGATCGACGTCACGGCCGTCAACCTGCGCAATGTGAAGCCGTCGGACAAGCTGCAGGAACAGATCGACAAGAAGATCCAGCAGGAGCAGGCCACCGAACGGGCCGTCGAGGCGTCGCGTACGGCCAAGGCGGAGGCGGAGCGCAAGCGGATAGAGGCGGAGGGCATCGCCCGCGCCAACAAGATCATCGAACGGTCGCTGAGCGACAAGGTGCTGTACAACCAGTGCCTGGATGCCTACCGGGAGGCGGCCAAGGCGCACCCGGTGTACGCGGTGCCGTGCGGTACGGACTCGGGCGGCACGCCGGTCATCGTCGACAACAGCAAGAACTAGCCGGAACTTCGACTGCCGGCCACTTGGTGGTGGCCGGCCGCTCGGCCGGCGCGAAGAGTTCCTTGCCGGGACAGGAGTTCAGTCGACGGGCCGTTCGCGCGGCAGGAGACGCCGGGCTGATTGCTCTGCTTGTTCGGCGCGGGCGATGAGGTGGGCTTCCCTGCGGGGCCGCCACGTCAGATCGGCGACGAACAGGGCGACCACTGTCCAGGAGGACACGGCCTCGCCGGTCGACCCGTTGAGAGTGTCGTGGAGGGCGAGGACCACCGCGACGACGGCGGCGAGGAGTACCACCCACCGTACCCACCCACCGCGTTCGCGGGCTGCGCGCAGAGCGTCCGCGTACGCGAGGACCGCGGGCGCCAGGCGGGCGTCGCCGATGTCCTCACCGCGCCGGGTGGCGCGGACGACCGCAGCCCGGTCGGCGGCATGCAGTTCCTCCGCCCCGGGCCAGGCTCTGCCCATCCGACGGGCCATCACGGGCCCGTAGACGGCGCTCAACGCCAGGAACACCACGACGGCGCTCGGCCAGGCGCGCGACTCGACGAGCGCGAATGCGCCGGCGAAGAGGCCGGTGGGAAGTCCGATGCTCAGCGCTCTGCCGACTGTATTCCTTCGCCAGACCCAGCCCGGAATCACCGCCACCGTCTCATGGTGGCGATCAGCGGTCGACGAAGCCATCAGGCGGGCCCACCGGCGAGTCGGCGCGGACGGGCGACATGCTGGTCGCCGCGGCCTCGTCGATGTGGGAGCTCCAGGACACCATCACCGAGGCCATGGTCTCCGGGTACCACGACGCGGTGTCCCAGCGGCTCCTCACCAGCGAGCGTGAGCGTTCGGCCGTGGTCGAGGCGCTGCTGGAGGGAAGGAGCATGGACGCCGACGCTGTGTGGTCCGCGGCGGAGGCCCTGGGCGTGCCCCGCAACGGTCCGTTCACCGTGGTCGCCGCGGAGGTACCGCAGATCGGCCGGCAGGCCCTGCCCGAGGTCGCGGCCCTCCTGAGCCGGCGCGGCATCCGGTCCTCCTGGCGGCTGCGCCCCGATCTCCAGCTGGGCATCGTGCATCTGCGTACCCGGCGCGACCTGGACGATCCCGTCGAGGTGTTGCGGCACCACGCGGAGCAGCGCGTGGGGGTCAGCCCCTCCTACGACGACCTGCGCAGCACGGGGGACGCCCTGCGCTTCGCGAAGGTCGCCATGCGCGCCGGTGACGCGGAGAGCGCGTCCGTGACCGTCTTCGACGACTCCCCGGTCGCGGTCGCGGCAGCCGGCGCACCCGACGTCATGGCCCGCGTCGCCACCAACGTCCTCGGTCCGATCGAGGCCCTGCCGGCCGGCGAACGCGAAGTGCTGCTGGACACGCTCGACGCCTGGTTCAGCTGCGGCGGATCCGCCGAGGAGGCCGCCAAGCGTCTGTACGTCCACCCCAACACCGTGCGCATGCGCCTGCGCCGCATCACCGAACGTACCGGCCGCTCCCTGGCCGACCCCCTCGGCATCACCGAACTCTCCCTCGCGCTGCGCGCGGTGCGGCAGACGGCGAAGCCCCCGTACTCGGAGCCGACCGGCACCGTGGAGACCACGAAGAAGGCGGACAGCGGAGCCGTCCGGCGTCACGGGCCGAGTTGACCCCGCTGAAGAGCAACACCCATCTCGTCGGCGACCAAGCGGGGCGCCTGCACGTCGAGTTCGGTTACGGGCGAACCCCCTTCACGTGGCGCGTCATGGCTGCCGGGGATGTCACCAAGGCACCTCCCCCGCGTCGTCGAAGAACTGGCCGGTCGGGCCGTCGTCGGGCAGGGTCGCGAGTCGGACTGCGATCGCCGCGCCCTGTTGCGGGGTGCGGACGCCGCGAAAAGCGTTGAGGTCGGTCGCACAGTAGCCGGGGCAGGCGGCGTTGATCAGGATGTTCGTATCGCGCAGCTCCTTGGAGTACTGGATCGTGACGGCGTTGAGGAATGACTTCGACGGCGAGTAGGCGGCGGCGATCGGGCCCGTTTCGGCGTTGGGAGTGGTCTGCAGGGTGAGCGAGCCGACCGTGCTGGACATGTTCACGATCCGCGGCGACGCCGAGCGGCGCAGCAACGGCAGCATCGCGTTGGTGACGCGGATGACGCCGATCACGTTGGTCTCCACGGCCGCCCTTACCGTCGCGGGGTCGACCGTCGTGGGCATCTGGGGCGCGCTGCCGGTGATCCCGGCGTTGTTGACGAGCACGTCGAGGCGTCCGGCGCGGTCCTCGATCAGCCTGGCAGCGGCGGTCACGCTCGCGTCGTCGGTCACGTCGAGGGCGACGCCGAACGCGTCGACGTCGGCGGCCCGCAGCTTCGCCACGGCGGCCTCGCGAAGCTCCTCGTTCCGGGCGCCGACACCGACCCGCCAGCCGAGGGCGCCCAGACCCGCCACGATCTCGTATCCGATGCCCTTGTTCGCGCCGGTCACCAGCGCGATCTTCTGTTCACTCATACGGCCAATCCTGTCCGGGTCCAGCGGGAGCAGGCCAACACCGATCGGGTGGCCGGCGATACCGTGCGGGTATCGATCGCGGTGGGGCCGGTTAGTATGGCGGCGTGGAGACGCGTGAGCTGCGGTACTTCGTCGCCGTCGCTGAGGAACTGCATTTCGGGAGGGCCGCGCAGCGGCTCGGGATCGCGCAGCCCCCGCTGTCGCGGGCGATCAGTCAGCTGGAACGGCGCCTCGGGGCGGCGCTGCTGGAACGCACCAGCCGAGCGGTCACCCTGACCGAGGCCGGGTCGGTGCTCCTGCGGGAGGCCCGGGCGGCGCTGGATGCGGTAGAGGCCGCCGAGCGTCGCACCCGTCGCGCTGCCCTCGCCGCGACCGGCCACGCCGGCATGGTCCTCGCCGCGAAGGCCGGCGCGTCCAGTGAACTGCTGGCGAAACTGCTCGACGCCTACGCCGCGGAACCCGATGCGGTCACCGTCGATGTGTTCCTGTGCGGGCCTGCCGAGCAGGAACGGCTGCTGCGCGACGGCCGGGCCGACGTGGCTCTGTTGCACAGGCCGTTCGACTCGACGGCCGGGTTCGACACCGAAGAGCTGCACACGGAGGGACAGGTCGTGGTCCTGCCGGCCGGGCATCCCCTTACCGGCCGGACGCACGTGCGGATGGCCGAAGTCGCCGAGCTGCCCGGCCTGCCGATGCCGCGCTGGCCCAGGCCCGACGGTACGTACCCGGACGGCCCCGGTCCGCGGGTTCGGGACCATACGCAGTTGCACCAACTGATCGCGCTCGGCCGGGCCTGCGTGATCGCGCCGGAGTCGTCCCGAGCCCATCTGCGCGGCAACGTCGCCGCCGTGCCGGTGCTGGACGCGCCGGCGGTCACGACGGTGATCGCGTGGCCACCCCACAGCCGGTCCAGAGCCGTCGCGGACCTCGTCCGGACCGCGACACGTCTGTGAGGGCCGGCCTGCCTTCGGAAGGTTTCCGCGCCCGCTTTGGGACCATGGCCAGGTGAACGGGAATCCGGCTTTCGGCGGGGGCGAGCCGGTGGACGCGCTCGAGGTGGCGCCGACGACCCGGACGGCCGTGGCGTGGCTGCCGCCGCGGGAGCTCTGGCCGGTGATCCAGGACATCCGCTGGGAGCACGATCCGCAGGTACGGCGGTGGCCGCCGCATGTGAATCTGCTGTTCGGCTTCGTGCCGGAGGAGGAGTTCGCGCGGGCCGTGCCGCTGCTGTCCGCCGGCGCGGCCGAGAGTACGGCCTTCACGGCGCGTCTGGCCGGGGTGTGGTACTTCCGTCACCGGCACTACGCGACGGTGTGGCTCGATCCGGCCGCGGCCGACCCGGCGCCGTGGGCCCGCCTCCACCGGGCGCTGGAGCTGCGGTTCCCGCTCTGCCACGGGCGCGGCGGCCGCTTCACCCCGCATCTGTCCCTCGGCCGTACCCAGGACCCGAAACGCCTGGCCACCGAGTGTGCCGTCCGGCTCGGCGCGCTGTCGGCGGTTGTCGAGGAGGTGGTCCTTCTCTCCCGGCGCGGCGGGGAGCCCATGCGGCCCCGGGCCGTGATCACACTGGGCACGGGCGAGGTCCACCGACCGCAGGCATGCTGAGGGCTGTCCGGCGAATCGTCGGCGGACCGGCGATCTGGTGCCTCACCAACGACGAAAGACCAACTTGCCGGCCAAGGCCGCTGCGGGCCCCCAGCGCGCGCCGCTGAGGGCTGCTCACGCTACTGCTTGCGCGCCACACCTCCGAAGTCGTCGACCTCGGCAGGCGCCTGCTCGCCGGAACCGTCGGGGCGCCAGCGAGAGACCGAGACGAGGCCGGGCTCCAGCAACTCCAGGCCGTCGAAGAACCGGGCGAGTTCCTCCGGGCTGCGGTTGATACGGGGGTTGTCGCTCGCCTCGTTCCACTGCTCGATCATCTCGCGCATCTGCTGCGGATTGAGCACCTCGGTGTCGTCGCAGAGCACGAGGTAGCTGCCGGAGGGCAGAGCGTCCATCAGGCGGCCGACGATGTCGTAGACGGAGTCGTCGGTGATGTGGGCGGTGATCCCCAGAAGTATCAGCGCGGTCGGCTGGGTGAAGTCCAGTGTCTTGGCGGCCTGTTCCAGGATGGCCTCGGGTCGGCGCAGGTCGGCGTCGATGTAGTCCGTGGCTCCCTCGGGAGTGCTGGTGAGCAGCGCCTCGGCGTGGGCCAGGACCACCGGGTCGTGATCGACGTAGACGATCCGGGTCTCGGGAACGAGTCGCTGGGCAACCTCGTGCGTGTTGTTCGCGGTGGGCAAGCCGGTGCCCACGTCCAGGAACTGGCGGATGCCGGCCTCACCGACGAGGTACTCCACCACCCGGACAAGAAACGCCCGCTGCGCCAGGGCGATGTCGAGGATCGCCGGGTTGCCGCTCGCGATCTGGTCGCCGACCTGCCGGTCGATTTCGTAGCAGTCCTTCCCGCCGAGCCAGTAGTTCCAGATCCGGGCGGAGTGCGGCACGCTGCTGTTGATGCGCGGGCGTTCAATTGGCATGGAAACTCCACGAGTTGGGCGGACGTCACTCCATAACCTAGACGCGTCGGCCATCGCACGCGCGGGAAACTGGATCTTCACCGTGCTCCGGCCTCCCGCTCCGGGGCCGGATCGTGCTGATCATCGCGTAGAGGAGAATGATCTCGTGGAGTTCGTCTTTTCCGGCCGGGTGCTCGAATGGCGTGGGCCGTCGCCGTACTACTTCGTTCCTGTGCCGGACGAGGAGTCCGCCGACATCCGCGAGGTGGCCGCGATGGCCACGTACGGCTGGGGCGTGATTCCGGTCGAGGCCCGGATCGGCGAGGTCGCCTTCGAGACGTCGCTCTTCCCCAAGGACGGCGGCTACCTGCTGCCGCTCAAGGTCGCTGTGCGCAGGCCGCACCGCCTCTCGGCAGGGGACGACGTGACGGTGGAGATGACCGTACGCCTCCGGCCCTGACGGCGTCACGTAGTAGCCCACCACCCACACCACGAGCCGCACGTGATGCGGTGGCGCGGTGCGCGCGAAATCATGGACGCGGCTCGGGGCGCCCCTGCCGCAACGTCCCGCCGCCCTGTCCGTCCAGGCCGTGCACGGGTGAAAGCCCTGGAATGACTGGAATGAGGTGTCGGAGCATGGAGATCAGAGGATCGGTCGCGCTCGTGACAGGCGCGAACCGGGGAATCGGGCTGGCGTTCACTCGCGCTCTGCTGGCCCGGGGGGCCGCCAAGGTGTATGCGGGTGTCCGACGCCCCGAGGACTTCAAGGAGCCCGGCGCGCAACCGCTGCGCCTCGACGTCACCGACCCCGAACAGATCGCGGCCGCCGCGGCGGCCGCGTCCGACACGACCATCGTGATCAACAACGCCGGTATCCAGGCCGGGCCAGGCCTTCTGGAGGGGTCTCTGGAGGGTGCCCGGAAGGAGCTGGAGGTGAACTATCTGGGCACCTGGGCGGTCTCGCGGGCCTTCGCGCCCGTCCTGGCCGCGGGCGGTGGCGGAGTCCTGGTGAACATGCTGTCGGTGGCCTCATGGCGGGCCAACAACCGGTTCCCGAGTTACGCGGCGTCGAAGGCGGCCCAATGGTCGCTGACCAACGCATTGCGCGTGGGGCTGCGGGAACAGGGCACTCTGGTCGTCGGTGTGCACGTGGGCTACGTTGACACGGACGCCACTGTGGCGGTCGACGCCCCGAAGGTGGAGGCTGAGGAAGTGGCCGCGAAGACCATGGACGCGATCAGCCGCGACGAGCCGGAGGTTCTCGTCGACGAGACCGCCCGCCGGGTGCGCGCCGCATTGTCGGGCCCGCTGGAGCTCCTCTATCCAACCCCTTGACGACGCGCGCGCCGGATCGCGGATACCGAGTGCATCCGAGTGCATCCGAGAGCAACCGTGAGGTGGAGCGATGAGCACGGACACTGACTTCGACGTCGTGGTTCTGGGAGCCGGTCCCGGCGGATACGTGGCCGCCATCCGCTGTGCGCAGCTGGGACTGCGAACCGCCATCGTGGAAGCCCGGTTCTGGGGCGGCGTCTGCCTGAACATCGGCTGCATCCCGGCGAAGGCACTGCTGCGCAACGCCGAGGTCGCGCAGTTGTTCCTGCATGACGCGGAGAAGTTCGGGGTGAAGATCAGCGGTGATGTCACCCTGGACTACCGGGCCGCCTACGAGCGGAGCCGGGTGGTGGCCGAGGGGCGCTCGAAGGGCGTCGGCTATCTGATGCGCAAGAACAAGATCACCCAGTTCGAGGGCCAGGGCACCTTCCTCGATCCCCACACGCTGCAGGTGCGGATGAGCGACAGCGAGGCGACACTTTCCTTCCGCTCCTGCATCATCGCGACCGGTGCGACCGTGAAGCTGCTGCCCGGAACGACGCTGGGCAGGCGCGTGGTCACCTTCGAGGAGCAGATCCTCGCCGACAGCCTCCCGGCCAGCCTGATCATCGCCGGCGCCGGCGCCATCGGGGTCGAGTTCGCCTACCTGCTCCGGTCCTACGGTGTGGAGGTCACGCTGGTCGAGTTCCTCGACCGCATCGCACCCCTGGAGGACGAGGAGGTCTCGGCCGAGCTCGCCAAGCGCTTCAAGCGTCAGGGCATCCGTGTGCTGACCTCCGCGCGCGTGCAGTCCCTCGAGGAGGCCGAGGACAGAGTCCGCGTGGTGGTCGAACAGGGAGGCGGGCAGCAGGTCCTGGAGGCCGAGAAGGTGCTGCAGGCGACGGGCTTCCAGCCACGGACCAGCGGCTACGGTCTGTCCAGCACGGGAGTCCGGCTCACCGACCGGGGAGCCATCGACGTCGACGGGCGCTGCCGCACCAGTCAGCCGCACATCTACGCCATCGGTGACGTCACGGCGAAGCTGATGCTGGCCCACGCCGCCGAGGCGATGGGCATCGTCGCTGCCGAGACCATCGCCGACGTGGAGACCATGGAGCTGGACTACCGGATGATCGCGCGCGCCACGTTCTGCCAGCCCCAGATCGCCAGCTTCGGCTGGACCGAGAGCGAGGCGCGCAGCGAGGGCTTCGACGTCCGCGTGGCGAAGTTCCCCTTCACGGCCAACGCCAAGGCGCACGGGTTCGGTGACACCGTCGGGTTCGTGAAGCTGGTGAGCGACGCCCGCTACGGCGAACTGCTCGGCGCCCATCTGATCGGCCCGGACGTGACCGAACTGCTGCCGGAGCTGACCCTCGCCCAGAAATGGGACCTGACGGTGAACGAGCTCATCAGGAACGTCCATGCGCATCCGACGCTGAGCGAGGCGGTGCAGGACGCCCTGCACGGCCTCGCGGGACACATGATCAATCTCTGAAGGCGTGCTCGCTCCGAAGGCATGCTCGCTCCGAGGGCGTGCTCGGCTGCCGGCGGACGCGGCCGGTAACGGACACCTTGAGGGCTGTCCCTACGTGTGGGTGGGTCGGGACTACGTGCGTCACGTGATGTCCGTGCCTGACCAGGGCAGGCATGATCACCTGAAAGCCCGTACGAGCAGCCATATCGGCCATTACCCAGCAGAGCGAGGGTCTCTCCATGCCCATGATCGACGTGTACACCGCCCGGGGAGTCATCAAGGACCGCAAGGCGCTGGCGCAGGAGCTCGCTCAAGCGGTCATGCGCTGGGAGAAGGTTCCCGTCATTCCGTTCTTCAGCGACAACACGGCCGCATTCGTCCACGAACTGGATGCGGATTCCTTTTCCACCGCGGGTGGGGCAGCAGCGACCATGTGCGCGTCACCGTGACCACCAACGCCGATGCCCTGAACAGGGAGCAGCAGCTCGGCCTGGTCAAGGAGATATCCGAACTGGTGGCCAAGGCCTCCGGGGACCCCACGCTGGTCGAACGCACCTGGGTCACCCTGGCCGAGGCGGTCCCCGGGGGTTGGGGCATCGGCGGTCACGCCTACACCAACGACGAAATCGTCCGGCACGTGCGCGAGCTCCTCGGCAAGCAGTAAGCCCCCGAGGGCTTGCGCCGGCAGACGGTCGCTGTCAGAAGTAGTGCACCTCGCTGAGGTCGATACTGACCATGAGGTGATCGTGGCGGGGACGCCCGTCGGGTGCGCGCAAGTACGCGCGACGCTTGGTGGGGAACTTGATCCCGTCCGCCTCCGCGATGTCGTACAGGTACTGGGCGGTCGCGAACCCGCCGGCGATGTCGACGTGGTAGTCATGGCGCCTGAGCAGAAGGTCGGCTCCGAAGTAGAAGTCCTGGACCGGGCAGTGGCTCGCGATGTCGTCCGGGAAGGAGACCCGAAGGCGGCGCCATGGCTCGGTCGGTGACTCGTGCCATGCCTCCTTCTCCTCCACGACCATGCCCTTCATGGTCATGAAGAACGGCGTGGTCAGGTACGTCCACAGGGCGTAACCGTTGAAGTAGGCCCGGTCCAGCGGGTCCCATGGGGTTTCCAAGGTGTGCCCTGCGAACGCCTGCCGCGGGTCGAGGCGTTCGGCCACGACGGTTCCGTCCGAGCGTTCGATCGCGATGCGGCCGGGGGCGAAGTCCGTTCGCTGGTCGGGGGCTCCGAACGGTCGTACCGAGGCGTGTTCCTCGTGCAGGCTGACAGTCATTCGTCGAGGCTGTAGGTCCTGGGGCAGTCCCTTGGTGCTGAAGAGTTCGCCGTCGCTGACGATGGTGGCCGTCACGGTCGTGAGATTCTGCCACCGCCCGAGGCCGCCATGGGCCTCGATGACTTCTGACAAGAGGTCGCTCATTTTCTCCTCCTCGATCGGGCGAGCCGGGCGCTCTCGTGAACTTCAGTGGGCCCAAATCCTGCTGGAGAGTTCGGAGGCGGAGGCGACGACTTGCCGGAAGGGCTTGTGGTACAGCTGAATGGCCCGGACGAGCCAGTCGTCGTCCGGGCTGCCCAGCCATGTGATGTTCCTTTCCCTGCGATGTTCCCTTCCGGCTCTGCCTGTCAGGCGAACTGCACGTCGTCGATGTCGATCGCGAGTGAGGTGGATTCGCAAGCGGGGGTTCCATTCGGATTGCGTACGTAGATCCGGCGCCGGGTGGGCACAACGATGCCGTCGAAGTCCCTGTGTCTCGACGCTTAGTGCACTGCCGGGCTGGGACCGAGCAGATCGAAGCCGAAGTCGATGCGCCGCAGCAGACCCTCCGCGCCGAAGTAGAAGGTCTGCTGTTTCGACGGGGCGGCGAACGCGTCCGGGTAGGTGACCTGGAGCGCCCGCCAGCTGGCTCCCTCCTCGTGCCAGGGCTTGCCTTCCTCGGTGTGGACGTCCGAGCGCAGGAGGTGGAACGGGACGGTGAGACAGTTCCACAGGACCTCGGCCGCGAAATACGCGGCGTGGAAGTCGTCCCACGCTGTCTGCCGGGTGTGCGAGGCGAATCGGGCCCGGGGATCGAGACGCTCGGTCACCAGGATGCCGTCGTCCCGCGCTATGGTCTGGCGCCGCGGCTCCCAGGTGGTGTGATGTCCCGGTCCGGGATACGGGGCGATGGTCAGGCGTTGCTCGCGGGTCTCGCCGGTGATGGTGATGTCGTCGAAGAGGCCCCGCTTGCCCTTGAGCGCCCAGATGGCTCCTTGGACGCGGGCGCGGACGCGGAATCCGGACAGCGTGTGCCAGTGGCCGGCTTCGCCGTGGGCCCGGACCGTCTGAGCGAGCAAGTCCTGCATGGCGCCACCCTTCTGGTGCCGTTCTGGTGCCGCTCTCGACTTCGCCGCTGCCGGCGGCCCTTTGGAAGCATGGAGAAGTGGAACGTGTCGCGCGACCCTCTGCAGGGTGAGGGGATGTTGCCTCCGTGCGTCCCCTCACCCGGGGCATCACCCGATCTCGCGGAGCGCGCCCAGGACGACCTGCGCCACTTCGTCCGCGTGAGAGAGCGCGATGGCGTGGGATCCGCCGTCGATCTCCGTGACGGTCGCCCCGATCCTCTTGGCCGCGGCACGCTCGGCGTCCGGGTTGATGGCGTGGTCCGCGCCGGCGACGATGAACCAGCTGGGTACCTTCTTCCAGCCTGGTTCTACGGCCAGCGGCTCCCCGAACGCGGCATCGGCCGCCGGTCGTTGGCTGACCGCCAGCACGGCGGCCTCGTCGGCGGGCAGGTCCGCGCAGAACACCGAGTGGAAGTGCTCGGGCTGGATGTAGAACTCCGTGCCGGTCTCGTCGTCCCGCGGGAACGTGCGCGGCAGCAGCGCCGCGTCCAGCTCGGCCGGCGGGAAGCCCTCGTTCGAGCCCAGGGTGGACACGCCCTGATCGACGCCGAAGGAGGCCACGAAGACAAGGCCCTTGACGTTGTCGGCCTTCGCCGACGCATAAGTGATCACCGGGCCGCCGTAGGAGTGACCGACGAGCAGCACGGGTCCTTCGATCTGTCCCGCGATATTCGCGACGTACTCACCGTCGGCCGTCAGTCCCCGCAGCGGGTTGGGTGCCGCGACGGTCGCCACGCCCGCAGCGCTCAGGCGGCCTACGACCCGTGACCAGCTGGATGCGTCGGCGAACGCGCCGTGCACGAGAACCACGGTGGGTGACGGTGCAGATGACGTCATGGCCTTGCTCCTCTCACTTGTCCCGATGCCCTCGCGATCACCCTCTGACGAAAGGCACGCTCCGTCATCCCGTGCGGTTCGTAGTCGGCGGCGACCCCTTACTACGTGGTCCGGGACACGTGTTTCCTCGTTCACCGATTCGACGGAAGGAGACGAACGCAACCGGTGCCAGGCCGCTATGCCGAGGTGATGCGATGCCGTCGGTCGGCCAACTCGCGCCGCGAATGGATATCGAGCTTCCGGAACACCTTTCGAAGGTGGTAGTCCACGGTGTGCACGCTGAGGTAGAGCTGCGCCGCGATCTCCGCGTTCGTGGCCCCGCCGGCTGCCAGGCGAGCGACACGCGCTTCCTGGGGAGTCAGTTCGCCGTCACCGCTGTGTGCGGCCCCGCCGGGCTGAACCGGATCGCCGGCCGCGGAAAGCTCCTGTGCCGTTCTGGCAGCGTAGCCCTGAGCGCCCATCGCGTCGAAGAGCTCGTAGGCGATGCGCAGTTCGTCACGTGCCTCCTTGGTTCTGCGCTCCCGGCGCAGCCATTCCCCGTAGAGCTGACGGCTGCGCGCCCTGCGCAACGGGCCACGGGTGTTCTCGTGATGCTGGATGGCCTGTTGATACAGTGCTTCCGCGGCCGAGGGGGCGGTGGTGGTCAGCGCCTGCGCGCGGGCGAGGTCGCCGAGCAGGCCCGGAATGGGTGTCCTGTCGGCGAGACGGGACAGGCGTTCCACCAGCTGCGCCGCCGCATCGTCCTTGCCGGACCGTGTCGCTGCCTCGACCATGTCGACCAAGGCGAACTTGACCTGACAGGTGTCGCCGATCCTGTCCGCCAGGCTCAGGAATGCCTCGTGGTACCGGCACCGGCTCAGTTCGATCACGCTGCGCGCATAGTCGCAGAAAACCAGCTGGTACCCCTGACCGGTGCGGGCGGCGTGCTCCTCGACGGCTTCCGCCAGTACGCGGGTCTCCTCGAACCGGCCGCGCCACGCGGCAACCAGCAGGGCACCGAGATGCAACTGTGAGCCGCGGGCTTCTTCCAGCGCGGCACGCTGGTCGAACAGGCGCTCCGATTCCGCAAGGCGACCGGCGATCAGCTCGGACAGGGCCGTGTGGCTGAGCGCGAGGGCCATCGGAATGACGGCGCCCTGCCGCTTGGCTTCCGTCTCCAGCCGCCAGGCGAGTTTGTGCAGCGCTACGTCGTCGCCCAGGATGGTCGCGTGCGAGCAGGCCGCGGCCAGCCACTGGAACAGTTCGGGAGCCGTCGACTCCTCATGCTGTACCGCCTCGATGGCCTGCTGGAGCTTCGGGCCCGCGCTGCCGAGCCCTTCGAGATGAACGGCGGTGTCGGCTTCGAGCACGACGTCGCCCGTCGTCGCGGGTACCTCGGCGGGCAACGGGAGGGTACGGACCGTCTCGGCCACGCTGAGGCGCGATGCTCCCTGCGGCGCGAGCGAGCCGCTGATCTGCGCCTGGACGAGCGCTTCCACGAGGATGTCGCGAGCAAGACGGATGTCGATGGGCCCCAGTTCCCGGGCCGCCGTCAACAGAGCATAGGTCGCCGCCGCCGGCGCGCCCGTCAGACGGTGGATCCGCGCCTGAACGCGCTGTACCAGGCCGTTGTAGCGCCGGTCCTCGCGATAGGCGGCCGCTTCGTCGAGCAGGGCCTGGGCCCGTCCGGGCGAGCCGGCCACGGAGCTGGCCTCAGCTGCCCCCAGGAGACGACGGGCGCGGACGGGCAGGTCAGCCGACAAGGACGCGGCTCGCGCCAGCAGCGTCGAACTGCCGGTCCAGTCACCGCGGTCGCGGGTGCGCTCCGCGGCGCGTACGAGCTCGTTCGCCACGTCCTCGTCCGGGTCGGTCGCCGCTGCCGACAGGTGCCAGGCACGCAGATCGATTTCGCCGAGGTCACCCGCGACCTCGGCGAGGGCGGCGTGGACCCGCGCGCGCTGGGCGAGCGGGGCGCCGTGGTAGACGGCCGAACGGATCAGCGGATGGCGGAACTTGACGGTCTCCCGGATCGACAGGAGATGGCGCTCCTCGGCGGCCGCCGCGGCGGTCGCGTCGAAGCCCAGGTCCGGACCGGCCCGCCAGAGCACATTCGGGTCACTCGTGGGATCGGCCGCGGAGGCCAGCAGCAAGGTCCGTGTCTGCGGTGGCAACGCCAACGCCTCACGCAGATAGACCCGTTCCAGTGCACGGCCGAGCGGGACGGGCTCCGGCAGCGGCGCCTCACCGCTGAGCTGATCCGCACTCAGTTCCCGAGCTGCCTCGACCAAGGCAAGGGGGTTGCCCCCGGTGGAGGCGACCACCCGGCCGCGGACGCCGGGATCGAGGACGCCGGGGACCACCGATTCCAGCAGCCGCCCGGCCGCTTCCGTTGCCAGGCTGGTCACGCCCAGCTCGGGCAGCCCCGCCAGATGGTCGACGCGGTCCGTCTGGTCCCGGATGGCGAACACCATCGCGACGGAGTCCGCGTACAGCCGACGGGCCACGAAGGCGAGCACCGCGGCGGACTCCTCGTCGAGCCATTGGGCATCATCCACCAGGCACAGCAACGGCCTGTCATCGGCGCGTACGGCCAGCAGCCCGAGTGAGGCGAGCGCGACGAGGAAACGGTCGGGTGGACTGGTTCGCGCCTGAAGCCCGAAGACCTGGCACAGTGCGTCGCGCTGTGGATCGGGCAACTTGGACAGCTGAGTCAGATGCGGCCTGAGCAGGTGGTGCAGCGCGGCGAAACCGAGCTCGGCCTCGGATTCCACAGCGTCGAACCGCATGACCTCGAAGCCGGCGGCCGCCATCGACTCAAGGTGATCGAGCAGTGCGCTCTTGCCGGTCCCCGGCCCGCCCCGCAGTACGAGGATGGCGCTCATCCCCTGGCGGGTGTCGTCGAGCGTCGCTGCCAGCCGACCGCGTTCCTCGTCCCGCCCGAACAGCTCGTCCACTGGTCAACCCCAAGGTGCTAGACAGGGGCCGGCTTCCGCTGCTCCCCGGCACGTGCGAGACCGATCACCCGATCCGGCCGTCCTTCCCTCACTGTATGTGCCGGGCTCGGACGGCAGCGGTCCACGTTCGGCGACTCCCGGTCGGCGGAGCGCTACCCAGCGCTGCCGAAGAGTGGGCAATGGTCGATCACCGCTCAGACTCGTCAGTGCGCTCGTGAGTGACGCCACGAGCGGACGCTCGACCTCCATCAGGTCACAGCGTGCGCCGAGGCGCCAGGCTTCGTGTAAGCCTGTCGTGGGGTGAGAGGCCCGTGATCGCCCGTGCAGACGACGACGGCTTCCAGCTGTTCGTCGCAGTCACGGTGACGCACCTCCAGGGGCGGTCCGTCCGGGTCCGCGGTGTAGCGGTCGCCCCACTGCTTGAGCGCGATCATCACGGGCCACAGCTCCCAGCCCTTGCGTGTCAGCCGGTACTCCTGGCGGGTGCGGCGACCAGGCTCGCGGTACGGGACGGGATCCAGGATCCCGGCGGCGACCAGTTTGCGCAGCCGGTCCGCCAGTACGGCCTCCGACAGGCCCACGTGGCGGCGGAAGTCGTCGAAACGGTGCACGCCGTTCATGGCGTCACGCAACACCAGCAGCGACCACTTCTCGCCGATCAGGTCGAGGGTGCGCTGCACCGTGCAGTTCTCGGTGCTGGTCTCCAGCCAGGTCATGCGTCCATCGTAGGCTGGCTTCGACATTGACAGCCAGAGGCTCGCTAGCTAGCTTCAGTTATTGAAGTCAGCTGAGGAGGAAGAGGTCAATGACGAGGTCACGCACGTTCGAGTGGCAGGATCCGAGCATCTCCGCGGTCGCCGTTGGCGGGCAGAGCGGTCTCGACTTCCTGCGGAGCGTGCTGAGCGGACGTCTGCCCGCCCCGCCCATCGCCGCGACGCTCGGATTCACCCTGGAGCAGGTTGAGGTCGGCCGTGCCGTCTTCGTCCTGGAACCGGGGGAGGAGCACTACAACCCCATCGGCAGCGTCCATGGCGGCGTCTACGCCACCCTGCTCGACTCAGCGGCAGGCTGTGCCGTGCAGTCCGTCCTACCGGCAGGCATGGGATACACCTCGCTCGACCTGAGCGTGAAATTCCTGCGCAAGATCACCGTCGACACGGGCAAGGTCCGTGCCGTCGGCACGGTTGTGAACCACGGCCGCCGCACCGCCCTCGCGCAAGCCGAACTGCTCGATTCCGAGGACCGCCTGCTCGCCCACGCCACCAGCAGCTGCATGCTCTTCCCCGTTTCCCCGAGCTAGTGCCGCATTGAGCAGCTTTTGCCCTGCAGGCGAGCCCGTGCGTGGGGCCGCGAGCGAGCGTGCCGAGTGGTTGCATGACCGCATGACCGCATGACCGCATGACCGCATGACCGCATGACCGCATGACCGCACAACGCGCCCTGTCTAGCGCTGTCCGGGGCCGCGGGTGCTCCGGATCCCCGTGGATCGCGGGATGGGGCCCGGAGGTTCACAGACCGGTCCTGCCGGGAGGCGGCTTGGCCGCCCCGGGGTACGGCGTGTGTCGACGCGGCCTCACGCCGCGATGGCGCGGCGTCTCAGGACGTGGCGGTGGGCTGCGGCCGGGGCTCCTTGGGAAGGCCGAGCAGTATGTCGCCGATGATGCCGCGCTGGATCTGCGAGCTGCCCCCGTAGATGGTGGCCGCGCGGGCGTTGAGGTAGACGCTGGTCCAGGAGGCGGAGGTGTTCGGTGCGCCCGGGTCGTCGGTGTAGTACCAGTTCGGTGAGGTCTCGCCGACGGGGACCAGAGCGTCGAGGCCCAGGACGTCCATGGCCAGTTCGGTGGCCTTGCGGTGGTACTCGCTGGTCAGCAGCTTGACGACCGCGGCCTGGGGGCCGGGCTCGTGTCCGTCGACGAGCCGTGTGGCCAGGCGCAGGCTCTGGCAGCGCAGCTGCTCGACCTGGACGTGGCACCAGGCGAGGCGCTGCCGGATGTCGGGGTCGTCCCCCAGCCCCTGGGAGACGACCAGGTCGGTCAGCCGGTTCAGTTCGTCGCGGAGCTTGATCGGCATGAGCACGTAGGTCTCGGCGCGCTCGAAGCCCAGCAGGGTCATGGCCACCGGCCAGCCCTGGCCCTCCCCGCCGACGACGAGGTCGGTGTCGGTGACGGCGTCCGTGAAGAACACCTCGTGGAAGTGGGCCTCGCCGGTGAGGTTGCGGATCGGGTGGATCTCCACACCGGGCTGGTCGAGCGGCACGAGCAGCATGCTGATGCCTCGGTACGGCGGCGCGCCGGGGTCGGTGCGGGCCAGCACGAACATCCAGTTGGCGAGGTGCGCCGAGGACGACCACAGCTTCTGGCCGTTGATCACCCATCGGTCGCCCTCCCGGACCGCGCGGGTGGTGAGCGCGGCCAGGTCGGACCCGGCGCCGGGCTCGGAGAAGCCCTGGCAGAACACGTACTCACCGGAGACGATGCGCGGCAGGAACCGCTCGCACAGCTCGGGCGGGCTGTGCCGCAGCATGGTGTTGCCGAGCATGCTGATGCCGAACGCGTCGCTCTCCGCGCCGGTGGGTATCCCCGCCCGCCCCAACTCCTCGCCGAGCGCGATCTGTTCGGTGGAGCCGAGCCCGGCGCCGCCGTACTCGACCGGCCATGTCGGCGCCACCCAGCCCCGCTTGGCGAGGGCGGCGCGCGCTCGGGCGGTGAACTCCGTACGCCCTCGGCGGTCGAGGGCGCCGATTCCTTGCCAGTCACCGGGGACGAGCTCGGCGATGAAGTCGCGCACCGACGCTCGAAAGAGCGCGAGGTCGGCGGATTCATGCAGATCCATCGATGCCTTCCCATGAACAAGACCTTGCGGACGTCCACAGTTGCGTAGATAGACTCACTCGTCAATGTCACGTGCGGACAATTCCGGGACTCCAAGGAGCGGCCATGCGTTTTGCCCTGACCGACGAGCATCGTGAACTGGCCCGGACCGTGTACCGGCTGCTGGCCGAGCGCCGAGGCGCCTTCCCGCCCGCATTCGGTACGACGCCGGGGCCGGACCGGGGCCTGTGGCGGGAGCTGGCCGGTCTCGGCCTGGTGGGCATGACGATCCCCGAGCGGCTGGGCGGGGCGGGGGCCGGCCTGCTGGAGGCCGCGCTCGTCGCCGAGCAGGCCGGGGCCACACTGCCGCCCGTGCCGTACCTTCCGGCCGCCGTCGCGGCCGCGGTGCTGGCCGGGGTGCACGGCGGCGAGGAGGGCGGTCCCGGCGCCGACGTCCTGAAGCGGATCGCCGACGGCTCACTGCTGGTGGTGCCGGCCTGGGAGACCTTCCCCCGCACGGTCGTCGACCGGCACCGGCCCGGCGCGCTGCGTCTGCAGAACGGCCAGGTGAGTGGTGCGCTGACGGCCGTGCCGTACGGCCGGGACGCCGATGTGCTGCTGGCCGTCGCGGGCGGGGCGCTCGTGGCGCTACGGCTGGACGGGCCCGGCGTGCGGCGTGCGGCGCGTGTCGGACTGGACGTCGTCGAGCAGGTCGCCGCGATCGAGCTGAGCGCCGTCGACGCGCAGGTGCTGGGGCCGGCGGAGTTCGGCGGCCGGGCCCTCGCGGAGGTCCGGACGCTGTTCGCGGCCGAACTGGTGGGTCTGGCACGGGCAGCGGTGGACGCGGCGGTGGCCTATGCCAAGGATCGGCATCAGTTCGGGCGCCCGATCGGCTCGTTCCAGGCCGTCAAGCACACCCTGGCCGACCGGTACGCCCAGACCGACGCCGCGCGGCTGCTGGTGCACTGGGCGGCGGCGACCGGCGACCCCGATGACGCGCGCCTCGCCGTGCAGGCGGCCGGAGACGCCGCCGACGCGGCAAGCGCCGACAACCTGCAGACGCACGGTGGCATGGGCTTCACCTGGGAGGCGGACGCGCATGTCCTGCTCAAGCGGGCGCGGGCCAGGCGCGCGCTCCTCGGCACCTCCGCCCGGCAACTGGAGGCCATTGCAGGCCGGCTTCTGGACGGCCGCGTCCGCGTGGCCGGCCGGGCCGGGGTCAGTCCGCTGCCGTCGCCGGCTGCCCCGGCTCGTCCAGCTTGAACCGGCGTCGGATGTCCGGACGCCCGAGCAGCTTCTGCGGGTAGCCGGGGCCCGGGCGCGGGGTGACGTCCTCCCAGTCCAGCGGCTCCTTGCAGTGCGAGCAGACCACCTCGCCGTGGGCGTCGTGGCCGCAGGTCTCGTGGCGGGTGACCACCGGCGGCCCGGCCTCGTCCGCCAGCCACCGGTCGCCCCAGCTGGTCATGGCGAGGATGACGCCGTAGAAGTCGCGGCCGGACTCGGTCAGCAGGTACTCGTGGCGGACGGGCTGCGTCTCGTAGACGTGCTTCTCGAGCAGACCCGCCTCCACCAGCCTGCGCAGCCGTTCGGACAGCGTGTTGCGGGCGATGCCCAGCTCCTGCTGGAACTCGTCGAACCGGCGGATCCCGTAGAACGCCTCCCGCAGCACCAGGGGGGTCCACCAGTCGCCGAGCAGGTCCATGGTCCGGGCCACCGAGCAGGGCCAGTTCGCGAACGACGTACGCCTCATGCACCGATGATACGAGTCTTTCAATGAAACTCAGCAGAAAGCTGAGCGGTTCGCCCTTGCGGGAGTGAGTCTTGATGCGCAACTATGCAGGTCACTGAGGGGAAGGGGTCGAGTGCCATGGAGTGGACGGGACAGATCTACGCGGACACCCCGACGGTGTCCGCCAGGGCCTACATCGAGGCGCCGCCCGAGTTGCTGTGGAGGTATGTGAGCGACATCCACCTGATGCCCGAGCTGAGCGCCGAGCTCCAGCATGTCGAATGGCTCGACGGCGCGACCGGTGCCGGCACGGGCAACCGGTTCCGTGGGCGCAGTGCGCACCATGCCCTGGGCAACTGGGAGACGGTCAGCACCATCGTCGACTGCGAGGAGCCGCGCCGGTTCGGCTGGGCGGTGGGCGACCCCGCCCACCCGATGAGCGTCTGGCGGTTCACGCTGCACCCGCAGGACACCGGCACGCTGCTGGAGCAGTGGGCCCAGCTCGGACCGGCCCCGTCCGGGCTGAGCGTCGCGATCGAGGCCATGCCCGACAAGGAACAGAAGATCGTGTTCGTCCGGCTGCGCGAGTTCGAGACCGGCATCAAGTCCAACCTCGCCACCATCAAAGAACTCGCCGAACGGGAGAAGTGATGCGCACCGCGACCACCATCGAAGGCTCCGGCGGAAACTGGCGCGAGACCGCCGAGTACGTCATTGAGGCCGAGAAGCTCGGCCTGGACATCTGCTGGGTGGCGGAGGCCTGGGGGAGCGACGCCCCCTCGCCGCTGGGCTATCTGGCGGCCCGTACCGAGACGCTCCTGCTCGGGTCCGGGGTCATCCAGCTCGGCACCCGATCGCCGGTCACCATCGCGCAGACCGCGATGACCCTCGCGCATCTGTCCGACGGCCGGTTCCGTCTCGGCCTCGGCGCCTCCGGGCCGCAGGTCATCGAAGGCCTGCACGGCATCTCGTTCGCGCGGCCGCTGACCCGGATGCGGGAGACCGTCGAGATCATCCGCGCGGCCTTCACGGGTGAGAAGATCGCCTTCCAGGGCCGCCAGTACACCATCCCCCTGCCCGACGGCGAGGGCCGCCCGATGCGGCTCAGCCTGGAGCCGGCGCAGGTGCCGGTCTACCTGGCCACACTGTCCCCCAGGATGCTCGAACTCACCGGCGAGATCGCCGACGGGTGGCTGGGCACCAGCTTCGTCCCCGAAGGCGCCGACGCCTACTTCACCCACCTCGATACCGGGCTGGCCCGAAACGGCCGCACCCGCACCGACCTCGACATCTGCCAGGGCGCCGAGATCAACATCGTCGCGGACGAGGGGCTGCTGGCCGGTGTCGTCGGCAGCCGTAAGAAGGAACTGGCGTTCTCGCTGGGCGGGATGGGCTCCGGCTCGACCAACTTCTACAACAACGCCTACAGCCGTCAGGGCTGGGCCGATGTCGCCGCCCAGGTCCGTGAACGCTGGCAGGCGGGGGACCGCGACGGTGCCACCGGCCTCATCACCGACGAGATGGTCCTGGCCACCACTCTGATCGGGACCGAGGAAATGGTCCGCGCTCGGCTCGGGGACTGGCGCACCGCGGGCGTGGACACCGTCCGCCTCTACCCGGCGGGCGACACCCTCGCAGCACGTCTGGACAACCTCGGACACGGCATCGACCTCGTCCGCGCCCTCGACCCCCGGTAGGGGCCCGGCTCCCAGGCGGCGGACCGGAGCCGGATCGGACCGGAGCCGGATCGGATCGGGCCGCGTCGGATCGGGCCGCATCGGCTTGGGCACCCGCGGCGCGGCCACGACGGTTCGGAGCTCGGTGGCTTGCCGACTCGATCGTCCGTCGGCCCGTTCGCCCGCTCATCGCCTTCCGCCGGGGTCGGGCGGGCCTCGCGAGGGCCGGCAACCGCTGGGGCGGCCACCTTGACTCGCCCGTCGCCGCGCATGACCGCCCTCCGTTTGTCAGTGCCGCAGAACGGCCTCACGGCCTCACGGCCATGCTGCCCACTCCTTCACCGCGAACCGGTCGCCGACGCGTCGCACTTCGGCTGCGCCCGGCCCGGGGAAATGCGCGGGGAACAACAAGGCGCCCCGGTCCGCGGCCTCCCCCAGCACCCGGCGCCGACTGTCCCGTGCGAGGGGCTCGTCCTCGTCGAAGCTGGGGCAGTCGTCCGGTTCCACGATCTGCAGGGGGCTGTGCAGCAGGTCTCCGGCGAACACCGCCCGGTCGGTGCCCGACCGCAGCCATACGGCGGAGGAGCCGGGCGTGTGGCCTGGTGCGGGCTCGATACGGAGCTGGGCGTCGACGTCGTAGTGGTCGCCCTCCCACAGCATGGTCTGTCCGGCCTCGTGCACGGGGGCGACGCTGTCCTCGAAGACGTTGGCCATCCGGGGGCCGGAGCGGGTCTGGTGTCCGTTGGCCGGGTTCCAGTAGTCGAAGTCGGTGCGCGAGATGACGTACTGGGCGTTGGGGAAGGTGGGCCGCCACTCCCCGTCGTCCGTCAGGCGGGTGTTCCAGCCGACGTGGTCGCCATGGACATGAGTGCAGATCACCGTGTCCACGTCCTGCGGGCGGGCGCCTGCTGCGGCCAGCTCTCCGAGGTAGTGGGTGCGCAGATGGTCGAAGGACGGCATCGCCGGGCGCTCCCGGTCGTTGCCGATCCCGGTGTCGATGAGGATCGTCCGGCCCTCGCTGCGGATCAGCCAGGTCTGGATCATGACGCGGATCTCGTCGGCGGCCGGGTCGACGAAGGTGGGGGCGAGCCAGTTCTCGTGCGCCTGCCAGTGCTCCACGGGCACGTCGGGGAAGACGTACTCGCGGGCGCGGCCTCTGGCGGGCAGCTCCACCACACGGGTGATCTCCACCTCTCCAAGCGTGATGGTGTCCATATTCCCAGCCTGCGCGCCGGATGGCGTCGGTGCTATCGGTCGCATGGCCGCACCACGGGGCCCGGGACGGTGGCCATGGCGGGGGGTGGGAGAGCGAGAACTCGCGGTACACGCAGTACTCGCAGTGATCGAATATTTGCCCTAATGGGGGGGTGTGCTGCGCAGGCTGTTGCGGCACAGGGAGGGCAGGTGGGCCGGTAGCACGGCGACCAAGCAGTGCTTCTCATCCGTCGCGCGCCGCGATGCGCCGCAGCAGGGCCAGAACCTCGGCGTCCAGGCCACGGGCGACGGCTAGGGAGTGTTCGTCCTGATAGACGGATACGGCGCTGGCGACAGAGTCGTAGATGAGCCGCGTGCCGTCGTCGGCTGTCTGCTGGACCAGGATCGCCGCGGGACAGGATGCGCCGGCATCCGGCAGGAACCGGACCAGGTCCCCGGAGGCTGCCGGCATGTCGACGAGCAGCCGGAGCAGACGGCCGGCTTCCTGCTCCCCGACCCAGGCACGGTCGATGTCGAGCTCGCCGATTCCGACAAGACTGGCCGGAGCCGGTGTGCCGTTGACGCGTCGAACGAGAAGTCTGCGGCCGGCCGACGTCGTCAGATGATGCCGCTCTCCGCCTGCCTCGGAGCTGCCGATGGCATCGCTGATGTCCTCGATGACGGCCGTGAAAGATCGTCGGGTGTTGAGGACGTGCCGCTCAAGGGGGATCCGGAGCACGTATTCGCTCACCAAGATCTCGGGCGCCTTTCCATGAGGTGCCGCCGCCTGACGGGGCCGTGGCACGGTGCCGCCGGATTTCGCGGATCAGACATCGACCCGGAGGGAAGGCCGGCAGTACGCGTCGACCTCCCCGAGAACGTCTCCGACACCGGCGCATCGAGCTCGTCGGCGCACCGCTCCGCTCAGCGACGAGAGGGCCGAAGGCCTCACTCACCGGCGAGAGTTGCCTGCAGGGTGACTTCGGGGACACCCGCCAGCGCGCGGCTGACCGGGCAGTTCGCCTTCGCCGAGTCGGCGAATTCACGGAACTCGGCCGCCCCGACCCCGGGGACCCGGCCTTCCGTCACGAGCTCGATCTTCGTGATCGTCGGCACGCCGTCGATCGGCCGCAGAGTCACCGAGGCAGAGGTCTCGATCGACTCGGCGGGGAAGCCCGCGCCGGCCAGCGTGCTGGCCAGCGCCATCGAGAAGCAGGTGGCGTGAGCCGCACCAATGAGCTGCTCCGGGTTGGATCCGGGGCCGCCCTCGAAGCGGGACTTGTACGTGACGCCCCCGGTGATGCTGTCGCCGGCGGTGAAGTCACCGGAACCGCTGGGAATGTCGCCGTGCCAGGTCGCGTGTGCCTTTGAGACAGGCATGTGTCCTCCAATACCGGTGCTTTGGTCGGCGAAGTCGCCCGAGGAAGTCCCCCTCCGTCTCATCGACTTCGTTCAGGTTGCGTTCCGCGAACGAACAGGAACCGCTCGTTCGCGGTGAACCGCCAGAACGGCGGCTGGTCCGGCCCCATCAACCGGTCGCGGTCCCGGTGTCGGCGGGCTCTTCGGCGGGGCCTATGCGTCCAGGAACCCGTGCACGTCGGCTGCGAACGCCTGCGCGTGCTGGTAGAGGAAGCCGTGGGCGGAGTCCGGGTACAGCTTGACGAACGCGTCGGGAATCAGGCTGGCGGTGAGGTGCGAGAACCAGGAGAGGATCAGCCGGTCGTCGTTCCCGTTCGCGATGAAGACGGGCCGTTCGATGGCGGCGAGCCGCTGGAGCATTCCGAAGTTCGGCGTACCCCACTTCAGGACCGCGTCGTACTGGGCGTTCCGGGTCTGCCAGGTGGTCTGTTCGTCGCGGCCCTCGGTCCGGGTGAAGATCCTGCCCAGGAACCGCTCGCCGGCGGCCCTGCTGGTGGGAGAGTCCGTGAAGAACGCGTGGAGCATGCCCTCGGCGTCGGTGGCCGGCTCGCCGATCGCGCCGATGATGTCGGGCGCCCAGCCGTGCATGCCCGGAGCGCCCTGGGGCGCGGTCGAGGCCAGGATCAGCTTCGCCACCAGTGACGGCCTCGTGAGCACCATCTCCTGCGTGACGAAGCTGCCGATGGAGAACCCGAGCAGGTCGATCGTGTCGAGCCCGAGCGCCTCGACGAAGACGATCGCGTCGTCGGCCATCTGGGCGATCGTGGTGGGGGTGGACCCTGTCGTCGCGCCCACTCCCACGTTGTCGAAAGCGATGACGTCGCGCGTGGCCGCCAGCGCGTCGACGAGGTCGGGATCCCAGTTGTCGAGGTTCCCTCGGAAATGCTGCAGGAGGACCAGCGGCCGGCCGCCCTGCGGGCCCAGGCGCCGGTAGGCGTAGCTGACTCCGTTCGATCCCTCGACCGTCGAGGTTTTGACGTCCAGGTACTTGATGCTGTGCTCCATTGCCGTTCCTTCTGTGCGGTTGGTGGCGACGACGGGCATGACGGCGTGGGCTTGCCCGCCCTTCCCGGCGGAAGTGGTGGGAGTCGATGGCGATCAAGCGGCTGTACGGCAGCCGCTCGTGCAGGTACGTGCCGGTGGACGACGGCACGAGCTCGTCGTTTCGTCCCCCAGCAGACCACCACGTCCCTCGGCCCTGACATCACGCGAACAGGTGAGGCGAAACGAGGGCGCGCGGTCCCGGTCGTCAGAAGGCCGGCACCTGGCTGTCCTCACGCTCCCACGATCTGGTCGTGGTACTGGTTGCTCAGCTGGGCCCGGGAACGCACGCCGAGCTTGGCGAAGATGGACCGGGCATGGGTGCCGACGGTGTTCGTGGACACCCTCAGCTCGGCAGCGACCTGCTTGTTGGAGTACCCCGTGCCCATGAGGCGGGCCACCGTGCGCTCAGCCTCGGTCAGCGCCGCCCACCCGACTGCCGGGCCGGGCTCGGTGGCGGCCCAGCCGGCGCGCCGGACACCGGCCTTGCGCAGCACCTGCTGGACGCGAAGCATCGGGCCGACCGCACCGGCCTGCCGATACGCCTCCCAGGCCTGGTCCAGTTGCGCGATCCCGGCGGAGCGCTGCTGCTCGCCCAGCAGGTGTCTGCCCAGGTCCTCCCGCGTCCCGGCCAGGAGCAGCGGACGGGGTCCGGTGGCCAGGACGTCGACGGCGTGGTGGAGCAGGTCACCGTCCCGCTGGACCAGGCCCTGGATATGCGCCGCGATTCCTTCGAAACTTGCCACGCCGGGATTCCTGGCCGCGCCGATCTCGGCGAGCGACTGCACCTCTTCGAGGAACGCCGCGTCCTCGTCGGCGACACCGATCGCCGCCAGGACCGGCAGCCAGCCCGGCTTCCAGGGCCAGGCGTCGCGTTCGGCGCGGGCCGAGCGCACCAGAGGCGACAACACCCGGATCGCGGTGGCCGGCTCGCCCTCGGCAGCGGTCAGCCAGCCGCGGGTCAGCAGCAGCGGCGGCGCGTGAGCCTCGTCGGCGGCGGTCGGCCCGTTCCCGTCGAGGGCGAGCTCGTTCCGGGCATCGTCCGACCGCCCTCGGTTCAAGGCGACCATGCTCACGATCGACGCCGCCTCCAACTCGTACATCCGCGAGCCGAGTTCCCGAGCCAGGGCGAGCAGGGCCCGGGCGCCTGCCTCGGCATCGTCCAGCCGGCCCAGGTCGTAGTCCTGCAAGATCTGCGCGTACAGCAGGGCCGGCGGGACCGAGGCCGGGAGCCCGGCGGATTCGCTCCAGGCCTGCTTCAGCAGCGCCTCGGCGTCGCGATAGCGGTCGAGATGCTGCAGCGCCATGATCTCCTGGGCGAAGAACACCGGCTGGGACTCGCCCCGTAGTTGACGAAAGTACGACAGGGAGCCGGTGTGGTCGGCACTGTTGCGGGTGATCTCGGCGAGGGCGTGCAGCGCGGCGACATGGGCTTCGCGGTCATCGAGCCGCCGGGCCTCGGCCAGCGCCGCTTCGGCTTGCGGACGCATCGCCCCGGCCCCCTGCAGGCGGGATTCCACCAGTGTCTGGAGGGCCGTCAGCCGGGCCCGCGTCGGTACGTTCAAGTCGGACCTGGCCAGCGCCGAGGCGCACCGCACCGAGGACGACTCCCAGCGGCCGGCCAGCCACAGAGCCCTGGCGAGCACGAGCTCGATTCGCCCCATCGGCTCCCCGTCGTCCAGGTGTGCCAGGACCAGATCGGCGACCGCGATCGCGTCGTCGCAGCGCTGGACCAGGCCCAGGACCCGGACGCATTGCTCGCCGAGGGTGAGGTATGCCGGATCGGTGGGCCGCAGTGCACGGAATGCCGTCATGGCCAGTTCGCCGGCCATCTGTGGCGTCGCCGCCGCCAGCTCGGCCGCCGACCGCAGGACGATTGCCGCACACTCCGTCTCGCCGGGCTCGATGCCTTCCCGGGCGTGGACGGCGACCAGCGAACTCTCGGCACCGTCGGCCACCAACTGCGTTGCGCACCGGCGGTGCAGCGCGCGCCGGGTCGGCTCGGTCAGGTCCGCGTACACCGCTTTGCGCACCAGGCGGTACCGGAACTCGATCCTGCCGTCCCGTCGGTCCAGCACACCGTTGCCGATCGCCTCGTCCAGCACGGCGGCGGTCTCCACGGGGGAGAGGCCGGTCAACTCCTGAACGTCATGTGGCGTCGCCGGCTGGCCGAGGACAGCCAGGACCTGGATCATGTCCACGGCCCGCGGGCCGAGGTCGAGCAGCGTGCGGTGCAACGCTTGGGCCACCTGCCGGGGGACGGACGCCGACATCGACGTGGAGGGCGCGGGCACCTCGTCGACCCTCCCACGGGTGCCGGTCAGTGTGTCGATGACCTGCATGGCAAGGAAGGGGCTGCCGTCCGCTTGCACCAGGAGGCCGGCGGCAGCGGCAGGCGGCGGTGCACCGAGCCGGTCGTGGGCGATGTCCAGGATCGCTTCGGTCGACAGTGGCTGCAGTTCCATTCGCTCGACGGCGATCTGGCCGGCTCGGGAGCCGCTCAGGGCACTCAGGTCGTTCAGAACGGTGTCCTGTGCCGTACGCCCCACCAGCAGCCACACGATGGGCAACGACGCCAGCCGGAACGGGAGGCTCCGTAGGAGGAACCGGGTCAGCTGGTCCGCTCCCTCCAGATCGTCCATCAGCAGGAGGGCGGGGCCGGCGCCGATGGCGGTCTCCAGCCGGTTGCCGACCGCTTCGAGGAGCAACAACGGTTCGTCCACCTGAGCGACCAGGTCCGCCAGCTCTTCGCCGCTGAGCAGAGGACGAGGACCGTGGCGCAGCGAAAGCAGGAGCGGAGCCCCAGGGGAAAGCTGTCCGATCGCGTCGGCGTTGGCCGCACCGGTCCGGAAGCGCAGTGCCCCCGCCTCGGCGACGATCGCGTGGGCCAGCGCAGACTTGCCCATGCCCGGCTCCCCGGTGACGATCAGGATCTGCCCGTGTCCGCCGCGCGCGGTCGCACGGAGCTTGTGCAGAGCCGTCGTCATCTCCTCCGTACGGCCTCGCAGGATACCGGCAGCGCTGACCCGCCGTGGAACTGTGTCTCCCCGCACGGACCGCCTGGTCGGCCGCGACGTGGTGGCGCCACCGCAACCCACGCCTGCCGTCGGGCCGTTCACTGTGCTGACCATGGTCTTGCCTCCCGCACCATCTGCGCTGCCGCCGACCCAGGTGCCCAAGAATCGGCCGGAGACCAGCCCCGCCGAATCACTCGATCGAGCCATACGTCATGTGCGGCCCCGCACTGCGCGGCAAGGCCACCGACGTGATCCACCCACTCTTCGCCGTCACCCACGGACGAACTCCGCCCGCCGGAGGGCAGATCGGCGGCGCGCAGTGTCGTCGATCTCACCTGCTTGGTAGCCTTGCGCACTGATCGTCTCGAGTGCGCTGCGACACATAGTGGGTCGGCGTCGAGGAATCGACTTCACTCACATCGTCTGGCTTCGGTCGGCAAAGGGTCGAAGGAGACGGCTGATGAACAGCCAACGATGGTGGCCCTGTGAACTCCGCGGCCGGTCCGGCGAGCTCGGACTCATCGAGAACGAGCTCCGGCGGGTCGCAGATGGAGGCGGCACCGCCGTCATGGTCACCGGCGGCGCGGGCATCGGCAAGACCCGCCTGCTGGCGGAGACCAAGGCCGTCGCCGATCGCCTGGGGATCCGAACCGGAAGCGTCACGGCGGAGCCGAACGAGAGCGCCGTCGAAATGTCCACACTGCTGTCAGCACTGTTCGATGGACGCGAACCGCTGCTCTCCCGGAAGGAGTTACCACCGGCGCAGCCGCAACCGACCGAGAGGTTCTGGCTTCTTCGGGACATCGAAGCCCTTCTCGAGAAGAGCGCCCTCCGGTCACCGCTCGCCGTGTGTGTCGACGACGCCCACTGGGTCGACGCCGGCACGGCGGCGGCGCTGCGCGAGTTGCCGCTTCGGCTGCGCGACGTCCCCATCGCCTGGATCATCGCCGCGCGGCCGGCTCCGGAAGCGACGCCGATCGCCAGGACCCTTGACTACCTCGGAAGCCGAGACCTGTGCAAGGTCGGCCTCGGCCCGCTGGGGAACGACGCGGTCACCGCGATCACCGGGGAGATTCTCGGCGCAGAGCCCGGCCGCAACGTCCTCACGCTGGCCGAGCAGGCGGACGGCAACCCGTTTCTTCTTGTCGAGACGCTCCTGGGCCTTCGCGAGGAAGAACGCGTCGAGATCGCCGACGGCCTCGCGGACGTCCGCGACATCCACCTGCCACGCCGCGTCGCCCACAAGATGCGCGAGCGCCTGGCGCTCCTGTCCACACCGGCCCGGGATACGGTCATCGTCGCGGCGTCTCTGGGTCGGCGCTTCTCGTTCACGGACATGGCGCGGATGCTCGACCGCCCCACTTCCGACCTCCTCGCGCCGGTCGGCGAACTGCTGGACGCCGACCTGTTCATCGAGCGCGACGCCAGCCTGGCGTTCTGGCACGACATCACTCGCGAAGCGGTACGGGCCAGTGTCCCGCTGAGCGCGCGCTGCGCACTGGACCGCCAAGCCGCGACCGTCCTGCTGGAACGCGGCGCGCTTCCCGTGGAGGTCGCGCACCAACTGGCTGCCAGCGCCGAGCCCGCTGACGAAGTAGCGATCACGACCTTGCTGCAGGCCGCCAAGGCGATTGTCTCCACCGACGCCGCCACCGCCGCGGACTTCGGTCGCCGGGCACTGGACCTCGCGCCGTCCCAGCATCCGCAACGGGGAGAGATCGTCAGCGTCACCGCCGTAGCGCTGCACACGAGCGGGAACTCCGGCGAGGCCATCGGGTTCGCCGACGCCGCACTGCGTGACACCCTGCCGGCCGAGCAGGAAGCGCAAGTGCGGCTCAGCATCGCCGGCATGTTCGCCATCTCGCCCGATGCCCGTGCCGAGGCCTGCCGGCGAGCGCTCAGCCTTCCGGACGTCTCGCTGCCGCTACGGGCTGTGCATCTGGCATGCCTGGCCTACAACCTCCTGGTCGCCGGGCGGATCGAGGAAGCGCGGCGGTCGACCCATGAGGCGCGCGTCGCCGTGGCGGCGACTTGCGATCCCCGTGCGTCACTCGTCCTCGGCGTCGCCGAGGCCGGTATCGCATACGCCGACGAACGGTTCGACGAGGCTGTCGAGTTGTTCACGAAGACGGCTCGTGAGGGCTTGGCGGCGGGTGAGAACACCCGGATCCGGATGGTCCAGATGTATTGCGGCGAGATCCTGACCCACCTCGACCGGGAGGACGAAGCCTTCGCGATCGCGCGGGAAGGGCTCGCCTCGGCACAGCGCGACCGCCAGGACTGGATCTATGCGATGTACGAGACCTGGCAGGCCCGTCTGTGGCTGCGGTTCGGTCGCATCTCCGAGGCTGCCGCCGTCCTCGAAGGCCGATTCGAGCTCGAGGACGGCACCAATGCCGTAGCGGCGCTGGACGGGGCAGGGCTCTGCGCGATGGCGCGAGCGGCCATGCACATGGCCGACACCCGTCAGCTGCGCCGGGCCGGCGAGATCGGCAAAGTGCTGCTCGACCTCGGAACGCCGGTGGTCAAGCAGCATGCCGCCTGGACGCTCGCACTGACCGCCATGGGCGACGGCGACATGGACGCGGCACGCGACTGGCTGGCGGGTCTCGCTGATGAACCAGCCCTTCCGCGCTTCCCGCAGGACGTCACCGACGAGATGGTGCTGGCCAGAATCGCTGCCGCGACAGGGGACACTTCGCTGGCACAACTCGCGCTGGTCAACGTACGACGCCGCGCAGCCGTGAACCCCGGCTCGCTGGTGATCGCCGCGACGCGGGCGTACGTCCAGGGCCTGCTGGCGAACGATGATCGCGAGCTGCGCGCCGGGGCGGACGGCTTCGAGCGGTGCCGTCGGCCATTGGAGTGGGCCATGGCCACCGAGGATCTCGGCATCTGCCTCCTCACCTCGGACCACGAGGCCGGAGTGGCCGCGCTGGGGCAGGTCCTTGCCCGCTACACGGACCTCGGAGCGGTCTGGGACGCCCGGCGGGTCCGCGGCCGACTGCGCGACCTCGGCATCCGGCGGCGGCTCGTCGTCCGTGAACCGGCCACTCGCGGCTGGGCCGCGCTGACAGCTGCCGAGGAGTCGGTGGCCGGGCTCGTCGCCCAGGGACTGACCAACCGCGAGGTCGCCGAGCGGCTGTTCCTGTCGCCGCACACGGTGAACAGCCACCTACGGCACGTCTTCTCCAAGCTCGGGATCAAGTCCCGGGTCGAACTGGCCCGCCTCGGAGCGCTGGACGCCGGGGCTTCTGCCGTGCCGACCAGCCAGAGCTAGAGCCGCACGCTGGTCCACGAGAACGCGGTGGAGGCGGGGCCACCGGCCCAAGGAGAGGCCGGAGCCCCGCCTCGACCGACAGCGCCGGTGCCTGGTTCGTGGCCGTGCCCCGATGGCGCGCCTGGAGCCGCTCTGGAATGGCACCCGCCACCATCTGGCCGGTCTCGGTCCCGGTCGTCTGAAGCGTATCCAGCACCGATCACCCATTCAGGTGATTTCACGGTCTGCCGCCTCGGGAAACCATGTCGCTCGCCGGAGGAAAACGCACAGGCACGGCCGACACCGGCGCGGTGATTCGGTACCGGTGTGGCTTCGCGGACGATGTCGCCCGGCTCCTCGACCAGTCGCGTCGGCAACCACAGTCTGTAAGGAGAAACCGTGTCCACAGTCCCTGACCCTGGCCTCGGCTACGACGTGTTCGTCGCCGACCCGATCCCGCTGAGCGTCCCCGGGCTGCTGCCCAACGGGGAACCCCGCCTCTACCAGCCCATCGCGGTGACGCTGATCCACGGCCGGCAGGACGCCGTGCTCGTCGACCCGCCCCTGACCACCGAGCAGGCGGCAGCGGTCGGAGACTGGGTCGAGGCGAGCGGGAAGCGGCTGACGCACATCTTCGCCACCCACGGCCACGGTGACCACTGGTTCACCGCCGGCACGCTCGCCGAGCGCTTCGGCGCCCAGGTGGTCGCTTCCGCCGGGACCATCGAGCAGATGCACAACAACGTGTCTGCCAGGCAGGCGCTGTGGGACAAGATGTGGCCGGGGCAGATCCCGCCGTCCCCGGTCACGGCCGTCACGGTTCCCGGAAACCGCATCACCGTCGAGGGACACGACCTCAGCATCGTGGACGTGGGACACGCGGACAGCGACGGCTGCACAGTGCTGCATGTGCCTGACCTGGATCTGGTGGTGGCCGGCGACGTGATCTACAACGGTGTGCACCTGTACCTCGGCGAGGCGGCCGACGGCAACCTCGGCGCATGGCGCAAGGCCATCGACTCGGTCGCCGCGCTGGAGCCGCGCCGGATCGTGGCAAGCCACCAGAACAAGAACCTCGACGACGACGCGGCACGGCTCATCGCCGAGACCCGCCGATATCTCGACGACGCCGAGGCCGCCTTGGCCACTCAGGAAACCCCGGTCGCCTTCTTCCACGCGATGCTCGAGCGTTACCCCGAACGGCTCGGCGCGACCGTTCTGTGGGTCAGCTCACGAGGGCTGTACCCCGCGCGCGAGGGCGGCGACCCGTGGCAGAACCTCGTCGCTGCCTGGCTGTGAGCACGCGGAGAGCCGTGAGCACCTACCGGTGCACGAAACCTTGTGGCAATCGTCGCGTTGTACCTAAAATACTTCCGCTGCTACTCGTATTCAGCGAAAAATATTCGGTGAACGGCTATCGAGAGTAGGTGCCTCCATGACGGTTGCTGCTGCGTCGACGGTCCACCCGGACGAGGTGCACGAGAGGCTCGGCCGCTATGTGCTGACCGACGGTTTCAAACTTGTGCTCGACCCGCTCGCCAGTCACGGCTCGTGGATCGTCGACGCACGCACCGGTGAGAAGTTCCTCGACCTCTACTCCTTCTTCGCGTCCGCTCCGCTGGGGCTCAACGCGCGGGGCATCGTGGACGATCCGGAGTTCATGACCCTGCTCGCGCAGGTGGCGGCGAACAAGCCCGCCAACCCCGACATCTACACCACGCACTACGCCGAGTTCGTCGAGACGTTCGCCCGGGTGCTGGGCGATCCGGACCTGCCGAGACTGTTCTTCGTCGAGGGTGGGGCGCTCGCCGTCGAAAACGCGCTCAAGACGGCGTTCGACTGGAAGAGCCGCCACAACGAGGCCGCAGGCCGCTCACCCGAGCTCGGCACCAAGGTGCTCCACCTTCGGCAGGCGTTCCACGGCCGCAGCGGCTACACCCTCTCGCTGACCAACACCGAGCCCAACAAGACGGCCCGTTTCCCGAAGTTCGACTGGCCGCGCATCGACGTACCCGCTGTGCGGTTCCCCCTGGAGCGCCACCTGGCCGAGGTCGAGGAGGCCGAGCGACGGGCCCTCGCGCAGGCGCGGCGAGCGTTCGAGGACAACCCGCACGACATCGCCTGTTTCATCGCCGAGCCGATCCAGGGCGAGGGCGGCGACAACCACATGCGCCCGGAGTTCCTGCGGGCGATGCAGGCGCTCTGTCACGAGTACGACGCGCTGTTCGTGCTCGACGAGGTGCAGACCGGGGTGGGAATCACCGGCACCACCTGGGCCTACCAGCAACTCGGCCTCCAGCCGGATATCGTCGCCTTCGCCAAGAAGGTCCAACTCGGCGGGATCATGGCCGGCCGCCGGGTCGACCAGGTACCCGACAACGTGTTCCGGGTCTCCGGGCGGATCAACTCCACCTGGGGCGGCGGGCTGGTCGACATGGTCCGGGCACGCCGCATCCTGGAGATCATCGAAAGGGACGATCTGGTGGCCCATGCCGCTGCCGTGGGATCGTGGTTCCTGGCCGAACTACGTGATCTGGAAGTCCGACACGCACCGGTGGCGTCCAACTCGCGGGGGCGCGGACTGATGAGCGCCATCGATCTGTCCGACAGTGGCGTCCGCGACGAGGTGGTGCGCCGGTTGCGAACCGAGGAGCAGGTGATCGCATTGCCGTGCGGTGAGCGTTCGGTGCGCTTCCGCCCCGCCCTGTCCATCACCCAGGACGAGCTCGGCATCGCCCTGCGGGCCCTCGACCGGATCCTCGCCGGTCTGCACTGACCCCGTACCAGCCGACAAGGAGCAAATCCATGGCCCGTTCCGTCGCCTCGATCGTTGCCGGCCACCTGGTCGCCGGCGCTCCCGGCGGGACTCTTCAGCGCCCCAATCCGGGTCGTACCGCCGAGCTGGTCACCGAGGTCTCGCTCGGGGACGCCTCGACGTTCGTCGAGGCAGCCAAGGCCGCCAAGGCGGCTCAGCGGTCCTGGGCGGACATCCCGGCACCGGTGCGCGGATCCGCGATCGGAAAGATCGGCCGGCTCGTCGAAGCCAACAAGGACCGGCTCGCCCGCATCGTGACCGAAGAGATCGGCAAGCCGTTCACCGAGGCACTCGGCGAGGTCCAGGAGATCATCGACACCTGCGACTTCTTCCTGGGCGAGGGCCGCCGGCTGTACGGGCAGACGGTGCCTTCGGAGATGCCCGACAAGCAGCTGTTCACCTTCCGCAACCCCGTCGGTGCGGTCGCGGTGATCACCGCGGGCAACTTCCCGGTGGCCGTTCCCGCCTGGTACCTCGTGCCGGCGCTCGTGACCGGCAACACCGTGGTGTGGAAGCCCGCGGAGTACGCCGCCGCGAGCGCCAAGGCCCTCTTCGAGCTGTTCGTGCACGGAGGAGGCCTGCCCGACGGCGTACTCAACCTCGTACTCGCCGACGGGGAGCAGACGTACGCCGGTCTGGAGGCCTCCCTCGACGCCGGGCTGGTCGACAAGGTCGGCTTCACGGGGTCCACGCTCGTCGGCCAGAAGATCGGCGCCCTGTGCGGAAGCCACCTGCAGACCCCGTGCCTGGAGCTCGGCGGCAAGAACCCCCAGGTGGTCACCCCGAGCGCCAACCTCGACCTGGCGGTCGAGGGGGCGTTGTTCTCCGGATTCGGCACCGCGGGCCAGCGCTGCACCTCCCTGGGGACGGTCATCGTCCATGAGTCGGTGCACGAGGGCTTCCTCGCCCGCTTCCACGCCGCGAGCCACGCGGCCCGGATCGGCGACGCGTTCGAGGACGTCCTCTACGGCCCGATGCTCGACGAGCGGTTCGCGCGGCGCTATGAGACCTTCCTCGGGTGGATCAAGGACCACCACCGCACCTACGGCTCCGACGGCATCGGGCGGATCACGGCCGACAACCCGCGCAAGGGCTTCGTCGGGGACCCCGAGGCGGGCATGTTCTACCACCCGGTGATCGTCGACGGAGTGCGCCGCGACGACGACCTGTTCCTCACCGAGACCTTCGGCCCCATCGTCTCAGTGACCACCTACCGGGACTTCGACGAGGCCCTCGACCTGGCCAACGCCCACGGCTACGGGCTGTCCGCCGCGATCTACACCACCGATCCGCATGAGGTGTGGACCTTCCGGCGCGGCATCTCCGCGGGCATGGTCAGCGTCAACAACACCACCTCCGGAGCCGAGGCGCACCTTCCGTTCGGCGGGAACGGCAAGTCGGGCAACGGCAGTCGCCAGTCGGGGCAGTGGGTGCTCGACCAGTTCACCCGCTGGCAGTCGATGAACTGGGACTACTCCGGCCGTCTGCAGAAGGCGCAGATGGACGTGGCCACGCTCGAGCCCGACATGGCCTTCCGCCTGTGAGCGGCGTCGAGGACCTGGACCGGCACTTCCGCGAGGCGGTTGCCGGTCTCCGGTCTCCCGACCCTGCCGCGGGTCCGGGTGGCGGGCTGGACACCCGTACCGCCCTGGACCTGTTCGACGCCCAACTGGAGAGCCGGCACACCGACGCCGCCGCGCGCTGGATGCAGCAGCAGGGCCGTGGCTACTACACCATCGGATCGAGCGGGCACGAGGGCAACGCGGCGGTCGCCCTCGCGTTGCGCCCCACCGACCCGGCGTTGCTGCACTACCGGTCCGGCGCCTTCTACTGCGCCCGCGCCCGGCAGGCCGGCGGCGTCGATGCGGTCAGTGACATGCTGCTGGGGGTGGCCGCCGGGGCCGACGAGCCGATCGCCGGTGGACGCCACAAGGTGTACGGGCGTCGCGAACTGGCCGTCATCCCGCAGACGTCGACCATCGCGTCCCACCTGCCGCGGGCGGTCGGTGTGGCGTGGAGCATCGCCCGTGCCAAGCGGCTCGGGGCAGAGTGCGCCTGGCCCGGCGATGCCGTCGTCTGCTGCTCCTTCGGTGACGCCTCGGTCAACCACTCCACGGCGGCAGGCGCCATCAACAGCGCCTGCCACGCGGCCTACCAGGGCCTTCCGATGCCAGTGCTGTTCGTCTGCGAGGACAACGGCCTGGGAATCAGCGTTCCGACCCCGCACGACTGGGTGCGGCACGCCTACGGCAACCGGCCTGGTCTCGCCTACTTCGCCGCGGACGGGTGCGATCCGTCAGCCGCGTTCGACACCGCGTGCGAGGCGGTGACCCATGTACGCAAGAGCCGGCAACCCGCTTTCCTGCACCTGTCGATGGTGCGATTCCTCGGCCACGCGGGCTCGGACGCCGAAGCCGCCTACCGGGTGCCTTCCGAAGTCGCCGCGGATCTGCGACGCGACCCGTTGCTGGCCACCGCCCGGCTGCTCACAGCGACCGGCGTCCTCACCGAGCAGCAGGTTCTCGACCGCTACGACGAGGTGGGCGGGCGGGTGTTCGCCGTCGCCAAGGAGGCCCTCGACAGTGAGCCCCTGACCACCGCCGCGGAAATCGCCGCCCCGATCGCCCCCCGCCGCCCCGAACTCGTGGCGGCCGCGGTACGCCGTACGAGCGAACCACCCGCCGCGCCCGTGGGCGAGCCCGTCACCGTCGCCCAGGCCATCACCCACACACTCGCCGACCTGCTCGGCACCTACCCGGAGATGGTCGTCTTCGGCGAGGACGTCGGCCGCAAGGGCGGGGTCTACGGACTGACCCGCGGTTTGCAGCGGCGTTTCGGTACCGCTCGGGTCTTCGACACCCTGCTCGACGAGCAGGCCATCCTCGGCCTCGCGCTGGGGGCGGGACTGTCCGGGCTGCTGCCGGTGGCCGAGATCCAATACCTGGCGTACCTGCACAACGCCGAGGACCAACTGCGCGGCGAGGCCGCCACGCTGCAGTTCTTCTCCCAGGGCCAGTACCGAAACCCCCTTGTGGTCCGCATCGCCGGCTACGGCTACCAGCGCGGGTTCGGCGGTCACTTCCACAACGACAACGCGCTCGGCGTCCTGCGTGACGTTCCCGGTCTGGTTATCGCCTCCCCGTCCCGCCCCGACGACGCCGCCGCGATGCTTCGCACCTGCGTGGCGGCCGGCAAGGTGGACGGAACGGTCAGCGCCTTCCTCGAGCCGATCGCCCTCTACCACGCGCGAGATCTCCACTCGGAGGGGGACAACGCCTGGCTCGCCGCATGCCCGCCACCCGCGGAGCATGTACCGATCGGCCGGGCACGCACCTATGGCACAGGTGCGGACCTGACCCTCGTGACCTTCGGCAACGGCCTGCAGGTCTCACTTCGAGCCGCACGGCGGCTGGAGCAGCAGGGCATCGCGTGCCGGGTCGTCGACCTGCGCTGGCTGGCACCCCTGCCGGTCGACGACCTGCTGCGGGAAGCTCGTGCGTCGGGACGCGTCCTCGTGGTCGACGAGACCCGCCGCACGGGAGGCGTGTCCGAGGGAGTCGTCACCGCCCTGGTCGACGCCGGATTCACCGGCGCCGTCCGACGGGTGGCCAGCGCGGACAGCTTCATTCCGCTGGGGAATGCAGCGCAGTTGGTACTTGTGTCAGAAGCGGACGTCGAGCGGGCAGCCGTCGAGCTGCTCTCAACAGGCCCGCATGCCCACCGGTGACGGCTGGACCGAGCCGATCAGCAAAGGGCGTCGCCGACAGCGCCGTACGGCGCTCTCGGCGACCTTGTCCCCCCCAGGGCGTCAGGCATCCTCCTGCGGCGCCAGGCCCATGTGAACCATCAGGGCCGTGGCGAGGGAGGCCACGGTGGGGTGCTGCCAGATGAAGTTGCTTGCGAGGCGGACCGCGAGGTCGGTATCGAGGCGGATGCGTAGTTCGGTGGCCAGCAGCGAGTCGAAGCCGAGGGATTTGAGAGGCGTGTGCGGGTCCAGTGTGGTGCTGCCGGTGCGCAGGATCGCGCGGATGTGGTCGGCGAGGTAGCTCTCGAGGGCGGTCTGGCGGGCGATGCCCACGGGCAGGGCTTCGAGGCGGGCCTGGATGTCCGAGCCGCTGGTCTTGGATTCCTTCCGGGCTTCGGCGCCGTCCGGGGCGAGGCGGGTGAACAGGCTGGAAGCCGCGGCCGCGCGGGGGATCCAGGTGTGGGGCGGGCCGGGAATCACACCGGTTTGCACCCGGCGATGGGTGAGGAGGGAGTGCAGAGCCGCCAGGCCCTTGCAGGTGGGAATCGTCTCGTAACCGCGATCGGCGAAGTCGACGGCCTGCCCCGTTTCACCCCAGGGACCCCAGTCGACGGCCAGCGTGGGCAAGCCGTTGCGGGTGCGCCAGGTGGCGAAGGTGTCGAGCCAGGCGTTGGCCGCCGCGTATGTGCCTTGCCCTGCGTTGCCCAGCAGCGAACTCATCGAGGAGTACAGAACGAACCAGTCCAGTGACTGATCCGCCGTGGCCCGATGCAGGTTCCAGGCCCCGGTGACCTTGGGGGCCCACACCCGCTTGAGCTGGTCGTCCCGGGTGGTGGTCAGCGCGGCGTCGTCGAGGACCATGGCGCAGTGCACGATTCCGCGCAACGGGACACCGCCCGCGGTGGCGGTCTCGACGAGCTGTTCGGCGGTGCCGTCCCGGGAGACGTCGCCGAGAACGACCGTGGTGTCGGTGTTCAGGTCGCTGACGGCACGCGCGGTGTCGACCGAGGGAGGTCGGCGGCCATTGAGCACGATGCGGCCGGCTCCCTGCCGGGCCAGCCAGCGTGCGGTGGCCAGTCCCAGACCCCCCAGGCCTCCGGTGATGATGTAGGCGCCGTCGGGGCGTACGACGGACGGGCCATCGGGCAGGACAGCCGTAGTCTCTCCCCGGTCGGGGACGGTCAGCACGATCTTGCCGTTGTGACCGGCACGGGCCATCAGGTGAAAGGCGTCGGCCGCGCGCTCCAGCGGATACTCGGTGCACAGCAGCGGTTTGAGCCGTCCTGCGGCAATGTGACTCATGACCTCTCGCAGCACAGTGGCTAACAACTCCGGGCGCCGCTGCTGCAGTTCGATGAGGTCGACGGTGCTGAAGGTGATGTTGTGGCGCAGCGGGGCGAGCCTGAGTGCGGCGTCGGCCATGATGTCGCGTACGCCGAGTTCGACGAAGCGGCCGAACGGGCGAAGGCTTTCGAGCCCGGCGCGGACAGCGGGGCCGGCCAGGGAGTTGAGGACGACGTCGACTCCTAGGCCGTCGGTGGCCTCGCGGGTCTGTTCGGCGAAGTCCAGCGCACGGGAGTCCATGACGCGGCGGATGCCCATGCCGCGCAGGTGGCGCCGCTTGTCCTTGGTGCCGGCCGTCGCGAGGACGTCCGCGCCGAGGAGGCGGGCGACCGCGATCGCGGCGCGACCGGTGCCCCCGGTGGCGGAGTGGATCAGTACCCGTTCACCGGGTGCGAGCCGTGCGACGTGCCGCAGGGCGTACCACGCGGTGAGGTACGCCGTGGGCAGTCCCGCTGCCGTGGCGGGCGTGAAGGCTCGCGGCACGGGGGCGACAGCGGTGGCGGGAACAGTGATGAAGGAAGCGAACGCGCCACCCTCGAGCTGAACGGCGAGCACGGTGTCCCCGGGCAGGACGTCGTCCACGCCAGGTCCCACGTCACTCACCACGCCCGCACACTCGAAGCCGATGCGGTAGGGCGTGACCGGCTCCGAACCGAGCATGCCGAGCGATGTCAGGACGTCACGGAAATTGAGACCGGCTGCCTGGACGCGTACCTGGACCTCGCCCTTGCGAGGTCGGCGACGATCGGTCGAGGCCAGCTCGAGGCTGTCGAGATCGCCGAGCTGTCCGACGCGCAGTCGGAATCCGTCCTGCCCGAACCGGACCGTCCGGGTGGTGCGGGCGGTGTGTTCGGTGGGCGTGACGGGAGCGCGGTCGATGCGGGCGACGTAGCGAGTGCCACCGCGCAGTGCGACCTCGTCTTCAGGGGCATCGGCGAGGAGTTCGGCGGCCAGGGCGCGCAGCCCCCTCTCGCCGGGGTCGGTGTCGACGAGAGTGGGGCGCATGCGAGGCTGCTCGACGGCCATGACGCGTGCTACGCCGCGCACAGTGCCGTGGGCGGGATGACCGGGCTCGTCCGGGGTGACGGCGTACGCGTGCCGAGTGGCGGCGTACAGGCGCCATGTTCCGCAGTGCTCGTCGGCGGCCTGGGCGAAGGCCAGCAGCCGCCGTGCCCGTTGCTGTGCGCCGTGGGTGGGGTCGGTGTCGTGGGCCGAGGGTGTGCCGCACAGCAGGACGACGCCGCGCCAGGAGTCGCTTCCGGCGGCCAGGTACTGACCGTAGGCGTCGGCCAGTGAGACGAGCCCGCCCTCGCTCAGCGGGAGTTCCCGCACCTCGGCCCGTGCCCCGGCGGCGCGCAGGAATGCGGCCAGGTGCTCGGCCTCGCCGTCGCCCTCGCCCACGACGAGCCAGTTTCCGGGCGCGGCGGCCGAGGCGGTGCGGGGACGGGGGACGCGATGCCAGCCGAGTTCCATGAACCACTGATCGACGGGGGTACCTTCGGCAGGTGCGCGACGCATGAAACGCACACCGTCGAGGGCGATGACCGGCCGCCCGTGCGCGTCCAGGACGCGGACGTCTCCGGCGAGCTTCGTGTCGCTGTTCTCGGTGATCCGTGCGTGGGCGTGTACGGCCTGTGCGGGGTCGCCGAGAATCCGCAGGCTGCGGACCTGAACCGGCAGGATCGGCGCGGGTGGGGTCTCGTGGCCGGCTCCTGCGACCAGCAGTTGCAGACACAGGTCGAGGAGGACGGGATGGATGCTCAGGCCCGGTTCGGGGGTGCGGGCGGTGGGCGGCAGCTGGATGCGGGCCCAGAAGCTGTCCTGCCGCTTTGTCGTGTGCAGAGTGGTGATGCCCATGAAGGCCGGGCCGTGTTCGAGTCCGCAAGCGCGCAGCCTGGCGTAGAGACTGGCGGGGTCGAGGGGGACGGGGTGCCTGCGGTCGAGGTCGGGGACGGACGCGGCGCGGGTGTCGTCGGACGAGAGAACGTGGCGGGCCACGGCTGAGGCGTGCAACTGCCAGGAGCCGTCCGGGTTGCGGGAGTGGATCTCGCAGGTGGCCTGCTCACCGGTGGCGAGGGTGACGGTGGTGCTCAGGTCGGTGTCGTCATCCAGGCGCAGCAGGTCGTGGAAGGTGATGCCGCTCAGGTCGATGTCCGTGGCGGCCCCACCACCGAGCACGGTGCGGGCTGTGGTGTGGAGCAGGGCGCAGAAGCCGGCGCCGGGCAGGACGCAGGTGCCGTGGACGCGGTGGTCCCGGAGCCAGGGCAGGTGGCGGGCCGGAGCGGCGGCGCGCCAGGTGTGGCGGATCTGGTCACCGGGGACTTCGGTGTGCCGGCCGGGCAGGGCCCCCGTGTCGGTGGACGGCTCCTGGCCGGCGGCCCAGTGGCGGGTGCGGTCGAAGGTGATGGTGGGAGCGTCGGTCAAGCCCCCGTCGCCGTACAAGGGGGCCCAGTCGACGGTGCCGCCGTTGCAGTGGAGGGTTGCGAGCTCGGTTCGGAAGGTGGTGGCTTCGTCCTGTGCGCGACGCAACGTGGGCAGAACCACGGCGTCGGGGACCAGTTGGGCCAGGCTCTCGGCGAGCGACTGGGTGACGACGGGGTGGGGTGAGATTTCGACGTAGATCTGGTGCCGGTCCAGGGCGGCCGTGGCCACGGTGGGGTGGAAGCGGACGGGCCGGCGCAGGTTGTCGCACCAGTAGTCGGCGTCGAGGAGGGGGCTGTGCCGTGGGTCCTCGGCCACGGTGGAATAGAAGGGGATCTGTGGCGGTCGGGGGGCCAGACCGGACAGGGCCTGGTGCAGATCGGTCAGGAGCGGGTCGACGTGAGGGCTGTGAGAGGCGACGTCGACCGCGATGGGAACGGCCCGGATTCCTTGCTGTTCCCATCGGCTGACAAGATGGGCGATCTGGTCGGCGTCGCCGGAGACGATGGTGGTGTCGGGTGCGGCCAGGACGGCGACGGACACGGCGTCGGTCCCGGCATCGGCCAGGGCGGCCTCCACCGTGGCCTGGTCCAGGCTGACGCTGGCCATCGCTCCGGTTCCGGCGATCCGCTTGAGCAGTGCCGAGCGACGGCAGATGACGCGGACGCCGTCGGCGAGGGTGAGGGCTCCGGCCACGACCGCGGCTGCGGCTTCTCCCATGGAGTGGCCGATGACGGCGGCGGGTTGGACGCCGTGGGCCTTCCAGGCCGCAGCCAGGGCGATCTGCAGGGAGAAGATGGCCGGTTGGATCTGCGGGCATCCGGAGATGGGTTCGCCGGACCGGATCAGTTCCAGGACGGAGAAGCCCGCTTCGCTGCGGATGAGGGTGTCGACGGCGGACAGGGCTTTGGCGAAGGCCTCGTTCCGGGTGAGGAGTTCGCGTCCCATGCCGGGCCATTGGGAGCCTTGGCCGGAGAACACGAACACCGGTCGGCGGGGGGCGGTGACATCGGCTGTGCCGGCGATGACGGCCGGATCCGGAGTTCCGTCGGCGAACAGCCGTAGCGCATCGCTGGCCTGACTGCGGGAGCGGGCGATGACCGCGAGACGCCCTCGGCCGGGACTGCGGCGCAGGGCCAGGGTGTGAGCGACGTCCCGCAGCGGGATGGTCGCGCCGTCCGTTGCCAGCCAGTCGGCCAGACGGCGGGCGGCCCTCGGCAGGGCCCGGTGGGATCCTGCCGCCACCAGCAACACCTCGGGTGGTGCCGTCCGGGGCCGGCGAGGGGCGGGCAGCCCGGCGCGGCGCGTGGACTGCGGAGGCTCCTGCAGGATGACGTGGGCATTGGTGCCGGAGAAGCCGAACGAGGAGACGGCGGCCAGCCTGACCGGCTGCTTGCTCGGCCATGGCGTGGCATCGAGGGGGACGAAGAAGCGGGTCGCGTCCGCGTTGATGGCCTGGTTCCAGTGGGTGAAGTGGAGGTTGGGAGGGATGATCCCGCGCTGGAGACACAGGACGGTCTTGATCAGCCCGGTGATGCCCGCGGCGGGCTCCAGGTGGCCGAGGTTGGTCTTGAGAGAGCCGAGAGCACATGGCGACAGGCCGTTGCCGTATACGGCGGCCAGGCTGGCGAACTCGACCGGGTCACCCACGGGGGTACCGGTGCCGTGGGCTTCGATCAGGGAGAGTTGTGCCGGGTCGACCCCGGCGCGGGCGAGTGCCGTGCGGTAGAGAGCCTGCTGGGCGGTGGGGGACGGGGCGGCGAGGCCGTCGGAGCGGCCGTCCTGGTTCACGGCCGACCCGCGGACGACGGCGAGGATGCGGTCGCCGTCCCTGCGGGCCTCGGCCAGGCGCTTGAGGACGACGACGCCGCACCCCTCGCCGCGGACGAATCCGTCCGCGGCGGCATCGAAGGTGTGGCAGCGCCCGGTCGGGGACAGCATGCCCATCCTGGCGAAGGACCGGGTGATGCGAGGGGCGAGCATGAGGGTGACCCCGGCGGCCAGCGCGAGGTCACACTCCTCGCGGCGCAGCGCGGAGCAGGCCAGGTGGAAGGCGACCAGGGAGGACGAGCAGGCGGTGTCGAGGGCGATGCTGGGGCCGTGCAGGCCGAGGAGATAGGAGACGCGGCCCGCGGCGACGCAGTGACCGTTTGTCAGGATGGAGCCTTCGAGTTCCTGGGGCTGGCCGGCCAGCTGGTCCATGTAGTCGTTGTAGCTCAGGCCCGTGAAGACGCCCGTTGGGGAGCCGGCGAGCCGGTCGGGAGGCAACCCGGCATGTTCAAGGGCCTCCCAGACGACCTCCAGCAGGAGCCGGTGCTGGGGGTCGAGGACGTCGGCCTCGCGACCGGCGACTCCGAAGAAGTCGGCGTCGAACCGGGCCACGTCCTTCAGGTATCCGCCCCTTTGGAAGGCGGGTTGTCCGCCGGTCGGCGCCGCCTCCCCGGGGCCGGTCATCTCGCGGCCGGGCGGCGGAGCGCCCACCGCTTCACGGCCCTCCACCAACAAGCGCCATAAGGCGGCTGGGGAGTCGGCGTCTCCGGGGAGTCGGCAGCCCATACCGATGACGGCGATGGGCGCGTACGCGAGGCGCGGGCGATGCTTGTCGTTGGCCACGACCACGGGAGTCTCCTTGTCGTCCATGGGAGAGGTGAGAACGGGTGCTGCGCAGGGAGAGGGAGGTGTGCCGCGTGGCAGGCCGCGCGGTAGGCGGGGCAGGCAGGGGGAGGAGAGGGCGGCGCCCCCCCCGGGACGGTCGAGCGACGGACAGGCTCAGACGTCGGGGCTTCCCAGCAGGATCGCGCTCTTCACGCCCCCGACCTGGTAGTTGAAGCTGAAGGCGTAGTCGAAGTCGAGGGGGCGGGGCGCAGTCCCCGGAACCGGATCGAAGGTCAGACAGTCTGCCGGCTCCTCGCAGTTGGCAGTCGGACACACCTGGCCGTGGTTCATCATCAGCAGGGTCAGAGCCACCCCGAGACAGCCCGCTGGGGCGCCGTTGTGGCCGAAGCAGCCCTCCTGCGAGGACATGAGCAGGTCGTGGGACGCAGGACCGTACAGTTCCCGGACCGCATTCGCCTCGAACGTCGTGACCACCACGTTGCCGTCGCTGCCGCCGTGGACGTAGGGCACTTGGGTGATCTCCCAGGTGTCACCGAGGCATCGACGCACCGCGGACACCAGTGCCTTCCCGGTATCGTCGCAGGCCAGGGGATTGGCGAGCCCGTCGCGGGTGGTGGCCTGCGACAGGACCTGACCGTAGAGGCGCGCATCCCGTCCGAAGGCGTGTTCCCGGCTTTCGATGATGACGGTCGCGGACCCTTCCCCGTGGTTGATGCAGTCGGCACGCCGGTCATAGGGACGCATCAGAGCGTCGAACGACGGCAGCAGGCTGGGCATGTCCTGAGATCGCATGGCGTCGTAGGTCTGCTGGGCTCCGCTCAGCAGACGCTGGATGTTGCGGATGAGCGTGACGCTGAAGACATCGACCCCGGTCACCACGGCGATGTCGACCTCGCCGGCGGCGATCAGGCGCTGGGCGTTGCCGATCTGCAGGGCCGAGGACGCGCAGCCGCACGACACGGTGAAGTTGGCCCCCTTCGACCGAGTGAGCGCGCCTTGGACCAGAGCGACATCCGATGGGGTGACGGCCTGCTCCGCGGCGACGAACATCTCCAGTGCCTCGGCGACGGGATAGGTCGCCGGATCGGCTCTCAGCACGGCGAGATAGCTGTCGATGTTGGCATCCACGCCGCCGCGGCCCACCAGGATGGCGGCCTCTTCGAGATCGCGCTGGACATCGAGGCCGGCATCCGTGCATGCCTGAGTCAGGGACACCAGTCCGAAACGGTGGGCGTCCGTGTAGTGGCGTGAAAAGAACTCGGGAACGCCGGGGACACGTTCTTCGAACGTCTCCTTCGACAGGTCCACGCTGCCGTAGTAGACACCTTTCTTGACGAGGCATGACGTTCCGGTGGAGGCGATGCGCCAGAGATCGTCCGCGGTGAACACCGCCGACTCCGATCCCGGAAGACACAGCCCGATTCCGGTGACCACGGCCTGCCGGGCGCGTGCCCCGGCCAGCCGCCTCACGAGTCACTCGCAGACGAGAGTGGATTGATCATGGAGTTTCCCCTTCAGGAACTTGATGGGTTATTCGGCCACATAAGTTCGACGGCACCAGCGGTAGACGGGCATTTGCTCGCCTTCCCGTGCGGAGTAAGATCCCGAGAACTCGAAGTGTTCATAGGCGTTCCCGCACAGGATCTTCACTTTGGGTTCGGCTGCGAGGGACTCGACTTCCCATATGGCGGGAACGGGAACCCAGTTCGGCCCCCCGGAAAGCATGACCGGAATAGAGTTCGGCACGTCCAGCTCCGGTATCGGTGTGTGTCGGACAGGGGGTGGATGCTCACCCGTTATCCCCTGCAATTCTTTGAATGCGCCCTGTGTCATGGGGCGTTGCGTCAGATCCGTCGGCACGTGGTGACTTGGCGCTCTCGGTTGCGGGTGGAGAGCAGGCGCGTGCCGGAAGCAGGAGCCGGGATGCCAGGAGGCAGGCTCGGCCAAGAGAGTTGAGAAAGGCGACAACCAGCATGATGACCTCGCCATGTGAAGAATGGAGCCATCGCTTCTCGCGGCGAGCGCGTATCTCGGCAACACCGCAGCACACCGCGAGGGCGCGGCTGTGCCCGCCGGCGACGGGCAACTTGTCGCCGGTCGGGCCGAGCATTCACCGTCGCCGACCCTGCGACGGTGAATGCTCGGCTTTCACGGCCCCCCGGACCGGGGGCGCGTCGGTCCGGGGGGAGCCAAGCCCGGCGTGCGCCGGGGCAGGGGACAGGGGGCCCATCCCCAAGTCGCTCATCGCCGCGACGCCGCCATGGCCAGGGGGGCAATGCCCACTACGGAGCCCGCCGCTACAGCGGCGGCAACGGTGGCGGCGGGAAGACCAGAACGAATCACGATGACACTCCCTCGGAAAGACGGCATACGAGCTCATTGGCAACGACGCCGACGGGAGTGGGCCCCGCTCATCTCAGGGGACGTCCTGCATCGGGAACGAGAACTCGACCGGGATCGCCGCGCACTTCGCGTGCTGGGAGTGACGACCGGAACGGGTAGCAGTCACGTCCCCGGAAAGGGATGGGCAACCCGCCGGTTCGTAATCCAGTAATGCAGCACGGACGAGTGACACCTCAAGAGGAGCGGTCCCTGCATCACCCGATCGGAGTACGCCACGGCCTCTGATCCACGTGAGACCACATCTACGGCTCCCACAGGAGTGTGCGCTGAGGCTGGTGATTGCCATTGTCCTGACGTGCAGGGACTGACTGAAGTCGGCTGCTGAATCACCAAGTTGGACCCCAAGACCAGACTGGCGACGGGCAGGCGGACGAAATGTGCGGCGGCGGATTTTAAGCCACGTTGGCGGCTCGTCGGGGTTGTACTCACGCGGATGTCAGCGGCAACTCTCGTGCACGATGTCGCCGACAGTCCGAGCGTCGTCGATCGGCCGGCGGGCACCCCGCCGGCCGATCTGCTGCGCCACTCCGACGCGCCGAAACGTCACCGCTGAGCCCTCCAGGGCACACCTGAACGAATATTCCATCATACGAAGTACGCCATTCGGGTGTTGGAACACTGTCACCTGTTGCTGCCATATGCCAACTAGCCGGATAACGGTTACATCCAACGGTGGGCCGCCCGTCCTCTCCGGGGGAGTGGTTGCCCAACCCATGGAGCGCGTCGGCTTTGTGTCGGTCGCTGAAGGACGGGCTGCCGCGATGGGCACCCCGCGAGAGGGGTTGGATGCGTCAGCCGACGTCGGCGCCGGCGTCGGCTGACGCGCTGCTTACGGCCCCGGCTGAAGAGGAGCAGATTGCGGAACAAGGAGCTCTGTGAGCGCTTGTACTCCCAGTGCGCGATCAGCTTGACAGGCCGCCGCTCCATCGAGGTGCGGTGGTTTCGCCGTCTCCGGCCCAGGGGAAGGCGAATCAGGAGCAATTCGCGAGCATGCCAAAGCGCCCGTTGTCCGACTGCACTGCGCCCTAGATGTGTGAGGAGGGGTTCGTGGAAACAACGGAGAGTCGGCACGCGCATGCGCCCCCTACCGTGTGAGCGCCGTCGATTCGCACCGCAAGCCGTGCATCGACGCACGGTGCCGAGCTATTTCCCTTTCATGCGTGAAAAATCTCTCGAGCTGCGTCACTGACGTTACCGCGCGCAGCTCCGAATCATCATCTTCCTGTCCATGCGCCCTCGTGAGTACCAGGAGAGTCATGTTAACGACTGCACGTGCATGTGTGCCTATCACCATTTCCCGCCAAGAAATCGAGCGATGGCCCAACACGCCTTCGGCTCGTGTGTTGACTGATGAGTGGTCCCGATCGCGTACCATCACCTTCCGACTCCCGGCCGTGGACCGCGCCGTCCCGGTCTGTCGGTACCTGACTCGCTCATGGCTCGACCAGCAACACTTGACGGACGAAGACATTCGCCATACGGCACTATTGATCGCCACGGAACTCGCCACGAACGCCATTGTGCACACCGGAAGTACCGTCATCAGAGCCAACCTGCAACGCAATAGGAACCACCTTCGGATCCAGGTGCGTGATCAAGGGACTGTGAATTCTGCCAAGCACTGGCACAACGCCTCCGGGTTCGGCCGCGGCCTGGGTATCGTCGCCAGTTCTGCCCGAGCACTCGGCACACGCATAGAACGCGACGGCACCAGATCGATCTGGGCTACCGTCCCCCTCGCCTGAGGTTCAGCTCAGGGAAGTGACATCGATCAGCCCGGCGGGCGGCCGGCCCGGGGTGCACGCGCACCGAGCCTCGGCCGCATCGAGCGGGAAGTCGTGGCCGCCACCGAAGGCGCCGACTCGCGCGGCGAGGCTGCGAGGATGTCTCCTGTGGTTACGGATGCGGAGTGGGAACGGATTCGGGGGGATCTGCGCTTTGGGCTGGTCTTCCGGGGCACTGTCGTGAGGGTGCCCAGACCTGGGGCGATCGGGATCTTTGTGGACATCGGTTTGGACGTCGGGGGATTCGTCGACGTCCTGCTGTTGCCGGAGCAGGCAGAACGCTGGCCCGCCGAGGGCACCGTCACCGAATTCGAGGTCTGGTGGGCGGACAGTCGTCAACAGGTCCGGCTGAAGCCGTCCGATCCGCAATACCTGCGAAAGGACTTCGCGGACTTCACGGCGTGGGTCAGGCCCAGTTGGCCGTCTGACATCGGTCGGCCTGTTCGCGACGGTGGGCCGATCACGAGGTCGGGGCACTAGAAGTGCGGCCCACCAGCAGCGTGGTGTCGCCGGCCTCCAGGTGCCAGCCGGGCGGCGGCGGCGACTTGTCCATCGCCGCCAGACCGACAGGTCCTGGGCGGAGAAGTCAGCCTCCCGCAAGGCGGAGCTGAACACGGCGGGCTTGAGGGCCAGTTCGTCGGTTGCGTAGGTCCCGAACCAGGTGATGTGGGCCCGCAGGTACGGCGAGAGAGCGGCGAACTGGTCGGCGGGCTGCCGACGCGGGGTGACGAAGCTGCTGCGCCGGCTGTCGAGCCTGCCCGGGGGAGACCCGGCGACGGCGGTGGATGACCGAGTGGTGCGGAGACCCTTCACGGTGCTGCCTGGGTGGAGCCGACTCTGCGGTGGCTGCAGCGGGCGCGAGCACTTGCCGTCGCATGACCGCGACGGTCCGTCCTCGGGGCTGCTGATGTTGATCTGGCGAGACGTCAATCGATCTGATCTGCCGTGGATGCTCGCGCGCACGCACCGGTATGTCGCCTCCGTCATGGGCGAGGTCCGGGACCCCGGCGGGTTCGTGCACCTGCATCAACTGGCCGAGTCCGGGCGGGCGAGTTCGCCAAGACGCCCAGATTGTCGCGGCATGCATCGCAGCCCCGCCGGCCTGCAAGGGCGGACTGCAAGGCCGGCGTTGCGCCGTGTCGGTGACTTCTCAGGCCGCCGCTTGCTGGAGGCCGTTGAGGATGAGGTCCAGCCCGTATGCGAACTCGTCGCCGTAGGAGTACCCGGGACGCATGACGTGAGCGGTCGCGATCTCGGTCAGATACGGGTACTCGCCGTCACCGAAACCGCTCATGATGGACTCCGCCAGTTCGGCGGTCTCGTCCGGGGTGTCGAAGGGCAAGGCCTTCTCCTGCAGGGCGAACCCGTAGATGTAGCTGTCGAGGACCGAGACGGCGTGGGCGGTCAGGGTGAGGGAGAACCCGCCCTGACGCAGGCAGCCGAGAACGGCGTCGTGGTGACGCAGGGTGGCCGGGCCCGGGGTGGACCGTGACTCCATCAGCCCGATGGCCCAGCGATGGCGGGACAGCGCGTGGCGCATGGAGATGGCCCGCTGTCGCATCGCCTGACGCCAGTCGTCCTCCGGCATGGGCAGTTCGACCTCGCCGAAGACCAGGTCGACCATGCCGTCGAGCAGGTCTTCCTTGTTGGCCACGTGGTTGTACAGGGACATCGCCTCGACTCCGAGGGTCTCGCCGAGCTTGCGCATGCTGAGTGTCTCCAGGCCTCCGGTGTCGGCGAGTTCGACGGCGGCGCGCAGCACCCGCTGCCGGGTGAGCGTCTCACGGGTCGGCCGCGGGGTGGTACGTCGGGTCACGGTGGGCGGTCACTTCCTCTCGTGGTCTCCCAGCGTTGACGAGCTTACGCCGTAAGTGCTGTACTTACGGTGTAAGTAATGCTTACGCCGTAAGTACACGGGAGACGGAACCGGGAGCAGTGACGGAACATGAGCGAGCCGATCGCGACCGCCGGTGGGACCAGGACGATGGCGGCCGTCGTGCAGGAGCGGTACGGCGCCGAGCCGGAAGCCGTGCTGCGTACGGCGCGGCTCGTCCAGCCGGGCATCGGGTCGGGCGAGGTATTGGTACGGGTGCGCGCCTCCAGCGTGGACCGGGGCACCTGGCACATGATGGCCGGTCTGCCGTACGCGGTCCGGCCCGTGAGCGGTCTGCGCAGGCCGAAGCTCCCCAACCCCGGCCGTAACATCGCCGGTGTCGTAGAGGCGGTCGGTTCCGATGTGACCGGTTTCGCGCCCGGCGACGAGGTCTATGGCACGGCAGTCGCCGCGTTCGCCGAATGCGCCGCCACCCGTCCCGACAGGATCGCTCCCAAGCCGGCCGGACTCACCTTCGAGGAGGCGGCGACGATACCCGTCAGTGCGCTCACCGCACTCCAGGCGGTTCGCGACAAGGGCCAGGTCCGGGAGGGCCAGCAGGTCCTGATCACGGGAGCCGCAGGGGGCGTGGGCACCTTCGCGGTCCAGCTCGCCCACGCCTTCGGTGCCCGGGTCACGGCCGTCGCGAGCACTCCCAAGCTCGGCGCCGTACGGGCGCTGGGCGCCGACCATGTGATCGACTACACCCGCGAGGACTTCCTCGCCGGCCCGCGACGCTACGACGCCATCATCGACATCGCGGGCAACCGCAGTCTGCGGGATCTGTGCCGAGCCCTCACACCCCGCGGCAGGCTGGTCATCACCGGCGGCGAAACGAACGGACTCTGGCTCGGCGGCACTGACCGGCAACTGCGCGCACAGATGCTGTCCCCGTTCACCGGCCGGCACCTGGGCACCTTCATCTCCTCCGAGCACGCCGATGGGCTGCGTGACCTGACCGCTCTCATCGACGCGGGCACGCTCAGCCCTGTCGTGGACCGCGTCTACCCGCTCGCCGAGACCGCAGCAGCCGTCCGGCACCTCCTTGACGGCCGCGTCACGGGCAAGCTGGCGCTCGCCCTGCCCGACGAGTGACGACGTAGGTGCCGGTCACGTATTTCTCGACCGTGGGACGAAGCGGCAGCCTGTGTCGTCGGTCGGTTCGCTGCGGATTTGCCCGGCGCCGGTGCGTCCGAGGGGGGTGGCGAGGAGCAGGGCGGCGAGGGCGGTGAGGGTGGTGCCCTGCCAGCCGAGGGTGTTGAGCAGGGGTGCGGCGAGGGCGGTGCCGATGGTGCCGATCGTGAAGTACAGCACGAGGTAGACGCTGGTGAGACTGCCGGAGCGTTGCGGGTCGAGCGCGATGATGCGGCTCAAGTTGGCGGCTTGGGCGGCGAAGCAGCCGGCGTCGATGAGGGCGAGGCCGAGGACGATGGTCGGCGGGGTGTTCAGACCGGTGGCCAGCAGCGTGGTTCCGGCCGCGGCGGCCAGCATGCAGGTGGTGATCACAGCGGTCGGGCGGTGCCGGTCGGTGAGGCGTCCGGTGACCGGGAGGACGGCGAGCCCGAGGAGTCCGGCCAGGCTGTACAGGCCGATGGCGGTCGGCCTGAGGGAGTGGGGCGGTTCGGCCAGGGCGAGCGCGAGAGTGACCCATATGAGGTTGAAGGCGAAGTACCACAGCCCGCCGACGACTACCGCACGCCGCAGCTGCGGGAACTCGCGCAGCAGCGGGGGGAGTGAGGTGAGGGCGGCGCGGTAGCTCTGGTCGGAGCGCGGGCGCTGCCGGGGCAGGAGCGTGGCGGCGGCGATGGCGCCGAGCAGGGCGATCGCGGCGAAGACGAGGAGCATCCGCCGCCAGCCGAGGATGTCGGTGAGGGTTCCGCCTGTCAGGCGACTGAGCAGGATGCCTGCCGACATCCCTGCGGCCACCGTGGCGACGCCGGTCGCGCGACGCCCGGGCGGGGCATGCCGGCCCGCGATGCTGCTGGCCTGGGCCGCGACACTGGCGGTGGCGCCGATGAGCAGATAGGCGGCCAGGAGCACGCTCGCGCTGGGTGCCGCCACGGCGAAGGTGAGTGCGGCGGCGAGGGCGGTGAGCTGTGCGGCCACGAGGCGGTTGGGGGCGAGGCGGTCGGCGAGGGGAAGCAGGAGGGCGAATCCGGTCATGCAGCCTGCGAGCGCGGCGGTGGGGACGAGGCCGATCACGGAGAGGGGGACGTCCAAGTCGGCGGCGACCGCGGTGAGCGCGGGCTGGATGGCGTAGTTGTTCGCGATCGCCGTTCCGGCTACGGAGGCGAGGAGGAATGTGCCGCTTCTGGCGAGAGGGCGGCTCATGGCTGGGTGCCGCGCGAGAGGATGACGGCGTAGCGGCACTCGGTGTCGGTCGTGTTGGCGAAGACGCGCTCGGCGGGCTCGCCGAGTTCGATGGTGTCGCCCGCGTCGAGTTCGTGCACTGTGTCGCCGTCGTGGAAGGTCAGGTGGCCGTCGAGGACCCAGACGACCTGCCGCAGGAAGGCGAAGGCCGCCGCCGGATACGGGACACGCGCCCCGGCCGGCAGGCGAATCTCGGCGACCTCCGCGGGGAAGTGGGGGCCGGTGATCTGGCGGCGCCGGTAGCCGGTGCCCGGATCCCGCCACTCGTCCGTTTCGGACCGGTGACGCACGCCTGCCACCGCCTCCGTGTCGTCCTGCGGCCCTTCGGCGAGTGTGAGCAAGGAGGCGATGCTGAGCTGGAATGCGGCCGACAGCTTGCCGAGGACGACGGCGGTGGGGCTGCTCTCGCCGCGCTCGATCCTGCTGATCATGGCCTGGGACACACCGGAGGCATCCGCGAGCTGGGCCAGGGTCCACTGACGGCGTTCTCGTTCTGTGCGGACGCGGGCAGCGATCTGCCCCACCAGAGGATCTACTATGTTGGACATGAATCCAATATACGAAAGAAGCTCAGTGGCTGTGATCGTGCGTCCCGCACAGCCGGGCGACGCGGAGGCCATCCGCGCGATCCGCAACCACGCGATCGAGCAGTCGACGGCCCTTTGGACGCAGACCCCGCAGTCCCCCGCCGAGGGAGCCGCCTGGTTGGCGGCCCACCTGGAGCGGGGATCGGCATTCGTGGCCGACGCGGAGGGTGAGGTGGCCGGGTTCGCGGTCTACGGCCCGTGGCGGCAACTGGACGGGTATCGCCACACGGTGGAGAACTCGGTCTACGTCCACCCGCGCCGGCACGGGCTCGGCGTCGGCTCCGCGCTGCTCAACACCCTCATCGCCGCGGCGCGCGAGGCCGGCCATCACGTAATGATCGCCGACATCGAGGCAGAGAACACCCCGTCGATCCGGCTGCACCAACGGTCCGGGTTCCACCACGTCGGCACGGTGCGAGAGGTAGGAACTAAGTTCGGCCGCTGGCTCGACCTGACGATCATGCGGCTGCCCCTCACTTGAACCGACGAGACCGAGGTCGAAGGACCAGATCTTCGTTGCCCGCCGTGGCCCAGGCCGGGTCCAGCCAGTCCGCCCGCGGAAATTCGGGTGGCCTCAGGGCATCATCTGGATAGAGTCGGCCAATGCCCGAGCTGAAGCGGCTGCATGCCGGCCATGCCTCGGCGGTCCTGGCCTTCGAGTTGGAGAACCGCGCCTATTTCGCTGCCTCGGTCTCCGATCGCGGCGACGACTTCTTCGACCAGTTCACCGATCGGTACAACGCCCTGCTGGCTGAGCAGGAGGCCGGCATCTGCGCCTTCCATGTACTCGTTGCCGACGACGATTCGGTACTCGGCAGGTTCAACCTGGTCGACATCGAGGATCGCGGTGCGCAGCTCGGCTACCGGGTCGCGCAGCACGCCGCGGGCCGCGGCGTGGCGACGCAGACCGTCCTCGAACTGTGCAGGCTTGCGGCGGCGCGGTACGGGCTGCACGTACTCAGGGCGGGTGCCGCCAGCGAGAATGTTGCGTCCCAGAGAGTGCTGACCAAGGCCGGGTTCGTCCCGGTCGGCCCGGCCGACCCAGCCGATCTCGGTGGTAAACCAGGCACCTGGTATCAACGCAATCTCTAGGGGCGCAGGGGCGCAGGGGCGCAGGGGTGCAGCAACTCGCACTGCGCGGGTTGGCCTTCGACAGGAGTGCCGAAGCAGTGCAGCACGGTCGCGTCGCCGATCCGCTGCCCGGAGCGGTACGGTGATGCCGCGCCGTATCCCACGGTCGGCGCGGCAGACCGCTGACGTGTCGTCTACTTCCCATACGCCTGACGGAACTTGCTCCTGGTTTCGTTCGAGGCCATGTTCGCTCCGCACTGCGGGACGGTGCCATCCTTGGTAGCGGCCACGATGTAGTGCTCTCCGGCCAAGAACGTCAGGCTCTCCGGCTCGTCGGGGTTGCTGTTGAGCCGTACCGTGTCCGAGTCACCACCGTGCAGCCAGTGATCGACACGGAAGAAGACCGAGGAGCCCTTGACCGAGGTGACCGTTCCTTCGAAGAGCGTCGGGTACTGGCGCAGTCGGTCGGGGGTCGGTTCCAGGCACTTGGCGTCGGCAGTACCGCTCGCCGCGGTGAGCTTCAGCGGCCCGGACGCGGACGAGTGACCGCTGTCGCCGTTCGCCATGACTCCGCCCACGATCCCGCCCCCGAGCATGAGCAGGCCGGCAGCCGCCGCGAGTGTCAGGCGACGGCGGCGTTGCCGTCCCGCGACGGCATCCGCAGGGCTGGTAGTGATGCCGGTCGCGGTCTGCTCTGACTTGGGCATGGTGTCGGTGTTCAAGGCAGCCTCCACAAGACGGTTGATGTCGGGCAGCGGAGCTCTTGGGGTCAGTGCCGGGTCCGCAGCCCTCAGTCGGGTCAGCAACTCGTCGTCATTCACTGACTGCTCCTTCCTTCATCTGGCTTGTGTCCGAGCCGTTCGGCGTTCTTTCGCGTCAGCTGCAGCTGTGCGGCGAGTTTCTTCTTCGCCCGGTGGAGCCGGATGCTCACGGCGTTGGAGGTGAGCCCGGTCACTTCCGCGATCTGACGCGGCGCCAGGCCCTCCCATGCCCACAGTCGCACCATCTCGCGGTCCAGTTCTCCAAGGCCGTCGAGCGCGGCGTGCAGGTCGCTGTGATCGGCGGCCATTGTCGCAGGGTGCTGCTGTGTCCGGATCAGCCGTTCCACCAGGCGGAGCCTGCGTCCGTCAGCGCGGCGGGCATTGGCCAAGCAGCCCCGTGCCACTCCGTAGCACCACGGCAGCACGTCATCGGGATCGGGCGTGGGCCCGGTTCCGAGCCCGGGCACGTCGTCGATGCGGCGCCACAGCACCAGCATCGTCTCCGACAAGATGTCCTCGACCATGTCGGGGTTCGTCCGTCGCAGCAGATACCGGTGCAGCGGTTCCGCCACCACATGCGCCAGTCCTTCGAAGCGCGCCTGGCGGTTCCGGCGCGTCTCCTGTTCCGTCATGGATTCCACAACCTGTCCTGTCCGGCAGCGGCCGGATCCTTTCAACACAGTTCCCGGCGTGTGTGGTGGACCGCTGGCGGATGCGAGAACTGGGGCTGCGGTTACCGGGTTTCGGGCCGGGAAGGGGGAAGTCGCGCAGTGGCGATGGGAGCGCGTGACCGGTGAGCAGCCCGGGGCGACGGTGACGAGGTTGTGGGCCGCCAGCCGCCGCTGTCGAACACACCGACGGAGCAGCCGAGTTCGCGCAACGCTGGGGTATCTCCCCCCAACACCCATCGAAGGTCGTCATGCCCCGCAGGTGTTCCCATGAGTTCTGGCAATCGCCACCCGCAGGCCGGACCGCGCCTCCGACCTCCTGCCCTCAAGGGGCTCCGTCGGCGCCTGCGTGGACAAAGCGCTGATGGAGTGCCCTGGGCCCGGGTGCAGGTCGAGCTGCACAACCCGCGACGGTCGCGCACCCGTCCCGAGCTGTCCACCGTGAGGGGGCAGCGGGCGGTCCGACCGTGATCGCTGGTTCCCGGCCCTCGCGGTCAGCGCGTGCCGGCCCGGGCCAGCGCTTCCTCGGCCTGGGCGGCCAGGGCGCCCACCAGATCGGCCGCAGACGGCAGGTCGTTGATGAGGTCGACGGCCTCGCTGGCCCACTGCGGCAATGCGGGGATCTCGCCTCGTGCCAAGGCGTCCTGGTATGCCTGCTGGGCGGCACGAGGAGTGGCCGCGAGTTCGTCCTCCCTGCCCCGCCATCCGTCGAGGAAAGGGTGGCCAAGGGTGCGCGCGGTGTACTTCGACGGCCACCGCGAGCTGCGGGCGATGTCCAGCACCCGGTTCCGCTCGGTGTCCTCCCCGCGCCCCTCGACGATCGCCTTGGCGGTCTCGGGGGCGACCAGGGCCTCGGTCGTGGCCTGGAAGCGGGTGCCGAGCAGTGCTCCGGCAGCTCCCAGCGCCAGGGCGGCCGCCACGCCGCGGCCATCGGCGATACCTCCGGCCGCCAGCACCGGCACCGGCGCTGCGAGGTCCACCACGACGGGCACGAACGGTAGCGTGGACCGTCCGTGCCGGGATCCGTGCCCGCCGGCTTCGGTGCCCTGCGCCACGATGACATCGGCGCCCAGGTCCACCGCCCTCCGGGCCTCTTCCAGGTCGGTCACCTGAACGATCAGTGCCGTGCCCGCACTGCGGATGCGCTCCACGAACGGACTGGGGTCGCCGAAGGACAACATCACCGCCGCCGGCCTGTGCTCCAGCGCCCGCGCGATCGCATCGACGTCAATCGCCCACGTCGTAAAGCCGACACCCCAAGGCTTCCCGGCGCCCTCCCCGGCCAGGACGGGCAGTTCGCGGGCCAGCCAGTCCTGGTCTCCGTTCCCGCTGCCCAGCAGTCCGAGCCCGCCGCCACGCGAGACCGCCGCCGCCAGGGAGCCACCGGCCGACCCGCCCATCGGGGCCAGAGCAATCGGATGCTCCACATCGAACAGTTCCGTAAACGCCGTCGACAATCCCATAGCCGCAATCCTCAGGCACCTGTGATGCCAGTCGCAGTGAAATGGACAGACCGGCGGGATGGCAACAGCTTGATGCCTGACACCCGGATGATCCGAGCAACCCGGGCTTGGCAACAGTCAACCCCAGATGTCTGCGACCGTGTGGTCGTGACCGTCGTCCGGCAGGCCCGCGTGGACGCGCAGGGCCGCCCGGGTGTCGGGCAGCTGCCGGCTCCGGAGGCTCTCTTCGAACTTCTCCCCGTACGCGCCCCAGGGCCCGGCCTTCACCAGCCACGGCACCTGTCTGACCGGCGAGACGCTGGTAGTCAGCGGCGGCCTGACGGTCCGCTGAGTAACAGCCATGCGATCTGCCGTACCTCCCCGTGCAACGCCGTACAAGGAGGTACGTCCATGATCGTCCAGTACACGCCGCCCGCGGACCTGCGCCTGACCGCCGACGTCTACGCGGCCGTCCAGGCCAGGGACCCCGCACAGGCCGAGTTCCACCAGGCGGCCCGCGAGGTGCTGGAGTCCCTGGAACCGGTGCTCGCCCGCCACCCCGCATACACGCGCCACCGGATCCTGGAGCGACTGTGCGAGCCGGAGCGGCAGCTCCTCTTCCGCGTACCCTGGGTCGACGACGAAGGCCAGGTACGGGTCAACCGGGGCTTCCGCGTGGAGTTCAACTCCGCGCTGGGGCCGTACAAGGGCGGCCTGCGCTTCCACCCGTCCGTGAACCTCGGCATCGTGAAGTTCCTCGGCTTCGAGCAGATCTTCAAGAACGCGCTGACCGGTCTGCCCATCGGCGGCGGCAAGGGCGGCTCCGACTTCGATCCGAAGGGCCGCTCGGACGGTGAGATCATGCGGTTCTGCCAGTCGTTCATGACCGAACTCCACCGCCACCTCGGTGAGCACACCGACGTACCGGCCGGCGACATCGGCGTCGGCACCCGCGAGATCGGCTATCTCTTCGGCCAGTACAAGCGCATCACCAACCGCTACGAGTCCGGCGTGCTCACCGGCAAGGGCCTGCACTGGGGCGGCTCCCACGTACGCACCGAGGCCACGGGATACGGCACCGTCTACTTCGTCTCCGAGATGCTCGCCGAACGCGGCCAGGACTTCGACGGCAGGCGGGTCGTCGTGTCCGGCTCCGGCAACGTCGCCGTCTACGCCGCCCAGAAGGCACACGAACTCGGCGCGAGCGTCGTCGCGATGTCTGACTCCGGCGGCTACGTGGTCGACGAGACGGGCATCGACATCGAACTGATCAAGGAAATCAAGGAAGTCCGCCGCGGCCGGATCAAGGAGTACGCCCAGACCATGATCCGGGCCCACTACGTCGAGGGCGGTTCCGTCTGGGACGTACCGTGTTCGGTCGCCCTGCCCTGCGCCACCCAGAACGAGCTCGACGAGAACGCGGCGCGGACCCTGCTGACCGGGGGAGTGGTGGCCGTCGCCGAGGGCGCCAACATGCCCACCACCCCGCAAGCTGTACGACTCCTGCAGGAGGCGGGCGTGGCGTTCGGCCCGGGCAAGGCGGTCAACGCCGGAGGCGTGGCCACCTCGGCACTGGAGATGCGGCAGAACGCCACCCGCGACGCCTGGACCTTCGAGGAGACCGACCGCCGCCTCGCGGCCATCATGGCCGGCATCCACACGACCTGCCGGGCGACCGCGGAGGAGTACGGGGCCCCGGACAACTACGTCATGGGCGCGAACATCGCGGGCTTCGTCAAGGTGGCCGACACCATGCTCGACCTCGGGGTGGTCTGAGGCACGCGGCGTCGTCGCACCGGGTGGGAACGAACCCGTACGGACCGAGACGATCGTCGTTCCCGACCGCTGTCCGGGCAAGACGGTGGCCCAGGTACAAGCCTGCGGCGTCTGCCTCACCGCCCTGCACTGCAAGCAGGGCGGTATCTCGGACGACTTCCCCTTCCGTCTCGGCCGACTCCGTCACGCCCGCCGTCTCATCTGCGCTCGGTGGTGGTGCTCTGACGGCCGCTCGCAGAGACCCATGTCACACACCTCGTGACGTCACACTTTGCGGGGCTGCCCGGTCAGTTGTGTGTATCCGCAACCGGGCTACGAGTTTTCATGGAATCGCGTCTCAACTACTACGGCAATCCCCTCGCGGCCAAGGTGCTGAAGCACCTCGTCTCGGCCAGCAAGGCATTGTCGGACTCGGCGCTGGCCGCTTGAAAGATCTCCACGACGCGAGGGGATTGACAGAGTGGGTTCGTCCGCGACCTGCTTGTAGTCCTGCTCGACCCGGTACCGCAGCCGGTAGAAGCGCACCATCTCGGCGAGGCCGACGGGTGTCCCCCTCGTAGCCGCCCAGAACACCGTGTGACTGTGCGTCTGGCTGCCGTCGGCTCCTCGTCGGCAGCGGGCGGCACCTTCTGCCCCGGTCCTGTCACAGGAAAGGGCCGATCCCGGTCTATGGATCAGATGCGATTTGGAGCAGCCGTGACTTTCAGTGACCCCACATCCTGCAGCACCCGAACAGGCCATGCGGCGCCTCATGCCCACCGGCACCTCGGTCTCCACGAGAGCGCCCTGGGACCGCGTGTCGGAGCCGTCCGCGACCACGCGGCAGCTGCGTGATCCCGCCGCTGGACTGCCGTAACCGGAGGAACGAGGACCGGAGGATCATGGATCTCGAGCCGTCCCCCATGACGAGCGACCTTGACGAGGCTGTTGCTGTCTTTGTGCAGCATCGGCCGCGCCTCTTCGGAATCGCCTACCGTGTGCTCGGCAGCGCGGTCGAGGCCGAAGACGTGGTCCAGGAAGTCTGGCTGCGATGGCAGAAGACCGACCGCTCGGCGGTCGTCAGCCCCGTGGCGTTCCTCTCGAGCGCCACGACCCGCTTGGCGGTCAACGTGGCGCAATCGGCGCGCGTGCGTCGGGAGACCTACGTCGGGCCGTGGCTACCGGAGCCCATCGACACGAGCTCGGACCCGGAGGTGGGCGCACAGCGGGCAGAGGCCCTGGAGTTGGCTCTGCTGCTGGTACTTGAGAAGCTGAGCCCCACCGAGCGCGCCGCCTACGTACTGCGCGAGGCGTTCGATTACGCCTATCCCGAGATCGCTGAAATCCTTCAGCTCAGCCTCGTCAACGTGCGGAAGATCGTGAGCCGTGCTCGCAAGCGTCTGTCGGATGACCAGCGGGAGAACGTGGACGCGGCGGAGCACCGACGCCTCCTGGACGCCTTCGTCTCAGCGGCTCGAACGGGGGATGTGGCCTCGCTGGAAGCCCTTCTCACGCCCGACGCCGTCAGTCTGTCCGACGGCAACGGCATCCGGGGGGCCGCTCGGATACCTGTGCTGGGCCGTGCGCGCGTGGCCAACCTGGCGACCGGCTGTCCGCGGTTCTGGCGGGGCGTGGACCTCAGGCCCGTCGATGCCAACGGCCGTACGGGCGTGATGATGTACCGGGACGGCGAACCCATCGCATTCCTGACGACAGCTGCCTCGAAGGAAGGCATCTACAAGGTGATGTGGGTATGGAACCCGAGCAAGATCGCCACGTTCCTTGATTCGCGTTCCCGGTTCGCAGCGGGTCTCGGTTCTCTCGGCTCCCCGCCGGGAGCTCTGTGATCGCGGAAGGTGTGACGAGGCGATTGCCGCACGGTCAACGGTGGCACCATGCCGTGTCTGCCCCGGTCCACCGACGGGCCGGGACGCCGTCTGTGGCCTTTCCATGCCGGTATGGGTGCCGGCAGGAACAACTGCCCGCTCCGTTTGCCCCCGCGGAACAGGCATCCTGCCGTGCGAAGCTGTGCGCCATGGTGCCTTCGAGAGTCCGTGGACTTGCTCTGCCCGCCCAACTGACGTCGCTCATCGATGGCGGCCTCTGGCGTCACCCGGGCGATGCCGTGCTGGCGCAGGTCATCCCGTGGTTCAAGGATCCGCTTGTCCTCGTGTCGAGCCCGGAGCAGATGGAGTTGGCGTCCCGCTCGATGGACATGTTCGCCGACGATCCGTACTGCGCCTTCTTTCGCGAGGCACGCGGAAGCAGGGCAACCGACCCGCTCGAACTGCCTTGGCTTGACGTTGAACAGGCGGTGCTGATTGCCATCAATCGCAACCCCGGTGATGACGTTGCCCTGGCGCTCGACTACCGCACCGATCCCTCAGAGCCTCGCATTGTCGGCAGCGACTTCTGGACGAACCCCCATCTGTGCCAGTGGCGGGTCGTAGCACCTACCTTCTCAGCCTTCGTCACAAGCTTGGGCCTGTAGACAATGGGGCCTTGTCATCTTCGTGCCCGGACGAGCAAGACGCCGAGGTGCAACGCGGCCTGGTAGGCGATGGCGAACTTGCCGCGTCGCATGGCCAGAACACGGCACTGCTTGAAGCGGCTGATGCAGCGTTCGACCGTCTCTCGCTGTGAGGAGCTCAGGCGTGGGCTGGGGTCTCCGGAGGCGGGGGCTGGTTCCAGGAGCGCAGTTTGTCGAGGTTGAGGACGACCCAGACTTGTGCGACGTGGCGGTCGGCGACGTCGAGGCTGATGACCGCGGCGACCCGGTGGTCGTAGCGGGCGACGAGGCCGGTACGGCCGTTCACGGAGTGGGTGGTCAGAGTGGTGCGCGTGCGGCGGGCCAGGAGTGTCAGCAGGCTGTGGGCGACCTGCCGCCTGCCGTGGACCGGCCTGTTCAGAGCCCGGACCTTGCCGCCGCCGTCGAAGACGGCTGTGACGTCCGGGCACAGCAGCGAAGCCAGGAGTTCGGCGTCCTCGGTGACGCAGGCCCGGCGGACGGAGCGGGCGAGGGAGTCGTGCTGCTGCGGTGTGGTGGGGCGTGAGCGCTGCATCCGAAGGCAGCGGCGGGCCTGGTCCGTGTGTCCGGCGCACTCCGGCTCGGTTCGTCCCACGATGTCGGTGACCGCATCAGGTGTTGTCCCGAAGACGTCATTCCGTACGAACGCCACCCGCTCGGCCGGCGACAGAGAGTCCAAAGCGTTCAGCAGAACCAGGCTGACCTCCTGGTGGCCGGCTGCATCCCGCTCGGGCAGAGCGAGTCGGCCCAGACATATCGTGCCTGCGGTCTTCGCAAGCCATGCCCGGGGAGCCGTGATCCGTCGGCGCGCAGCGTCCGGCAGTCCGTACCACCGGTGATGGGTCTCGTCGAGAACTCTCTGCCTCACGGACGCTGCCCAGCATCCAGTAGGCGACATCCAGCAGGTACCGACGCTCGTCAAGCAACTCCGCGATCGGCAGCGTGTCAGCATGGTCCATTCGGCATCCTTCCTCTCGCACAGCACCACACACATCGCGGCCGCAGGTATCAACTCCTCCGGCGTTCAGGAGGCTTGAGCGACATCGACGTCCCGGCAGGGCGTCACCGTGCATGCCTTCAAGCCCGGCAAAGGGGCTGCGGTAATCGATGGCTGAGTTCTCCGCGCACGACGTACCTCTTTCATTTTCTCGGCTCGATCCGTTAGACCGGGCGCACACGGTTCTTGTGACACGAGCTTCCCCGCATGACCACGAGGACACGGGCACCGCGCTGCCGTCTGCATCGGCCGCACCGAGCCGATCGCGAGATGCTCGCCGACACCTGCTTTCGGCTACATGTGGGAGGGCGAGATGCTCTTCGAGCTGGAAGGCGAGCCGGAGCGGGTGATCAAGGCCGGGGAGCTCTGGCCGACGACAAAGAGCTGGCCCAGCGCCAACACCTGCGAGCTCCCCGTCCGGGCACGTGATCTGCGGATGATGTCGGATCCTTGATATCGAACGCCCCGGACTCGGTCGACCGGGGCGTTTCGGTGCGGACCGGCACGCCCTCAGAGATCCATTTTCACCCGAATGCGTTGCGCCATATGGTGTGACGGAACCTGGCCGGAAAGCACCCCGGGCCAGGTTCCCCGCATACAGCGATGGGCGATGCCCCGTAACGGGACAGGCCACTGTCGTCCCCTGCCCTGCCCTGGAGTTGCCGTCACGGGTCCCAGATCAGGCACCAGTAGTTGCCGGCCCGCCCGGTGTTCACCGACGTGAGGCCGCTTGGGAGCAGAGCCGGATCAGGCTGGCCCACGACCGACAGCGAGCAGGCAGGATCGCCGACCACCGCGGCGGCGGCCATGCGCTGAGCAGCAGCCGTTGCCGCCGGGCTCGTGTACCACCGTGTCGACAGCGGTGACGGCGGCGGTGTCGACGGCGGTCTGGGAGGCGACGTCGGTGGCGGTGTCGACGGCGGTGTGGGAGGCGACGTCGGAGGCGGTGTCGACGGCGGTCTCGTCGGTGGTGTCGGCGACGCCGGTGATGTGGGTGATGCCGGTGTGGACTTCGGTGGCGTCGTCGCCGACGGCTTGGCTGCCGAGGGCTGTGCCGGTGTCGGATTCGGTTGCGGTGGGGGCGGCGGGACAGCTGTCGTCGTGCCATGTGTCGGCTGGGGCCGTTTGCTGGACGGTGTCGGTTGCTGGGGAGGGCTGCTGGACGGTGTGGGGGAGGGCTTCGGCGTGTGGGGCGGCGTGGGCAGTGTGATGCCCGACGGCGTCGGCCGGGGCGTGCCGTGTTCCTGCGTCACCAACGCCCAAACACCGATGCCACCGAAGACGAGCACGGCGGCACCGCCCGCGATCCACGGGGCCCGCCGGTGTGCGCGTCGGTGACGGTTCATGGTTCCTACTGTCCGAAAGTGACTGCGGTGCTGCCACTCGTGTTGAGTTCGGCCTTTCGGGTGATGCCGGGATCCGGCCTCCAGAGCGGGCCCCCGTCCCGAAGCCGTTGAGGACGTCAGGGTGCGGCGCGCAAGGCACTCGAGCCGGTTGCCCACGAGGGATTCGCGCACCGGCTGCCGAGGCCAGTCTCCCGGGGTGGCGGGGCCGGCCGCAGCCAGGTCGGTTGGACCCTGCCGGCACCCAGGGCCTTCGCCGGACGACGCGCCCCGGGTCACCGACACGCGTCTCGCCCACGACGTGCTCCACTGGGCGAACGCCGCGCCCGAACGCCGCGCCCCGCCGACGCGAGCCGGCTCGCCAGGGTGCGCGGTTCCGGCGGCTTCCCTGGGTGTCAACGGGAGCATGCCAACCCGATCGCCGGCACAACCTGTCCGTCGAGAAGTTCGGCCTCGCAGACCCAGGGCCGCCATGACTGGTCGCCCTGCCGATCGGATGACCGGGGCCTGTGACCGCATGGGGCTCAGACGAGGCTCGAAGCCGCAGGACCGTACCCGAACAGCACCGCGGTCCCCGCCCAGCTCCAGACCTGTGTGCCGGTCGGCCGTTCACGGTCGGCGCGGGTGGGCAGTTCCCCGGCGGCCGGGGAATTGGGGGATACATGGCCGGTGGGGGTGTGCCGGGGCGGGTTGGAGAGGCGGTCGGGGGTTTGGGCCATTGGGGGCATGTCCTCGTCCGTTCCGGTCCAAAGTGAGTGGGGCGGGTCCCGCCCCGGAGGGGGAGGGGTACGGGATCCGCGGTCAGGGGGTGGGTCAGGCCGCGGTGCCGGAGGCGTTGAGCGTGACGGGGATGTTGTCCCGTGTGGCCTTGGAGTACGGGCAGATCTGGTGGGCGGCATGTGCGAGTTCTTCGGCGGTTTCCTGGTCCACGCCGCCGAGTACTGGACTGAGGACCGCGGAGAGGGAGAACTCGCCGTCGTCGCCGTGGGTGAGCGTGATCTCGGCGGTGATCGTGGTGCTGGTGAGCCGGATCTTGCGGATGGCGGCGGCGCGGCGCAGGGCGCCGAGGAAGCAGGCGGCCCAGCCGGCGGCCAGCAACTGCTCGGGGTTGGTCGCGTCGCCCGTGCCGCCGAGCTCCTTGGGGATGGCGAGCCGGGTCTCCAGGAGGCCGTCGGAGGAGCGGACGTGACCACCGTTGCGCCCCTCTCCGTCGACGTCGACATGGGCGGTGTAGGTGACTGCCATGGTTCGTGCTCCCCATCTGGGTCGAAGGTTTCGATCGGTCTCGGGTCCGGTGACACCCATGTACTCGTCACCGGTTGAAGTGGTGACGATATTTTGGCAAGCAGTCCGTCACCCGTCAAGGTGGTGACGTCGCGGATCTGTGTGAGCGCATGAGGGGTGCAGGTCACATGCGGGTCGTCGTGCGGGAGTTGAGTCCCTGCGGTCCCTGATCGACCTCCGCGTCCGCCGCGTTATCGACTCGCGGCTCGGGACCCCGGAGCGGGCCCGCGGTGGCGGTGTCCCAGTCGAGGTCAACGAGTTCGAGACTGGCGGGCGTCAAGTGAGGGGCACAGTCCCGTGACTTGATGTGTCGGGTCCGCGGTGGGGGAGGGTGTGCGTCGTAGGGCAGGGTCACGGGGCAGGCGGTCTCCCGTGACTGCGGGACCTAAGTCAATTCCCAAATGTCACCTATTTGATAGGTGATGGGCCGTGTGTGAGGGTCGTCGCGTCGCAAGCCGCGTTGACCTCGCATCCGGGGCGCGGGCGGGAGATCTCCCGCCCGCGCCCCGGTCGTCCTGCGCCTGCTCGGGCAGTCGGGACGGGGCCGCGAAACTCTGGTGCCGCTCGGCGAGGCTCAGGATCTCGGTCGGCAGAGCCTCTTCCTGCTTCAGTGCCGCGAGCCGCTCCGTCGGCTCCTGCTGCAGCCGGCGGTTGTCCTCCAGGTCCGACGCGGCCTGTGCCACGTACCGTGACCGGAGCGTGCGGGCCGGCTGCCTGGTCGCAACCGTTCATATCCTCGATGTGGGCGATGGTGCGCATGGTGACCACGCCGAGGACCACCTGCGGATGTGCCCGGACACGTGTGCCCGTCGGACGGGCGCACGTGTCGCCGCCGGGTCAGCTTCCGGCCGTCGCGGGCGCCGTCTTCTTGCGGGCGCGATAGGCCGCCGCCTTGATCTTGTTGCCGCAGGACTCCATGCCGCACCACTGCCGCCGCATGCCCCGGGAGCGGTCGATGTAGACGCGCGTGCACTCGGGGTTGCCGCACTCCTTGAGCAGTGGGACGTCCGGGCCGCTGAGCAGTTCGACGGCCTGTCGGGCAACGGTGGCCAGGGCCTGCTTGGGTGTCGCGTCGGTGTGCCGCCCCGCCAGGGTGAGCTGTGGCGTCACCGGGACCTGGCGTGCGGCGGCGTTGACCACCGCAAGGGCCTGCCGATCGAATTCCTCGCCGAGTCGGCGGTTGGTGAGGAGCTGGTAGACAGCCTCGCGCACCGTGATCGCCTCGCGGACGTCGTCCTCCTCGCCGGGCGTGATCGTGTCCACGAGCCCGGACTCCAGGTACCAGGCGTTGAGCCGGTCCGGCGTCACGAACATCTCGAACCGGGTCGAGCGCCGGGCGCGCAGCGTGGCTGCGAAGTCGAGCGCCGGGTGCCCGCACACGAAGACGTGGTCAAGATTCACGTCACCATCTTGACAGGTGGTTGTGGTGATGTACAAGACCCGTCACCGCTCCGGTTGGTGTCGCCCCAGCTCGCCAGGGGGACCGGCATCCCGTCCTCCCTCCGCCCCCGCCAGGGGTTCCAGTCGCGGCTTACGGCCCTGCGTGCCTGCCTGTGCCGTTCACCCCGATCTCGCTGACGAACCGCTCGTCGTGGCTGACCGCGATGAACGCGCCCCGGTGGGAGTTGAGTGCACTCTCCAATTGGCCCGCTGATCAGGTCGAGGTTGTCGGTCGGCTCGTCGAGCGGCGGGACGTCGGCGCTTGGGCATGGGCAGTTGTGCGGCGGGGCTCGGTGAGGTGGCGGCTGGCCGCATGTGTTGACAGCCCGATTACGCCCACGCCAGAATCATCACCAGTTAAAGCGGTGACGATGGGTTCGTGCGATGACCGGCCGTGGTCACACGTGCGGGGTGGAAGGAGTGCAGTGACCGTGGCTGGGGGAGCGCGGAAGCGGGCGGCTGAGGGAGCGCCGGTGGGGCGGCCGGCGGTGCTGGGTGTGCTCGGCGCGGGCGCCGCGGGACTGGCTGCACGCAACCTGTTGGTCACCGTCCACGCATGGTCGGGCGTCGCCCTGCCACGGCCCTGCCTTCCGGGGCTGTTCTCCGTCGACTTCCGCGCGGACCGGCGCAGGCTCACCCGCCTCGCGGCGTACGACCAGCCATGGCTGAACGCCGCCCGCCGGCGCCGTACCGCCCCGAGGCCCGCCCGGCCGGCAAGTTCAACGCGGGTCAGAAGCTCTATGTGGGCTCTTTCGCCGGCGCCGTCCTGGTCATGCTCTTCACCGGCCTGCTGATGTCGTTCATGAGACGGCTGCCCTCCACCTCCCGCACCAGCGCGATCTTGGCGAACCTCGTCCACGACCTACTGGCCTGAGCCATCGCCCGCATAGTGCGCATCGCCCGCATCGCACGCATACGCAAGGCCCTGGCGGACCGGGAAGCGCGGCTCGCAGTGCGCACCGGATACGTCAGCCGCTCCGGGGCCGGACGCCACCACCAGCACTGGCTCCGAAGGCACACATCTACTGCCTGACCGGCATACACACACTTCTTGATTGGGGAAACACCATGAGGCGACGACTTCTTGCCGCCCTCGCGACCGGCGTACCGCTGATCACGGCGGCGGTGTACCTGCCGACCGCGTCCGCGCAGCCGCAGCGTGGCCCCGCATCCGTCTCGACCCCGCTCACCTGCTCCCCGCAGTCCGTCAAGGCCCCGGCCGGCACCAAGGTGGAGAACGTGACGGCGGTACAGCACCCGGCGGGCACCGTGGACGTGCCCGAGGTCTGGCCGCTGCCCGCGGACCACGTGGATGACGTACCGGCGTTCTGCGACGTGTCGGTCACGCTGACCCACCCGGGGGTCGGCGACCACGCCAAGGTGCGGGTGTGGCTGCCTCTGCAGGCATGGAACGGCCGCCTCCAGACGATCGGCGGTAGCGCCTACGCCGCCGTGACTACGGAAAGGGCCTGGCCTACGCGGTCAAGAACGGCTACGCCGCCGCGACCTCCGACGCCGGCGTCAGCACCTACGTCGACACCAGCTGGGCCCTGAACGGCGACGGCCAGGTCAATGCGGCGCTGCTGAAGAACTTCGCCAGCCGCTCCGAGCAAGAGGCGGCAGTGACCGCCAAGGAGGTCATCGGTCGCTTCTACGGCAGGCCCGCCTCGTACGCGTACTTCAACGGCTGTTCCACCGGCGGACGTCAGGGCTACATGGAGGCCCAGCGCCACCCCGAGGACTACGACGGCATCCTGGCCAACGCACCCGCCGTCAACTGGGACGAGTTCGAGGTCGCCACCCTGTGGCCGCAGGTGGTCATGAACCAGGAGAAGACCTATCCGACCACATGCGAGCTGGACGCCTTCACGAACGCCGCCGTCAAGGCCTGCGACCCGCTCGACGGCGCCGAGGACGGCCTGGTCGACGCCCCCGAGCGGTGCGGCTTCGACCCGCGCAGCCTGATCGGCACCAAGGTGCTGTGCGCGGGCCGGGAGTTGACCATCACCGCGGCCGACGCGGCCGTGGTACGCAAGATCTGGGACGGCCCGCGCACCACGTCGGGCAAGAAGCTGTGGTCCGGCGTCCCGGTCGGCGCCGCCCTGTCCGGCCTGGCAGGCACCACCGCGCCCGACGCCGACGGCAACGTCAAGGGCGCACCGTTCCCCGTGCCCGCCGCCTGGATCACCACGTGGCTCAAGAAGCAACCGTCCTTCGACGTTTCGTCGATCACTTACAGCCAGTTCACTCAGCTGTTCAGGCAGTCCGAGGCCGAGTACGACCGCGTCATCGGCACCGACGACCCCGACCTGACCGCCTTCCGTGACTCCGGCGGCAAGCTCCTGACCTGGCACGGCCAGGCCGACCAGTACATCCCCACCCAGGGCACCGTGGAGTACCGCAAGCAGGTCGAGCGGAAAATGGGCGGCACCAAGAAGGTCGACGACTTCTACCGCCTCTTCCTCGCCCCGGGCACGCCGCACTGCGGCCTTAACGACGGCAGCGGCGCCATCGTCGACGACCTCGGCGCCCTGAGGACCTGGGTCGAACACGGCAAGGCCCCTCAGGTCCTGCCCGCCACCCTGCGCAACGCCTCCGGCGAGCAGATCACCCGCAACCTGTGCGGCTACCCGCAGGTGTCCCGCTACAACGGCCACGGCGACCGGACTGCCGCCTCCAGCTTCCGCTGCGTGTTCCCGACCCATCACTGACCGAACTCCCGGCAGCCCCCTGCCCCTGCCCCGTCCCGGCCCGCGCGTTTCCGTCGCGGGCCGGGACGCTCTTGTGCAGGGGCAGGCGGGCCGCCGGTCGCTGACGGGCGCCTTACGGGCGCCAGTCGGCCTCCAGGTCATGGGAGTCGGTCTTGGTGAGCTGGGTCAGTCCGGTGCCGTCGGCCCGTACCAGGTAGAGGTGTTCGGGATCCGCGTCGTCGGCACCGCCTCTGGTGAAGACCAGGCGGCCGCCGTCCGGAGACCACGAGGGGTTCTTGTCGTTGAGGCGGGCCGAGGTGATGCGGTGCAGTCCGGTGCCGTCGGGGCGGACGAGGTAGAGGTGGGCGAAGCCCGAGGAGTCCACGCGGCTGAAGGCGATCCGGTTGCTGTGCGACCAGTCGGGCGTCCAGTCGTGGGAGCCGGACCCGGTGACGGCCGTCTGGGCCAGGGTGGACAGCCGGATCCGCATGACCCTGCTGTGCCCGCTCGCGTCCGCGCGGTTGAACGCCAGGTACTTGCCGTCCGGGGACCACGTCGGATGGAGGTCGTCCGCCGCGGTGTGGGTGAGCCGGGTGGCGGGGGCGCCGTCGATGTCGGCCACATAGATCTCGCGCTGGGTACCGACCGGCTTGGCGTAGGCGATCCGCTTGCCGTCCGGGGACCACGCCGGGTCGGAGGCGCCCTTGGTGCCGGGAACGGCCTTCAGGTCGGTGCCCGTGGTCTTCATCGTCCAGATGCCGTCGATGGCGCCGCCGGATCCATAGCGGACGAAGGCCACCCGCTTGCCGTCCGGGGACCAGCTGGGCATTACGTCGCTGACGGTGGAGGTGTGGGTGAGCTCGACGGGTGTGCCGCCACTGGCGGAGATCGCGTAGAGGTCTTCGACGGGCGCTGCCGCGGTGTAGCGGGCGAAGACGATCGGGTGGTCCCCTGCCGCCCCCGCGTCTCCTGTGGCGCCCAGGGTCAGTGGTACGGCCATGGCGAGCGCCGTGGCGGTCACCGCCACCCGGCGGCCCCGTGTTGTGCCGTTTCCGCCGGTCCTGCTGATTCCCCGAGCCCGGCCGACGGATCTGCCGTTGCCGGTGCGGTGTTGTTGGCGCGTCAAGGTGTCCACCCCGATCCCTCCCCGCGGCCCGCTGCGGGCCGCTTCGGCCGGTAAACATCCCACCCGGTGGACTCTGGGGGGAAGCGGCACCGCCAGGCGGTACGAGCCCTGTGACATGTTTCGTACACCGCTGTCACATGCGGTGCGGTGCGGACGCGCGGCGGCCGTGGATCAGGATGTCGGAGGGTGACTCCGATGTGGGCGACCGCTCTGGCCGGCGCGCCGCGCCGAGCGCCGCGGGACATTCCGAGCGCCACCTGTCAACGTCACCCGCGTGAGTTGAGCCGGGCGGCCTGGCGTGTCAGGTGGTCGCGCTCGGCGAGGTTGGGTGCCTTCTGGGCCGCCTCGGCGTACAGCCGTGCCGCCGTCGTCAGGTCACCGTCGCGCTCGTGGAGGTACGCCGCCACCGCGGCGTGGCGGGGCAGCGAGGTGTCCAGCGCCGTGAGCGCCGCAAGGCCGGCGCGCGGTCCGTCGGCCTCGCCGACGGCGACTGCGCGGTTGAGCCGGACGACCGGGCTGTCGGTCAGGCGCGTGAGCTCGTCGTACCACTCGACGATCTGCACCCAGTCGGTCTCCTCGGCGGTGGGCGCGTCAGCATGGAGTGCCGCGATGGCGGCCTGGGCCTGGAACTCGCCCAGCCGGTCGCGGGCGAGCGCCGTCTGCAGGATCTCGACGCCCTCGGCGATCGACTCGGTGTCCCACCGGCCGCGGTCCTGCTCGGCGAGCGGCACCAGACTGCCGTCGGGCGCGGTCCGGGCGGCGCGCCGGGCGTGGTGGAGCAGCATGAGGGCGAGCAGCCCCGCCACTTCGGGGTGGTCGATCGCCGCCGCGAGCTGCCGGGTGAGCCGGATGGCCTCGGCGGCGAGGTCGACATCGCCGGAATAGCCCTCGTTGAAGACCAAGTAGAGGACGCGCAGCACGGTGGCGACGTCCCCGGGCTGGTCGAACCGCACGCCGGAGACGGTTCGCTTGGCACGGCTGATGCGCTGCGCCATGGTCGCCTCGGGCACCAGGTAGGCCTGGGCGATCTGGCGGGTGGTCAGCCCGCCGACGGCGCGCAGCGTGAGCGCGACCGCGGATGCAGGCGTCAGCGACGGGTGGGCGCACAGGAAGTAGAGCTGGAGCGTGTCGTCCACGGCGGACGCGGGGCCGGGCGCCGGCTCCTCGTCGACGAGGTCCTCACGCCGGCGGCGGGCGGTGTCCGCCCTCGTCGCGTCGAGAAACTTGCGCCAGGCCACGGTGACCAGCCAGCCCTTAGGGTCCCGTGGCGGGTCGGCCGGCCAGACGCGGACCGCCTCGACCAGCGCGTCCTGCACGGCGTCCTCGGCCGCCGCGAAGTCGGCTCCGCGGCGGACGAGGACGGCGAGCACGCTCGGCGTGAGGCTCCTGAGCAGCGCCTCATCCATGGATGGTGCACTCCGGGATGGTGGGCGGCGCGGTCAGGAAGGGACGCACCTCCAGCCACTCGTGGATCGGCTTCCCGCCCGCTCCGGGGGCGGCCGACAGCTCCCCGGCCAGCTCGACGGCGCGCTCGTGGCTGTCGACGTCGATGATCATCCAGCCGGCGATGAGGTCCTTCGTCTCCGCGAACGGGCCGTCGGTGACCGGCGGGCGCCCCTCACCGTCGTACCTGACCCACTGTCCCTCGGGGGCGAGTGCCTGACCGTCGATGAACTCGCCGGTCTTCTCCAGCCGGGCCGCGAAGTCGTTCATGTACTGCACATGCGCCGAGATCTCCTCCGGCGTCCACTGGTCCATGGGCACGTCGTTCACCGCAGCCGGGGCGCCGCGGTAGTGCTTCAGCAGCAAGTACTTGGCCATGGTGTTTCTCCTCAGTGCTGGTGCGACCCATTCTGGTCGCGCTCACCACGGGGACGGAGCCCGCCACGGGTTCTCGACATCGCCGTCCGATCTTTTTTCGGGCTCTCGTGGAGGCCGGCGGCGTCGATGCCGAGTTCGGTGACATCGCGGTAGCGCACTGTAACGCGATCAGCGCTCTCGATCTGGTCCGGTCGGCCTCTGGAGGGAGCCCGGGGGGAGTCCGGAGGGGGCTGGAAGGGGGCCCGGGGAGTGATGCCGCCCATAGGAGCCAGATCACGTCCTATCGGGCATCGTAGAGATACCCGGCCCCTATCAGGCCGTAAAGCTCCGGAATGACCAATTTCAGGTATTTCTCCGTAGGTGGGTAGTACGTCACATTCTTGCGTCCGTCTCTGCCCGCCGTTAACCATGTGTGTCGTTGCCGCAAGTCGCGGGACGGACCGGACACACAACGCCAGGCCCGCCCGCTCTTGCCCAGCAGCACGGGGCCCTCGCCCCGACGCCCTACAGGCCGCGACCGATACCGGCCGGCGCCTCTATGACGTCCGACAGGAGAGTCCCTTTCTCATGACCGCGATCACCACCCGCCGCCGCTTTGCCCGCCTGCGCACTCTCGCCCTGACCGGCATCGCCACCACCGGCGCCGCGACCGTCGCTCTCACGCTGATGCCGGCCTCCGCGCAGGCCGCCGAAGCACCGCAGGCCGCCCGCAGCGTCACGGCTCCGTCCAGCGACAGCCACACCGACCCCAAGGGCACCACTGGCACCGCGGGGAACCTTGATGGCTGGATCAAGCAGTCTCTGGCCGTCATGAAGGAGAAGGGCATCCCCGGCAGCTACGAGGGCCTGCACCGCAACATCATGCGTGAGTCCGGCGGCAACCCCAACGCCCAGAACAACTGGGACGTCAACGCGCAGAAGGGCACCCCGTCCAAGGGCCTCCTGCAGGTGATCGACCCCACCTTCAACGCCTACCACGTCGCCGGCACCGCTGACAGCGTCACCGACCCGGTGGCGAACATCACCGCCGCCGCCAACTACGCCGCTCAGCGCTACGGTTCCATCGACAACGTCAACTCCGCGTACTGAGCCCCGCGCGCGCTCACGCACAGCGGCCGCGCCGTCGTCGACGGACGTGGCCGCATCCCCCATCGGGCCGCCGACGGCTCAGTCGGCTTTCATGAGCTGAGCTTGCGCTCCTGGGGGCGAAGCAGACGAGCCCCATGGCCGAGGCGACCGGTGCGGGGCTTCGCTGATCCGTGGACCGGTGCGTCCACACGCCCAACATGCTCCCTGAGTCCCGGTAGGCGCCGGCCGCTGTCAGCTGCCGATCAGCAGTCGCCGGACAACGTACCCGGCGGAGTCCACGCCGGAGCTGCCGCCTTCGACCAGGGACGCGACCGCTATGCGGGAGTTGTACGCCGTCAGCCAGCCGTTGGTGTGGTCTCCCTCCTCCGCCGTGCCCGTTTTCGCGCCGACGCCCGGCAGCCCGCCGAGACGCGGCGCTGCGGTGCCGCTGGTGGCCACGCTGCGCATCATCGACTGGAGGTAGCCCGCCGTGCGAGCGGAGATGGTGCGGGGGGCGGCCTGCTGGTGCTGTCCCGGCAGGATGACGGGCTGCCTGAAGCCGATGCCTCGTACGGTGGCCGCCACGGATGCCATGAACAGCGGTGTGGCGGTGACCTTGCCCTGGCCGATGAACTGGGCTGCCTGGTCCCCGGCTTGAACGTCCGCGGGGATGCTCGGATCGGTCGTGGCCACCCCGCCGCCGATCGACCAACTGCCCATGCCGAAGACATTGACGGCCTCGTCGTGCAGGGCGGAGGCGTTTCCGTCGTGTACGAGGTAGCGGAAGCCGTCCTTGATGAAGGACGTGTTGCAGGACACCGTGAACGCCTGGGTGAGGGTGGAGCCGGGGTTGGCCTTCACGCCCGGGTCGTTGTGGAACTGCTGGCTGTTGGCGATCACGGAGTCGGTGCAGGGTGCGGGGCTGTTCGCGGTGAGGCCTGCCCGGTCGATCAGGGCCGCGGAGGTGATGATCTTCATGGTGGAACCCGGCGACTTGATGCCGTTGATGGCGATGTCCCCGTCCGCTCCCGTGTGTGCGAGCGCGAGGATGTGGCCGTTCTTCCAGTCGAGCGCCACTGTTCCGGCCGGCTTCTCCTGGAGTTGAGGGTCCTTCACAGCGCGCTCGGCCACCGCCTGGAGGCGGGCGTCTATGGTCGTTTTGATGACCGGGGTCCGGCCCTTGGAGAAGACCTTCAGCGTCTTGACCCCGTCACCGTCACCGTGACCGTCACCGTCGACCACCGCGACCCCTGTGCCCGCGCTGCCGCCCTTGGGGTTGGCGTTCTGGCTGATGGTCGCCTCGATGTCCCGCAGTGAGGAGAACGTGGACAGGTCCGTCCTGCCATCGCTCGCCACCACCTTCACCGCGCCGGCGCCGGCAGGGAGCTTGCCCGCAGTGAGCGACTGGGCGTCGCCGAGGCCCGGATAGAGCACCGAGTTGTTCCAGTGCACGGCCGACACACCATTCGTACTGTGTACTACGGCCACGGCGCTCGAGTACGTCCACGTGCCACCCGCCACCTGGGCCCGTACGTCGAACGTCACCTTGGTAGCGCCCGGCGTCACCGACGACGGGCCGGCCGAGAGAACGTGATCGAACGTCACCTTCTTCAGGTGCAGGCCATCGCTGTAGTCCCTCAAAGCCTGCGCAGCCGTGTCTGGTGTGTCGGAGTCGCTCGCCGCACCGTCGAAGTGCTGCTCGGCCCAGCTGTCCAGGAACGCTCGGGCCAGCTTGACCGCCTCGGCGTTCGACGGTGGCGTGCTCGACAGGGTGGACGGATCAAAACTGCCGGACGCATCGGGCCGGCCGTCCTGCGACGCTCCGGCGGTCAAACCGTGGACGACGTTGTAGATACCGATTCCCCCGACGACAAGTAATGCCGTGCATGTCCCGGCTATGCCGAGCTTCACAGGTCTGTTCATGACAGGGATTCTGTCGGCTCATAGCTGGTCTTGCCTGAGTACGCGTACTCAGGCAACACCGGTCAGCGCGCCCTGCCGAACACACCTCATGGATTCTTTGTGGCTCGCCCCCCGTGACAGGATGGCCGGCATGGAGATCATGCCAGGGCTCGGAGCAGCTTGACCGGTGGAGTCGTGCCCACGTGCGCGTTGCGCCAGGCGCGTCAGGCAGAACGGGGTGGGTGGGGTTGACCGCGGAAGTCGCTGTGGTGAGCGGGCTCGTCTATGGAGCCAGTGGGCAGCGCTTGGATGTGTACCGGCCTGAGGCTGCGTCGCAGGCTTCGCCCATGGTTCTGCTCTGGCACGGGAGAGGTCCCGATGAGCGCGACGTTCTCGCGCCGCTCGCCAGGGCCACGGCCTCACTGGGCATCGTGTGCTTTGTTCCTGACTGGCGGTCGGACGCCCAGGACGGCGGGCGGACCCACCTACGTGAGTCTGCCTCGTACGTGCAGCAGCACGCAGCCGACTTCGGTGGGGACACAGGACGTATTGTGCTGGCCGGCTGGTCTCTGGGCAGCAAAGCCGCGGTGGCCGCTGCCCTGGCCCCTTGCGCACTCGACGGGTGGCGGCCTCGGGCCGTCGTCGGCATCGCCGGCGGCCACACCGGCCCGCAGCCGCTGACGGGCCGTACGCCGATCGAAGAAGCGGCGGGGATCGCGGAATCGGTGCCTGCCATTCCTGTATGGCTGATCCACGGTAGTGCTGATCCGGTCGTGGATGTCCAGCAATCCCGACTGCTTTACGCGGCCCTTCGGCATCGCGGCTGGCCCACATCGCTCCACGAGCCCGACACCGACCATGCCGGCGTGATCATGACCGAGTACGACCCCGAGTACGGCCGCTGCCGCCCCTGCCGCGCCGAGCACGCACTACTGGGCGGACGCCAGACCGTTCAACTCCTTGCCCGTGCGGCAGACATGACACCGGGTTGTCAGCCAGTCATGTGAGGCGGTGGGTGACGTACCCCAGGTGCTGAGCGGCAGGGCAAGGGCGCACATGGAGGAGCTCGTCGGAGGGTTTCCTCGGCCGCAGGTAGCCGGGCTGCTCTGGAGACGTGGCAGAGCATGATCGCCAACGTTGACCTCGTAGACGTGAGATGCGCACAATCTGCGGGCGCGTGACGCTCGTTGGCGAACGGGGAGAGGCAGCATGTGCGGAGATTGCGGTCTCCGCGAGACCCTGAATGCGATCGGGCGAAATCCTGCGGCGCCGGCCGACGTGTTGACCAGGCTGCTGTCCGAGGAAGCCATCGCGGCCTGGGACTCGTTCGCCTCGCGCCCTCTGCCGGACGAGGGGTCGACCTCATCGTCACGCATCCCGACCGCAGGCTGCGGAGCGCGCTCGCCGACAACGCTGCGCTGACGGCGGAACAACGCGCCCGGCTCGTGGACGATTCCGATACGCGTGTCCGCCATGCTCTGGCCCATGGACCCGATTGGTTCCGCATCCCAGTGGAGCCACTGCCCTTGCCCGCCCAGCAGCGCCTGCTCGCCGATCCGGAACTTCCGATCCGCCGAAGCGCGGCCTTCAGCCGACACACAGCTCCAAGTCTGGTCGCCGGGCTCGCCGACCACCAGGACGCGGACCTCCGGGAGGCAGCCTGCGGCCAGTGGACCTTGCTTTCCGAGGACACCCGAAACCGCCTTCTCCACGACGCCGACGACGACGTACGTCAGGCGGCCATGAGGCAGGCCTGCCGCGACGACGCGGGCTACACGGACCTCCTTCTCGACGCAGGAATCGGCCGCTTCCACAGACGGGATGTGATCCGGTACGGCGCCATGAGCACGGCGACCGCCGAACGTCTCGCAGCCGGCACCGAAGCGGAGGACCGGCGGGACCTGGCGGCCAACCTCAACGTTCCCATCGACATCGTCCGGACATTGGCGAACGACGACGCGCACAGCGTCCGGCTGGCGGTATCGGTACGACCCGAGCTGACGGAGACCGAACGTACCGCCATTGACATCACCATCACCCCGTCCGACCGGCTCTATCCCGTCGAATGGGTCCGTCTCTGCGCCGATCCCGACGTCCTGCGCCAATGCGCCAAGTCGGCCAACACCCTGCTACGGCGCAGCGCCGCCTACAGTCGGCATCTGCCTGCCGACGTCATCGACCTGCTCTCCAAGGACGATGACCACCCCGTGCGACTCCTGCTGTGCGAGAACCAACCGACCGTCGACGGCGAGGTGGTGCTGCAGACGTATCTGGACTGCGAGGTCATCACCAAAGGCGCTCTGGTGAGCCACCAGAACTTTCCGGGCGCGGGCAGCGCACAGCGCTTCGCCGACGACCCGGATCCGGAGAAACGATGGCTGGTGGGGACGCCGAAGCGCCCGTCGACGTCGTGGTCCGGTTGCTCGCCGACCCCGACGCTCGTGTACGGGCCATGGCAGCCGCGCATCCCGCGCTGCCCGTCGATCTCATCCTGCAGAGCTGCGGGAATCCGGAGACCTCCTCCCGCGCCCTCGCCAACCCGAGCCTTCCCACCGAAGTCATGCACCAATACCTGGACGACGCGGGCGTCCCCCGCTGACGCGGACAAGATCTGAGTGCTGGGCGGCTGCATCCCGAGCACGGGCGGATCGTCGCACTCACGCGCTCACCCGCCTGCGGCTCTGGTCGCCGGCAGCGCGCCCGCTGTCGCGTCGGCCCGCGTGCATGGGCCGGCCGAGGACGACTCCGGCCAGGACCAGGAGCAGCCCGCACAGTTGCTGAACGGTCAGTACCTCCCCCGCGACCGCTGTGCCGAGCAGCACGCCTGTAACGGGGTTGAGCAGGCCGATCAGTCCGACTGTCCCCGCGGGCAGGTGCCGCAGCCCGGTGAACCAGGCGGCGAAGGCGAGCGCGGTGGCGACCAGGGTGACGTAGCCGAACGCGAGGAGTGTCGGCGTGGAGAACGCAGGGGGAGAGCCCTCCACGGCTGCGGCCACCGGGAGCAGGAACAGGCCTCCGGCTGTGAGCTGCCATGCGGTCGAGGCGAGCACGTCGGCATCGGAACTCCACCGTTTGGTCAGAACGTGGCCGAAGGACGACACCAGCATGGCGGCGGCCGAGGCGAGGACTCCCGGCACGCTCACGGCTCCCGCCCCCGTGAGCAGCATGAGACACACCCCGACGAGCCCGATCGTGGCGCCGGCCAGGTGGGCAGTCCGGGGACGCTCGGACACGAGGGGCCAGGCCATGAGCATCATCGTCAGCGGGGACAGCGCCATGACCGTCGAGGCGACGCTCGTCGGAAGCAACTGGGAGGCGGCGTAGACGAGGACGAAGAACACGCTCACGTTGAGCAGCCCGAGTACGGCGGATCGCCACCACCACGCGCCGCGTGGCCGCTGCCTGCGCAAGGTCAGCAGGACGAGGCCGGCGGGCAGCGCCCGCAGGGCGGCCCCGTAGAGCGGGCGGTCCGCGGGGAGGAACTCGTGCGTGACGAAGTAGTTGGTCCCCCAGGCCACCGGTGCCACCGCGGTCAGTGCCACCCAACGCAGATTAGCTTCCATGGAAGCTAATGTAGCTTCCCGAGAAGCTATATTGTCAACCATGGACGATCCGCAACCGCTGGACCGCGTTGCCCGCATCCAGGCCGACTGGCGCCGGGAGCGCCCCGACCTCGACGTCTCCCCGCAGGGAGTGATCGGCCGACTGCACCGCCTGGCCGACCAGCTCACCGAGGAACTGGCCCTGGTCTACGGCCGCTACGGCCTCAGCGAGGGAGAGTTCGACGTACTGTGCGCCCTGCGCCGGGCGGGCGAGCCCTACGAACGGGCACCCGGCGAGCTTGCCGCACACACCATGGTCACCACCGGCGCCATGACGAAGAGGATCGACCGCCTGGAGCGGGCCGGACTCGTCACCCGTCGCCGTTCCGACGACGACCAGCGCGGCCGGATCGTCGCCCTCACCAGACCCGGACGCGAGCTGATCGACCGGGCGTTCACCGACCACATGCACAACGAGCGCCGCCTGCTTGACCTGCTGGCGCCCACCGAGGCAGAGACGCTCGAAACGCTGCTGACGACCTGGCTCGCCCGCATGGCACATCAGCGTCCTGCTGGCACCGAGTGACCCGCGGCCCCGCCGGGCTGTGGCCAGTACGAAGAGGCCGGACACAGCTTCTCGACGCCGCGCAGACGCGAAGGCGTCAGGGCGGGCATCGACCCAACGGAATCGACCCAACGGAAAGGAACCTCCCGCATGGCCGTCATCCACCGCACCGTCGTCACGCCGACCAAGCTGGAACTGCTCACCTCCTGGCTGCCCTCCCGCCCGTGGTACCACGGTGGCGCCGGCGAACCGGAGTTGGCGAAGGCCGGCGGTTTCCGGCTGGACGACCCGGAAGGTGAGGTCGGGATCGAGTTCGTCGTGGTGACCGACGCCTCCGGCCCTCACCCGACCACCTACCTGGTGCCGCTCACCTATCGCGGTGCCCCGCTCGACGGGGCGGAGCACGCCCTCGTCGGCACCATGGAGCACGGCGTGCTGGGGCGGCGCTGGGCCTACGACGGCTGCCACGACCCCGTGCTGGTCGCCCAGTTGTCGGCCCTGATCGAGGGGCGGGTGCAGGCCCAGGACCAGAACATCAGCGACGTCCCCGACCGGGAGGTCATCGCCGCCTACACCGGTGAAGGCTCCATCTCCGCGGACTTCACCGCCACCGACGATCAAGAAGGCACCGCACTGACCACGCCGCAGGGCACGGCCCTCCGCCTGCACCGGGTTCTGCAGCCCGCCCCGGACGGCACGTCTCTTTCCGCGCAGCAGGCGATCGGCCACCTCACCGGCTCCTGGCAGATGCCGGACGGCACCCGCGTCCGGGGGGCGTTCGCCGTCCTGCACACGGACACCCGGGCGTAGCCTCCACATCCTCGGTCACGACCGGAGCCGGATGAGGAACGCGGCGGTCTGCCTGAGCAGTTGTACGACCGCACGAGCCGCGGTTGCGCGATCGGGTATCCGGATGCCCGGTCGCGCACCGTAGTTCCGGCCGCGGCCGAGACAGACCTGGTCCGTGATGTCGTGGCACCCCTGGTCGGCTGTGCCGAGCCCCGCAACGTGCCCTGCCGCCGTCCCGCCGCTGTCCCGGCGCCTTCGCGCGTCTGCTCGCGGCGGCCCCCGTCGACGTGGACGCGCTCTTCGCGGCAACTCTTGCGTCACACCGGCTGCGGTCAGCGGACTGCAAGGTGATGTCGACGTCCGCCCGACCGGCCTCGCGTCAGGCGCCGCCGTGCGCGTGTCATACCTGAGGAGGAGGGAGCGGCGTCCTCTCTGGTGCTCAGACACCAGGCGCAACTGCATGTACGGGCACGACGACGTCGGGCCGGCAATCGATGACGCTGGAGCGGTACCCGATTCTGATGTGGAGATCCCTGACTCGTGGCTACCCTCCTGTATCGACTGGGCCGCGGCGCCTTTCGGCGGCGTTGGTCCGTTCTCTTCGTCTGGGCGGCGGTGCTCGTCGCCGTCGGTGCGGGCGCGGCCACAGCGCCCTCCGCCGACGAGAACAACACGTCCTTCATGCCCGGGATCGAGGCGCAGAAAGCCTTCGACCTGATGGAGCAGCGCTTCCCCGGAACGAACGGCAACGCGGCGAACGCCCGGATCGTCTTCGTCGCACCCCACGGCGAGAAGGTGACGGCAGCGGACAACCGTGAGGTCATCGACGAGTTCGTGACCGAGGCGGGGAAGGGGCCGCAGGCCGCCGGTGCGGTCAGCCCGTTCCGGGCCTGTGCGCCGCCGGCGCGGTCGTCGTCGGCATCCTGGTCGCGCTGACCCTCATCCCCGCTCTCCTGGGGTTCTGGCCGAACGCGGTCCTCTCGCGCCGGACCCGGAAGAAGGGCGTGCGCGCCGAGACCCGCAAGGCCAACGGGGGCAGCCGCTGGGCGCGGTTCGTACTGCGCCGGCCCGTCACCATCCTGCTCGCCGGGGTGGTCGGTCTGGTCACCGTCGCGGTGCCGATGACGGATCTGCGTCTGGGCATGCCGGGCGACGAGTCCAAGCCCACGTCCACCACGGAGCGCCGCGCCTACGACGACCTGTCCCGCGGATTCGGCGCCGGGTTCAACGGTCCTCTGACGATCGTCGTGGACGCCCAGAAGGCCGACGATCCCAAGGAAGCCGTCGCCGGGATCAGGGAGAAGATCAAGGCCACCGACGGGGTCGTGACCGTCAGCCCGGCCCGGTTCAACGCGGCGGGCGACACCGCCATGATCTCCGCGACGCCGGCGACAGGGCCGACCGTCGAGCGGACCAAGGACCTCGTCCACGCCATCCGGGGCGAGCGTGCGGACCTGGAATCCGCGACCGGAGCAACCTTCGAGGTCACGGGCAGCACGGCCATGAACATCGATGTGGCCCAGGCGCTCCAGGACGCGCTGATCCCCTACCTCGCCGTGATCCTGGGTCTCGCCTTCCTCCTGCTCATGGTGGTCTTCCGCTCGATCCTCGTGCCGGTCAAGGCAGCCCTCGGCTTCCTGCTGTCGTGCTCTGACTCAGCGCGAGCGTGAGGTCATGGCCCTGGCCGCCCAGGGAAAGTCCAATGCGGAGATCGCCGAGATGCTTGTGCTCAGCCCACTGACGGTGCGCAGTCACATCCAGCGGGCCATGTCCAAACTGGATGCGCGAGACCGCGCTCAGCTGGTGGTGATCGCGTACCAGTCAGGCCTGGTGAGCGCCGGGCCCAGGCCGTGATGCCGACGGTGGTGCGGCGACCTGATCGCGCTGCGTACCATCGTCACCGGCAACCACACCGGCGAATACGTGGGAGTGGCGCCGACCGGCAAGCCCATTCAGACGTCCGTGTCGCACATCTTCCGCTTCCGCGACGACCGCCTGGTCGAGCACTGGCAGGTCATGGACACCTACCGGATCCTGGTCAGGATCGGCCGACTGCCCGGCGTCGCCGCGCAGTTCCAGCAACTGCTCGGCGTGCCGGAGTCTCCTGAAGGCATCTTCGTCGAGAAGCCGGGAACCGAGTTCGGCGCGCCCCGCACGGGCCGCCCCGCCACGCGCGAGGAGTCACGAGCGGTGGGACGGCGCCTGTACGGCGGTGCCATCACCACGGGCATCGCCGAGGATGTCGACGCACTGGCCGAGGACTACATCCAGAACACCGGCTGGACCCCGGACGGCCGTCAGTTCTTCGGCAACGCCTGGGCGATCGGGCGCGGGGCGATGCCGGACGGGCTCGCGGTGCAGACCCACGTCGTGGCCGAGAACGACCGTGTCGCCTCGATCAGCGTCTGGGACGGCACCATCACCGCCAGCGGCACTCCCGTGGACTTCGCGTCCGCGGACTTCCTGCGGATCGAGCGCGGGGTCGCGGCCGAGCACTGGGACACCGTCGACTACGTCCGCCTCTACCAGTCCTTCGGGCTGCTTCCGGAAAACATCTGACCGGGACGGACACCCACTCGTCGTGGACCCCTTCAATGCGCGTGAAGTCGACGACAAGGGGAACTTCACGCCGCACGGGATGGTGATGAGGAGCTGCGCCGCCGTCGCAGCTTGGTTGTCGTCCGTCGCGCGGAAAAGGACATCCCGTGCGGACATCGCGTTCAACAACGCGGACGTCCGGCCCGCACCGGTCGTCCCCGACGCTGCCCCAGTCCTCAGGCTGCCGTATCGGCGGAGGCGGTGCGTTCGGCCGTCTCGCGAGTGGCGAGCAGCGAGGCATGCGTGGGCGCGTCCGGCACGTCGGCGGGACGATTCTTGGCGAACTCCTGGCGCAGCACGGGCACAACCTCTTCGCCGAGCATGTCGATCTGCTCCAGCACGGTCTTCAGCGGTACCCCGACGCCGTCCACATTGAAAAGCTGACGCTGGTAGTCGCCGAAGTGCTCACGGAAGGTGAGCGTCTTTTCGATGACCTCCTGCGGGGAGCCGACCGTCAGTGGGGTCTGCTCCATGTACTGCTCCAGAGACGGGCCGCCGCCCATCTGCGGTGAATGGTCGAAGTACGGACGGAACTCGCGTATGGCGTCCTGGGAGTTGGGTCGCATGAAGACATGTCCTCCGAGGCCGACGATGGCCTGCTCCGCGGTGCCGTGGCCGTAGCGAGCGTACCGCTCCCGGTACAGGCTGATCAGGCGCTGGAAGTGCTCCTTCGGCCAGAAGATGTTGTTGGCGAAGAAGCCGTCCCCGTAGTACGCGGCCTGCTCGGCGATCTCCGGGGAGCGGATGGAGCCGTGCCAGACGAACGGCGGCACTCCGTCCAGCGGGCGCGGAGTAGAGGTGAAGCCCTGCAGCGGCGTACGGAACTTGCCCTCCCAGTCGACGACGTCCTCGCGCCACAGCCGGCGCAGCAGGGCGTAGTTCTCGATGGCGAGGTTGATGCCCTGGCGGATGTCTTTGCCGAACCAGGGGTAGACCGGTCCGGTGTTGCCGCGGCCCATCATCAGGTCGACGCGTCCGTCGGCCAGGTGCTGGAGCATCGCGTAGTCCTCGGCGATCTTCACCGGGTCGTTGGTGGTGATCAGCGTGGTGGCGGTCGACAGGATGATTCGGTCGGTGCGTGCGGCGATCCAGCCCAGCATGGTGGTCGGGGACGACGGCACGAAGGGCCGGTTGTGGTGCTCACCCGTCGCGAAGACGTCCAGCCCCACTTCTTCCGCCTTCTGCGCGATGGTCACCATCGCCTTGATCCGCTCGTACTCGGTAGGCGTCCGGCTCGTGGTCGGGTCGGTGGTCACGTCCCCGACGGTGAAGATCCCGAACTGCATCGCACCCATCTCCTTTGTTGATGCATCAACTATGCCCTCGAACACACCCCTGACCACCGCTATTCCCTGCCGTTCCGTGTTGCTTGGCGGGGTCCCTGCTCAGTAGGGCACCTTCTCCAGGTGTTCCAGGACGCGCCTCGAGACGTGAGCGACCGAATCGAGTTCTTCCGCGGTGAGCGCGTCGATGAAGAGGCGGCGAACGTCCTCGATGTGGCGGGGCGCGGCCTCGGCGATGGCTTCACGTCCTGCCGGGGTGACGACCATGAACGCGCCGCGTCCGTCGTTGACGCACTCTTCCCGGGCCACCAGCCCACGCTTCGTCATGCGCCTGACCTGGTGGGACATTCGGCTCTTCTCCCATTCGACGGCCTTGACCAGGTCCATGAAGCGGAGCCGGCCTTCGGGCGCCTCGGTGAGCTCGACGAGCACCGCATAGTCGGCGGCCGACAGGCTGGATTCCGCCTGCATGAGGCGCGACAGTCGGCCGACCAATTTCTCCTGCATGCGGATGAACTCGCGCCAGGCGGCGTATTCCTCCGGACTGAGCCACTGCGGTGTGTTGTTCATGGCATCAGCCTAACGCGATAGTTGACCTGTCACCCATCGCTCGTGCGGCCGACCGGCACGGCCCGGACGGCAGCTGGATCTTGTTACTTGGCCGGGCGAAGCCTCACCTTGTGGCCGTCGGTCGTGACCGCGTACCTGACGGGCGAACCTTTGTCAGTGACCGAACAGTAGACGGCGACGGTGCCGCCGGGAACGTCGGGCAAAGCGTCCTCGGCTTCGGTGTTCGTCGCGGCCAGGTGCTTCGAACGGACGTGCTCGACGGTGGTGAAGGTGCCGTCAGAGGCGGACTCGCGTCCGAGCGCCTTCTTGCACGCGGAAGTCATGGAGGCACGCGAGCTGATCGTGCTGTCCTCGCGCCACAGGGCGACGAGCCGTTCGTGGCTGTCCAGGAACCGCAGCGTCCGGGCGGCTGAGTCGTCCGGCGCGTCCATGGTGACGGAGGCGGTACGCGAAATCGCGTCCAGTAGGTCGGGGGGCGGCGTGGTGAGCATCGGGCAGGACTGGAACCGTCGTGGCGGCGACGTGGCCTTGAACGAGCCGTCGGCCTGCAGAGTGAAGTCGCCGCCGACCAGCGGGCCGCAGGCACTGTTCACCTGCCACGCATGGGGTACCTCGTCGGTGCCGATGATGATGTTCGCCGGAATACCGCTGACGTCGCGCCACGAGGAGATGTCACGACCGTCGATCCGGACGGCGATCCATCGCCCGCCGAGGCCTTCGGCGGTCAGGCCCGAACTGCTGAAGACGGGAGAGGCCATGGTGCCGCTCTTGTCGTGGCCCACCTGCGTTGCCACGGCCACCGATCCGGCGACGGCCACGACGCAGGCGAACACGCCGGCGACGGCAAGCCGCCGATACCGACGCCGCCTTGTCCCCGCTCGGACCGCCTCGTCGATGTCGATACGGTCGGCGGGAGCACCGATGCTGATGGACGCGATGCGTACGGCGAGTTCTTCCGGCGTCTGGTCGGGGGTCACGATGCTCCTTCGAACCTGGTCGGTCGTATGTTCTTGGCGGGTCGCGTCCTGAGCGCGGAGCGCAGGGCCTCCAGGCCGCGGCTCGTCTGGCTCTTGACGTTGCCCGGACTCGTCCTGAGCAGGGCTGCGGTCTGCTCGACGGACAGATCCTCGAAGAAGCGCAGGACGAGCACGGTCCGCTGGCCCACCGGGATCGTGAGCAGGGCGGCGATCAGCTCGTCGTCAGGCTCGTCCATACTGGTGTGCGGATGTGAGTGCAGCGAGGCCACATCCGCCTCGCTGATCTCACGCCGAGCCGGCCGGCGCCGGTAGTCGGTGTGGAGATTGCACAGGATCCGACGGACGTACGCACGCGGATCACCGGCTGCCACCACCCGGCCCCACCTGGAGTAGAGCCGACCGAGCGCGTCCTGGACGAGATCATCGGCGAGGTACCAGTCACCGCAGAGCAGAAATGCCGTCGTCCGCAGGCGCGTTCGATGCTCAAGCACCCAGGTACGGAAGTCGGTCTCGCGGGAATGCTCGGTCACGCTCTCCCTCGTCTCACGCATCGAGGCGTCGAACTGCGTCGGACCCGAATCGACCCAGACCCGCCTCTCCTGCGCCGTACACGGAACCCGGGCCGCCCAGGGTTGCATGCGGATGCGAACTTCCTGCCTGTGCGGCCTTGTTGGTGCAGGGGCCGAGGCTGAGGACAGCGGCGGTTACTGCCCCCGCCGCCCGGCCGGCAGGACACCGGGAGGACAATGATCGGGAAGCGGGACGCCGCCGGGCGGCCCGCGCCACATGGGGGTTGATGTGACCGTAACCTGGCGCAGCGCTGTCTTATACGCGCTGACCGTCGTTGTCCTGTCCTGGCTGACCGGGGCAGCCGTCGACCTGGCCTGGCAGGCAGCCTCCGGCCACCTCGGCACGTGGCAGTCCACCTGGCTGAAGGACCCGTGGAACGCGGTCTTCGTGGCGGCTGCCACCGCATCGTTGACCTTTGCCCGCCGCCTGGACAAGCCCCTGCCGCGCTGGCGCGCCGTCCTGGTCGACGCCGGCATCTACCTGGCCGTGCTCCTGGTCATCTCGGGGATCTCCGCAGGGGCGGCCGGCGACGACGCACCTGCGGACACCGCGTTCGTGACGGCCATCATCGCCGTGTTCACGCTCCAACTCCCCGCTGCGTGGCTGCTGACCACGTGGCGCTCCGGGCACCTGCAACTGGTGCTCAGCGACATCCACACAGAGTCCACGAGCAGGAACGTGACCAGCCGATGACGACGTACCTACGCTCCTGCGCGGCCGTGGCCGTCCTCTGTGCGATCCTGGCGGGCTGCTCGACGCCCGTCCCGATCGGCGACACGACCTCGTCCGATCCCCTCACCCAGACGATGAAGGAAGGCGAGCGCCCGGTCGCCCCTGACTTCTCCGGGACCACGCTGGAGGGCCACACGGCACACCTGTCCGACTACCGGGGCAAGGTCGTCCTGGTCAACGCCTGGGCCTCCTGGTGCGGCCCCTGCCGCATCGAAGCGCCCGAACTGAAAAAGATCCAGCAGACGTGGAAAAGCCGCGGGGTCCAGGTCTTCGGACTCGACAACGACAAAAGCCGCGCCGCCGGACTTGCCTTCCAGCAAGACCACCACCTCGGTTACCCGTCTGTTCACGACCCGTCAGGACGCCAGGCCCTGAAGCTGCCACACGGCCTCGTGAACCCGCAGTTCCTTCCCTTCACGATCGTCATCGATCCGGCAGGGAAGATAGCGGCCGCCCGGATGGGACAAGTGACGGAAACCGGGATGGAAAAGATCATCGCTCCGCTGCTCACCGCGACCGGAAGGAAACCCGGCCACTCCTGAGACGCGGCGGTGGTGGCCCTGCGGCGTACCCGGCGGATGCGGGCACATCAGGAGGGCAGCGTCCAGTTCTGGTTGGCGGCTCCCGAGCACGACCAGATCTGCAGCCGGGTGCCGTTGGCCGAGCTGGGGCCGGTGGCGTCGAGACACTTGCTCGACTGCGGGTTGACCAGGGAGCCGTTCGCGCCGGGCTGCCAGACCTGTGATCCGGAGCCGTTGCAATCGTACAGCTGCACCTTGGTGCCGTTGGCGGTGCCGGCCGCGGTCACGTCCATGCACTTGCCGAGCGACGTGAGCGTACCGGCGCTGCCGACCGTCCAGTTCTGCGCATCGGTGCCGTTGCAGTCGTAGAGCTGCACCGCCGTGCCGTTGGCGGCGTTCGCGCCCGCGACGTCCACGCACTTGCCGCCGTATCCGTGGATCGGGCCAGTGGTGTTCGCGGGCGGGGTGACCGGACCGGACTGGCCGGCCGCCCACTTGATCTCCTGCAGCAGGAGTTGGTTCTGCTGGGCGCTCGCGAACGTCGACGAGAGGGTGGTGTTGGTCGAGTAGTCCATCGCGTTGTGGCCGAAGTTGTTGTAGACCATGTTGTAGTGGCGGTTGGACCAGACGATCGGGTAATAGCCGCTGTACCAGGTCTGGTTGGGATCGGTGCCGATCGGGAACGTGGACGGGGCCATCGATGCGAGGATGTCGATGTCCGGGTTCTGCCGCAGGTCGTTCTGCCAGCTGTACCACTCGCTGACGGAGGACGTGATGGTGGCCGGCAGATTCCCGGTCGCGGCGTGGCTCCGGTCGTCGATCTGCAGGGTTTCCGCGGTCGGTCCCCACGAGTTGCTCCGGAAGGTGCCGGTGCCGAGGAACGTGTTGTGGTACCAGGGCCAGTCGCTGGTGTTGTCGTTGTACGCCGAGACGTGGAAGCCGATGAAGCCGCCGCCGCCTGCCATGTAGGTCTGGAAGGCGGCCTGCTGCGACGCGGTGTGGGGGTAGTCGTCGAGGAACATGACCACCTGGTAGTTGGCGAGGGTCGTGGAGTTGAGCCGGCTCCAGTCCGTGGTCGCGGTGTAGGTGAAGCCGTTCTGCGCGCCGGCCTGCGGGAACCAGGTGTTGGCCTCGTGGTCGAAGCTGATGTGTGCCGCGTCGTAGGTGCCGTCGTAGAAGGCGATCACGTTGATGGGGGTGGCGGCCTGGGCGCTGTGTGCGGGTCCGGCCTGGACGCCGAGCACGACGGCGACCAGGGCGAGCAGTCTTAACAGAGTGCGAGGCCAGGCGATGTCCGAGTGGGGGGTGATCATGCGAGGACCTTCCTGGTGCGTGACCGTCGGGAGGCATGTGCAGATGTGCCGCATTGAAGGCCCCCGCGCGCGTACATGTCAATGGTTCATACCAAACATCGGTGGCCGCCGCGTCGAGCACTTCTTTGCCCGCTCGCGTCAGAGACCCAGGAAGCAGACTGGCTATAGCTCCTCTCTCAACCGCGCCCAAGTGTCGGTGTCCAGGCTGTCCTGGGGACCAAGGCGGGAGAGTTCCGTGCCGTCGCGTCCCAGGGCCACGATGACGGGACGGCCTGCGCGGCTGGTGTAGGGGGACGTCCAAACAGCGATGAGCCTGCTCTGCTCGGGCGCATCGATCCGGCGGGCAGCGATGACAACGTGATCCACATCCCGCCCGAGGCGCACTTTGGCGCAACTGATCCATGTGGCCTCGGTGGCGGAGCGCGGGCGGTCCAGGCTGAGGGAACCCCCGCCGATGCGAACGTCGAGCACATCGACGTTGACAGGATCGTCTCCTGGGCCGCTGCCGCCACCCACGTACCGCCACTGCTCGCCGTACGACTCAAGAAGCGCGATGTGTTCACGCATCCGCGGTGACTTCGGACGCCACTCGATCCAGATCGCCCCGACACCGGCAGTGACATCGACATCGGCCGACACCACGGTCAGCACGCGCCGCGGTATCCACCACGGCTGCGGCTCATCTCCCGCCAGTGTCCGCCTCACCACGCCCACCAGAAGAGCCTCCCACCGGGGTCCCGTCCAAACGGCCTCTCCCCATGCCCGCATGCGCCTGCGATACCCGGCACACGAGGGCGTCAAGCCCCGAGCAGCTGAGGCAGCGCCTCACAACCCTCCGTACACCGAGGCCCTGAAGGGGACACAGCCGGTGTTCCGAACCTGCCGTGGCGGAGCCAACCAGCAGAGCTTCCCGCGCTGAGACGGCGGCTCCACGGAGGGGTACCGGGGTGGTCCGCGCTGCCGCCTTGGCAGGGCTCCAAGGGCTGTGAAACGCTTGATCCGTGACATACCCCTCCCTCGTCTGCGCATCGATCTCGAACGAGTGAGCCCGGCTGCTCTGTCGGGAGTCCACCCGGGTCCAGGCTTCCGTTCGGGAGTGAGGAACAGCCATGAGGACGACCGAGCACGCTCACAACAGCGACGATCACAGTGACCCCACGTTGTACCGCACTCCGGCGGATGCCGTCGCCGCGCCCCCGGAGAAGGTCGCCTACGTCGTCGGTTTCGACCCGACCGCACAGCGCGCCGACGCGTTGTTCACCGTCGGTACCGACCCCGAATCCCCCGAGTACGGCCGCGTGATCTCCCACGCCGAACTGCCCGACCGGGGCAACGAACTGCACCACTTCGGCTGGAACGCCTGCTCCAGCGCGCTGGCCCATGCCGGTCACCATCACGCTGCGCGGCGCTACCTCATCGTCCCGGGACTGCGCTCGTCCCGGCTGCACGTCTTCGACACCAGCCCCGATCCCGACCGCCCCCACCTGGTCAAGGTGGTCGAGCCCGAGGTGCTGGCCGCCAAGGCCGGATACTCCCGCCCGCACACACTCCACTGCGGCCCCGACGGAATGTTCCTGTCCTGCCTGGGCGGCGCGGACGGTGCGGACGGGCCTGGCGGCGTCGCGCTGCTGGACCACGAAAGCTTCGAAGTGCTGCGCGCCTGGGAGAGCGAGCGCGGACCGCAGCGGCTCGCCTACGACGTCTGGTGGCATCTGCGCCAGAACATCGCTGTGACCAGCGAGTGGGGGAGCCCCTCGATGATCGAGGACGGCCTTGTCCCCGAACTCCTGCTGGATCGCCGATACGGCCACTCACTGCACTTCTGGGAACTGGACTCCGGCCGGCATCTGCAGAGCGTCGATCTCGGGGACGAGAACCAGATGGTGCTGGAACTTCGCCCCGCGCACGACCCCGAGGCGACCTGGGGGTTCACGAACACCGTGGTCAGCGTGGAGGACCTGTCGGCATCGGTGTGGTTGTGGAACCGGGAGGGCGAAGACTTCGTGGTCCGCAGGGTGATCACCATCCCTGCCGAGCCCGCGCAAACGGAGGACCTGCCCCCGGCGCTGCAACCGTTCGGTGCCGTGCCCCCGTTGATCACCGACATCGACCTGTCGGTGGACGACCAGTGGCTGTACGTATCCGCGTGGGGAACCGGCGACCTGTTCCAGTACGACGTGAGCGACCCGTTCCGGCCCAGGCAGACAGCGTCCGTGCGGCTCGGCGGCATCGTCGACCGGCGGCCGCACCCCGCCGAGCCGTTCACTCCGCTGACCGGCGGATCGCAGATGGTGGAGCTCAGCCGGGACGGGCGACGCGTGTACCTGACGAACTCGCTGTATGCCGCCTGGGACGCACAGTTCTATCCCGCGGGCATCGACCCGTGGATGGTCAAACTCGACGCCGACACCGCGAATGGCGGGCTCCTGGTCGACAGCGGCTTCTTCCCGCACGGCACGGACTTCTCCGGGTTGCGCGTGCACCAGACGCGCCTGCAAGGCGGCGACGCCTCCTCGGATTCGTACTGCTACCGCCGCTGACATGTTCTCCGTGCTCTACGCGGCAGGCGTGCACACCGACGACGGGGCCGGGTGGCAGCTGCCCTCCGCCGAAACGCTGGTGGCCGTGGTCCTGGTGGCTGTGGCCACCCTGGCCGGCGCCTGGCTGGCGCGGCGCGGATCCGGCCGCTCGGCGCTCCTGCTTGCCGCGGCATCAGGGATTCTGCTGATCATCGCGGTCCTCGATCTTCTGCCCGACGCGTGGGACGAAGCGCAAGAGGTCGGCGCGCCACAGTGGGTAGTACCGCTGGCCGCGCTCGGCTCGTACGGGGTGATGGGTGCCGTGGCCCGTATCGGCTGCCCGTGCGAGCTGGGTCGGGCAGGCGGCATCGGCGCGGCATCGGGGCTCGCACTGCACCGCTTTCTGGAGGGGGCGACCCTGGCACTGACCGCGTCGGTCGCCGTGGTGGCGGCGCTCTTGGTGCACGCGGCCGGCGAGGGCCTGGCGCTGACCGCCCTGCTGGAGGTCCAACCGAGGCGGCGCGTGGCTCCATGGATCGGGCTGGCCTGCTTGAGTCCGGTCGCGGGAGCGTTCGCGACGAGCGCCTTGCCCATTCCGGACGGCCTCAGGCCACTGCTGCTCGCCCTCATCGGCGGCGTACTCGCGCAGGCGGCCTGGATGGCGCTCGTACTCGCCCATCAGCAGCGGCCCGCGGACCGGCGAGTCCTCGCAGTTCCGCCCGCGACAGTGATGACGCTCGCCGCCGTCCTCACCGCGATCGTCCTCCTCGTCGGGGCAGACAACCACTGAAGCACCACCGACAGTCAGTTCTGGTTCGCCGACCGGACGGTGAATTGGCGATGCGACGGTATCTCGTGGCGCCGGCTGGGACAGGGCGTGGGGCACTGGGCGTCGTCCGCGCCGTCCTGCCTGCGCCGCCAGGAGGTGGGTGCATCGCCTTGGACGGATCGTTGCCGGGTGTTGGCGCGGACGGCCGCCGCACCGCCGCCACGGACCGTGCCGTGGCGGGACTCGGCTCCGTACGTGAGCTCGAAGGCCTGGGAGAGCCCGACGGGATCCGGTCCGGCTGTCCTGTCGACGGACGACGTAAGCTGCGCGAATGGATGACGAACATCTCAGGGCTGTCACGGTCGGCGACATGCCGCCGACCTACCAGCGGATCATCGTCGCCGAGTACGACCCCGTCTGGCCGACGTGGTTCGAGCAAGCAGCCGAGCAGATACGCGATGCGCTCGGCGGCGCGGGCCTTCAGATCGATCACGTCGGCTCCACCTCGGTCCCGGGACTGCCGGCGAAGCCCGTCATCGATATCAACCTCCTCGTCGCCGACCCGACGCAGGAGGCGGCCTACGTTCCACAGCTGGAAGCTGCCGGCTACACCCTGCGGATCCGTGAGCCGGACTGGTACGAACACCGGATGCTGCGCGGGACCGCCCCACCGGTGAACCTGCACGTCTTCCGACAGGGATGTGCCGAGGCCGACCGCATGCTCCTCTTCCGCGACTGGCTACGCCTGAACGAATCCGATCGCGAGCTGTACGCACGGACGAAACGCGACCTCGCAACGAGGAACTGGAAGCACATCCAGGACTACGCCGACGCGAAATCCGAAGTCGTCAGGAAGATCCTCGCCAGGGCACAGTAGGCGCGAGCCCACGTGCGCCCCGCGCCTACTACTCGGACCGACCCAGGTAGTCCTTGCTCACTTGCGGCCGGTCGCCGCGTATATGTTGATGTCGGCGTCCGTGACGTCGGTGATGTCGTAGTGGGGGATCCTCTCGATCTCGTCGAGGACGTCGAGGGAGGGGGCCTCTGGCGGTCGGGGTACGGGGGGCGTGCCGTCGGGGCGCCAGCGGTGGATCGGGACGACACCGGGGTCGAGCAGTTCCAGGCCGCTGTGCGTGAAGAAGCGCTCGACCTCTGCCTTGGAGCGCAGCACGAAGGCGCCGAAGCCTCGCTCGGTATACGTCTGCTGGACCGCCCGCATGGTGGCCGCGTTGACGTCGAGGGTGAGATGGCTGAGGACGAGGCGGCTGCCGGAGGGCAGCGCGTCGACGAGCTCGCGCACGATGTCGTACGCCTCCGCGCCCTCGATGAAGTGGAGGACCGCTACCAGGCACAGCCCGACCGGCTGGTCGAAATCGAGGGTCTTCGCGGCCCGTTCGAGGATGCTTGCCGGTTCCTTGAGGTCGGCGTCGATGTAGTCCGTACGTCCCTCGGGGCCGCCCGTGAGCAGGTCGCACGCATGCGCGAGGACGACGGGGTCGTTGTCGACGTACACCACGCGCGCGTCCGGGACGATCCGCTGGGCGATCTCGTGGACGTTCTGCCCGGTCGGCAGGCCGGTGTCGATGTCGAGGAACTGGCTGATGCCGTCCTCGGTCGCCAGCATGGTCACGGCGCGGCGCAGGAAGGCGCGGTTGTGCCGTACGTCGAGATAGCCGCGAGGGTTGGCGGCGAGCGCCGCGGCGGCCGCGGCGCGGTCGACGGGGTAGTTGTCCTTGCCGCCGAGCAGGACGTCGTAGACCCGCGCCGGGTGCGCCTTGCTGGTGTCGATCCTCCTCAACAGCACCGCAGCGTCCTGGCTGAGGGCATCACCGGGCATGGGCCTCTCCCTGGGCTGGTCGATCGGTCGCTCAACGGACAGCCAACGGACAACAAGCTATCCGCCAGGGGCACTTGATCGCTCCCAGTCGACTGACCGGAAGCCCGGACACCGGCAGATCCGCAGGCGTGTGTCGGGTCGTGCTCTTGCGGGCCGCCGGTCTCGGTTTGCAGGAGGCGGTAGTCGGGGCAGGAGTCGGTGGTGGGCGCCTCGGGGGCTTCCAGCCGCGCCAGGAGCGTGGGCCGTCAGCGGCCCCGGAAGTCGACCGGAGGTCGGGGAAGCCCGGCCTTGAATGCCTTGACCGCCGAGTCCAGGCCGGCCTTGACGTCGTCCGTTGCGAAGAGCGGCATGGCGATGTCGAACATGGCCTCGTCCGCCGCCGAGACCCCACCGACGGCCCAGGCCCGCAACAGAGCCTTGTGCGCGGCGTGGGCCCGGGTGGGACCCTCGGCCACCTTGCGGGCGAAAGCCGTCGCCTCGGCCACCAGGGCGTCGTCGGCGACCACCCGGTTGACCACGCCCGCGTCGGCCATGACCCGGGCGGGCACCTGCTCGGATGTGAGTGCCCATTCCGCGGCGCGTGCCCGCCCTGCCCGCTCGGCCACCCGGTAGATCCCGCCGAGCAGCGTGACGATGCCCAGCGTCTGCTCGGGGTGACCAAAGCGCGCCGTATCGGCTGCGAAGATCACGTCGGCACGGAGCGCGAGTTCGAGGCCTCCGCCGAAGCACAGCCCGTGGACCGCGGCGATCACCGGCACCGGCAGCCGTTCGAGCTGGTTGAAGACCTGCATGTAGTGCTCGAAGAGAGCTCGCAGTTCCCGTACGTCCGTATCCGGCCAGTCGACGATGTCGCCGCCGAAGCTGAAGTCCGGGCCCTCGGCTCGTACCAGGACGGCTCGGGCGCTGCTGCGGCCGATCGCGTCGAGGGCCTCGGCCAGCTCGGTGGCCATCTGCGGATCGATGCGGTTCTGCGGTGGGTTCGTCAGAACCAAGGTGGCGAGACCGTCATCGAGAGAGTAAGTCAGATGGGGCATGGTGTTCCTTCAAGTCGAAGGGTCGTACCGGAGGTGCGGCCCGGTCGTGTCGGTCTGTCAGGCGAGGTGCTCACGGAACCAGGCGAGGGCGGCGGTGCTCGACCGGTCGAACTGACTCGTGTACGGGTCGAAGTGGCCGCCCGGGATCAACCGCAACCGCTTGGGTTCGAGCGCACGCTCGTAGGCCGCGAGCGCCAGGTCGGTGACCGTCACCGTGTCGTTCAGGGCGACCACCACGAGCAGCGGGGTGGGGGAGACCCGAGTGATCCAGGTCCCGGGCTCGTACATACGGGCCGCCCGGGTCGAACGGACCGTGACCTCGTTCTCCCACACTCCGTCGGGCTTGGGCTGCAGGTAGAAGTCGATGGCCTCCTGCGACCGGTAGGACGCGGGTACGGCCGTATCACTGCTCACGATGGCCTGGGTGCGTGGAGGAGCACCGCGGAACTGCGCCCGTTCGTCCTGCGAGAAGGACTCCTCCAGGGTCGCCACGGCGTCCGGTGCGATGCGGCGCAGCCCCTGCTCGTAGCCGCTGATGGTCGGCACCTGGGAGACCACGGCCCGCAGTCGGCGGTCGGTCGCGCCCAGCACGATGGCATGGCCGCCGGCATAGCTGGTACCCCACAGTCCTATCCGGTCGGCGTCGACCTCGGGTCGGCTCTCCAGATAGGAGATGGCACGCCGCCAGTCGGCGATCTGCTGCCACGGATCGACGTCCTGCCGCGGCAGCCCGTCGCTGGCCCCGAAGGTACGGTGGTCGTGCAGCAGGACGACGAACCCGTCCTCGGCGAAGGCTCGCGCGAACGGTTCGAGGCCGTGGTCCCTGACTCCCGCGTAGCCGTGGGCCATGGTGATCCCCGGATGCGGGCCCGGCCCGTCCGGCAGGAAGAGCCATCCGCGCAGCGTCACTGCGCCGTCCGCCTCGAATTCGACATCATCGCGTTGAACCATCATCAACCTCCTTGATGAAACGGGGACTCAGCCCTGGTGGAAAAGTTCGGCCTCGACCTCGCCGCGCAGCCGTTCGCGCAGCTCGGAGGAGAACCGCTTCACCGCGTCGAGCGGCCGGTGGTGGATGGCGGCCCGGACGATCCGCCCGCTCTCGTCCCTGGTCAGGATCGTCACGCCTTCGAGACGTACGCCCCCGAACGCCGTGGCCTCCCACTCCAGGTAGGTGCGGTGCCCTTGGACTGCCTCCTGGGTGAAGGCGAGGGACTCGTAGATGGCGCTCGCCGTGCCCATCACCTGCTTGACCTGGTCGCGGCCTTTGACGGGGCGGGTGAGTGCGCTGGCTTCGAGTACCACGTCGGCAGCGAAGGCCTCACCGAATGCGTCTGACGACCTTGCCGCGAAGGCGTTCGTCCAACCTTGCGCAGGCAGGGTCTCTGACGCGGTTCCGCGACCGGAGGGGAACACACCGGTCAGGAAGTCGTCGATGTGGCCGGCAACCCTGGCGGGCTGCTCAATGTGGACCCAGTGCCCGGCCTCACCGACCGACACCGAGTGCACCGAGCGGAACCGCGGTGTGACGTGCTGCCCCAGAAGCTCCTCGGTGACGAATCCGTCATCGTCGCCGCGCACCACGAGTGTGGGCCCCTCGAAGCCGCTGTGCCGCCGACCCGCAGGGTGGCCCGTGTTCCAGCAGTCGGCGAAGTCCCTTACGACCTCGGCACGTATGCGCGCCCCGCTGACCACCAGCCGGTCGAGTTCGGCCTCTGGCCAGGAGGGCGACAGCTGAGTCCTCACCGCGCGCTGTGCCGCGGGATCCCCTCCCAGAGAACGGAACCGGTCGATCACCTCGTCGGGCAGTAGCGTGCCCGCCAGCGGTACCGGGTTCAGCAGCACCAGACCCGCAGCTCGCTCGGGCTGCCCGGCGGCAACGAGTTCGGCGACCGCCGCTCCCATGCTCTGCCCGACCATCACGAAGTCTTTGCCGAGAGCGGCGGTCACGGAGCCCACCTCGGCGGCGAACCGGTCGTAGTCGAACGGCCCGCTCGCCTCCGTCCGATCGCCGCAGCCGGCCAGTTCGAGCGTGACCCATTCGAGGCCGGACGTGGTGAGTACGGAGATCATGTCATCCCAGACATACTGATCATCCAGGAACCCGTGGACGAACACCGCGGCGAGTTCGCCCTCGCCGTGACGCCGGAAGCGCACATCACTGTGCCCGATCCGCTCCGTCTTCATCCTCGTGCTCACTTCCCGGGAGCGGACGTCGAGCCCGAGGGGGACCATTCCCTGGTGTCGATCGGGGACCAGTCGGTCGGCTTGGCGTCCAGGCGCTCCATGCGGCGTCCGTCCCGGGCCGCCAGCAGTTCCTCGTCGAGGGGTGTGGTGAAGACGTTGTCGACCAGGGTGTATTCGGCGGCGAGTCGGCCGACGGCCGGCAGTGCGGCGGTGTCGATGCGCCCGCGCGACAGATACAGGTCGTCCCTGACGTGGAAGCGCACCACCCTGCCCCACACGACGTGATCGACCCCCTCGTCCCCGACCGGAATGATGCGGTCGACGACGCACTCGAAGGCGATCGGCGCTCCCTTGACCCGGGGTGCGCGCACAACGACGGACGGCTCCTTCTCCAGTCCGAGCGCTTCGAACTCGTCCACACCGGGCTCGAATTCGAACGCCGAACGGTGCATGGCGTCAGCCTGCGGCAGCGTCGCCATGTTGGTGACGAACTCACCGGTCTCACGGATGTTGTTGTACGTGTCCTTCAGCGTCTGTCCGTCGGCCTGCGGCTGCAGTGTCAGCGAGACCATGGGCGGCTTTCGTCCGACTGCGGTGAAGAAGGAGACGGGCGCCAGGTTGGCGACACCTTCCGTGGAGACCGTGCTGACCCAGGCCACGGCGCGCGGAATGATGCTGCCGATCAGGAGTTTGTACGCGTGAGTGGAGTCGAGTTCTGCGGCGTCAATGATCATTTGGAGACCTCCGTCGGTTGCGGCACGGCACTTGGAGTCAGCTGCGGCGAATGGGCCACGGATGCGACCCGCGAGGCAGCGCCGGAGGGGGAAGGGAAGGCCGGCCCAGCGGTCCTCGTCGTTCCCTTCTGTGAAAGAAGCGTAACTGCTTCACTTATGTCGAACGAGTCGAGGGTTGAGGGCATTCCCGACGGAAAGGGGCAAATCGCGAGAAGGATGCGAATGGTGGGGGCGGAGTGCCGCTCGTGACAGATGGGGCGACTGGATGAAAGGTGTCAGGTCAGCGTGCGAGCGGGCTTTCCTGCGTCCCGTGCGGCGATGTCCTCGACCGCGTCCCTGTAGAAGACCTCGTACAGGCCCCGGCTCACGTAACCAATGTGCGGTGTCACCGCAGCGTTGCCGAGTGAGCGCAGGGGGTGATTGGCCGGAAGGGGTTCACGATCGAAGACATCCAGCGCCGCTGAACCGATGCTCTTCTCGGCCAATGCCCTGAGAGTCGCCGCCTCGTCCACCACGGGCCCGCGCGAAGTGTTCACCAAAATCGCCGTCGACTTCATGAGGCTCGAGTCACGCTCACCGACGATGCCTCGGTGCTCAGCGACCGCACCTCAGCCACTCTTTGACAGTCGTCCAGAATCGCGATTCTCATGCGGATTCCTCTCGCTCGCGCCTGGTGGGAAGAGCGTGCTGCGACAGTGCGAGGGCCGGACGCTTCGATGCCTTCCAGGTTCGCACTCGTACCTCGGTGTGAGGAATCACGTGTGGCACGTGGTCTCCGGGACCGGGTGACCTACGTCCGTTTTCGGCCGGTCACCGTGCAAGCAGCGCGACCGCTCCGTACCAGACCGGACCCGGGTTGAGCAGATCCGGGTGTCATCCGGTCGAAGAACTCGCAGGTAGTTGGGTTGCTAGGACGGCGTCTTCCTCGCCGAAGATCAGCGCCGACGTCAGCGCGTGCGGCGGTCACGTGCCTGTGGTGGCGTGTCGCTTCCGCGTGAGCCGTGGGGTTCGGCGCCTACGCAGCGACGACTACACAACAGAACCGTGCAAGCATTGACTATGTCGATTGGCCGACGTACTTTCGGCTGCAGAAGCACGACAAACCAGGCAGCATGTACAGGTATCGACATGGTTGATCGGTGACAGGTCTCTCGGGGCTGCCTCTGAATCCCAAGGAAGCGAACATGCCCGGAGCACAGCTGAGCTGGAGTGTTCACGTAGCGCCGTCGATCCCGACCGAGATCGAGGACCTGCCGCCCGACCTCCCCCGACGCATGTGGTCACCCATCACGGCCACACTCATCACGGGCGAGCGCGACGCGGTCCTGGTCGACGCGCTGATGACGGCCGAGCAAACAGACCGGCTGGCCGACTGGGTGGCGGCGAGCGGCAAGAACCTGACCACGGTCTTCGTGACCCACGGGCACGGTGACCACTGGTTCGGCCTGGGCACCCTTCTCGAACGCTTCCCGGGGGCGCACGCAGTGGCGACGCCGGCGGTGGTGGAGCAGATGAAGAAGCAGATGGCACCGGAGTTCGTCGCGTCGTTCTGGGACAAACGGTTCCCCGGGCAGGTCCCGAACAGGCTCGTGGCCGCCGAGCCGCTGGCCGGGGATCATCTGGAGCTGGAGGGCCGCGACCTCGTCGTCGTGGGACTCGGGCACACGGACACCGATGACACCACCTGTCTGCACGTGCCCTCGATCGGCTTGGTCGTGGCCGGCGACGCCGTCTACAACGATGTGCACCTCTACCTCGCCGAATCGCCCGCCGAGGGCCGCCGAGCCTGGCTGGACGCGCTCGACGCCATCGCCGCACTGGAGCCGCAAGCGGTGGTGGCGGGACACAAGAACCCCGACCGTCCAGACGACCCGAAGAACATCGCCGAGACCCGGCGCTACATCCGTGACTTCGAGGCGGTGGCAGAGCGCACCACGACCACGCTCGATCTCTACCGCGGCATGCTGGAGCTGCATCCTGGCCGGGTGAACCAGGGCGCACTGTGGGGCTCGGCCAGGTCTGCCAAGGGCTGAGCATCAGCCAGGGCGGCTGGAGCCGCTAGGCCCCGGGGCAGCAGAGAAGCCGACACCCTCACGCGAGGAGTTACACTCTCAACCGTAATAGGTGAATGCGCTATGGGCATGTTGCCCTGGTTGTCGTCACGGAAAGAGATCCCAGAATGTCCTGGACTGCGACAGACCGATACGGCCTGGAGCCCGCCCCGGGCGGGCTGGCCTTCGTGCAGGACCTGCTCAACACACTGTCCGCCGGTAAGCCGCGTGAGCCCGACCTTCTGCAGACCGTCGAGGGCGCTAATGCCTGGCTTGACCAGGCGTTGGAGAGCTGGAGTGGCGCGACCGACCGGCCCGCGCCCGGCATCGAACTGACAGCCGAGGATGTGCAGGGCCTGCGCGACTTCCGTCACGACCTGGGCCAGATGTTGCGGGACCAGGTCGGCGACTCGACACCGCAGACCGGCCCGGCGGCTTCACTGATGACCGTGCCCACCGCCCTGAGGCTCGACGAGCACGGGCACATCCACGCCGAGCCTCGCGGTACGGGATGGCGGCAGGTGGCGTCACTCGCCCTCATCGAGGCCTATCAGGCGCAGTGCACCGACACTCTGCGCCGCCTCAAGTCCTGCCGAAACACGCGCTGCCTGGCTGCCTTCTACGACCGCTCCCGCAACAACAGCGGCGTCTGGCACGATGTCCGCATCTGCGGTAACGCGGCCAACCTGCGCAACTATCGTGCCCGCAAGCGGGCCGGCGCCGACCAGGTCTGACAGCCGACTCTCCGGCGCGGTCCTCGCGCATATGTCTCGCCTGCGTCGGCTACCAACGACTCAGCGGATGGCGGAACTTGACCGTCCCTCGGAGCGAGAGCAGGTTCCGCCCCTCGGCAGCCGCCACGGCGGCCGCGTCGAAGCCCGGTGCCGACGCTGCGCGCAGGCAGCTGGCCTGTGCACCGAGGCGGCCGACCACAGTGCGTCGGTGGGCGTCGCCCACCAGTGCAGGAGTGGCCTGCCGGCGGGCTCAAGAACCGTTGGCCGGCTCCGGCTTGAGAACCGTGACCTCGCTCGGACGCAGCACACGTCCGTCGGCGAGCGTCATCTCGAGCCTTGCCACGCGCTCACCGGTGTTCTTCTCGACGAGCGGCGGGGGCTCCTCGTCCTGGGGGAAGAGGAAGTCCCCGCCCCACTGGTGCAGCGCATACATCACCAGGCGAAGGGACTCTCCCTTCTCCGTGAGGGCGTACTCCTGATACGCGCTGCCATCCGAAGCGGGCTGCAGGCGCAGGATGCCGTGGGAGACGAGTTTGGCCAGCCTTGCGCTCAGGATGTTTCGGGCAAGGCCGAGGTGCTTCTGGAACTCGCTGAAGCGCCGTACGCCCTCCAGCGCGTCACGGATGATCAGGAGTGACCACCAGTCGCCGATCTGGTCGAGCGACCGGGCCACCGGGCACGGGGCGTCGGTGAAAGCGGTTCTGCGCACGTGGACGCTCCTCCTCGATGCGATGGCGTCAGCCCTTTGCTTGTCCAACGGCATGGTTTCACATTTAAACCGCTTTGGTCCTGGTGGGTGACTGTCAGCTGCCTGCAGGCCGCCAGTGCTTCCTCGGCGTCTATGCGGCAGCGACGGTCTGGCGTCGGTGTGCATGCAGGAGCGTCGCCGTGTACAGGAGCAAGAACGCCGCGGTAACCGCAGCCAGGAGCACCCACGACACGGGCCTCCAGCCGGACACGTCGGCCCCTCGGAGCCAGCGGAGGAGGAAGTTGCCGCCGGCCGCGACCGGGAACGAGAAGAGCCAGTACCCGTTGTGGAACGACTGCTGGCGCAGGGCCGGAAGCAGGAACACGACGATCAGGAGGGTGAACAGCACCAGTCCGGCGAAGCCTTCGCCCACGGCGTCGAACGTGCCGTGGTGGGCCGCCGTCCAGGCCAGTCCGCCGGTGGCCGGTGGGATGACCAGCACCGCAAGCGTGGGGCGGGCGGTTCGTGGCATGCTGCCGCCATTTGCGACCAGACCGCCGAGGACGAGGGTGCCAAAGGCGAGCCAGTACAGGATGCCGACAGCGAAGGTTGCCGCTGCGACTTTCGGAAGTTGCAGGGTCGAGGCGGTGGTGCTTGAGATGAACGGGGCCGACACCACTGGCAGCAGGTACCCCGGGTGCAGCGGAGCGGAGGCGAGACCGCCCGTGACCCAGTGCGCCAGGAGGCGCGCTGCAATGATCGCGGCCGCACCGGCGAACACGGCGTATGCCCACCGGGGTCCGTCCAGCCCATAGCGGGCGAGGTGTCCCGCCGCAAGCATTCCTACGATGGGGATGTAAGCGAGGGTGAAACCCTGGCGGGGGTGGTGCAGGTCATACAGGACGTTGCGCCACCGTCCTCCTCCATGGCGTATGTACTGCGCCAGCAGCACCACCCACACCAAGCCGCTCATGGCGAACAGCGTGTCGCTGACCCACAGGCGTGCACCGAGCGTCTGCGATGCGGACTGCCATGCGGCGCCCAGCCCCGCCGTTCCGAGAGAGATCGACTGAAGGCCGACCCTTTCCGCGCGGACGTCGGGCGACTGGTTCTCATTACCGGAGCGGCGATGCCGTCCCGTAGCGCCGAGTGCCGGGGCGTCCGGAGTCTGTTGCGACGCGACGCGCCCGTCCGCTAGTTGCTCATCTGTGCCTACCGGCTGCATGGCGGCCTTTCTGCTTCTCTCTGGAGCCTGCGATCAGGGGGCGATGCGGGCGGCGGAGAGAGCTCCCGGCGCGAGCATCCGCCCCATGTGGTTTCAAAATTAAACCAATGGGGACCTTGATTGCCAAACGGTGACCGATAAGAGGTAAACGTCATACGGCTGCGTCGCTGATCGGACAAGTGGCGCACGTCACCGATCTAGTTCATTGTTCAACTTCTTGCTTGGAACTATCTTCGGTGGAAGATTGCTCGATGTGAGCGTCCTGCCCGGGACGGACGACCCGTCCCGGTGTGACACCCGAGGAGGCCGCGATGTCGGCATCCAAGAACCGACTGCAGGGACTCCTCGCACGCGTCGGCCGCATTTTCGGCCGGTCCGCCGCTAGGCACGCCAGGCGTGCGTCCCTGTCTGCAGAAGAAATGGAACCCGTCATGTTCAATGTCGCTAATGTCAAGGCCGCTCCCAGCCCGGACCTGCTGACTCCCGACAACTCGGTGATGCTGTTCGTCGACCATCAGCCGCAGATGTTCTTCGGGACCGGCAGCGGTGACCGGAACGCGATCATCAACGCCACCGTGGGCCTGGCGAAGGCGGCCAGGGCCTTCGGTGTCCCGGCGGTGCTGACCACGGTGGCCGCCGAGTCGTTCTCCGGCCCGATCCTGCCGCAGCTTGCTGAGGTCTTCCCGGGCCAGGAGATCATCGACCGCACCACGATGAACGCCTGGGAGGACAGCGCGGTCGTCGAGGCGATCAGGGCCACCGGCCGCCGGAAGATCATCATCTCGGGTCTGTGGACCGAGGTCTGCATCGTGCTCCCCGTCCTGTCCGCGCTCGGACAGGGATACGAGGTCTACGTCGTGGCCGACGCCTCCGGCGGTGTCACCCCGCAGGCCCACGAGCACGCCGTCGAGCGGATGATCGGCGCCGGTGCGGTGCCGGTGACCTGGATCCAGGTCCTGCTCGAGCTGCAGCGCGACTGGGCCCGTACCGAGACGTACCTCCCGGTCATGGACATCGTCAAGGAGCACGGCGGCGCCTACGGCCTCGGCGTCGTCTACGCCCAGTCCGTCATCGGCGCCCACGCCGCAGGCTGACCCACCGACCTGGTGCCGGCCCGAGACCAACCCGTACGGACCGGCACCAGTCCACCAGCCTCCAACCCAGGTCCCACCGCACACGACGCCTGTCGGCGCGCGGGCCGCGGGCTGACAGCGCTCTGGCCCGCTGGCTCGAGGGCGTCTTGTCCCGAGTCGGCGCTGGCGCCCAAGGACTCCATGCGCGTGGCGCCTGGTGGTTCCAGCGGTGCGGACGTCCTCTCGCGCCGCAGGGGAAATGCCGCCTCCCGTAGGCCGGCGCCGAACCGTACGCGCCCGGCGGCCGGTTGGACGGCCCCGAAAAGTGCCGTCGCATCAAGGACAGAGCGCGCCGCCGACCGCCGTGGGCGCCGGGCGGCGCCGTGTCCGCGCGGGCTGTGGGTGTTTGTTGCCCGGCGCCTGGTCCGCGCGGGTTGCGGGCCGGGTGGCTGGGGGCACTGCCCCGGGATCTGCGACCGGGTCCAGGGGCGGCAGGGGAGCTCGCCCGCGCCTGCGGCGAGCGTCCGGCCCGTCGGTCTTCGTGTGCAGGCAAGAGCAACCCGAACCGGGTCCGGGTCTGGGTCCGGGTCTTCAGTCAAGGAAGCGACAGTGACTATCAACCATCCGAGGGCCCGGCGTGCGCCGGGCGGCCGTGAGCCGCTGCTGCCGGCCCTGATGACCGTGACGGCGGTGAGCGGCCTCATCGACGCGGTCAGTTACCTGGGGCTGGGGCATGTCTTCACCGCGAACATGACCGGCAATGTGGTCATCATCGGTTTCGCCGCCGCCGGTGTCCCCGGGTTCTCGGTGCTCGGCTCGCTGGTGTCGCTGGCCGCCTTCCTGGCCGGGGCGGTGCTCGCCGGCCGCCTGGAGACCGTGATGCGCGGCCGTACTGCGCCGGGTTGGCTGCGCCTGACCCTGGTGCTTGAACTGGTGCTGCTGGCCGCGGCGACCACGGTCGCCTTCACCGCGGGTCATGCGCTGTATGTGCTCATCGCCCTGATCGCTCTGGCCATGGGTCTGCGCAACGGGACGGTCCGCAAACTCGCCGTGCCGGACGTGACCACGACCGTGCTGACGCTCACGCTGACCGGACTGGCGTCCGACTCGGCTCTGGCGGGCGGTACCGGTCCGCGGGCCGGCCGCCGGCTGGCCTCCGTGCTGGCGATGCTGGCAGGCGCATTCGGGGGAGCCCTGCTCGTGCGGCACACGGGGCTCGGCTGGCCCCTGCTGGCCAGCACCTGCGGTGCCGCTGCCGCCGCCGTGACCGTGCCCCGTAGATCGTCCACCGGCTGACGCGGCCCGCCGGTCACGCCGGTCACGCCGGTCCCACTGGTCTCCCCACCCCACTGCGGCCCCCGGCGGCCGCTTCACCCCTCACACAGCTCCTGAGTACTCCCTGCCCGGTTTCCGAGTACTCCCTGCTCAACGGAGATGATTCACATGGCCACTATGCCTGTGGCTGGCCTCACCCTCGTCACCGACGAGAACGCCCGCGAGGCCACGGTGCGCAATGTGCACCTCGGCATCGAGTACCCCGCGGCCCACATCGCGGACGTGGTGGTGCGCAATGCCAAGATCTACACCGGTGACCCGCACCGTTCGCAGGCCAGCGCGGTCGCGATCAAGGACGGCAAGGTCACGGTGGTCGGCGACGACGCCGACATCGTCCATCTGATCGGCCCGAACACCCGGGTGGTAGACGCGCTGGGCCGCCGGGTGATCCCCGGCCTCAACGACTCCCACCTCCATGTCATCCGCGGCGGCCTGAACTACGTCCTGGAACTGCGCTGGGACGGCGTGCCCACCCTGCGTCAGGGCTTGGCCATGTTGCGCGAGCAGGCGGCCCGCACCCCCAAGGGCCAGTGGGTCCGCGTCGTCGGCGGATTCTCCGCCGACCAGTTCGCCGAGAAGCGCCTGCCCACCGTCTCCGAGCTCAACGCCGCGGCCCCGGACACCCCCGTCTTCGTCCTCAACCTCTACCAGTCGGCGATCATGAACCGTGCCGCCGTCCAGGCGGCCGGCTTCACCAAGGACACTCCCGACCCTCGAGGTGGGCAGATCGTCCGCGGCCGTGACGGCGAACCCACGGGCATGCTGCTGGCGGCCCCGGGCGCCCTGATCCTGTACTCCACCCTGGCCAAGGCCCCCACCCTGCAGGGCGAGGACCTCAAGACCTCCACCCGGCACTACCTGCGCGAACTGAACCGGTTCGGCCTGACCTCGGCCATCGACGCGGCCGGGGGCTTCCAGAACTTCCCGGACAACTACGGCACCGTCATCGACCTGGCCAAGGAAGGCCGGCTGACGCTGCGCATCGCCTACCACCTCTTCCCGCAGACCGGCGGGCAGGAGATCGACGACCTGCGGCGCTGGATCGACATGGTCAAGCCCGGCGACGGCGACGAGTGGCTCCGCCTCAACGGCGCTGGAGAGAACCTCACCTGGGCTGCCGCCGACTTCGAGAACTTCTCCCAGCCCCGCCCGGAACTCGGCCCCTTCGAAGCCGAGTTCGAGAAGGCCGTACGGCTGCTGATGGAGAACGGCTGGGGCTTTCGCCTGCACGCCACCTACGACGAGACGATCCGCCGCGACCTCGCGGTGTTCGAGAAGCTCGCCGCCGAGGGTCTCTTCCCCGCCGGCAACCGCTGGCTGTTCGACCACGCGGAGACGGTCTCCCGCGACAGCCTCGACCGCATCGCCGCGCTCGGCGGCGCCGTGTCCGTCCAGAACCGCATGTCCTTCCAGGGCGAGGCGTTCGTCCGCCGCTACGGCGCCGGGGCCGCCGCGGAGGCACCGCCGGTGCGCGCCATGCTGGAGCGCGGCCTGACCGTCGGCGCCGGCACCGACGCCACCCGGGTGTCCTCCTACAACCCGTGGGTCGCGCTGCACTGGCTGGTCTCCGGCCGCACCGTCGGCGACCTGGCGATCTACCCGCCCCAGAACCGCGTCAGCCGCGAGACCGCACTGACCATGTACACCCGGGCCGGCGCCGAGCTCACCGGGGAACAGGACGTCAAGGGCATCCTCGCCCCCGGCTGCTACGGCGACCTCGCCGTCCTGTCCGACGACTTCTTCACCGTCCCCGAGCAGGACATCCCGCACATCGAGTCCCTCCTCACCGTCACCGGCGGCCGCATCGTCTACGCCGCCGCCGAGTACGAGGGCCTGGACGAGGCGGTTCCGGCGATCAGCCCGGCATGGAGCCCGGTGGCGCACTTCGGCGGCTACCAGGCCACCGTCAAGCCCAGCATCTCGGGCGCGCGGCAGGCCGAACTCCTCGGCCAGGCCGTCGCCGAGTCCGAACAGCACCGGCAGTGGCGTGCCGCCCGCGGCTTCACCCCCGAGACCGCACCCGAGATCTTCGACGCCTGCTTCGTCCTGTAACGCACCACTAACGCACCGCGACCGAGCGCTGCCGCACCACCCACCCACCCATGCACGTATGAGGAGAGTGTGATGAACACCGGATTGCTCATCCTGCGGCTGGCCGTCGGCCTGCTGTACGCCGGGCACGGTATCCAGAAGGTCAGCCACCGCCTCGGAGGCCACGGGATCGAGGGCGGAGCGGCAGAGTTCGCAGCAGACGGGTTCCGCGGCGGCCGCCTCACCGCGGCCGCCGCGGGAGGCGGACAGATCACCGCGGGCCTGCTGCTGTGCACGGGAGCACTCACCCCACTGGCGGCCACCATCGCGGCCGGAGTGATGACCGTCGCGGTCACGGTCAAACGGCGCAACGGACTGTGGGTGCAGAACGACGGCTACGAGTACCCACTTATGCTGATCATCCTCCCGGCCGTACTGACACTCACCGGACCCGGCCGCTGGTCCCTCGACCAGGCCACGGGGCTGCTTCCCTGGACCCCCTGGTGGACAGCCGCCGCCATCGGCCTCGGCATCACCAGCGGACTGGCCACCCGCACCCTCCTCCACCGGCCGGACCTACACTCCTGAGTGATCGGGAACATCCGCGCCGCCAGGGAGTTGAGACCGCCATGGAGTCCAAAACGAGGGACCTATCCGGCGCGGTACCACCGGACGAGGGCGGCGAGGGCCGAGGTGCCGGTCAGAGCATCGACCGTGAACTGCTTGACGGGTGGATGCTGGTGATGCAGGGCTTTCACGCCGCACAGGATTCTCTCACCAGCGAGCTGGACAAGCGTTTCAACCTCGGCCAGGGCTTCGTCCACGTCCTGGTGTGTTTGCTCGCTGCCCCCCAGCACGGAATGCCGATGACCCGCCTGGCACGCGAGGCACGTATGTCCAGCGGCGGGTTCACCAAGCTTGCCGACCGGCTCTGTGCGGCCGGCCTGGCCCGGCGTGTGATGTGCGAGGACGACCGACGGCTCACCTACCTCGAACTGACTGATCAGGGCCAGGACACCGCCCGGGCCATCTCCCAGGCGGTGACACAGATCCTGCGCGCCCGGGTCCTGACCCCCCTCGGATGCGACGGGTTCGGCAAACTCGCCGATGCCATGCGTACACTGCGCGACGCCAACGACGACCTCGGCAAGTGATGCGTAGACGGCACGGAGGGGCATCGGAGGCACACGGCACGCCGCATCATCGGTGGCGCAAACCGCTGCCCGCCCGGCAGCCTCCTTGCGACCGACGGCCCGCGGATACGACCAGCCCGCGTTCTCCAGTGCACCACCCTGGCGCAGGTATGGGCCGTGGCGGATGAGCAAACCGCCGCGCCGCCTCTCCTCCCGGACGGCGATGGTCCGGCCGGCCGCCGCGGCGTACCGGACCCGCGACGCTGCCCCACCAGGATCTCGACGGCAGCGCCCTGAGGGTGGACAAGGCTCGTGCACCACACCGGCGACCCGGTCGGATCGCACACGGCCCGGGCCGGAGGAACCCCTGAGACAGCAGACGACGCGCTGACACTCTGCCCAGCAGGGCTCGCTGGCCGGCGGCAACCGCAACGACCCAGCTCCTGCCCCCGCTCGACGCCCTTTTGGCGCTCCGCGGAGCGGACGCGCTCTTCGCCGACCGCGGCTTCGACCCCGATCTCCACCGTGAGAGGGATCGCGCCCCTCGGCATCCCCGTGATGGCCCCTTCGTATGACCGACACAGCACAGACTGCCACTGCCGGATCGCGGTCGGCGCGCCTACGTGCACATCCTCATGCCTCAAGGGCAGCTACGGGGCTACGGCCCAGGCAAGCAGCGTCAGGCTGGTCAGGCCGAGCCGTTGATGATCCGGGTGCCCGGAATCGGCCCTCGTGACAGTGGAGTTGCAGTGTGAGTCCACGCGTGGGGCTTGCGTGCGGTCCCGCACGATGATCTTGCCGGTGTTCTGGCCGCGCAGCATGCCGAGGAACGCTTCCACTATGTGCTCGAACCCGTCAACCACCGTCTCGTCCAGAGCGAGTCGGCCGCTTTACAGATGGGGTACCGCGAATTCGTACAACTCCTCCTGCGTATTACGGTAGTTGCTGAACAGGAAGCCCTCCATGCGGATGCCTTTCTCCACGATGTCCGCGTAGTTGAAGCGCGGCGGCGGCGCGTCGGGGAGCGCCCGACACGCCAGGTCGGCTGTGTCACCACCTCAGAACTGGCCGGATCCGCTGTCGTACGCGCGTTGGTGGCCACGGTCCCCCAGGGGAGGAGCGTCCTTGGCTGCGCAGCTTGACCAGGTTGACAGCCAGTCCGACTGGATGCGGACCGGGGTGCATGACGCGCTTGCGGAGTCGGACAGTGCGCCGGACCTCGAAGCGGTCTGTAGGCAGCTCGCCCGGTACCCGGAAGAACCTGTGCGTCGGGGTGCCGGGGAGATCTCGGCATGGGCGGACGACACAAGACGGTGATGTGAGTAGAACTGCCTGTGGGTTGTTTCATGCCGCCGTCACCGAGGGACGCGGGGTTCGTGGACGGCGCCGTCGCGGGGCATTGCGAACGGGACGCTGATGCGGTGGCGGGCGAGGCGAGGGAAGGTCTGGCCGCTTTCGCGGACTTCCCTGATCGGCATGGGAAGAAGATCCAGTCGACCAACCCGCTGGAGCGGATCAACCGGGAGATCAAGCGCTGGACCGCCGTGGTCCAGATCTTCCCCAACCCCGGTGTGCAATTTAACGCCGTTGACTCTCCGAGGGGGCATGGCGCCCCGTGTGCCGGGTCTGGCCGGGGACCCAATGTCGCCGGGCCGGACCAGGCCGGATTCGTGATGGCCTGGGCCAGTTCGATCTCACCGGTCCCGCTTCCGTGCCGTCAGCTGGAAGAGCCGAGCGGTGTGCATGTAGGGCGGACGCGCGGTGGTGGCGAGTTCCAGTTGCTCAAGGTCGGCGTAGAACGCCGGATCGTACTTTCGCGCGTCGTCGGTGATGTAGTCGCAGAAGCTGCGGATGCCGTAGTGCTGCACGTCCTGGCAGCCCAGGTTTCGCAGGACGGGGATGATCTCCTCGGCCGCGTGAAGTGTCAGTACCGAATCGAACATCTGGGTCCGGGCTTGATCCGTGGCCAGCGCAGCCAGCGCGGCGGCGGGGGCCATCTCGCGAACCGCGACGTTCAGGGCGGCCGAGTGCCGGTTGATCGCCATCACGGAGAACAGCCCGCCACACTTCAACGAGGCGAGAGCCGTGGCGAGCGTGCCCGGAACGTCGTCCACGTACTGGAGGAGGTTGTGGCACAGCACCACGTCGAACTCTCCGCCGACGAGATCGGCGGGCAGAGCTGTAACGTCGGCCTGCACGCAGGTGATCAGCTCTGCCAGGCCGGCCGCCGAGGCTCGTTCGGACGCGGCAGCGAGCATGGCGGGGGCGTAGTCGACGATGGTGACGTGGTGCCCGCGGGCTGCGAGACGCAAGGCGTCGCCACCGTCGCCGGCGGCCAGGTCAAGTATGCGCAACGGGCCGCCGTCGCTGTCGAGATGACGGACCAGGTTTGCCTCGGCGATCGTATAGCGCAGACGGCCCCAGGGGGCCTCCTGCCATTCCCGCCAGGTGGACATTGCGGTGTCGAACTTCTCAGGAGCTTCAGACATCTGGCGACGATAGCTCGAACAGTCTCCCAAACGGTCTCACTCACCAGGGAGTTCGTCGCCTGCGGACGGTGGCACTGGCGCGATCCATCGTGCTGACCCGAGCGCAGGTTCACCCGCTCCAAGACCACCGTCGGGGGTGAATCTGCTGAATCACGATGTCCAGCGGGAAGCGTTCGCCTTGGCGTCACGCTTTCGGGACGACTTCTACGCGTGCCTGCACGCCCGCCGTGACGACTGTTCGAGCTGACCGACGCGTTGCTGTGCGCGGACGCCGCCGTGACCACGCCGGTGGAGCTGACGCTGCCGGCCGAGCACCGTCGCGGGCATGGAGCTTTGCACGCGGCCTTGAATCACGGCCGTATTGACGTCACCCGACCGCGGCGGAGCGGTTGTTCTGCCACGCCTACGGCCGGGGCCGGGACCAGCACCTGATGACCCTGGCTGGACCTATTCGTTCGTCGCCGCACTGGAGACCGGGCGGACGTCCTGGTGCCGGCTTCTGGACGTGGTCCGCCTCGGCCCGGAGGGCGACGCCGGGATCGACAGCAGCTCACTGCCCTCGACTGGACCAGCCGGAAGCTCCGCACCCCGAGCAGGGCGCGCGCCATCGTGCTGGTCGGCGCCGATCGCTCCAGCGCCCGTTGCCGGTGCACCCACCGACATCGATCAGTCGGAGCGCAGACCCAGCCCGATCTGGGTCGCGTCGCTCTTGCGTGAGAATCATCGTTCTCATACAGTTGACCCGACGGTGAGAACGATCGTTCTCCGCGGCGGCACGCGCCAAACGGAACACGCGCCCGCCGGCGGCGATACGACACAAACCCAAGGAATCGACATGACTGACCACCCACGTCCTCCGCTCCCGCCGTTCACCCGGGAGACCGCGATCGAGAAGGTCCGCCTGGCGGAAGACGGCTGGAACACCCGCGACCCCGAGAAGGTCGCCCTGGCGTACACCGTGGACTCGCGTTGGAGGAACCGTGCGGAGTTCGCCACCGGCCGCGATGAGATCATCGCCTTCCTCACCCGCAAGTGGAACAGGGAGCTGGAGTACCGGCTCGTCAAGGAGCTGTGGGCCTTCGACGGCAATCGCATCGCCGTGCGCTTCGCCTACGAATGCCATGACGACTCACGCAACTGGTTCCGCTCCTATGGGAACGAGAACTGGGAGTTCGACGACAACGGCCTGATGCGGCGGCGTTATGCCTGCATCAACGACCTCCCCATCAAGGAGTCGGAGCGCCTGTTCCACTGGCCGCTCGGGCGCCGCCCCGACGACCACCCCGGCTTGAGTGACCTCGGCCTCTGACCGCCCGCCCCGCGCTGTAGATCCGGGCCCAATGCTGGAGCTACGGCGGGTCGCGTGGGTGCGTGAGCATGCCTGAGGCGGAGATCGGCTTCAGGCTGGATGTGAGCCGTCAGTCACGCCCCGGCTCGGCTCGGTAATGACGCGACCCTGAAGCGGTGGGGCGGGCAGGAGTTCCCTGCAGGTCTTGGAGATGCTCTCACCTGCGGTGATCGTGGGGTGTTGCGCCAGATTCGGCAATTCCCTCAACGCCCTTGCGTGGAGAACCATCGTTCTATAGGTTGATCAAGGGTGCGTTCCCATGACCCCCTCGCAAACCGCGACGCAACTCGCGCCGACGGCCCTGTGCGCGTCATGCGAACAGCCCCCGATGGCCTCCGCTGCCGCTGCGCCGACTTGCGTTCATGCGGGCGTGTACCGGCACGGCGTGATCGCCGTGCCGGCCCAGGAGCGCTGGGTGGGTACGGCCCGCCACTTCGCCGCGTCTCTGTTGGCCCGATGGGGCGTTGTCTCAGAGGATCAGGACTCCGTTCTGCTGATCGTCGGCGAGCTTGCGGGGAACGCGGCCCAGCACGGACGGGCTGACATGATCGTGAGCCTCACGTTCGAAGGCCAGGCCGTGTGCGTGGAGGTTGCAGACTCCGGCGCCAGGGCGCCCTCGCCTCACCCTCGCTGCACCGATGGCAGTGATGAGCACGGCCGTGGCGTGGGCATCGTCGAACTCCTGGCGGACTGGACCGAAACACTCGAGGAACCGGAGCGCCGGCGGGACCGCGCCGGTCTTCGGGTCGCCACCGCGCCGGCAGAGTCGCCCTGGGCGGGCTCTGTGCTCGCTCGAGCGGGCAGCGGAATGTACCCTCCGGCCCGGTGCGCTGTACCGTAGGAGAACGGCCGTTTTCGCAATTGAGGTGATCGAAGTGATCGAAGTGGAACCCGAAACGACTGAGCAGCGGATCCTCGACGCTGCCGAGGAGCTGTTCTACGGCCAAGGCATACAGTCGGTGGGAATGGATGCGATCCGCACCACCTCCGCAGTACCCCTCAAGCGCCTGTACCAGATCTTCCCCTCCAAGAATGCCCTGGTCGAGGCGTACCTGAGGCGGCGAGACGCCAGGTGGCACCGCGATCTGGCCAAGTACGTGGATACCTATGACTCACCCACACAGCGGATTCTGGCGGTCTTCGACTGGCTGTTCCTCTGGTTCGATGAGCCGGGATTCCGCGGCTGCGGCTTCATCAACTCCTTCGGGGAACTCGGAGCGACCACCCAGGTTGTGGCCGACATCGCGAAAGCCCACAAGAACGCCTTCCGGCGATATCTTGCCGATCTCGTGGCCGCCGCGGACGCGCCGACGTGGCTGACCGACCAGCTCGTGCTCCTCGCCGAGGGCGCCATGACCACAGCGGCCATCTCCGGGTCGCCAGAGCCCGCCCGTCACGCCAAGGACGCCGCACGCACATTGCTGCGGACCGCTCACCCAGACATCGTCACCGCTGCCTGAGCAGGCGGTCGCCCTCACCCGCAGCCCACGCTGGAGGTCCGCGCAACCGTCGTCCACCCCGTACTCCGCAGCAGTCGTGGCGGTGGGGTCAAACCGGTAGCGCAGACAATGCAGGCCACTGGACAGTCCCGTCCGCCTGGGCGCCCAAGCGGCCCAGTACCGCGATCGAGGCCGTATTGCCGGGCAGGACGAACACGAAAACGGCAGGGAGTGAGAGGCGGCGAGACGCCAGGTGCAGGCACGCACGGCCTGCCTCGCCGGCGATCCCACGGCCTTGGGCCCGGGGGTGCACGGTGAAACCGAGGTCAACTCCGTGCTGGGCCCGATTACGCAATCTCACCCGGCTGAGAAGGGCCATGTGCGACGACCACGTCGCCCACTGGACCAGACACGGCTACGGCGACTTTGCGGTCAGGGATGCTGCAACGCACGCCCGAAAGTCTGACTCTCTGTGGTTCCACGGACTTCCGCTGTTGAGCACCCGCTCCGGCCAGTCCGACAGGACCAGGGCCGCGTTGGGAGTGAGCTTGACAGCGATCTGCTCGTTGTCCATGGTCAGAGCATAGTTCTGGCCATGCCGCCCTGGTCCCGCTCGCTTCCCGCCCTGAGCATGGGGAAATTCCCCTGGATCTCGACCGTCGAATCGGCCAAGGTGCACGAGTGAGCACTGAAAAAAGTCCTGCCGAACACGAGAACCGGTGGATCCTGAACCTTCGCGGCCTGAGAGTCACCAAGATCAGCGTGGACTTCCGGCTGGTGCTGGTTCTGGACTCGGACTGGGAGGTCGCGTTGGAAGCGCCCGTTGGCCTCTCGCGCGGGACAGGCCACGCCAGCCCGTCCGTGATCCTGAAGCCGGAGTCGCAGGACGTGGCAGCGGCCCTCGCTCTGTTCGGAGCGAAGGTCCTATCGGCGGTCGCGTTCAAGTCCGGCACCCTGCGCCTGGTTTTCGATACCGGTCACCACCTCACCTGCACGTCCGATCCGTCCTTCGAAGCGTGGCAGGTCACGGGCTCAGCGGGGTGGCGCTTCGCATCACTGCCCGGAGGTGATCTCGCCGTCTGGACCCCCTCGCCGCGCCTCCGCGTCGACGGAGGCGCGGTGTGAAGCGCAGTCACACGCAGCGATGCACTGAGCTTCCGCCAACTTGAAGTCGCAGCTCAAAGCGCTGGTGTGAAAGTCTTCTGGGGTGCTCACGCTGGTCGTAGGCGGCAGTCCACGGAGTCGATCGTCCGTCAGCAGTTGCCACGCGGCTTCCTGCTCGAAGTGGCCGGACGGCCTTGTCCGGTCACAGACTAGGCTGCCGGCTTCACAGTCAAGTCACCGCTCGTTGTCCACAGATCCAGACGGTACGCGCCTGACGGGTCGTTCTTGAACGCCACGTTCTTGTCACCGTGGGAGTCGTTCGCCGAGATCTGGTACTTGGCAGGTGGTGCGGTGACCGTGAGGTTGCCGTTGGTCGTGCGAGCCTTGACGTTCTGCGGGGTGGCCGTCTGGATCGTCACCTCGCCGTTCGATGTCTGCGTGTCGATGCCGCCGCCCTTGACGTCCTTGAGGTCGACGTCACCGTTGGACGAGCGTAGCTTCACAGGGCCCGTGGCGTTGGTCACCGCGATCTCACCGTTGCTTGTGTGCACATCGACCGTGCCGACATCGGTCAGTGTGAGGTCACCGTTGGACGAGCCTCCCGTCACCGGAAGACCGGCAGGAACTTTGACGATGTAGTTGACGCCGCAGTTCTTGCCGCAGCCGGACAGCACCAGGATGCCGTCCCTGACACGGAAGGACGTGCCATTCGGTTTGTCACCACGGTAGTTGACCTTGCGGTGCACGGAGATCGTGGAGGCGTCGGCCGAAGCGTCTACCTTCACATCTCCGTTCCCGTTGTCGAGACGGATTGAGGTGACTCTCTGAGGCACCTTGGCGTCGTCCTCGAAGGTCTTCTGACTGAGGGCCGAGCACGCGGACAGCCCGCTGACTGTGAGAGCGGCTAGAGCCGCCGCTGTAAGAATGCGCGTCTGTCGGCGTTGCATGAAAGTCCCCCGTATGAAGCGAGTTGCATCGTTGACCAGTCACCGCGATCCTACGCAGCCGCTTTCCCGCCGGCACTGGGGAAAACCCCCCAACACCAGGACTGGTCCGCCACCGGAAGAGGCTGCTGCGACCGACTGCGCGAGCTCACCAGGAGACACACAGTACGATCACGGCCTGCTCGTTCTGACGGACCTCGAAGTCAACCGCTGACACACGAGAAGTGGGCGCAGGCGGCGAATAAGAAGGCGGTGCCGCTGCCGGCCGCGCGGTTCGGGCAGCGTACGCGGGCACTCGCCTGGCCTGCTTCAAGGATTACGGCCGGGGAGAGGTCATCGTGAAAGTGACCGAGGGCTGGGGCCACCAGGGGGTGTGGGCCCCGCCGGCTGTCGGCGGCCGAGCGGGAGTTCGCGCGGAACATGGCCAGGGACGAGAGCGGCGGGACCTTCCGTTCCCGCAAGCTGTCGGACTGGCGGCGCGGAGCCTCGGTGTCCAGCACCGCCCCGCGCGCTGACTTCCCGGCCGGGCGGTGTGGAGACACCGGCCTCGGGACGAACCGTCCGGTCAAGGGATGCTCAAGGGTCCAAGTGGACGGCCACGCGTCAGGGTGGGAAGACCTCGAACAGGGGGTGGCTTCGCACGGTGGTGCCTGTCGTGCACGCACCGGAGGCGCGTGGGACGGACGAACAGACGAACAGTTGCTCACCGAGGCTGTCCGGGGCCGTGCCGCCTCGTCACAACTCATATCTCTCCCCAGTGACTTGAGTTGGTCGTCGGTGGCGGCGGAGAGTAATGGGTTCGGCGCCCCGGTGCCCTCCGCAACCGGGGGAGCCGGGGGCCGGCGCCCGGCCGTGTCACCAGGTCGGGCGCGCTGCGGAAATGAGATTTCCGGATCCCTGTCACATCGCTGTGGGCTCGTTCGTCAGTGCAGTGAAGTCGCCGACCAGGCCGATGCGAAGGAGCGCCGTCATGACGAACACCTCGATCTCCCGGATGACGAACCCGGCCGAGTTCGTGCCCGAGTTGAACGACATCAGCGCGGCTCTTTTCCGGGCCACGGGCAACCGCTCGGTGCCGCGTACCACGATGAGCCTGGTCCACCTGCGTGCCGGGCAGATAGTGGGCAACACTTACCTGACGGTCCTGAACACCGGCTTCCTGCGCAAAGCGGGGGAGTCGGAGGAGCGCATCACCGCTGTCTCCTCGTGGCAGGACGCCCCGTACTTCAGCGATGCCGAGCGTGCCGCTCTCGCTTTGGTGGAGGCCACTCTCCAGCCGGCGCCGCACGGCAAGGAGCGTGTTTCCGACGAACCGTATGCCGAGGTGGCGAGGCACTACGACGAGAAGGCGCTGGCGACCCTGACGGTCGCGATCGGCCAGATCAGCTTCTTCATCGCCCTGGCCGTGATCGGCAAGCCGCAGCCGGTCAGCTCTCTCGCGGACGAGCAGTGGGACTGACCTGATCCGTCGATCAGGCAGGCTCTGGAAGGGGTGTGGCACCTCGGATATGTCTGGCCCGTCGCTTCCCCCGTTGCGGCGGGCCAGAACTGCCCGTTCAGCGATCAGTGAGCGCATCCCGCAGGACACCCTGATACCCCAGACTCAGGACCACGGCCTTCGTACTGGTCAACTGACTTCGTGACGGAGCACAGGATCAGACGAAGGCCGCCTTCAGATCCGCTGAACTGGGAAAACGCCGATCAACTTCTAGTTTCGTTCAGCTCAGCTCCTTGAGATGAGCAGCTCACTGTTTGCTCAGCGAGTGCAACTGGGCGAACTCGTCAGCGAGCATGCCCATCATGACGAGATCATGGTGCCGACCCGCGAAGAACACGTGATCGCGGAGGCGGCCTTCCTCGATGAACCCGAGCCGGCGTTGAAATGCCAGCGATGCCTCGTTGTGGGCGAAGACCCGTGCTTGGCACTTGTGATGGCGCCGTTCGGCGAACATGAAGCGCAACAGCAGCACCACGGCTTCTGCCGCGTAGCCCTTGCGCCGGTGGTCAGCGCCGATCGTGACGCCGTACTCGAAGCGGCCTCACGTCTGTTGGGCGCCGGATCACCCCAGCCCGGGCAGGCTGTGCGGCTCGGCGATCCGCAAGAGTCGTGCGCTCTGCTTGGCGGAAGGCCGTTCCCTGGTGCCGCCTGCGGCTGTTTTCGCGTGGCGGGCGGACCTCAACTCTTGACGGCCTCTGCGATCTGTAGGGCGGCCTGGGCGGGCGTGAGGTGCGTGGTGTCGACGACCTCGGCCTCGCTGTGCAGCCACGTGCGGGCCGCCTCGGCGTAAGGCTCAAGGTATTTGAGGCGGAACGGGGAGGGGATGGGAGTGTCCCCCTCGATACGCCCGCGGAGCGTGTCCTGGTCAGCGTGGAGGACGAAGTGCCGAACCGGGATGGCATGTTGGGCGAGGCCCGCGCTGATCTCGCGCCAGTACTGCTCGACCAGGACAGTCATGGGTACCACCAGAGTGCCGCCGGTGTAGTCGAGCACGCGGCGGGCGGTCTCGACGACGAGCTGCCGCCACGGTGGCCAGTGCTGGAAGTTGTCCGTCCGGGGCAGCCCCGGCGTGATGTCCATGAGTGTTTCGCCGACCTTCTCGGCGTCGAACACTCGTGAATCCGGGATCAGTTGCTGCACGAGTGGACTGGTCGTCGTCTTGCCTGCACCGTGGGTGCCATTGAGCCATACGATCACGGGGCCCGATGCTAGCGCGGTGCGGGCCGCGGGAACGGGTACGGCAGAACCTGGTTGAGCCTGGACACGTTAGTTGGAACTGGTGAAGCTCGATGAGCTGGTGGTTTCTGGTCGGTGGGACACGCTTGTTGGCACCAAGTGGTCACGCTTCTCGCAATCAACCGTGAGTTGTCAGTCTTCTTGGCACCAGTTCCGAAGATCCAAGGCCCTCGTCGGTGGTGGGCGCTTTCCTTCATGCCCCGAGAAGCGTGAGCGTGGGCAAGGCCGTACGTACTCCTGACGGAACGGCGGGTGGGCCGCTCTGGTCGCCCTCGCCAGATGGGATGAACTCCTCGTCCCGGTGTCGGTCGACGCGGCCCGAGCCGGTCTGCGGCTGGATGACGACTGGCCCCTTCGTTGGTCGGTCGAGTGGAGTGGAGGACCGACCGGCGAGGAGCGGGTCTCCCGGACGGTGCGGGAGCTCGGCCAGGTGCCGATGGTGAACAGCGATCCGATCCGCTGAATCTCCTGGCGGTGAGGACAGCGCCATCGTCCGGGGCCTCAGTTCATGGTCAGCACCGGCCGGCTTCATGGTGCGGAGAGCCTGGAGGAGGCCAGGCTGCTGCTAGCGCTGGACTTCGCGGGAGACCGATCTCGATCCGGAGGCCGGCGAGGTCCCTGAGATCCCACCGCACGTCAAACCTCCCCGACAGCATGGGAAGAAGACCGGTAGCAGGCCGCGCAACACGGTCTTCGACGACCACGGCGACAGGCCGGCCGCCGATGGCTGAGCCCACCGCCTTCGGCCGACCGCTGACGCGAAGCCTCGACCCACTGCCCGGCGAGTCCCTTGGCGGCTACCTGCTACGGCTCGCTCACCGTCTCCATCCCTCGCCCATCCGCCTGGCCCGGCTGACCGGCTGCACCAAGCAACCCTCGACAACCCCGCTCGGCCGGATGCTCTTGCTGGACCTCGACGTCGTCAGCTTCGCCCGCGCCACCCGGCTGAGCGAGGAGGAAGCGGCCGCTCCGACGTTCTTTCCCTGAGCAGACCGCTATCCCCCGATCGCTCGCATGCCCTCCGGCTCCGGTCCTCAGGCATCCCGTGACGACTGGCTGTTCAACAACATCCCGCCCTACTGCCCGCAATGCCTCGCCGGCGACGGCACCCCCGTCGAGCAGCAGTTCGGAGGCCCCCTGGAAGAGGATCTGGCAGTTGCCCATCGCAGTCGCCTGCCCTGACCACCGTGTCTTCCTGCAACACGGCTGCCACCGGAACCACCCGTCACACCGAGCAGTCACCCAGCTCATCGCCGAGGCGGCGGACAGCACCCTCCACCCGACTCAATGCCGACACCCCGACCAACCCGGAGGCCAGGGAGGAAAAGGACCGTCCTGCGGAGCCCGCCTCGACCAGCACACGGACACCGATACTCCTCAGCCCTGCGAGAGCATGCTCAAGACGCAGCAACGACTGCTCGACCATCTCGAACCACACCGCCCGGCGGAGAACGCGCACTCCTTCTTCACCGACCTGCGGGTGGTGACGGCACTGCTCTGCGCGTCCTGGCCCCACGGCCGGGACCTGACCGACCCCAGCATGTCCCACGCGGTCGACGCTCACACCCGCGCCCTCGGATCAGGCGCCCGCCAGGCACTCGACAGGCCGCCGATGGATTCCACCGCGACCGCTGCCCTGCTGACCGCGGCCGCGAACCTCCTCGATGCCCCCGACCTCAACGACACCCTGCCAAGCACGTCCGAGCGACCTGGGAAGGCCGCCCCAGCCGGGCTCCGTGGACACGGTTCTTCGTCCGGCATGGATCATCATGCTCGGAGGTCCTGCAACAGGCTGCGGAACCCCCGTTACCCACGCCTACCGGCGACGCTCAGGTCCCCACAACCCAAGGCGTTTATCCGGGCTGACGGCTACCTCCCCGAGCACGTGCCCGCGTTCCTGGAGCAGAGCTGGTACGAGAAGCACTTGCCGTCCTCGTCCCATCGAAGCGCAACAACCCCCAGACGTCCGCCAGGCCTGGCACCTCCGGCGCAGCAGCACATGGTCCCAGCTCTCACGACCCGATCCGCTCGACCACTACGCGGCACTGCGAGGGCTCCGCATCCAGCACGCCGAAGATCTCGCACGGAAGATCGACAAACAAGTGACCTCGCGCAGCCGAACCCGATCCGCCGGGACTGAGTTCTGAAGGCCATGGTGAGTGACGCAGAAATGGTGCTCGGCGAAGCGTCAGGTAAGTGCCAGTGTTCCGGGAGTCTTGAGTCGGCAGGAGCCGCGGTTTGGCGTGGGCACCGAGCTGGGGTCGCAGGACGCGGTGCGACAGCTCACTGGAGGGCATGAAATCTGCTCAGTCGCAACCCTCCGGAAGTCACGAAATCCTTCAACTCGCAAATCCGCCAGAGGGCACAAAATTGTTCAGTCCGCAAATCCGGCAGAGGACATACAGTCCGTTCGTCCGCAACAGTTTGACGAGAAATTCTAAGCTTGACAGCGTCGTGGAGCTTGCTTATGGTCCAGTCGTTCAGGTTCCCGCCGATCGATATCCGAAGGTGTTCATGACCACGCCTCCAACGTTGCCGAAGTCCAGGCAGCAGTTAATTCTTGCCGTTCTTATGTTATGTTCGCTGCTGATTTGGCTGGACAATACCGTCCTGAGTACTACGCTGGAGACCCTTGCAGACCCGGTCCGTGGACTGGGGGCCAATCCCGCTCAGCTGCAATGGGCGACCGGTTCGTACACTCTGGCCTTCGCCACATTGATGTTCACTGCAGGCGCATTGGGTGATCGGTTCGGTCACCGGACTGTGTTTTCCAGTGGGTTGGTGATCTTCGCCGGGTCCTCGCTGTGGGCGGCGTACACAAGCGATGCGGGCCAGCTGATTGCAGCTCGAGCTGCGATGGGGGTGGGCAGCGCGCTGATCACGCCCGCCAACTTGGCCATCCTTATGTGGACCTTTACTGGCCCTGCGCGGGCTGCCGCGATCGGCATTTTCTCGACGTCGGCCGGTGTCGGAATGGCTGCCGGTCCGGTGCTGGCGGGGTTCCTGCTCGATCATTTCTGGTGGGGCTCGGTCTTTCTGATCAATGTCCCGGTCGCGGCATTGGCGTTGGTCGGGCTCGCCGTGCTGGTTCCGAATTTCCGCAGCCCCACTCCGCGGCCACTGGACCCCGCTGGAATGTTGCTGTCGATCAGTGGGCTCCTGGCATTGGCCTACGGGCTGATCCGGGCGGGGCAAGTGGCTGTGTGGAGCCGTACCGACGTCTGGGCGCCGATCGTTGTCGGTCTGGTTCTGCTGACCGTTTTCGTACTCGTCGAACTGCGTGTCAAGGTGCCCAGCTTTAATCCGCGACTGCTCGCGCAACGCACATTCGGCGGCGGCAATGTGGCGCTCGGATTGCTGCTCTTCGCTGTGGCCGCCATCACCTTCTATAGCGCGTTCTACCTACAGGGCGCGCTCGGATTTTCGCCGATGAAGGCGGGTTTGGCCAATATTCCGACCGCATTCGGCGCGCTCGTGGGGGCGCCCCTTGCCTCGCGCCTGGTTCGCCGCCTGTCGCTACGCCCTGTCACCGTGCCGGCGCTAACCGTGGCTGCGCTGACCATGGGCGGGTACGGATTCCTCGGACTCCAAACTCCACTCGTCTGGATCGAGATCCTGTTGTTGATACAGGGTCTCTCGATCGGCATGGTGATCGGCCCCGTTACGGCCGCATTGATCAGCAACCTGCCGTTGGAACAGGCCGGTGCAGGATCGGCCGTCACCAACACCGTGCGACAAACCGGCAGTGTGATCGGAATCGCAGTAGGCGGCACGATCATGTCGATCATGTACCGACATGCGATCGAACCTTCGCTGGAGGGTGCACCCCGTCCGGTGCAGGATCAGGCACGAGTTTCCGCCGAACAGGCCCGCCACGTCGCCACCGCTATCCACCGGCCCACTCTTGCGCAGGCTGCCGATAATGCGTTCATCCATGCTATGCACGTCGGCGCGGGCTGGATCGCGGTCATCGCACTCCTCGGAGCAGCTGTGCTGCTGATTACCTTGCCTGCTGTCGGAAAGAAGAAAGGTCCGATACCGGAGCCGGACTACGAAGAGGCCCGCAGCTCCGTCTGAGAGTGTGATGGCAGAACGCAGGCTCAGGCCCGCCGCAGGGCAGCATCAAATACCAGCTTCCGCAGCTCAGCGGGCACATTGGGCGCATCTCGCCAAGCGTCTGCGATCGCGAGCAGCGCCTCCCACGCGAGTTCGGCAGCGACGCCGGGCTGACCAGTGTCGATTTCGGCGAACAGCCGCTTGCAGAGGACGTTGGTGACGTCATACAGGGCGCCCGAGGCGCGGGCCACATCGGCCACACCCGAGTCCGTAGCATGAGGCGGTTCACCGGGAAGCCGAATGGCAACCGAACCCGCGGAGTAACTCCGCCCATGAACGAAGTCACGCAGAGCGCAGAGTTGATCTCGGGTCGGCAGGGACGGCTGGACAATGCGCTCGGTCACCAGCCGACTCTATCGGTGCCGCCCCCGCCTGCCGCCCCGACGCTGGTTCCAACTCCCGTGGCCAGGTTCCAACTACCGTGTCCCAGCTCAACAAGGCAAATCACCCAGGGGGGCTTTGTGGCCAAGTAGCACTGCGAGTGGGCAACTATCGCTGCGTGTCACAGTAGCAACGCCAACGGGCGCGGCAGGGCGCGCGAACGGCACCGCCGGGATGTCAGCCCAGCAGCAGATGCCTGCGTCCGTCAGAGCGTCGATGATGCCGTGGGTACGGGCGGCCTTGATGTCGTGCACGGAACCGGGCAGGGCCGGCGAGACCCATAGCGGCCTGCTGAACGGAGCGGTCTGGAGGGCGGTGCGGTGGAACTTCGCGTCGGCGTCGGTGAACTGATCCACTCCCGATAGGCTGCCCAGGGCTGGGATCAGTGGTTGCCCGCTGCAAACAGGAGGCACAGGGGTATGGGCGTTGCGCTGTTCACGCTCGGCGGCACGATATCGATGGCAGGTCATACCCGGGGCGTCGAAAGCGGGCCGGTGGTCAGCCGGTTGAACGGAGCCGACCTCGCCGCGGCCGTGCCCGGGCTCGACCGACTGGGAACGACCCTGGACATCCACGACATCGACGCCGTCCCCAGCGCGAACCTGACTTTCGCGCACATCCTGACCCTGGTGGAATCAGCGTCACAGGCGGTGCAGGCCGGGGCCTGCGGGGTAGTGGTCACCCAGGGAACCGACACTCTGGAAGAGACCGCGTTCCTCATCGACCTGGTCTGGCCGCACGCCGAGCCGTTCGTCCTGACCGGAGCCATGCGCAACCCGACACTCGCGGGACACGACGGCCCTGGGAACCTGCTCGCCGCCGCCCGCACCGCCGCCTCTCGCGCGAGCCACGGCTTGGGAGCACTGGTCGTCTTCAACGACGAGATCCACGCCGCCCGCTGGGTGCGCAAAACCCACAGCACAAGCACCGCCACATTCGCCTCGCCCAACACTGGCCCGATCGGCCACGTCATCGAAGGCCATGCCCGAGTACTCATGGCCCCCGCACGCCGCCGCGCACCGTACCCGCGTCCTGAATCGTTGGAGAGGACCCGAGTCGCGGTGCATACCGTCACTCTCGACGAGGACGCGGACCTGCTCACTGCCATCGCCGAGGCGAGCCAGGGACTGGTCATCGCCGGCTTCGGCGTCGGCCATGTCCCGAGTAAACTCGCCGATCTTCTGGGAACTGTGGCTGAACGCATGCCCGTCGTGCTCACCTCCCGCACCGGCAGCGGATCCGTTCTGCGGCACACCTACGGCGCCATCGGCTCAGAGACCGACCTGCAACGCCGCGGCCTCATCAACGGCGGACTTCTCGACCCCTACAAGGCCCGGATCCTCCTTCGGCTCATGCTGGCCGGCGGTGCCGATCGCGAGGCCATCACCGCAGCCTTCGCTGAGCACGGCTGACTCCAGGATCGCAGCCCCGAGCCACCAAGAGGCCCTGCCGTCCTGCCTCGGCCACCGAGAGATCACCGGAACACGATCCCCTGGAACAAGAGCCACGGGCCGCGCACCACACTGATCGTCTCGATGCGATGCCCCCAGGCCGTCCGACCACGGCCCGGAGTGGCTGGGCGGGCCGGGCAGCCGGTACTGGGCGAGGCGCGGGGAGGTGATGGGCGGCCAGCGCTCGGTGCCGTACGGATCCGTGCCCGCCGGATGTCCGCGAACGTGTAGAGGTAGTCGCCCGGCTCCCCAACCTCCCATCTCCCCCCTCCCGACCTGCTGCGCTCACCCGTCACGGGCTGGACCCGCGCCCACTGGGAGGCGGTCGCCGACCGGCTCCTGGACGGTCGGGGAGTGACACGTGCGGCGCGGAGCAGCGCGATCGCGAGCGTGTTGAGGACCGCCGACCAGAACGCGCCGTCCGCGAACAACCGTTGGAAGTTGCCGAGCCCGATCCACGGACTGCCCGCGAGTCCTTCGAAGGGCACGTACTCCTTGAAGGCGATGACGTTGCCCGCCAGGGCACCGTAGTGGAAGAGCAGGAAGTAGCCGACCCCGGGCAGCATGAGCAGCAGCGACCTGCTTTGTAAGCCTTTTCGCGTGGATCGCGCACCGGCCCGTCGCCGGCGAGCGGTGCTCACACCCTTTGCACGTGCACGTTCCCGTAGAGCAGTGGCCACGAGGCCCCCTCGCTCACGTCTGCCGTGTGAGGCGAAAGTAAAACGTTTCCAGAACGTGGTCAACGCTTACGACAGAACAAGTCGGTGGCGCCGCCGTGCAGGGCTGCGCGCGGTGCCGCACGGCAGTCAGGATGCATTCAGGTGTCCGGTGGCACGGTCGCTCTCCATGACGAGAAGGCGGGCCTCGGCCTGACCGGTGTGTCGGCGCTGATGAGCGCGCTGCTGGCGGTGGTGATCGTCGTGCAGTTCCGCACGAGCGCGTACCGGGCGGGCGTGTACTGGCTCGCCGTAGCCCTGATCAGCGTCGTCGGTACGCTGATCAGCGACAACCTCACCGACAACATGGGCGTGCCGCTGGGGCTGAGCACCACGGTGTTTGCGCTGCTTCTCGCGGTCGTTTTCCTCTCCCAGCCGACCGGAGACGGCGGCCTGGGCCTGGGCACCGTGATCACCAGCGCGCTGTTCCTGGCCGTCATCCTCGGCATGGTCGTGTACCTGGGAGTGACCCGCAAGGACGTCACCGAGCCGGAGCCGGAGCCGGAGCCGGGTCCGCCACACGCGCCGTGACCTGCAACCTGTCCGTGTTCAGGATGCGTTCAGGATCTCTGTGCCACGGTCGGAGATCACGGCCGCCGCCGGTGGCCGACTCATCTCACAGGGCGCTCGTCCCGCTACCCGGGGGCGAGCGCCCTGTCGTTCGACCGGACAGGAGAATCTGAGTTGGAGAAATCCGAGGTCCTCACCGACTTCGACGTGGCGAGCACGTCGACGACCAAGTCGGTGATGAAGAAACTGCCCGAGGTCACGCTGGCGTTCTGGATCATGAAGATCGCCGCGACGACCCTGGGTGAGACGGCGGGCGACCTCTTCGCACAGACCCTGAAGCTGGGCTACTTCCTCACCACGATCGCGCTGTTCCTGACCTTCGTGGTGACGCTGGTGGTCCAGCTGCGATCCAGCCACTACAACCCGTTCTTCTACTGGACCGTGATCCTGTCGACCAGCATGGCAGGCACCACGATGTCCGACTTCATGAACCGCGACGCCAGCGCCAAGTACCTCTCGAACGGCGCGACCAAGCTGGGCTGGGGCCCGCAGGGCCTCGGCCTGGGCTACCCCGCCGGGGCGGCGATCCTGATCTCGATCCTCCTGGTGATCTTCCTTGCCTGGAAGCTGAGCGGGATGACCTTCCAGATCCGCGACATCGTCACCTTCAAGGGCGAGGCCCTGTTCTGGTCGGCGATCCTCGTATCGAACACCCTCGGCACCTCAATGGGCGACTTCCTGTCCGACAGCTCCGGCCTCGGCTACGCCGGCGGCGCGCTGCTCGTGACCGGGCTGCTCGCCGTGCTCCTTGCGTTCATGAAGGTGCCCGCGGTGCCGAACGTGCTGCTGTTCTGGATCGCCTTCGTCCTCACTCGCCCGCTGGGCGCCACAGCGGGCGACTTCCTCACCAAGCCGGTTGCCAAGGGCGGCCTGGATCTCGGTACCGCGGGCTCGTCCGCCGTGCTGCTCGTCGTTCTGTTCGGCCTGATGGCCTATGCCCACCTGCAGGAGCGCCGTACCGCCGTGGGACGGGCGCAGGAGGAGCAGGAGTTGGTCACCCGGCGGGGAGACTGACCGTGAACCTGGCCCCGGGCGTGTGTCCGGGGTCGTAGGACACCTCGCCGCCGACGGCGCGGGCCAGACGTCGCGCGAGCGGCAGCCCCAGGCCCGCGCCGTCGTGCCCGTCGTCGGCGTCGGCGCGTCGGCCGGGCTGGAACAGTTCCTCCACGAACGCTCCAGGCACACCGGGGCCGTCGTCGATGACATCGATCCGCACGGAACCGGGCAGGCGCCGCGCGGACACGACCACGCTGGAGCGGGCATAGCGGACGGCGTTGGCGAGCAGAGGGCTGAGGATGCGTTCGAGGAGAGCGGGTGCGACCCCCGCCTCCAGCACCTGCGCTCCTGTCTCCACCGTGGCTTTCACCCGTCCTGGGCCGACGTGCTGGAGCAGGCGGCCCAGGACGGGCACGACGTCGGTCGTTGCGGGGGCCGTCGCCGGGTTCAGCGCATTCTCGCGGGCGTCGTTGAGGAGCGTGTCGCAGATCGTGCGCATGGACTGCGCGGCCTCGGCGATCACCTCTTGGGCGGCCCGGGCCTCGGCGTCAGTGCGCGGGCGGGCCCGCCACCAGTCGAGTTCCATGATGATCCGGGTGAGCGGCGTGCGCAGTTCGTGGGACAGTTCGCCCGTCAACTGCCGTTCGTGGCGCAGTACGGTGCGTATGCGGTCCAGAAGCGCGTCCAACGAGCCACCCAGACGGGCGAGTTCGATCGGGTGATCGTTCGTTCCGAAGCGGTCGTCGGAGTCCACAGCGCTCCACTGCGTGGCCTGGTCGGTCATCGTCCGCACCGGTCGCAGTGCCCGGCCGACGGACAGGCGCGTGAGGACGTACGTGCATCCGAGCATCACAGCGTCCAGCACGACCGACCCCAGCAGCAGGGTGTCGGCCGAATTGCGGTACGGAGCCAGGTCGAGAGCGGTGACGACAGTGGCTCTGGCATCGCGGCCGGGGATCGGGTGGGAGCACAGGCGGACGGGCCGGTGGCTGTCGACGGTCGCGCAGGCGTGCTTCCGGTGTGCGGCCAGCCGGTCGGCGGCCTGGGTCAGTGGGCTGGCGACAGTGGCGGACGGCGGCTTTTCCAGCAGGTGGGTGTCGGCGTAGATCCACACGTTGGCGTCGAGGAGGCGGTCGTTGACGGTTTCCAGGATGCGTACCCGGGGACCGCTGGTGTCGACGGTCGTGGTCACCGCTGCTGCTCTGGTGCGCAACTCGTCGTCCGCCTGGCGTTGCAGGTGCTCGTCCATCACGGCGTTGAACGCCACGGTCAGGACCGTCATCAGCAGGGCGGCGGTGGCCAGCGCCACGAGGGACAGCCGACCCCGAAGGGTGCGCGGGGCCAGGTGCCGGAAGACGCGGAAGACACGGTTCATGACAGGCGGTGTCCGACCCCGCGCACCGTGTCGATCGTCAGACGGCTGCTCGCCTCGCGCAGTTTGCGGCGCAGCCGGCTCAGGTACTGGTCCAGAGTGTTGTCACTGACGTGCGCGCCCTCGGGCCAGCCGGCCCGCACCAGGTCACGGCGGCGCACGAGGGTCCCGTCCGCGGCAAGGAGCGTGGCCAGCAGCCGGAACTCCGTCGGGGAGAGGTCGACGCGGGCACCGTGCACGGTCGCACTGTGATCCACCGCGTCCAGGACCAGATCGCCGGCTGTGGCGCAGAATCGGGGGGCGGCCCGTCTGAGTGCGGCGCGCAGCCTGGCGGCGAGTTCGGCGAGATGGAAGGGTTTGGGCAGGTAGTCGTCGCCCCCGGCGGAGAAGCCGGACAGGCGGTCGGTGAGCTGGTGCCGGGCGGTCAGGAAGATCACGGGGGCGAGGAAGCCGTTGGCACGCATTGCCTGGCATACGTCCCGTCCGTCCGAGTCGGGCAGGCCGACATCCAGGATGGCCGCCGCGATGTCAGCGGTCGCCAGCCGCAGGGCGGTGGCTCCGTCGGGGGCGAGAACAGGCTCGAATTCCTCGTCCTGCAGGCCCCGCCGCAGCACGTCCCGCAGGGCGTGATCGTCCTCAACAACCAGGATCTTGGATCGCATGGTCCTCCGCCGGTCCTCCGGTCATGGTCGTAGCTGCGATGAACAGCTTGGGCGGCCACCGGGCCGTCCCCGAGCAGGCTGTCGGCCTGCTGGGCCGATGGCGGTCATCGAGCGCCGGCCGTGTCACGGACGGACGGCTGCTTCTTTGCTGCGCGTATCACCGTCATTGCCGCCGGTCCGTCGACGGCCCTCACACTCGTGGCTCACCACCTCCGCGAGTCCATTACGTCGACCAGGCCGGACCGTCTCATCCAGTCGGCCGGGTGAATGCCGCGCAAGGCGCACCATGTCGGGGTTCGCGGAGCCGTCGTCGGGGCCAGTCAACGGCAAGCGTCACTGGTCTCCTTGCCTCGTGTCGGCCCCTTGAAGGCGCGCATTGCTTGCGAGAGAAGGGGAACCACGCAAGGGCCAGGCCGGCAGTCCGGACCGGGCCGCCGACCACCTGCCGCGGCGTGAATGTCCGTAACGGAACGTCCGGCGCACCCGCCATCGGGTTCAGCACGTCCGCACCACCGGTATGAACCGGGCCACGACAACGGCCTTGGCGTGCGCGTACCGCTTCAGTAGGTTCTCCGCGTGCTTGACTCCCTCGTGCGAGCGCCAGGAACGGCTGCGGTGGATCCGTGGTCCCGCTGCCTCCCGGCCGCTCAGGTATCCGCTCCGAGCTCTGGCCGGCGCGCCGACGGCCGCCGCGACCAGCAGGCAGGTTCCGGCGAACACGACCACGCCGACGCCTGGCACACCGAAGGCAGCCGGCAGCCAGTGTGCGTCGAGCACGTCGGCGGCCAGGTGTGAGGCCAGGTGTGACGAAGTGGTCATGCGGGACGAACCTTTCCTGCAGGCGGGAGCGCACAGGCCGAAGCGGATGACTACAGAAATGTAGACGGTCTATGTCACTGTAGACGAATGACGGTGGAGGAGCGTTCCCGAGCGACGCGCGCCACGCAAAGGCCATCCGTGGTCGCACAGCCCGCCGACCTCGAAGCCATGTTCCGCACAGGTTCCGAGGATGCCGGGCAAGACGATGATGCCGACCGGCGGACCCGGGCCGACGAAACCGCCGCCGGCTGGGCAGCCTGCAGCGGCTGACCGACCGCAGAGCGGTCTGGCACTGTTCGAAAGGCCGGCCACAGCCATACCCCGAACGACAGCGGCACCGAGCCGCCGGGGGCCAGTTCTGCCCCGTCGCTTGCGCAGCGCGCGCTCGAAGGCCATCGCGACGTCGTCGGCCGTGCTCACCTTGCCGAGGAAGTTGAGCAGGCTGCCGTCGTGTGTCGCCTCGTGGAGCGGCATCGGGGTGTCGACGGCGCTCGGGTAGTTCCCGCTGACTGCGACCCCGGTCCCTCGCAGTTCGGCGTTCAGTGCCGCGAGGTAGGCGCCCAGCCCGGCCTTGGTCGCCGAGTAGGCCGCCGAACCGGGGAGTGCGAGAATCGCCCATCGACACCGTGGCGACGATGTGCCCCCGGCCGTGCGCTTTCATGACAGGGGTCGCGGACGCCGCGAGTTCCATGACGGATCCGAGCATGACGTCAAGTTGGAGCCGGACTTGTGAGGCCGGGGTGTCGACCACGTGTCCGGGGACGATCACGCCGGCGTTGAGGAAGACCAGTTCCAGTTGGCCGACCCACTCGCTCTCGACCCGCGCGCAGAGCGCCGCGACCGCGTCCCGGTCGGACAGGTCGCATATGACGGGGACGGCGTCCGCTCCGGCCACGAGGGCTGCCTTCTCGGCGAGCGTCTCGTCGCGCTCGACGCACAGCAGGGTGCGGCCCTGTGCGGCGAGCCTGCCGCAGACGGCCGCGCCGATCCCGCCGGCGGCGCCGGTGACGAGCGTGAGGGATGCACGGTCAGACATGGCTGGGCTCCTTCGGCGGTTCGGACGCGGATGCCGAGGAGGGGTTGGACGGCGCATCGGCGCGCAGGTCGTTGTACGTGTGGTCGTCGACGTCGCGCCAGCCGAACCGGTCGCGGATCTGTGCGAGGTAGGCCGTGTATGTCGAGCGCTCGACGTAGTTGGTGTGCTGCGGACCGCCGACGTAGTTGACACCGCCGCGCAGGTCCGGGGCGTCGGTGCGCTTGAGCCGTGCCAGCTCGTCGTTGCGGACGCCTGTCTCCCGGGCGTTGATGTCGATCATGATGAGCTGGGCCATTTCGTCGGAACACTTGTACGCGGCGTCCGCGAACTCGGCGAATCCCAGCACGCGATATCTCGCCGAACGGGCCGCATGACATGGCTCTGATCTCCGCGGCCCCCCGTTTGGCCGCTGGGGTCCCCTCTGTGGCCGCACAGGTCAGTTCCTGCCGATCTCCCGATGCATAGGTTCCCGGCAACGCCTGTGAGGAGTGCAGGGAAAGGAAGGGTGACTGGTGAGCGAGAACCAGTACGACACGTGTGTGATCGGGGCAGGACCGGCCGGGCTGGCGGTCGCGAGGGCACTGGCGGAGCGGGACCTGCCGTACACGCACATCGAGCGCCACACCGGGCTGGGCGGGCTGTGGGACATCGACAATCCCGGCAGCCCGATGTACGAGTCGGCCCATTTCATCTCCAGCCGGACCCTCTCAGGCTTCGGCGGCTACCCGATGCCGGACCACTTCGCGGACTATCCGCCGCACCGGCAGATCCTGTCCTACCTGACGTCGTTCGCCGAGGCGTACGGACTGGGGGAGCGGATCGAGTACGGCGCCGGGGTCCAGGACGTGGAGAAGAACGCGGACGGCACCTGGACGGTGACCCGGGCGGACGGGCGGGAGAGTGTGCACCGACAGGTCGTGATGTGCACGGGCGCGCAGTGGCACCCCAATATCCCAGAACTGCCGGGCGAGTTCACCGGCGACATCCGTCACACCGTCACCTATCGCAGCGCCGACGAACTGCGTGGCAAGCGGGTGCTGGTGGTAGGCGCGGGCAACTCCGGGCTCGACATCGCCTGCGACGCGGCCCGTGCGGCGGACCACGCCGTGATCAGCATGCGGCGCGGCTACTGGTTCATCCCCAAGCACCTGTTCGGCCGGCCCGTGGACACCATCGCGGCCGGCGGACCCCACCTGCCGTTGTGGCTCCAGCAGAAACTCTTCGGCGCGCTGCTGCGGCTGCTCAACGGTGATCCGCGTCGACTGGGCCTGCAGAAGCCCGACCACAAGTTGTTCGAGACCCACCCGGCCATCAACTCGATGCTGCTTCACCACCTTCAGCACCGCGACATCACGGCCAAGCCCGGGATCACCCGCACCGACGGCCGGAGAGTGCACTTCACCGACGGCACCAGCGACGACTTCGACGTGATCCTCCTGGCCACCGGATACGTGCACAAGGTGCCCGCCGCGCAGCGGTACTTCGGTGACGAACAGCACCCTGACCTCTACCTGTCGGCGTTCTCCCGTGAGCACGAGGGCCTGTTCGGCGTGGGCTTCGTGGAGACGAACTCCGGCGCCTACCAACTCTTCGATATCCAAGCCCAGTTGATCGCCGACTTCATCCATGACACGCGACACGGACTGCCTACGGCCGAGCGGTTCGCCCACATGATCCGCAGCGACCGGCCCGACCTGTCCGGCGGGCTGAGGTTCGTGGAATCGCCCCGCCACACGGGTTATGTCCACAGCGAGGCCATCGTGAAGTACTTCGCGAAGGTCGCCGCCGGGATGGGCTGGCGCACGGAGGGACGGCCGCCGCAGGTGACGTCGGTGCGGCACGAGGCGGTGGCGTCGTGACGTACGACTTCCACGACAAGGTCATCGTGGTGACGGGCGGCGCCGGGGGCATCGGCAGCGCGATGTGCCACCGCTTCGCCTCCGACGGGGCCCGCCTCGTCGTGGTCGACATCGACGCGGCGCGGGCCAGGCAGACGGCGGCCGACCTGCCGGGTGCCGGTCATGCGGGGCTGGGCTGCGACCTGTTGGACCGCGCCGCGGTGGAGCGGATGGCCGACGACATGGCCGCCACCCACGGCCGGATCGACGTCCTGGTCAACAACGTCGGCATGACCAGCGCGGAACGCTTCGACGTGCGCAGCGTGGAGAGCATCGAGCGGGAGATCAACCTCAACCTGCTCTCCCCGCTCGTCACCACGCGGATCGCCATCCCGCTGCTGCGCGCCTCCGGCGACCCGCGTGTGGTCACCACGGTGTCCCTGGGCGGCATCTTTCCGCTGGGCGAGACGCCGATCTACACCGCGTCGAAGTTCGGGCTGCGCGGCGCGATGCTCGCCATCGGGCTGGACCTGAAGGGCAAGGGCATCAAGGCCGGTTCGGTCCTGCCGTCGGCGACCGACACCCGCATGCTGCGTCAGGAGGCGGTGGACGGCGGGAACTCACTGCAGTTCCAGGATGCGCCGCAACAGCCGGCCGACGTCGTGAAGGCGGTCGTGAGCCTGCTGGACAAGCCGCGGCTCGAAGCCTATGTACGGCCCGGTGAGTCCCGTCTGGTGCGGTTCGCGATGCTGGCGCCGAACCTGCTGCCGAAGCTCTTCCCGCTGTTCCGCAAGCGTGGTGAGCGGGGCATGGCCCGGTATCTGGAGGACCTGAGGCGCAGAGGGCTGGCCCGCAGGGTCGGCGGCCGGTGGGAACTGGTGGAGGAGTCATGAGCGAGAGGGACACAGAGATGGAGGAGACGCTTTCCGTCGTCAATCCGGCGACCGGCGAGCTGATCACGACCGTGCCCGCGGTGAGCGCGGACGGGGTCGCGGCGACGGCCGAGCGAGCACACCAGGTGTTCGAGAGCGGTGTCTGGTCCCGCAGGGCGCCGCGGGAGCGCGCCGCCGTGCTGCTCCGGCTTGCCGACCTCATGGAGCGGGACGCCGAGGACCTGGCACGCATGGACAGCGAGGACGCCGGAAAGCCGATCACGGAGTGCCGTACCGGCGACGTCCCCGGGGCGGTCGAGTCGATCCGCTGGTTCGCGGAAGCGGCCGACAAGGTCTTCGGCCGTATCGCCCCCACCGGCCACGACAGCCTGGGACTCGTCAGCCGGGAGCCGGTCGGGGTGGCCGCGGCGATCCTGCCCTGGAACTACCCCCTGGCCATGGCCGCCTGGAAGGTCGGCCCCGCGCTCGCCGCGGGCAACAGCCTGCTGCTCAAACCGGCCGAAGCGACGCCCCGTTCCACCCTGCACCTGGCCGCCCTGGTGGCGGAAGCCGGCCTGCCGGACGGCGTGCTCACGGTGCTGCCCGGCCACGGCTCCGTCACCGGTGCGGCCCTCGCCCGCAACCCGCTGGTGCGCGCACTGTCGTTCACCGGCTCCACCTCCACCGGCCGCCGCATCCTGACCGCCGCCGCCGAGACCAACTTCAAGCGGGTCTCCCTGGAGATGGGCGGCAAGAGCCCGCAGATCCTGATGCCGGATGCTCTGGAGTACGGCGAAGAGCTGATCGATAACATGACCGAAGCGGCATTCCTGACCATGGGTCAGAACTGCACGGCCGGATCACGTGTCCTGGTCCACCACAGCATCGCCGAGGAGGTGCTGGACCGGTTCACCACCGCCGCGAAGAAGCTGGTCATCGGTGATCCGGCCGACGAACGCACCCAGATGGGGCCGCTCATCAGCCGCGCCGCCTTCGACCGTGTCGCGGCGGCGGTGGACGCGGCCCGCGGCGCCGGAGCCCAGATCCACACCGCCGGGCTGCCGCACGGACTGCCGTCGCGCGGCGCCTACTACCCGCCGACAGTGATCAGCCGTGCTCCGGAAGGCAGCGACGTGCTCACCCAGGAGCTGTTCGGACCCGTCGTCACCGTCCAGACCTTCACCTCCGAGGAGGAGGCGGTACGGATGGCGAACACGACCGAGTACGGCCTCGCCGCCTCCGTCTGGACCCGTGACCTCGACGCTGCCCTGCGCCTGGCCCGCGGCGTCCAAGCCGGCGTGGTCTCGGTCAACGCCTACAGCGAGGGCGACATCACCACCCCGTTCGGCGGCTGGAGGCAGTCCGGGTTCGGCGGCGCGGAGAAGTCCACCAGCGCCTTCGAACAGTGGACCAGCCAGAAGACGCTCTGGATCCGCACACGCTGACCGTGGCTCAGCCGTCACGGCGCCCCTCCGGCACCCGCAGCCGGTGGGGCGCCACGCCGTGCCAGCGGTGCACCGCCCGTCTGAGTGCCCGCACGTCGGAGAAACCCGTCTGCCGGGCGATGTCACGTATCGTCAGCTCAGGTCGGCGCAGCAGCTGTTCGACCCGCTCACGTCGTACCCCGTCGACGACCGCCTCGTACGTCGTACCGCACTCGGCCAGCCGACGGCGCAGCGTGCGCTCGCTGGAGGCGTGCCGACGGGCCTGCTCGACGACAGAGGGCACGTCGGGCAGGCTCTGCGCGACGGAGATCTCCAGCACCTCCAGCAGGTCCTGCTGGTCGCGGCGTGTCGCCATCTGTTCCTCCAGCAGTTCGAGGGTGGAGGCATGGGTGACGGGATCGCGGCCGGGCATCGGGCGGCGGGCCCATGCCGGGGAGAACACGATGCGGTTCTCGGTGGCGGCGAACCGTACCGGGCACTGGAACAGCTCGTTGAACGGATGCGTGTCGCGTGGCGCGGGAAAGGCGAACTCGACACTCTGCGGGACGAATTCGGCGCCCGCGCTCAGGCGGGTCAGCGTGACGACGCTGGCGAACGCCTCCTCGACAAGGAAGACCGCGACCGCCGGATCGAGCGCGGGGTCAGGCAACGCGGCGCGCAGCACAAAGCTGGCCCCCTCGGCGTCTGCCGACCAGACCACCATGGCCCCGGAGAGGTTCTGGAAGCGCACACCCGTCTCGATGGCGTCCCGCAGGGTGTCGGCGGCCATCTGCGCGAAGCCGAGCAGCCCCCATGCGGTCAGGTGCTGCGCCGCACCCACCCGCAGTCCCAGGTGCGGGTCACCCGTGAGTTCCACTGCGCTGCGGATGACGGTGCTGCCCTGCCGGTAGGAAACCCTCAGCTCGGCGGAGCGCATCACCGTCTCGTCCAGTCCGACCCGGGTCAGCTCAGGCTGGAGGTCGACACCGTACGTGTCCGTGACCAGCGCGAGGTAGCGCAGAATGTTCGGCTGGATGGTGGCCGAGGTGCTGCGACTGGTACCCGGAGTGTCGTCCGCGGCGGGTTGGCTGGGCATGGGTGTTCCTTTGTGACCAGGGCGTCGCTCGTCGCATCCGCAGTAGGCAGTGGTCTCATGTCGGAACGTCGACCGGAGCCTGTTCCAGAGGTCCGTGGGCCCGCATTGCGGTGCCCGTGCGCGGGCCTGTCGATTATGTGCCGAGGAAAGCCCCCGTGCCGCCCTCCGCTTCCTTGTGGCGCGGTCCGGCCGCGCATGCCGGCGGAGGTGTGATTCAAATGCACAGCGGGGTGTCCTCCGACTGGCCTACGTGCCTGGGGGTGCCGGGGCCGTCCGAGCGCTCCCTGGGAGACGGTGTACGGGTACGTTGCCGCGTGGCAGCAGGACGGCATTTTCGACCAGTACGACTGCCTGTTGCGTCGACGGGTGCGCGAGGCCGATGGCCGGGACGCCGAGCCGAGCGCCCTCGGCGTCGACGGAGAAGTCGTCCAACGCGACCCTGGCGTCGTGACGTCACATTCGGCACATCCGCATGGCAGTGGCCGACAGCCGTCGAGACGAAGTGCGCGCCGCCACAACATCGCCGTTCAAGATCGTGGTCCGCTTCCTCGGTGGACTGAGCAGTAGCCAGGAGAAGGCATTCACTGCGGCCGCCGATCGCTGGGTGCGCGTCATGGTGGGCGACCTGCCGTCCGTGGTGGTCGACGGTGAGGTCATCGACGATCTGCTGATCCTTGCTCAGGGGCGCCCCATCGACGGCCCAGGCGGGATCCTGGGACAGGCGGGCCCCACCCATGTCAGGCCCCATTGGCTGGCAACGCGGCCTTCCTCCCCGCCAGGGGCATTATGTCGTTCGACACGGCCGACCTGGAGCAGATGGAGCGGGATGGCACGCTGAACGACGTCATCACGCACGAGATGGGCCATGTGCTCGGCATCGGCAGCGTCTGGAACGACAAAGGCCTGCTGGCGGACGCCGGCACCTCGAATCCGACCTTCCTCGGGCGCGCCGCCATGGACCAGTACCGTAGGCTCCGCGGGGAAGGCACACTGCAACCGGTACCGGTCCAGAACCTCGGCGGTCCCGGAACGGCGGATTCACACTGGCGGGAGACCGTCTTCGGCAACGAGCTGATGTCCCCCTTCATAGCGGGCCCGGGCAACCCCATGAGCCGTATGACGGTGGCGAGCCTCGGCGACCTGGGCTACGAGGTCGACCTTGCGGCTGCCGAGCCGTACCAGTTGCCGGACCTGCACGCACTCGCCGCGCGGGGTGAGCTCGTGGCTCACATCGCACCGATCGATGTCGGCATAGTGCTGCCAGTCGTTCCGGTCGCTCTGCCTCCCGAGAGTCTGCAGGTCCCGGGCGCCGAGGCGCCGACGCCGTGATGGACGGGGACCAGCGCCCTGGTGACGAGCGGGACGCGCCGCCGGAGCCGGGAGTGATCCTTCGTCCGGAGGTGTTCGCCCTCGGTAACGAGGCGTTGGTCCCTGAGAGCAACATGGTCCGGCCCGCGCCCAGCCGTTTCACCCACGAGTTGGTGGTCGACGAGCCCTTCCACTTCGACGGCCCTCAGCGTGGTCGTTTCCCCGACGGTCAACTACCGGCGGGACGCGGGTGGTGGTGCTTGCGGTCGGTGACGACCACTGCCGTGTTGCCGACGCCGCCGGCCTGTGCGTCGACGTGCGGCGGGCGAGTCTGCGCGAGCTGACAGGCAAGGGGAGTGGCGCTTGCGCGGGGAAGGCCTGAACCCTTCCATCACGCGACGGAGGACGGCCGGCCCGCTGCCACCCCTAACAGCCATCGTCACCCGTCGCTTCGGCCCCGCCCTCGTCACTGGAGAGACGGGGGCTGAGCGGACGGGTTTCCGCCAAGCGCGTGCACCGACCCACCCGCACACCCCGATGGAACCGCCCGCTCCCTGTTGTCGTCTTGTGCGCTGACTGTGTACAAGGCAGGGACGTGGGGGACGTTGTGACGCGGAACGTGACGAAGGCCGGTCTCATGGTGGCGGCCATGGCGACGGTGCTAGGGGCCTCGGCCTGCGGCGGGGAAGCCGGCGCGGCGGCCGTGGGGAGCGGCGGGAAGCTCCCCGCGCACGCGAAGGGGGAGTCCGTGGCGCCCTCCGGGAACGGGGCGTCGTCCGGCTCGGCGCCGACATCTACCGGCGCGGTGGGGAAGTTGTCCGGGATCGCACAGACCGGAGCGTCGCCCATCACGCGGAACGTGCCGTGGAACCTGGACATTCTGGACCAGCGGTCGCGGCCGTTGAACGGGAAGTTCACGACCACCGCCACGGGCAAGGGCGTTCACGTCTACGTGATCGACACCGGGATGGACATCGCCCACAAGGAGTTCGGTGGACGCGCCCACCTCGGCGCCGACTTTGTGGGCCCGAAGGACTCCGGTGACTGCTTCAGCGAGGCAGGGCTGGGCCACGGCACGTTCGTCGCGGGCATCATCGGCGGGGCGAAGTACGGTGTGGCGCCCAAGGCGGAGCTCGTACGGGTCCAGGGCGTCCTGTGCGAGAGCGGGGGCGGTGGCTCCCCGGCGGCGGCCGAGGCAGCCGTGGTGAAGTCGGTCAAGTGGGTCACCGCGCACGCGCAGAAGCCTGCGGTGGTGAACATGTCGCTCAACTTCGACCACCGGTCGGCGGCCGTGGACTCCGCCGTGAAGAAGATGGTCAACGCAGGGATCCCGACGGTGGTGTCCGCCGGCAACTTCCATGACGACGCCTGCAAGCACTCCCCGGCCGGCGTCCCCGGCACGATCGTCGTGGCGGCCTCCACCTCAACCGACCGCGCGTGGAGCGACACCGACTCCTACGGATCGGGCTACGGACGCTGCGTGGACCTGTACGCTCCCGGCCAGAAGGTGACCGCCGCACTCGCCGGCGGCGGTACGACCACGGAGACCGACGGCGCTACGTCCTGGGCCGCGCCGCATGCGACGGGCGTGATCGCGCTGTACCTGTCGGCACACCCCCACGCCACGGCCAACGAGGTCCACGTCTGGCTCGACCACACGGCCACCCGCGGTGTCGTGCGCGGCGTCCGCTCCGACACGCCCAACCGGCTGCTCAACACCGGCGGCCTCTGACCTGCGCCGGCCGCCCCGGTCGTACGGTCACCCAAGCGCCGCGCCGCGCCTCACCGGAACGGCGGGCGCGAGTCGCGCGGCCACCGCGCCCACGCCATGCTGACCCGGTCGTCGCGGGGACGGCCGCCGAGCAGGCTCCGGACGTGCTCGCCGCCTCTGATCCGGCGTGCCGCTACCGGCGATCGGCCGGACCTGGCAGGCAGCCTGGCGCGAGTTCCCCTACCCGGCCTTCCCTGCCGGGACAAGGAAGAGGGGTTCCCCCGGCGTCGCCGCCCGGGGACTGTGTGCGGGACCGGGGTGCGGGACCGGGGTGCGGGCAGGTCAGTTGCGGCCGGCCATGACACCGCCGTCGACGTCCCAGACGGCGCCGGTGACCCAGCCCGTCTGGTTCGACAGGAGGACCTCCTCGGCATCCGGTCGTTGAGCGGACGCGCCGGCAACGGATGTGCAGTGACCGCGGATCGAGCCGGTACTCCTGGACGGACGCCAAGGAGGGGTGGGCGGCCGGTCCCGCGGCGGGCTGACCACCGAGATCCGCCTCGCAGCCGATGCCCGCTGCCGGAACCTCGCGTTCGCTCCTACCGCCGGACAGGCCGGAGATGCCCCCGCCATCACTGCCGCCATGACCCGCCTGCGCGTTACCCGACGGCGTGGTTGTCCGCCATGTGCCTATCGCCTGCTCACCCCGCGCGCTCCCGGACGACCAGCGCAAGCGTGGTGTCCGGGCGGACATCCCCGCCCCGGCGAACCAGCGCAGTCAGTGGCGGAACCGAGGGCGACCTCCGCCATGTCGCGGGACGGGTGCCCCGTCCCCTGGGTGGGCGTCGTCCCATCGGCTCAGTAGCGTGTTTCTGTACGCGGAAGGGCGAACCGCTCCGCGGAAGGGCGGCGCAGCCCGATCGCGGTGACGGGCCGTGGCGGCCCGTCAGGCGTGGCTCGGTGCCGGCTCCGGATCGGGCCCGAGCGTTGCCGTGCGGCGGGGGAGCAGCAGCGGGGTCGCCAGCAGGAGCACGCCGGCCAGGCCGATGGCTGTACGCGGGCCGAGCAGGCTGCCCAGCACGCCCCAGACGGCCGTCAGGAGTGCGGTCGAGGCTTTGGTCGTCACCGCCCAGGCGGTCAGCGTGCGGGCGACCCGGTCGTTCTCGGTGCGCTCGAGGCGGTAGGTGGTGTAGACGGGGTTGAAGACCCCGCAGCAGAAGATGAGTCCGAGCTCGACGCCCATCACCAGCAGCAGCCCAGCGGTGCCCGGCCCCAGGAAGGCCAGGCCGACGGGCCAGAGCGCGCGCAGCGTCCCGGTCACGACCAGGACCTGATGCTGCCCGAACCGGGTGACGAGCGGTCGGGCCAGCCGCGAACCGAGCAGCCCGCCGATCGAGGGCGCGGCGAAGGCGAGTCCGTACTGCCACGGTGCGAACCCGAGTCGGCCGAGCATGAGGACGGCCAGCAGCGGCTGGGCGGCCATCACCAGGCCGTTGAACAAGGCGGTGTTGAAGAACAACGGTCGCAGCGCCGCGTCGGCGAGGATGTACCGCCAACCATCGAGAAGGTCCCCGGCCCGCATACGCGTGTCCTTACCGCGCTCGGGCCGCGGCTCGTGCCCGCCCGTCGCGCGGATGCCGAGGGCCGAGAGCAGGTAGCTGACCGCGTCGGCCACCACCGTCGCCACCGGACCGAGGAGCCCGATCGCCGCGCCGCCCAGCGGCGGTCCGATGATCGTCGTCGTCCAGGCCGTGGACTCGAACCGGGCGTTGGCGACGAGCAGGTCCTCGGCCGGCACCAGCGTCTTCAGGTACGCGCCGGAGGCGGCGCGGAAGGTGATGTCGGCCGCCGCGACGACGACCGAGACCAGCAGGAGCTGAAGGAAGGTGAGCGCGCCGAGCGCGAACGCGGCGGGGATCGTCAGCAGCGCCGCGAACCGCACCAGGTCCATCGCGATCAGTACCGGCCGCTTGCGGCGGAACTCCACCCACGGGCCGAGCGGCACCGCCGCGGCCGCGCCCGCCGCAGCCCCCGCGGAGGAGAGCGCGGCGACCTCGGCCGGTCCGGCGTGCAGCACCCGGATGGCGATCAGCGGGAACGCGCCGAAGGCGAGCCACGTGCCGAGCGCACTGGTCCCGTACGCTCCCCAGAGCCACCCGAACCGCCGCCCCAGCCGATGTCCGAGCAGATGTCCCAGCCGGTGCCCGCTCCTCATGCTCGTCGCCCCTCGCCCCTCACCCGCACAACCGATCCGCGTTCGGAAACATCAAAGCGAGCCCCATACCCGGGGATCAAACAACCGCAGTGCCGCGAGACACAACCAACAGTTGTGCCAATAGGGTGTCGGCATGGACCTCGACACAGTCCGCACCTTCGTCGCCGTTGCCGACGCGGGGCAGTTCCAGGAGGCCGCCGCCGAGCTGGCGGTCACCCAGCAGGCCGTCTCCAAGCGCATCGCCACGCTGGAGCGCAACCTCGGCGTGCGGCTGTTCACCCGCACCGCGCGCGGCGCCGAGCTCACCATCGACGGGCAGGCGTTCCTGTCCCACGCGCGCGAGCTGCTGCGTGTCGCCGACCGCGCGGCCGCGTCCGTACGCACCGGCCGCCGACCGCTGCGCGTCGACGTGCTCGCCTCGCGCAGCGCGGCGTCGGGCCTGATGCGCGGCTTTCACCGCGCGCACCCCGGCATCGACCTCGACGTGGTCTGGCTGTTCGACATCGAGACGGCCGTTGCCGCCATCAGGTCCGGTGCGATCGACGCGTCCTTCCGCGCCGTCGCCGCGCCCGGCCGGCCCCTTGCCGAGGACATCGAGTCCGTCCGGGTGCTCGACGAGCCGCTCCAGCTCCTCACCGGCCCCGCCCACGCGCTGGCGGGTGCCCGGTCGGTTGCCGTCGCTCAGCTCGTCGGGCACCGGATCTGGATGCCCGGCATCGTCCCCGGTACCGAGTGGGCCGCCTACTACGACGACCTCGTCGCCGAGTTCGGCCTCACCATCGAGGCGACCGGGCCCAACTTCGGATCCGACGCGCTCCTCGACACCGTCGCCGACACCCCGGCCCTGGCCACGTTCATGGGCGGGCACACCCGCCTCGTCTGGCCCGCAGGCCACGGCCTGCGCCGCATCCCGGTGACCGACCCGACCCCGGTCTACCCACACTCGCTCCTCTGGCACCGCGACAACCCCCACCCAGCGCTGGCCGCCCTCCGGGCCCACCTCGCCGCCACAGCGGCCGGCTGCGACGCCGCCGGGACCTGGACGCCGGGCTGGGTGACTCCGCGCTGAACGCCGCCCCGCCTGCGCTGATCGCGGACGGATCAGCGGACGATGGATCGGGGCAGGCATGGCCATCGGCACACCATCGGCCCTGTCCCGGCGGCATGTCGGTGAGTCCGGCACACCGTCGAGTGGACGGACACCTCACACTCGACGGTGCCGTCCGCACAGGCTTTGACCCCGAGCCACATCAAGATCGGCAGACCTCCTTGATCAACTTTCCGAACGAGCCCCAGTACTCCAGTGCGGTTTTGTGATCGGGGAGGTGTTGCCTGTCCGTGGGTCGAATGCCAGGTCGGATTCCCGCCAGCGTCCAACGCTGGTGCCCGCGATGCTCCATGTCATGAACCGACTCGAAGGAAACGCGGCCTTGATCACGGGTGGAAGCCGGGGCATCGGTGCCGCTGTGGCGTTACGACTGGCCGAAGAAGGCGCTGACGTCGTGCTGACCTATGAGAACAGCGCGGAACGTGCCACCGAGGTGGTGGAGCAGATCAAGGCCGGGGGGCGCCGGGCACTTGCCGTCCAAGCCGACAGCGCGGTCCCTGAGGCACTCACCGCCGCGGTGGACGAGGCCGCCGCGATGCTCGGCAGACTCGACATCCTGGTCAACAACGCCGGCGTCTTCCTCGTCGGCTCGCTTGAGGACATGGGGTCGCCAGAGATCGATCGCACCCTGGCGGTGAACGTCCGGGCACCGTTCGTAGCTTCCCGGGCGGCGGCACGTCACATGGGCCGGGGCGGCCGCATCATCAGCATCGGCAGCAATGTCGCCGAGCGTGCGGTCTTCCCCGGACTGGCGTTGTACTCGATGAGCAAGACGGCTCTGGTCGGGATGACCAAAGGCTTGGCCCGAGAGCTGGGCCCGCGTGGAATCACTGTAAACCTGGTGCATCCTGGTCCCACCGACACGGACGCCAACCCCGCCGCCGGACCGAATGCCCAGATGATCGCCGGCTTCACCGCTGTTGGCCGCTATGCGGAAGCGGCCGAGATCGCGGCCACCGTCGCCCATCTGGCAAGTGCGGACGGCGGGTACATCACCGGAGCCTCGATCCACGTCGACGGCGGCTTCACCGCCTGACACGCGGGATCGACTGCGTAACCAAGCTGAGGGCCTGGCGCTCAAGCGGGACGGTCGCCGCGTGATCATCGAAGTTGTGTGGACTCCTGAAGATCGTGCGGTGGCCGCGGGCCATGGGGTGGATCCCTTCCGCCGGCGGGCGATGCTCCACCTGCCCGAGCACATCTGGTGCTCTGATCCAAAGCGTCGCCACGCGGCGGGTGTCCCCGACGATGTGGAGTTCGCGACCAAGCCCCGCCTGGCCGGGGAGACGGTCGGCACTGCGCTGGACCCCGGAATCACCGCGTCCTGGGTGACCGGCGACGAAGCCTGCGGCCAGGACTCGCAGTTCCAACGCGTCTTCTACATCTCGGCGTTGTTCGGCATCCGGCACTGCGAGGAGTCGCGTCGGTTCTACGACCCCAAACGCGCCGAGAGCGAACGCCGCACCCAGGCCGTCCTCGCTCGCCGCCGCGTGAGCGTCTTGTGGGCCCTCACCACAGTGAGCCCTCCGCGGCCGGTGCGGCAGCGCCCCGGTGCCTCAACCATGAGTGACGTTCTCGGTGAGCAGGCGGAGCAGGTGTTTTGCGGCGGCGTCCTGTTCGGGGGTCAGGCCCATGGCGTCGCCGATGGCCAGCGGGACGGTTCGGGCCTTCCCCCGCAGATCCGCTCCGGCACGCGTGAGGCGTACGGCAACAGAGCGTTCGTCCTCGGCGCGCCGCTCGCGGTGAATCAGGCCGCCGGCCTCAAGGCGCTTGAGCAGCGGCGAGAGGGTGCTGGATTCCAGCTGGAGCGCCTTGCCCAGGCCCCGGACGGAGACCGAGTCCTGCTCCCACAGCACCAGCATGACGAGGTACTGCGGGTAGGTCAGCCCCAGTTCGTCGAGCAGGGGACGGTAGCGGGTCGTGACCGACCGCGAGGCCGCATACAGGGCGAAGCAGAGCTGGTCCTGAAGGAGCAGTGAACCCTCTTCGGCGTCGTCGCGCGCGTTCTGGCCCATGAGTGCGGTCCTTACCTCCGGCGATCAGAGCTGGGCCCATCCTACTCATTCCAGACGCCCACGACCATGTATCGCTCGATTCAGTTGTGCACGACTTAATCGAGCGCTATGGTTTCTTCTGTCCGTCGAACGGCAGGGCGCAACAGCCGTCGAGGCCACCGGCCCTGCGTCAACCCGAGGAGTCCCCATGTCCGAGACCACAAGCGGCCCGGTGCTGGAGCAGGCCGCCGCCGCATTCGCCGAGGCCACCGCCAACCCGCCGTACCTGTTCGACCTCGGCCCGGTCGAGGGCCGCAAGGCGGTCGACGAGGTCCAGTCCGGTGAGATCGGCAAGCCGGAAGTCGCCGAGGAGTGGGTGACCGTGCAGGGCGGGCCCACACGGTCGGTGCAGGCGCGCGTCGTCCGCCCCGCCGACGCCGAGGGGCCGTTGCCGGTGATCATCTACATCCATGGCGCCGGCTGGGTCTTCGGCAACGCCCACACCCACGACCGTCTGGTGCGCGAACTGGCCGTCGGCGCCCGCGCGGCCGTCGTCTTCCCCGAGTACGACCTCTCGCCCGAGGCCCGCTACCCCATCGCGATCGAGCAGAATTACGCCGTCGCCCGGTGGATCGTCACCGACGGCGCTTCCAAGGGCCTGGACGCCACCCGCATCGCGGTGGCCGGCGACTCCGTCGGCGGCAACATGTCCGCCGCGCTGACCCTGATGGCCAAGGAGCGCGGCGACGTCTCCCTCGTGCAGCAGGTGCTGCTCTACCCGGTCACCGACGCCGCCTTCGACACGCCCTCGTACCACCAGTTCGCCACCGGCTACTTCCTGCGCCGCGACGCCATGCAGTGGTTCTGGGACCAGTACACGACCGACGAACACCAGCGCGCCGAGATCACGGCATCCCCACTGCGCGCCACCACCGAGCAGCTCACGGGCCTGCCCCCGGCCCTGGTCGTCACCGCCGAGGCCGACGTCCTGCGCGACGAGGGAGAGTCGTACGCCGCCAAGCTCCGCCAGGCCGGCGTACCCGTCACGGCTGTCCGCTACCAGGGCATCATCCACGACTTCGTGATGCTCAACGCCCTGCGCCAGACCCACGCCGCCGAAGCGGCCATCAACCAGGCCATCGCCACGCTACGCACCGCGTTCGGCACCGTCTGAGCGCGCTCAACCGCATCCGGCACCCGTACCACCCCCAGCCGGACCTCCCCGGTCCCGCCTCAGCACCCACGTGGCGCGGTCATTTCGTCGACTACACGCCATCGCCCGAGGTTCGCTACCCCATCGCCATCGAGCAGGCGTACGCGGCCACCAAGTGGGTCGTCGAGCATGGTGACGAGATCAACGTCGACGGCTCCCGGATCGCCGTCGCCGGTGACAGCGTCGGCGGCAACATGACCGCCGCCGTGACGCTCATGGCCAAGCGGCGCGGCGGCCCGGCCCTGCGTGAGCAGATGCTCTTCTACCCTGTCACCGACGCCAATTTCAGCACCGGCTCCTACCGGGAGTTCGCCGACGGCCCCTGGCTGACCCGCAGGGCCATGAAGTGGTTCTGGGACGCCTACGCCCCCAACGCCAAGGACCGCAAGCGGATCCTCGCCTCCCCGCTGCGCGCGAGCCTCAACCAGCTCAAGGACCTGCCCAAGGCCCTGGTCATCACCGACGAGGCCGACGTCCTGCGAGACGAGGGCGAGGCTTACGCCGCCAAGCTCCGCGCCACCGGTAACGACATCACCACTGTCCGCCACCCCGGCATCATCCACGACTTCGCCATGCTCAACGCCCTGGCCAACACCAACGCCGCCAAGGCGGCCGTCCACCAGGCCAACCGCTTCCTCACAGCGGCTCCTGACCCCCACTTCAGAGCGGCCCGGCTGCGGCCGGGCCGCCCCAGGTGCGCATACCCCAACATCTCCGGCGGCCGGACGCCGCGCACGCCCCCGGCGTGCGGGCAGGATCGACGCGTTTTGCCCATGACGTGGCTGGTTGCGGTGCTCGCCGGCCTCGGTTCGGGCGCGGGCGCAGTCAGCTCGTAGGCCCGCGCCCGCGTTGCGCCGTCCCGGATGGTTCACAGAGCGCAGGCGCTTGTGTCTGCGCACCGGCCGAGGGGCATGGCCGAGCTACGGCGCCGGATACGCTGACGGGATGATCGAGAATCTTCCTCCCTGTCCGAAGTGCTCGTGTGAGTACACCTACGAGATGAACGCCCTGGTGGTGTGCCCTGAGTGCGGCCATGAATGGGTTCCCGCCGAGGCCGGCGCCGAGGGCGGCGACCTTGCCGGAGAGCGCGTCGTCAAGGATGCCGTGGGCAATGTGCTCCAGGACGGCGACACCGTGGTGGTCGTGAAGGCGCTCAAGGTCAAGGGCAGCCCCTCCGGGATCAAGGCCGGGACCAAGGTGCGCAACATCCGGCTCGTCGACGGGGTCGACGGCCACGACATCGACTGCAAGGTCGACGGTTTCGGAGCGATGCAGCTCAAGTCGAGCGTGGTCAAGAAGGCCTGATCCCGCGGGGCCCCTGGAGGGTTCGCCCGGGGCGCGACAGGATGCTAAATTGCAAAAGTTCGCAATTAGCTAGATGCTGTGTTCGCTGTGTTCGCAAGTAGCCACGGGCACAGCCTTTCGTGTCCGCCCCCTCAGTGGGGTCCTGTAGGGGAGGCCGAGGGATCGTGTCCGTTCCGCTGTACCAGGCCAAGGCCGAGTTCTTCCGGATGCTGGGGCATCCCGTGCGGATACGGGTGCTGGAGCTGCTGCAGGACGGGCCGATGCCGGTGCGGGACCTGCTGGCCGCCATCGAGGTGGAGCCCTCCGGTTTGTCGCAGCACCTGGCGGTGCTGCGCCGCTCGGGGATCGTCACCTCGACGCGGGAGGGCTCGACGGTTGTCTACGAGCTGGCCGGCGGGGATGTCGCCGACCTCATGAAGGCCGCGCGACGGATCCTCACCGAGATGCTGGCGGGGCGGAACGAACTGCTGGCCGAGCTGCGGGAAGCCGAGGTCGTCGCGCGGTGACCTCGGCATTCGGCCGGGTGTGTGCCCGGATCATGGTGTTGCTGCCCGGCCGCGCCGACCTCGCGGAGATCCGGCGCGACCCGCGCCGGGACCTGCTCGCCGGTCTGACCGTGGCGATCGTCGCGCTGCCTCTCGCGCTCGGCTTCGGCGTGTCCTCCGGGCTGGGTGCCGAGGCGGGCCTGGCGACCGCGGTGGTCGCGGGGGCTCTCGCCGCGGTGTTCGGTGGGTCCAACCTGCAGGTATCCGGCCCGACCGGTGCCATGACGGTCGTGCTGGTGCCCATCGTCGATGCGTACGGTCCGGCCGGTGTGCTGACCGTCGGGCTGATGGCGGGCGTGCTGCTCGTCGGCCTGGCGGCGCTGCGGGCCGGGAAGTACATGCAGTACGTGCCGGCCCCGGTGGTCGAGGGCTTCACTCTCGGGATCGCCTGTGTGATCGGCCTGCAGCAGCTCCCGAACGCGCTGGGTGTGCCCAAGCCGGAGGGCGACCGGGTGCTGGTGGTGACCTGGCGGGCGGTGCAGGAGTTCGCGAAGTCCCCGAACTGGACGGCGGTCGGCTTCGCCGTCGCGGTGGCCGCGGTCATGCTGCTCGGGGCCCGGTGGCGGCCGACCGTGCCGTTCTCGATCGTCGCCGTGGTCGCGGCGACGATCGTGGCACAGCTGGCCCACCTGGGCGCGGCGAAGCCGATCGGCGACCTTCCGGCGGGACTGCCCGCGCCGTCGTTGTCCTTCCTCGACCTCGGCTCGGTGGGGACCCTGCTCGCTCCCGCCCTGGCGGTCGCGGCCCTCGCCGCCCTGGAGTCCCTGCTGTCAGCGTCGGTCGCGGACGGCATGACGGTAGGTCAGAAACACGACCCGGACCGGGAGCTGTTCGGGCAGGGCCTGGCCAACATCGCCGCCCCGCTGTTCGGAGGCGTCCCCGCGACGGGCGCCATCGCGCGCACCGCGGTCAACGTCCGCACGGGCGCGGGATCCCGCCTCGCCGCCCTCACCCACGCCGCCGTTCTCGCCGTGATCGTCTTTGCGGCGGCGCCTGTTGTCGCCCGGATCCCGCTGGCCGCGCTCGCCGGCGTGCTGCTGGCCACCGCGATCCGCATGGTCGAGGTCGGCTCGCTGAAGGCCATGGCGAGGGCGACCCGTTCCGACGCCCTCATCCTCGTCCTGACCGCCGTGGCGACGCTGGCCCTGGACCTCGTGTACGCCGTAATCATCGGCCTCGTCGTGGCCGGCGCCCTCGCCCTGCGTGCTGTGGCCAAGCAGGCGCGCTTCGATCAGGTGCCGCTCGACCGGGGCGACCACAGTGCCGAGGAACACGCGCTGCTGGCCGAGCACATCGTGGCGTACCGCATCGACGGCCCGCTGTTCTTCGCCGCCGCCCACCGCTTCCTGCTGGAGCTGACCGAAGTCGCCGACGTTCGCGTCGTCATTCTGCGCATGTCCCGGGTCTCCACCATGGACGCCACCGGCGCCCTGGTCCTCAAGGACGCGGTGGAGAAGCTGCACCGGCGCGGCATCGTTGTCCTGGCGTCCGGCATACGTTCCAGTCAGCGCCAGGTCCTCGACTCCGTCGGCGCGCTGGAGGCGCTGCGCGACGAGGGCCGCGAGTACGCCACCACCCCCGACGCGATCCGGGCTGCCCGCGACCACCTGGAGCGCTCCGGGGCCCTGTCCGCCCTTCCCGCGCCAAAGTCCCGAACCCAGAGCGAGGAGGCCCTGCGATGAGCATTCTTCCCGCCGTCCTTCGTATGGTCGAGGTCTCCGGCGCGGAGGCCCTGTGGCTGCTGGAGGGCAGCAGTTCGGGGCGGCTGGTGTATGCGCAGCGGGACCTGACCGTGATCCGACCGGCCCGGCACGTATGGGAGTACGGCCGCCTGGTCGTCCGTACGCCGGCCCCGGCTGCGGCGGTGCCGACAGCGGCGACGTACCACGTCGACGAGATCCGCGCCGTGCCCGGCACCGGCTGGACGGTCACCGTCTCCGGACCGGCCGAGGTCATCACGGACCCCGACGAGGCCGCCCACCACCGGCGCACCCTGTCCGGCTGGGCGCACGGCCCGCATGACACGCTGCTGCGCCTGCGCCCCAAGACGGTCGCAGGTTTCCGCCTCGTCCGCGCGGAGGCGTGAGTGATGTCGACACAGCTGGAAGCCCTGCCCTACCGGCACGTGCTCACCCTGCCCACCGAACCGTCCGCCGTGCGGATGGCCCGAGAGACCGCTGAGCAGGCACTCGTCGAGTGGGGGATCGGGCTGCGGCACCCCACGGTGGACCCGGCTCTGCTGATCCTCGCCGAACTGGTCACCAACAGCGTGAGGCACGCGGCCTTGCTTTCCCCGCAAGTGACGGTGATCTACGCGGCGGGCGCGGACTGCCTGGCCTTCGCCGTCCATGACCGACACCCCTACCAGCCCCCGCTGTACGGGTCGGTCACGGGCGCCGGTACGGGCGGCCTGGCCACCGTCATGGAGCTCACGCTCGCCCTGGGCGGCACCGCGGTGGTCCGCGCGGATGCCGACGGCGGCGGAAAGAGTATCTGGATCACCCTCCCCCTCTGACCCCGGACAGCAGACTTCGACCGGACACCCGCGCAAGGAAGTTCACCACCATGACCATCGACTGGCGCTACACCGTCGAGGACAACCTCGGCATCCTGTCTGTTGCCGGATACCTGGGCCCGGAGGCGGTTCGGCGCTTCACCGGGGCGGTCGGCTGGGCGCTGGCGCGCGGCACGGGCCCGGTCGTCGTCGACCTGACCGAGCTGCGCAGCTGGTCGGCCGAGGGGCAGCTGGCGATCGCCGAGGCCGCCCGCCGCCTCGCGGACGTGGGCCGCAGTCTGGAACTGGCCGCCATTCCCGCCGACGGGTCCCTCGTCCCCACCGGGGACGGCCCGCCGATCCCGGTCCACCCCGGCCTGGCCGCCGCGCTTGCCGCACACGGCGCACAGCGCGCGGAACACGTGGAGGTGCGCCACGAGTGGCGCACCACAGGATGGCCGACCGGAAACCAGGCAGGCGCGTGACGTCTTCGGCTCATCCCGGTGCGAAGGCGCCGGCGCCGTCCTGGACGGGCACGACGGTGCGGACATCTTCAGGAAGGGCAGGATGCGAAGCACAGCTTCAGCAGGCGGGCGTTACCGCAGCGGGGGAGGGCATGTGCCGTCCTGCGCGATGGCGGTCGGGCGGCACTTGAGACGGGAAGCGGCGCACTTGCGCCAGGCGACGCCGGTGCCGCGCAGCGTGGTGTCACACCATCTCAGGAGTTGCTAATCTTAGCAATTGCATAGGTCGTCACTGCCGGGTTGGACCGCTCTCCTGCACAGTGTGGATTCGGCCTGGCCGGGGCCGCACGCGAGGATGGGCCGCATGTTGTTGACGAATGGGTGGATGCGACGGGCCGAGGCCCGGCCGATGGGGCCGTGCTGCTGCACCGGGGAGGCGACGACACGGTGAGTACACCGCTGTATCAACTGAAGGCCGAGTTCTTCAAGACCCTCGGCCACCCGGCCCGCATCCGTGTCCTTGAGCTGCTGAGCGAGCGCGAGCATGCGGTGTCGGAAATGCTGCCCGAGGTGGGCATCGAGCCCGCGCATCTCTCGCAACAGCTGGCCGTGCTGAGGCGGGCGAACCTGGTCAGGACCCGAAAGGAGGGCTTGAGCGTGTACTACTCGCTGGCCAGCCCGCACGTTGCCGAGCTGCTCCGGGTGGCGCGCACGATCCTGTCCGGGGTGCTGGCCGACCAGGCCGAACTCCTCGCCGACCTGCAGGCCGCGCAGGGCGAAGGAAAGTCGCCGTCGTAGCAGCGGTCCCCGAACGGCGGCTGGTTCCCAAGAGTCGGACAGCGCTCCTGCCACTTCGACCTGCGCGCAGGTGCGGTCAGCCGTTCGGAGACCGCCAGGAGTGTCAGCACGGACGCCGGCGGCGACGGCAACGGCGCCTTCCAACTCCAGCCGCTTACTGACGCATACGTCGTCCCCGGCGAGTACGCGCCGACCGTCGGACAATGCGCCGCCGAAGCCACCAGCCACCCCGCCCATGGATGGATCCACCTCCGTCAGGTTCCGCCGGGCCGCACCTTCTGCCTGCGCGACACGACGAGCGGCGGCATCGCGGTGTTCACCGTCATCGATGTCGACCACGGCAACTACGCGACAACGGAGACCATCACCTACTACCGACACCGAAGTTGACCGACCGTGCCGGCCGGACCGTGCCGTCATGGCCGACGGCACGCTCCGCGCTGACGTCGCGGCCCTGCCTCGTGTGCAGGGAGGTCCACCGAAGGCGCGGGACGGGTGCAAGGTCCGTTCGGCGGCGATGATCTCCTCGCCGAGGGCCGTGAGCGGCGGCGCCCCGAAGACGCGCCGCCGCAGAAACTCGCCCACCCCGCCGGCCCTTCTCAGCTGGGGCCGCGCCGCCCGCATCCACGAAATGTGGTCATGTGTATGTGATGACTTGAAGAATTCTTCACATCGTGGGCATGCGTCAGCCCGACTCCGGGACGGCCTACACCTCGAGCTGCTCGTCCACCCTCTTGAGCTGATGGCGAGCCATCGCCAGGTTCGAGCGGGTCTTGTCGAGCACGAGGTAGAGGAACAGCCCGTTGCCGTTTCGGCCGGCGACCAGCCGGATGAGGTGGTACTGCTTCTCCAGGGTGATCAGGATGTCCTCGATCTGGCCCTTGAGGCCCAGATGCTCCATGGTGCGCACCTCGGCGCGGATGACATCCGTGTTCCCGGCCGCGGCGACCGTCAGGTCCAGGCCCTTGCCCCCGCCCAGGATGCCAAGGGCCATGCCGCTGGTGTAGTCGACGACCGCCGCCCCCAGTGCCCCATCGACCCCCGCCATCATCTCCTTCAATGACACTTCCACACTCGCCATCGGAGCCTCCCTTTGGTTGTCGGCTGTGGCGGGCCGCCCGTTGAGGGCCCGCCCTCGTGGCCGCACCGTAGGCCGACGGATCCAGCGTCCGGAGCGCCTCTTCGCAGGTGACACACAATGATCGAAAGGCGGTCTGTGAAGGTCACCCACTGACCAGGATTGACGGGCAGGCCTGGATGCAGCGTCCGCTGTAGCAATTCGTCCGGCAGCGGTGCTCAGCAGTTCAGCAGCAGTCAGACCCGTCAGAGGCCAGTCGGCGATCGACAGGCTCGTACTTGAGCCCATCAGCATCGATGGGGACCGGGCGGTCATCCGCCTTTCCTGGCGCACGGCGGACCCCGGCCGGCGCATCGCGCGCCGACCCGGGGTCGGCCATGCGCCTGCGCTGGTGGAACGCTTCCACTAACCCGTGTCCAGGCATTGCCATGCTCGACGCGCCGAGCTGTCGCCGTTTCAGGTGAAAACGCTAAGGCTGGTTATGCAGCACACCAGGTGATCGTCTTACTCTCTTAACCGCTTGAGCAGTCCCGGACGTCGTGTGCCTCTGCTCTTTCAGGCTTGATCATCGTCGGGGGTTCGCATGATGCAGGCGTGGGCCGGTCGAGACTGTCTCGGCCGTATGGCTCGCATCGGCCGACTGCATGTCACGAAGGCAGGCAAAGCCGTGTCCGAGGGTGCTGCGGCGGCCGTCGCCGTCGCAGCGGGCGTGGTGGTGGCCGTCGTGGTGCCGACGGGCATCGCGTTACTGACGGCGCACGGGGCGGCCGCCGTCTCCCTCCTCGCGCGTGCCCGAACCGCCACGGGAGCCACCGGAAGAGTCCGACTTCGCCTCAGGCTGTCGGCCATCTCGGTGGCCGCAGGCGGTTTTCACCATGCCCTCGAAGAGCAGGCGGGTACGTGGCAGCCGCTTGGTGCGGGCGCGTTCCAATCCGTCGTCCGGGTGCTGGCATGCATCGGGATCGCCGCGTGCCTGGGGGCCGCGGTCGCTGCGCTGGTGATGGCCGCCGCAGAGAACGGGACGACCCTGATCCGTTTGCGGAGGCTGTTGGACGGCTGGCTGATTGCGGGGTCGCTGTTCACGGTGGGCTGGGTCCTGCTGCTGCACCGCGCAGACCAGGGCGGCGACGTTTCCGTTTCACTTTTCGGTCTTGCACGCGTGGTGGCGGACATCCTCGTGTTCGGGTTGCTGGTCGCCTTGCGGTTCTGCCTGCGGCAAGCGGAGCGCACGGCGACCACGGTTGCCGTGCTGGCGCTCGCAGCCCTGACCTCGGGCGACGTGCTTCGTATCCTGCAGCCCGAGCCGGGCACATGGCACGGGGTCCCCCTCGCGGCGGCATGCTCGGTGACCGGGCTGTTCCTCGTCGCCGTCGCGGCATGGCTGCCGGGCGGTGTCAGTGTCGCGGGGTTCGACCGGCGGATGATGCCCGTCATCGGTGTGGTGGCGGCGTTCGTGCCCGTGGGTGTCTGTGCGCTGGCCATCACGGCGCATACCGTCGCCGGCGGTCCCATCGACACGGTGATGTCAGGCTTGTCGGGTTCGGTGCTTCTCGCGCTCGGCGTCCGGCAGGGCGTCATCCACTCCGACCACCTGCGCATCATGCATGAGTCTGCGGTGCGCGAGGCGCACTACCGAACGCTGGTCGACCGCACCTCCGATGTGATCACGATCGTCTCCCTGGATGGGCATCTGCTCTACGTCAGCCCGGCCGCCCTGTCGGTCTTCGGCTATCGGCCCGAGGACCTCGTGGGTGTCCGCTTGCCCCTGTACTGCCACCCGGACGACCTCGAAACCCTGACACAAGCGGTCCAGGCGCTGCGGCAGGAAGCCGAATCGGACACCCGCGGGCCGGCCCTCAGGTTGTCCTGCCGGGTGCTGGGCGCCGACGGAACATGGCGCCACGTCGAATCCACGATCAGCCATCACCCTGATGGAATGATCTTCATCAGTCGTGATGTGAGCGAGCGGATCGCTCAGCAAGTGCAACTGGAGCACCTCGCCTTCCACGACGCGTTGACCGGCCTGCCCAACCGGGCCCTGTTCGCGGACAAGGTCGGCCATGCCCTGCGGAAGCAGACGCCGGGTGCGGCCCCGCCCGTGGTGCTCTTCCTGGACCTGGACGGCTTCAAGGCGGTCAACGACTCGGCCGGACACGCGGCAGGGGACGCCCTCCTGCAGCACGCCGCTCGTCGGCTCCAGGCATCCGTACGGGCGGGGGACACCGTGGCCCGGCTCGGCGGCGACGAGTTCGCAGCCCTCCTCGAATGCGAGGCGGGAGCGCATCCCGCGAGTGCGAGGGATGTTGCCCAGCGGATCCTGTCCGCGCTGACGCGGCCGTACCCGATCGGCACCATGGATGTGGAGGTATCGGCTTCCATCGGCATCGCGGTGGCCGTACCGAGCATCACACCGGACCAGCTGATGCACCAAGCAGACCTGGCCATGTATGCGGCCAAAGCCGCAGGTAAAGGCCGCATCCGCATGCATCACGCACACCCCCCGCACGCTTGCAGCGTCACATGAACCGCAGTTGAGACCTTGCTGCGTTGTCGTGCGACGCGTCGCAGGTCCTGAACTCCGTCCTCGCTCATGACGACCGCCCGCCGAACTGCCGGCTGTGCACCTCGATGTCGGCGTACCGCTGGGGGCAGGATGACCCGTGCCGTCTCCCGCCTCGGGCAAGAACCGGTCAGCCTATGACGGCGGTTCCGTTCCGGCTTGCTCGCTCACCATGTACCGCGCGTACCAGTCGGGCCAGTTGGGGTCCTCCGCACCGATGCGCGCCTCGTGCTCGCCGTGCGCCGTCGCGGCCCGGCGAAGGGCGCTCGCCAGGTCGTCGGCCGAGGCGAACCCGGTGGTAGCGGGATCCAGCCGTCCCGGGAGCCTGGTGGTGATTTCCTGCAGGAGCCAGCCGTTGCCGTCCGGGTCACTGAACGACAGGAAAGAGCCGTAGCTGCTGCGTTTCGGCTCGGGTCCGGGCTCCCGGGATTCGGTACCACCGTGGTGGAAGACGCCGCCTGCGTCGTGAAACACATCGCTCGGTTCGGCACCGCGCAGCGTCAACTCGTCGTGAGCGGCCTCGATGTCATCGACCACCAGGTGCAGGCCCCGAGCCGAGCCCGGTGCCTGCTCCGTGACGGATGTGCCGAAGATGACCGATGCCGGTGAACCCGGAGGGGTTACCTGCACCACCCGGAACTGGGCGTCGGGGGTGATGTCCGCGTCGAGTCTCCAGCCCAGCGCCGTGTAGAAGTCCTTGGCCCGGTCGACGTCGGACACTGGCACCACGACGACCTCCAGTTTCATATCCATGGTTTGTGTCTCCCGTCTCGGAGGGGTACCGACGCGGCCGCATCCGCGGCGTGGGCGGGCCCGGAGGACCAACTCGCGAGGCACTGACAGCCCACGTTCCGACTGAGCCTTGGGCTGCCGGTCAGGCGATCAGTGTGCGACGAGCTGTCGGCCGCCGTCGATGTCATAGGTGGCGCCGGTGAGGGCCCCGTTGGCCGCGATGTGCGGCGCCAGGGCTGCAACATCCGCAGGACCGACCCCCACGACCGATGAGCAGCGTCTTCCTCAACTGCTTTAGATGTGCCTTGACTTGGTCGATAAGGAGGTACACCGACAACATCGCGGCAAGAGCGCCCATCCTCACGGGGAGCCCTTCCCGGGCCTCCCGTTCACGATGTCGACGAACTCATCGGTTGTGAGGATGGCGTGGGCGTACAGAGGCGCGTTGAGCTCGAATGTCGCTGCCATCTCCTCCCAACTGAAGGAGCCGATGGCGTCGCGGATGAGGGTCACGTGGTAACCCAGTTCCTGGCCGAAGCGAGCGGTGGTGTCCACACAGGTGTTGGCCCGCATACCGATGAACAGGATCTTCCGGATGTGGTGCTGCTTGAGCATGAAGTCGAGGTCGGTGTTCGCGAAGCCGCTCGAGGCCCAGTGCTGGCGCATGACGAGCTCGTCCTCGCGGGGCTGGAAGTCGGGGTGCCACTCGGCCCCCCAACTGCCCTCGGCAAAGGTTTGCTGGCTCACGATGCGCTGCTGAGTCGTTGACAGGTGGTCCCATGTGCTGTAGTCGCTCGGCGTCGTCTGGTGATGGGGCACGATGAAAACGCGGAATCCACGGTTGCGGACGGTGGCGAGCACGGTCCGCATGTGGTCAAGCAGGCCTATGCCTTCCGCTACTTCCTTTGCCCTGGGCCAGAGCTTGCCCCCGTCGGAAAGGAAGTCGTTGTACGGGTCGACGATCAGAAGAGCGGTTTCATCCGGCGGGTACTGTGTTTCAGAGGTCATGGAACGTTCCCAACTGATCAGCGAACGGAGATCGCTGCTGGGACTCAACACAGAGAGGACGGGCAGGAGGCAGTCCCGAATCCTCCGCCACAGACCGCCGACTCCGTGGCTTCAGTCTGTCACTCGTCTGGCCGAAGTGCATCCGGGCCCTCCGCCCGGGTTGCCTCCGTACGAGGGATCCCGAGTGCGGCGTCCGAAGAAGCGGCGGGAGCGTGTGCTGAAGATGGTCGTGATCTTCGCACTGTCCGCAGCCAACCAGCCCGGGTCCGTCGGGCTGCTGCGCCCTGCGCGGATCCGGAAGGAGACCGGCTGTGTCCGAACAGCAGGACGAGAAGGCCGAGCAGAGCGTCGGAGCGTTCACGCTCCCCACCCCCCTGAGCTCTACGCCCCCGGTCCAGCTGCCCTACCCGGTGCCGGAGCCGGACGAGCAGTGGCAGCTGCCGAACGGCTTCGCCCACGTCTTCTACGGCGAACGCAACCAGGGCATCACCCGGCCGGTGGTCATGGCAGACGGCTTCAACATCGGCAGGAGCGACCTGAAGTGGCTCTACGCCGGCCTCGACAGTGACTACCCCTTCCTGAGCGAGCTGCGCCGCCGCGGCCGTGATGTCATCCTCCTCGGGTTCGAGGAGCGCAGCGCCTCCATCCTGGACAACGCCCAGGCGGCGACCGCATGCCTCACGCGGACCCTGGGCGAGCAACTCGGCGGCGCCGGTATGATGGTGGGCGGCTTCAGCATGGGCGGCCTGGTCACCCGCTACGCCCTCGCCCGCATGGAGACGCAGCGGATGGATCACCGCACCCGCGTGTACTTCTCGTACGACAGCCCGCACCGCGGCGCCGTCATCCCCGCCGGCGTTCAGGCGTTCGCCCACTTCATCCCGGTCCCCAACGACTTCGCCCGGCAGATGAACAGCCCGGCCGCCCGGCAGACGCTCTGGCGGCACTACGACCCGAAGACCGGTGAGCTGGGGATTGCGCCGGAGCGCACGGAATTCCTGCAGAGGCTGGCGGAGGTCGGCAACTGGCCGCGCATCCCGCGCATCCTCGCGCTCGCCAATGGCCGTGGCGACGGCGCCGGCCTGCCCATCCCGCCCGGCGAGACCGCGCTGAAGGTCGAGCGGATCTACCCCGGCACCACCTTCTACACCCAGGCCCAGGGCAGGGAGGTCATCGTCGCCGAGCTGAAGCGGCGCTTCCCCAAGGCCGAGAAGACCATCAAGACCTCCGGCCTCCCGGAACTCGACGGCGCTCCCGGCGGAAGCCTCCGCTCCTACGGCATCCTCGCCGACACGCTGAAGAAGTTCGGCGCTCAGGTCGACCTGCGGCACGAGAGCGTCTGCTTCGTGCCCTCGGTCAGCGCCGTCTCCATCCGTGACATCGACGTACAGAAGGACCTGTACGCGAACATCGACGAACTCGACCCGTCCGAGAGCGACGTCGACGACTTCCTCTGCTCCTCCACCACGACGGCCCACACTGCCGTCACGGAAGAACTGTGCGGCTGGCTGCTGGACCGCTTGCCCGACTGACCCCCGCACGCCCAGCGCGCACACCACAGGGCAGGCCGCCGTCGGCGCGCCTGCCTTGTCATGATCAGCGAAGAGAGCACTGGCGCGGGGGCCGGGCCGGTCGTCGTGTGGGAGCGGGTGGCTGTCCGGGCGAGCGGGTTGCGCAAGGAGTACGGCGAGACCGTCGCCCTGAACGGGGTGTCCCTGGAGATCGGTGCCGGGGGGCGGGGGCGGTGATGGGGCCGTCCGACTGCGGCAAGTCCACCTGCTCAATATGACCGCCGGGCTGGACCGGCCGAGCGCCCGCCAGGTGCGCGTGCATGAGGAGGACCTGAGCCGGATCAACGAGACGGGGCCGGAGGTCTTCCGGCGCCGCCGGATCGGCATGATCTTCCAGTCCGTCAACCTCATCGACGCCCTGCCCGCGATCAACAACGTCGCCCTGGCCGCCCAGCTCACCGGAACGCCCGGCCCGTCAGGCCCGGCGCCGGGCGCTGGAATCGCTGGACGGACTCGGATTCTTGTCCACATGATCGCCGAGACTCAGCGGCATGCTGGGCATGCCGACATCGTTCGTGAACTCATCGATGGGACCGCAGGACAGCGGCTCGGGAGCGACAGCTTGCCGCCCGGCGATTCGGCCTGGTGGGAGACGTACCGAAGTCGACTTCCCATGCCCGCCATCGCCGCCCACCTGTGACCGACGGGCCTCAGACCGACGGGGTCAGTCGCGGGAGTTGCCGAACAGGATGCGGTAACCGATGAGCAGCACCAGGGAGCCGCCGATCGCCGCGCCCCAGGTGTAGAGGTCGAAGAAGTGCTTCTCCACCGGGCGGTCGAGGAAGCGGGCGGAGAGCCAGCCGCCGATGAAGGCGCCTGCGACACCGATCAGGGTGGTGCCGATCAGGCCACCCGGGTCGCGGCCGGGCAGCAGGATCTTCGCGATGGCTCCGGCGAGCAGGCCGAGGATGATCCAGCTGATGATGCCCACGATGTTGTCCTCCAGACGGGTTGTGCCGGGCGGGACGTACCGCACGCCACGCCCCTTTCGGATTGCTTGATTGCGCAAACCTATTCAACTGCCGGGAGTGCAGCCATCCTTGTGGCGATCCCGATGAGGTGCTGTCACTCACTCATTACATTGCGCAATCCGGGAACTGGAAGGGGCTGGGGTCGCGTTGACCGCGATGAAGGCGGAAAGCGGAAGCAGCTGCGGAGGCCGTGCATGAGTGTGTCCCTGACCAAGGGCGGCAACGTGTCGCTGGGCAAGCCAGTCCCCGGCCTGACTGTTGTGACGGTCGGGCTGGGCTGGCAGGCGACCACCGGCTACGAACTGGACGCCAGCGCCTTGCTGTGCGATCAGTCGGGCAAGGTGCGGTCCGACCAGTACTTCGTCTTCTTCAACAACCTGACCAGTCCCGACGGATCGGTGCGCCACGCCGGCGGCGGCAGCCCCATCGGCGGAGACAACCAGCAGATCCACGTCGACCTCACCCGGGTTCCCACCCACGTCGAGAAGATCGTCTTCCCGGTCTCCCTTGACGAAGCCGCGAGCCGCGGCGGGACCTTCGGGCAGGTACACCGGGCCCACATCCGCATCCTCGACCAGGACACCGGCACGGAGTTGGCCCGCTACGACCTCGCGGCAGACGGCCTGTCGAAGGAGACCGCGCTGGTCTTCGGCGAGCTGTACCGGCACGGGGCGGACTGGAAGTTCCGCGCGGTCGGCCAGGGCTACGCGTCCGGGCTCGCCGGCATCGCCGCCGACTACGGCGTGGACGTCCTGCGCGAGACGGCCGCGAGCCCTTCCCCGCTCACCGCGCCGCCGGCAGGCCCTCGAGCATGTGCCGCGCCGACGTCCACGGCACCGATGCCGGCCGTCGTCTCCCCGCCTGTGCCGGCCTTCGCCCCCTCGCCGCAACCCACAGGGAGTTCCTCCGTGACGTGCTTCTTCGACCCCAACCACGGCCCGGGCATGACGACCGTGACATGGTCCCCGCAGTGGGGTGTGCCCAGGCCCGTACAGGCGTGCGGCGGCTGCGCCCAGCGTGTGCAGGCCACCACGCCGCCGTTCTACACACCGCCCCAGCAGGGCTACCCGCAGGTCATGCCGCCACAGGGCTATCCGCAGCAGGCGTACGGTCAGCCGTACGCAGACCACCACGAGCACTACGACCACCACGAGCACCACGAGCACTACGACCACCAGCAGCAGGGGAGTGGGCGCCGTTTCGGCACCGGCGCGCTGATCGGTGCCGGCGCGGCCGGTCTTATCGGCGGAGCCCTGCTGAACGAGGCGTTCGACGACGACGAACCCGACGTGGTGGTCAACAACTACTACGAGGACTGACCACGAGGTTGCACCGTTGCCCGGCCATCCTCACCGGTGAGGACGGCCGGGTGTTTTCGCAGCGTACGAACGCCGAGGAATCGGACACCTAGACTGGGTGGCGTAGTGGTGTCGGCTGTGAAGTGGGCGGGACGGGAGAGAACTGTGACGGGGAACGCCGCTGGTTTCGAGGATCCGTCCTCGGAAGTCCTTGCCGAGGCGGCGGCGGCGTTCGGGCTCCTTGCCTCCTCGGCACGGCTGCACCTGATGTGGGCTCTGTCACAGGGAGAGAGCGACGTCACGCACCTCGCCGACAGGGTGGGCGGCGCGCTGCCCGCGGTCAGCCAGCACCTGGCCAAGCTGAAGCTCGCCGGACTCGTGGGCTCCCGCCGCGAGGGCCGACGGCAGGTCTATTACGTCGATGACCCTGACATCGTCACCGTGGTGCGCGTCATGGTCGGACAGCTGACCGTACGTTCGCAGCATTCCCTCGCACCGGTGCGCGAGTTGCGCGGAACCGGTGGCTGAGACCACCGCAGCTTCGGGGCAGGACACCGAGGCGCCTGGCCCGTCGGCCGTATTCGCGTACCACGAGGCGGCCCCACCCGGACCCTCCGCGCCGACTGTGCTGGAGGTGCTGCGTGGGTTGGACAGTGGCCCGCGCGGCCTGACAGAGGCGCAGGCCGAGGAGCGTCTGGCCCGGCTGGGCGAGAACGCCGCCCCGGGCCGACGCGAAGCCTACTGGCTGCAGCATTTCGTGCGCAGTCTCCGAGACCCCTTCACCGCGGTACTGGGGTGCCTGGGTCTGGTGTCGGCAGCCGTCTTCGCCTGGGGCACCGCCGCATTGATCCTTCTGCTCGTTGTGGTGAGCTGCGTACTGCGCGCCTCCGGGGAGAACCGGGCCGACCGGTCCACGGCCGCGCTGCGTGAGCTGGTGGCCACGACCGCCACCGTTGTGCGGCGCAACGACGTGGCAGCCGCCCCGGTGACCCGACAGGTACCCGTGGCCGAGCTGGTGCCCGGTGACGTGATCCGGCTGGGACCGGGCGACCTGGTGCCGGCGGACGTACGACTGCTGCGGGCCGGCGGCCTGACCGTGCACCAGGCCGCGCTGACCGGAGAATCCGCACCTGTCGCCAAATCCGCGGATGAGCTGCCTTGCCCGACCAGCGGCAGCGGCGGGGCGTACGAGCAGCCGCAGCTCTGTTTCCAGGGCAGCAGCGTGGCCTCCGGCAGTGCCACCGCAGTCGTCATCGCGACCGGCGCCCGCACCCGGTTCGCCGCCTCGCACGAACGCGCTGCGGTTCCACCGAGGGCAAGCGCCTTCGACCGTTCCGTCCAAGGCATCTCCTGGATCCTCATCCGGTTCATGCTGCTGACTCCGCCGCTGGTGCTGATGGCGAACGCGGCGCTACGAGGCCGCGGCCTGGAGACGCTGCCATTCGCCGTAGCGGTGGCGGTCGGGCTGACCCCGGAAATGCTGCCGGTCCTCGTCACCTTGTGCCTGGCTCGCGGCGCCTCACTGCTCGCCCATACCCACGGGGTGATCGTCAAGCGGCTGCCCGCCCTGCACGACGTCGGTGCCGTCGACGTGCTGTGCCTGGACAAGACCGGCACCCTCACCCAGGACCGGCCGGTCGCCGACCGCGCCCTCGGCCCGGACGGCAAGGATGACCCCGAGGTCCTGCACTGGGCCGCCGTCAACGCGTGGTGGACCCTCCAACTCGCCGACCTGCCGGAACCCGACGCCCTCGACGAGGCGATCCTGGACGCAGCCGACGAGGAGGAGCTCACGGCATACGACGGTGTCGCGGCCGTCCCCTTCGCGCCCGACCGTCGCCTCGCCACCGCAGTGGTCCGCACCCCCGGCCGGCTCGGCACACACACCCTGGTCGTCAAGGGAGACGTCCAGGCGGTCCTGGAACGCTGTGTACTCGCGGACGACGAGCGGGAACGGCTGCGTGACCTCGCCGCCCGGCAGGCCGACAGCGGGGTGCGTGTCCTGGCGGTCGCCACCGCAGAGCGTTCCGCCCGGGGGCGCGACTACACCACGGCCGACGCACGCGGCCTCACCTTCCGCGGCCTGGTCACCCTGCGGGACGAGCTCGCGCCCACCGCCTCCGACGCGCTCAAGGTCCTTACGGACCGGGGCGTGACCATCAAGGTCCTCACCGGCGACCACTCGGGAACAGCCGTCCGCGCGTGCCTCGACCTGGGTATCCCCGTCGATGAGGACGCCGTGCTCACCGCCGATCGCGTCGACGCCCTCACCGAAGCGGAGCTCACCGAAGCCGCCGGTCGTACGACGGTCTTCGCGCGCTGCACGCCGGACCACAAAGCCCGGATCACCCAGGCCCTGCAGGGGGCGGGGCACACGGTGGGGTTCCTCGGCGACGGCGTCAACGACCTGCCCGCCCTGCGCGCCGCCGACGTCGGCATCGCCCCGCGCGACGCCGCCGACGTGGCCCGGGAGAGCGCCGACCTGGTGCTCGCGGAGAAGAACCTCACCGCGATCGCCCACGCCGTCGCCGCGGGCCGGCTCGCGGGCGGCAACATCGCCACGTACCTGCGCATCACGCTGTCGTCCAACCTGGGCAACGTCCTCGCGATGCTCTCCGCGGGTCTGCTGCTGCCTTTCCTGCCCATGCTTCCGGCACAGGTTCTGCTGCAGAACCTGTGTTTCGACGCCGCCCAGCTCACCTTCGCCCACGACCGCCCCCACCCCTTGGTGCTGCACCGGCCGACCGTGCTGAATCCAAGGCACCTCCTGCGCTTCATATCCGGGTTCGGTGTGCTCAACGCCGTCGCCGACCTTGCCACCTTCGGCGTCCTCGCGCTCGCCCTGCACGGGCCGGGGACAGGGGACGACGAGGCGGTGTTCCACTCCGGCTGGTTCACCGAGAACCTGCTCACCCAGGCCCTGGTGATGGTGCTGTTGCGCGCCGGCCGCCGTACCGCCGAACACCGCAGGCCGAGCCCAGTCGTCTGGGGGGCGATCGCCCTCGGCGTCATCGGACTGGCACTGCCCCCCTCACTGCTGGGGCCGCGTCTCGGCCTGACCGCCCTGCCGGCCGTGTACTACCTGCTGCTGACCGCTGTCCTCCTCCTCTACGCCGCGGGCCTTCTGGCGGGCAGGGCGCGTTACGTGTCACGCGGCGGCAGCGGCCCTGCTCCGGTGCTCCGACCCAGGTGATCGTGCTTGCCCGGCGCGCCGCCTCACACCCGTCTTAATCCCGCTGCTGTACAAGGTTGACGGCCGAGGGTGAGGCGGGAGGGAGGCGGGACATGTCGGAGTCGCGGACACCGAAGCGCCGAAGGTGGTTGGTGGTGCCGGTCTTCGCCCTGGTGCTGTACGTCATCGTGCGTGCGGCCGGCACCCCGCAGGGCGACACGTCACCCCCCTCGAAGGCGTCCACCTCCCCGCCGGTGCCGTCGGCCAGGTCCTCCGCTCTGTCCCCGTCGCCCACGACCGCCTCGTCGTACGACCCCGCCGACTACGCCTCCCAAGTCCGCACCCGGGCCCGTCAGACCGGTGTCAGCGCCCAGTTGCTGATGGCGATCCTCTACAACGAGGCGTACAAGCCGCACGACCCGGCCTTCGAGCGGGCCTGGCAGAAATACAAGCCGGACGCCGCCTTCGGCATCGCCAATATGCACCGCGCCACCTTCGACGAGGTCAAGCAGGGCCGGGACTTCGCCGACCGCCGTTGGGAGGAACTGTCCGACGACCGTGACCTCGCCATCGAAGCCGAAGCCTGGTACCTGCACGACTTGGTGGCCCAACTGCCTGCCCATTGGCCCGCTTCGTACACGAGGAACGACCTGCTGGCCCTGGGGTACAACACCGGTGCGAGCAACATGCTCGCCTTCGCCCGAGGCGCAAGCCTGGGCAACCAGGCCCGGTCGTACCTGGACCGGCTGCACGCGAACTGGGACAAGGCGGGAAGGGCGGTCACTGCAGGCTGAGGCATCGAAGAAACCCTGAGCGGAACGCCGGCCGACTGTCCCGTCCGGTCTTCCCGGGTACCGGACATCGGCTGGCAGCAATGTGCAGTGACCGAAATGAGGGCTTTCCTCTCGATATAAGTAAGGAAGGGCGTTAATGCCGCGCTGGGAGCAGCGAGTACGCGATGCGAATCTGCGGCCGGGCGCTGCCGTGGCTGAGGTCGAAGGACCCTGTGCGGCAACCCGCGCCAGTTACCGGCCAGGTCCGCGAGCATGACCACACCAGCGAGCAGCGGCCCTCCCGGGCGGCCCAGAATGATCAATAGGGCGGCCAGCCGCATGGGCTCCGGTCCCTTCCAGAAACCCGATCACGTACACTGCCGCCACACACCGAACCCCTGCCGGGTGACCACTCCATCGCATGGTGCACCCCAACTCGTTCCTGAAGGCCGGCGTCGGCCGACGGTACGAACGCGATCACCGGGCAGGCTAAAGGGGACACGCCTTGCGCCACCGCACTGTTTCAGAAGAAGACATTCCGGCGCGGAGGGCGGTTCCATGAGATGCCTCACCTGTGAATCGTGTGGGTATCTGTGCTGTCCCGGACGTGGGTTTGCTAGATTGCGCAAGTAGGCAACCGAGTTGGGCACCTGTTCCGCCTGCCCGCACACCGCCGCTGACGCCCGGCCGCACACCAACGGCCGGCCCGACAGGCCCGACCGTTCATGGGAGTGGGAGATGAGCGACCCGTGGGACGGCCCGGGCAGCCAGGCAACGCGCAGCCGCAACGCCCGGGTGCCCGGACAGCGTGCGGCCGGAGCCGACGGAGCGCGCTCTGCCGGTGGCCGGGCCGCGGCCCGTGCCGCCTCGCGCGGCGGCAGCCGGCCGAGGCGCCGGGCCCGTCCGGTGGGGCGCGGCAGGCGGGTGCTGAAGATTGCCGGGATATGCCTGGCGCTCCTGGTCCTGGGCACGGCCGGGGTCGGCTGGTGGTTCTACGAGCACCTCAACGGCAACATCAACAGCGTTGCGCTCGACGGCAAGGGCGGCACGGAGAAGGCCGACGCGTTCGGCCGTACCCCGATCAACGTCCTGGTGATGGGCTCGGACGGGCGGACCAGCAAGGCGGACTGCAAGCTTGGCGGCGGCTGTTCGAAGACCGGAGTGCAGACCGGCAGCAACGCGGACGTGCAGATGGTGATGCACATATCCGCCGACCGCTCCAACGCCACGGTGATGAGCATCCCCCGCGACACCATGGCCAAGGTCCCAGCCTGCAAGGACAGTAGGACCGGCCAGTCCACGTCCGGCTACTACGGTCAGATCAACAGCGCGCTCCAGTACGGTCCTGCCTGCCAGGTGGCCACCGTCCACCAGCTCACGGGCATCCCCATCGACCACTTCGTCAAGCTCGACTTCTCCGGCGTGGTGAAGATGTCCGACGCGGTTGGCGGCGTCTCGGTGTGCGTCAGCGACGACGTCTACGACACCTACTCGCACCTGAAGCTGTCCAAGGGCAGTCACACTCTCAAGGGGGTCGCGGCGCTGGAGTTCGTCCGCTCCCGGCACGGCTTCGGCGACGGCAGCGACCTCGGGCGAACCGTCTCCCAGCACATCTTCCTCAGCGCCATGATCCGCAAGTTCAAGAGCGCGGGCACGCTCACCGACCCCACCGCCGTCTACGATCTCGCGGACGCCGCCACCAAGGCGCTGACCGTGGACGACGGCCTGGGCACCGTGAGGAAGCTGATCGGACTCGCTGCCGACGTGAACAAGGTTCCGACGAAGCGGATGACGTTCACGACGATGCAGACGGCCCCCGACCCGACCGACAGCAATCGTGTGGTGGTGGGGTCGGGTGCCAAGAGCTTGTTCGCGACCATCGCCAACGACCAGTCGCTGACCACCGGCTCGGGCAAGAAGTCCGCAGCGGCCTCCGCGGCCGCGAAGTCGACGGCCGCCGCCTCGGCCGTGCCGGCCTCGCAGATCGCGGTGACGGTGGAGAACGGCACCACTCTCACCGGCCGCGCCTCCGCCATCGCGACCGCACTGACCGGCAAGGGCTTCAGCTCCGGTACGACCACGGCGAACGCGCCGAGCCCCGCGACCTCCACCACCCTCACGTACGGTGCCGGGCAGAAGGCCGAGGCCCGCACGGCCGCCAAGGCACTGGGCCTGCCCGCCTCGCACCTCGAGCAGGGCACAGGCAGTGGTTTGACTCTGGTGGTCGGCAGCGACTGGCCCAGCGGAACCAGCTACCCGGGCAGCTCGTCCTCGCACACGTCCGCCGACACGAAGACGGCGGTCTCCAACGCCCACGCCCAGACCGCCGACCAGGCCAAGGCCTGCGCCAAGGTCAGCCCCTACAAGACGGTCAGCCTCAACGGCGTCGCCATGACGCCGGCCCAGGCGTACACGGCGGCGAGCAGCAGGCCCGATTCCGACGAGTGAAGCCGCCGAGCGCCGGCGCTGTCCGTTCCTGTGCGGCCACGGAAGCCGACGGCATGCACTCCGCCGACGTCGGCGTCATCAAGCCGGTGATCGTCGACACCCCAGCCGAGGTGAGCGCCGCCTGTGACTGTGGTCTTGTCGCGATCATCAGAATTCGCCCTATCAGCCAGGCTGACATGTACAGTTCTGATACGGAGTGTGAGATAGGCAGGTAGGGCATGCCATCCGGATTCCGGAGGCGTGGGGGTTGTACGGGGAGGTCGTGTCATGTTGGCGGTGATCTATCGGTGGCGTTTACACGAAGGCAAGGAACAGCAGTTCGCTGTTGGTTGGCACCGCGTGACGCAAGCGAGGCACAAGCGCTGCGGCAGCTACGGGTCACGTCTGCATCAGGCCGATGACGGCACCTGGGTGGCGTACGCCCGGTGGTCGGATGCCGCCACTCGGGAGGCGTGCCCGGACGTCGACCCCGGCGGCTAGGTCCGGCCGATCATGTGCCTGGCCAGCTGCCGGCCGGGCGTCCTCCGGCGCGGCCCGGATTCGTGGCGGCATGTCTCCGGTGCGCCCCCGGATCAGGATGAGCTCGGCGACGTCGCGCAGCGCGATGTCGGTGCACGGGGAGACCGCCTTCTTGAGCTGGTCGACCTCTTCGGGCGGGTGACGGTGTGCCACATCTCACACAAAAGATCGAGTATGTGCCCGTCAGTTCCGGGCGGCCGGGCGGACGCTTCCCGTGACCGGCACCGCTCCGATGGCATGATCGGTTCTCGATGAGCGCCCTCATCGTTCGTCCCTCATCGGAAAGCCATGCTATCCGGCACGAAGTGACCTATTCGACCAACAACTAATAAATCGGCCAAACAATTGACTCCTATAGCCTCGCGGTTGTTCTCGCGAATAAACGGTAAAATCACGCTCGCCGCCCGACGTCGACCGCGGGCGATCCTGTGGGCCACGGTCGGTGTGGCGGCCTTTGGATTCCTCATCGTGCTGGAGATCGCCGCGCGTCGCTACACCGGGTCACCGGGGCCGATGACCAATCAGGTGAAAGAGGTCATATTTGCCCCCAAGCCGGGGCCGTTGTATGCCGGTATGGCGTTGATGATGGTGGTGCTCACCTGGCGGCAACGGTTTATCGCGGCTGGTGTCGCGATCGGCATCGACGTCGTCTTCGTACTGGTGCGGTGGGCGGTCGATGCCAAGACGACCGACGGCCATTTCTTCGGCAATGGCGCGTTGTGGGTGATGTTGGGTTATGCGGTCATCGCTGTCACGCGTCGCACCGGCCGCGAACGTGTCCTGCTGCTGAAGGGCGTCGGGCTGGGCCTGCTGCTGGTGGCCGGCCGCAAGACGGGCGACACCTGGCTACTCATCACGTCAAAGACCCGCCCCATGGTGCTCGATCAGTACGTGGCAACCGCCGATCACGCGCTGGGCAACCCGTCATGGCTGGTAGGCCGGATGGTCAGGGCCACCGGCCCGATCGGCAACCATCTTCTCGGCTGGGTCTACGCTCAGCTTGCGGTGGCCGCGGTCGTCGTCGCGCTGTACCAGTTGCGAAACGTGAGGGTGGAGCGTCGTTTCCCGCGCCATCATCTGGTGCGCACCTTTCTGGTGATCGGTCTCCTCGGGCCGGGCATCTACATGCTCTTCCCGGTGGTGGGACCGGTCTTCGCGTACGGCCCAGGCGCATCCGGCACCGGCGGGGTGCACTGGGCGGTGGCCAACCTCTGGCCGGACACGCCGCCGCCGGTCAATACCCCGTTCCCGGTGCCGTACGACGAGATCACCCCTCGCAACTGCATGCCCAGCCTGCACACCGCGTGGGCTACCGCGATCTTCATTCATTCCCGCAAGGGCCCGCGAATTCTGCGACTCGCAGGTACCTTCTGGCTGATTGCTACGCTCGGCGCAACGCTGGGATTCGGCTACCACTACGGTGCGGACCTCATTGCCGGCGTGGTCTTCGCGCTCACGGTCGAGGCAGCTGTGCGCTCGTTCGACCGTGGCTGGGATCGGTCAGGAATCCAGCTGGTCGCCTACGGCGCCGTGGTCTTCGCCGCGCTCTTGATGTCGTATCGCTATCTGCCGATGGAAATGGCCCAGCATCCGTGGGTGTTTGGCCCACTTCTCCTTCTGGCGATGGGCTCAGTGGTCCACGGCTACCTACGGACCACCAGACGGTGGGAACCGAGGGCCACACTGGCGCGGCAACCAGAACGGCAACCCGAACTCAGCGCTGTCCCGTAAGAGCGCTGTCCCGCAAGACGGAGGCGGGCCATCAAGAAGCGCGTGGGCACGCAAGGACCATCGGGTATCGGCAGGGCAGGTACGTTGACAAGGCACTGCTCTCGAACGACCTTCCGGGCAACGGAAATGGCGACATCCATCCACCGGATGACCAGCTACGCACCCATCCCAACTGTCCGCGAAGGCCATCGAGCACGACCGGGGGGCAACACCCCCGAGACGACCGGGACGGCGAACTCGGTCACGCGCACCACCACGACCTACGACGCGGCCGGCCGGGTCACGACGACCTGCTCGCGCCTACCAGCTACTGCTGTCCGCTGCACGGCACCTGCTCATCCCCCCGCCTCCGCGGGGAGCGCCTGGATCTGTCGGCGAGACCGATGCCGTGAGCTCACAGCCCGTTCGCTCAGCAGAGGGAACGAGCTGGGCGCCGTCAGCGGAGGAGCTGCTGCGCGCGGGTCGTATCGCCAGTAGGTGCGGGACGGGGAAGACTGGATCAGTGGACCAGCTGGGCTGGTTTGGTGGCCTTGGCCAGCAGCCACTCCAGAGGGCCGCGCCGGAAACGGCGGGACCAGAGCGTGGCAAGGACGGTCACGGCCACGATGAAGCCCAGCAGCACATGCAGCGGAGATCCGGGCAGTTCTTTGATGCCGAGGACACGGATGCCTACGACGTGGAAGACGTAGGCGGTCAGGGACATCGAACCGACGGCGATGACCGGGTGGGCGAGACGGCGGAAGCGCGGGAAGGCGTCGACGGCAGCAAGGCAGCCGACCAGGACTGCGATCGCGACGCCGGTATTGGCCAAGATCGACAGAGTGGTCTCGCTGTGGGGAGAGGCCACCAGGAGACCGGCCGGGGTGCTGCCGCTGGGGTAGCCCCAGGTGTCGGACCACCAGGCCGACGCGGCCGATCCACCCTCACCCCACCCTGACTCACCGAGCGCAGTCAGCGCGCCGGGGACCAGGTGCAGGGCCAGGAACGAGCCGCTGTGCCCAAGGACGGCCAGACCGGCACCGGTGAGCGCGAGCCGTATGCGCACGGCGGTGGCGGCGAGGTCGAGGCGAGCCACGGCCATGCCCGCGATGACGAAGGGGATCCAGGCCAGTGCCGGGTAGCTACCGGTGAAAAGCAGGGACAGGATGCCGTCGCCGCCCGCCGGCCAGGTCCAGATGCCGCCGGGTTCGGCGTCGGCGAGGGCGTGCTGGACGAAGTACAGGATCTGCGGCAGGACCAGTGCGCCGGCCACGGCGATGATTGCCAAGGGGCGGGCGGCGAGCCGGTGCAGCGGCAGGACGAGCAGGAAGTACAGGCCGTAGAAGGCAAGGATCACCTCCACCGGGGTACCGCTGAGGGTGAGCGCGGTGCCCAGGGCCAGCAGCACCAGGGCCCGGATGACCACCTTGGCGACCGCCTGGCGCCCCGCACGGCCCGTCTTCGGGGTGCGGCGGCCGGTGATGAGCATGATGGAGAAACCGGCCAGGAAGGCGAAGAGCGCGGAGGCACGGCCGTGCGCCAACTCCATGAGGTGGCCAGTGACACCGCCCTGGGAGGGGTCCGGGCCGACGCGCGCGGCATACATACCGAAGACCGCGAGTCCCCGCGCGAGGTCCACCCCGATCAGACGTCCGGTCGAGGAGCCTGTGGTCTCCGGTACCTGTGCCGCGGCTGGCAGCGCGAGCGCCGTGTGGTCTGCGTTCTGGGTCATGATTCCAGGCTTGAGAGCGGCCCGGGCCCGGGTAATCCGGCAGGTGTCCGGTTCGCCCCCGCCGCCGGACGGCCACGGTCCCCCCGGCCGGTCGGAACGCACCCCCCGAGTGGCGGGTACGGCCCACGCGGCCGCTCCACAGGGCGTTTGTCGTTCTACGGTCGCCATAGCGACAATCGACACCGCTGTGCGGCTCCCGCGACCGCATGGATCTCACAGACGGCATGGACAACTTCAACAAGGCGGAACGCACTTGATACGGGTGATGGTGGTCGACGACGAGGCCTTGGTGCGGTCCGGTTTCCGCCTCATCCTGAACGCAGCCAACGACATCGAGGTCGTCGCCACCACGGTCGGCGCCGGGGCGGTCGATGCCGCGCGGCGGGAGACGCCAGACGTCGTGCTTCTCGACATCCGTATGCCCGACGTGGACGGCCTGACCGTGCTGGGGCGGCTCCGCTCGCTGCAGGAGCCTCCTATAGTGGCGATGCTGACAACGTTCGACGCCGACGAGTACGTCTTGACCGCGCTGCGTTCCGGTGCGGCCGGCTTCCTGCTGAAGGACACCGAGCCCGATCAACTCGCCCAACTGGTACGGACGCTGGCGGCGGGCGGGGTGGTGATGTCACCGAAGGCGTCCCGGGCGGTCTGGCAGAGCCACCCGGGGGCCGCGGCGGCCGACGAGGAGGAGGTCGGCCGCGTCGGACGGCTTAGTGACCGGGAGAGCGAGGTGCTCGTGCTGGTCGCGCAGGGGCTGTCCAACGCCGAGATCGGTGGCCGGATCCACCTCAGCGCGGGCACAGTGAAGGACCACGTCAGCGCGATCCTCACCAAGCTGCGGGTGACCGGCCGGGTCCAGGCTGCGCTGCTCGCCCAGCGGGCCGGACTGCGCGACGCCGACACGCGGCGCCGCCCGGAGCCGGGCCGATGACTGCGCCGAACGCCTGGTGGGCACGCATCCCCGCCCCGGTCCTCGACGTCGTCGTCGTTGCCGTCGCGGCTGCCGACGTGCTGTTCAGCCTGGAGGACTCGTCCGCCGCCGCTCAGGCCATGGCCGCGCTCGCCTGCGTCACACTCGCAGCCCGCCGCCGTTTCCCGCTCACGGTGTTCGTGCTCACGCTGCCCGCCAGCCTGATGCTCGACATCGTGTTCGCGCCCTTCGCGGCCCTGTTCTCCCTGGCGGAACGCTCCCGCAACCGCCGTCTGCTCACTGTCTGCGCCGTCCTGTTCGCGCTCGCCTCCGCCGCCCCCTGGCCTCTGGGAAGCGTCTCCGCACACGAACGCACCTGGACCGTCGTCTACTTCTTCTACACGCTCGCCACCGCCGCCGCGCCCGTGCTGTTGGGGCAACTGGTCCAGGCCCGAAGGGACTTGGCGCGCCGGCTCGTCGAGATCGGGGAGGCCCGCGAGCACGAACGACTCCTGCACTCCCAAGCCGTCCTCGGCCGCGAACGCGCCCAGCTCGCCCGCGAGATGCACGACGTCGTTTCCCACCAGGTCAGCCTCATCGCCGTTCAGGCGGGCGCACTCCAAGTCGCCGCCAGGGACCCGGATGTCAGGGAGGGCGCCCGCACCATCCGCTCCCTCAGCGTCGACACCCTCGACGAACTGCGCCACATGGTCACCTTGTTGCGCGCCTCGGGCGGCCGCGCCACCGAGTTGACCCCCCAGCCCACTCTGGCCGACCTGCACAAGCTGATCTCCACGAGCGGGATCGACACCGAACTGACCGGCGAACTTCCCCCTGACATCGGCACGCCCGTGCAGCGTGCGATCTACCGCACGGTCCAGGAAGCCCTCACCAACGTCCGTAAGCACGCCCCTGGGGCTACCGCGACCGTATGCCTCCGCCACGAGTCCGGAACCTTCCTGGTCACCGTTACCAACACACCATCCACCCGTTCCGCCCTTCCCCTCCCCGGCTCTCAGCAGGGCCTGATCGGTCTCAGGGAGCGAGCAGAACTCCTCGGCGGTGCCCTCGAAACGGGCACGACCGCGAGCGGCGGGTACAGGGTGGCCCTGCGCGTCCCGGCGAACGGGGATGTCTGAAAGGTCGTCATCTACCGATGTTTTTTCACTGGTGAGTCGGCGGGCAGCGGTTTGAAGTCCGCGAACTCCACCAGCGTGCCGAGCCCGAGCGCCGTCGCCAGCACCCCCGGCGGCGGCTGGCAGGACCGACAGGACCGGCCAGTGCGCAGCCAGGCGGGGTTTGGTTACGAACTGCACCTCGTCGGGTTCCCCGGCAGTGTGGTGGCGTTCGGGGGCAGAGCACCAGGAATGCTCGGGCGGATAGAGCCGACAGTTCTTGCGCTCGACACCCGATACCAGCCCGAGCAGGTAGGCGCGGGCGGTCGCCTGCGGCTCCACCCGCCCGAACCGACCCGCGACCCGGGCCGTGACCTGGTCGAACATCGCCCGCCGACGGACGGGGTACACGCCTTGGCCCGCGGCCACCGCACGATCTTCAGGAGTCCACGCAACCCCCGATGATCACCCGGTGGCGGTACCTTCCCCCAGCCCTGCCCCTGCGTCGCCCCAGGGCGCGACGCGACGCCGTTTCCTATGCGGTCCCGGGACCATCGAGGAAGCGAAGCAGCACCGCGGCCTCCGCGCGGAGCCGCGCGGCTCGGTCGGCGTGCGCGGGCGCAGTCAACTGCGCTGCAACCTCCAGTCGCTCGGCGGCCTCAGCGCGCACGACATCCACCACACTGCGCTCGCTCAGCTCACGCCGCGCTGCTTCCGTGACGCCGACACCCACCGGTGACTGTTCAAGGGCCAAGCCACGGAGCTCTGCTTCGTCCACGGGCACCGCCTCAGCGTTGTCCAGCGCAGCAAGTGTTGCGCGCAGGGCGCTCACCGCGGCCTTGTCACGGGCGCGCATCGCTTCCGGCAGTGCTTGACGCATACGAAGACGTAGAGACATGCCGGTGACCTTATGGCGGTGCCTCGGCACCCACAACGCGATATACGTGCAGCACCAGACTTCCCGCAAGCTGAGGCCCAGTTGGCCAGGGTCGGGCAGGTGATGCCGGCCCATTCGTCCCAGAAGGAACGACGGGCGTTCTCGGCAGGTGAGGCGATCATCACCTCGCGGTCGAAGCGCGGCCACTATCCGTCGTCCTGGCGCTCCAGTCCGGCTGCCCAGCCTGCGCCGACCGGGCCGCCGCCGAAGAACTCGGTGGCGGCCGGTAGCGACGGGAACGGTATCGGCCATGCGTCGAGCAATGCACCGATCTCGGTCTGGGCATCGGGGTTCGGGCCGCCAGGAGCTGCCACGACGAGGGCGAGTGCACCGATCAGTTCGGAGTGCGCGGCGGCAGTGAGCATGGCGGTGTGCCCACCCAGGGACTGGCTGACCAGTACAGGCCAGCGATCCCCTTCGGGGCGAGACGGGTGCTTCGTTGCGATGATCAGTGGTAGGCGGCAAGGAAAGCACGGACGCCGGCAGCGGCGTAGTGGTCGAGGTCGGCCTCGGTGTGCTGGGGCGAGCCGGTGAACATCGCCTTGTTGACCGGGATCCACAGGAGCAGGCCGGCGAAGTGGTTGGCGGCCAGGAGCGGATCGTCCATGCGGAGCAGCCCCTGGTCGGCCAAGCGTTTGAAGGTGGCCGCGAGGGTGTCCAGGACCCGCTCGAAACCCTGCGCGTACCAGGCGGTGCCCAGCTCGGGGAACGCTTCGGCGTTGGCGATGATCAGGCGCCGCAGCTGCAGAACCTGGGGCTGGGTGAGCGTGCCCACGAAGCGGCGGGCGAGCCGGTTGAGGTTCTCGTCCAACGAGGCGGCGTCGGCGGGGATGTCCGCCACCAGGTCAATCATGGCGTCGACCCGGTCGGTGGTGGCCAGGACGATCTCCGCGAACAGCTTCTCCTTGTCCGCGAAGTGCTTGTAGACGGTCTGCTTGGACACCGCGGCCAGCTTGGCGATGTCGTCCATGCTGGTGCCGGCGTAGCCCTTCTCCATGAACGCCTGGGTGGCGGCCTCCATGATCGCCTGGTGTTTGCGGGCCGACCGCCCCTGCGCGTTGGCCTCCACGCCTCCTCCAATCGTCAGCAGCAATCATTAGTACTGGACAGTCTAGTTTCCGTGTGAGTACTGTACCGTCCAGTTCCGTTCGGTACCACACCGTCTAGTTCTCACTTTCTCCCCGAGCAGGAGACCTCGCATGGCTCACACGCTCAGCGCCCCGCCCGCCGACAAGCCCGCCGCGGCTCGGTCCGTCCCGCGGCTCCTGCTGGCCGGCGGCATCACCGCAGGTCCCCTCTTCCTCTGCGCGGGTGTGGCCCAGGGGCTGACCCGGAACGGCTTCGATTTCACCCGCAACGCGCTCAGCCAGCTCAGCCTCGGCGCCCTCGGCTGGATCCAGGTAACCGTCTTCCTGCTCACAGGTGTTCTGGTGATAGCGGGCGCAGCCGGGATATTCCAGGTGCTGCGCGGTGCGCCCGGCGGAACCTGGGCGCCGCGGCTGATCGGCATCTTCGGCGCGTCGTTTCTCCTGGCCGCGTTCTTCGCCCCCGACCCCGGGGCCGGGTTCCCGGCGGGCGCTCCTCAGGCCCCGGCCGGGACCCTGAGCGCACACGGAGCCGCCCACATGGTCGCCGCCGTGACCGGTTACCTCGCGCTGTGCGCCGCGTTCCTTGTGCTGGCCCGGTACTTCATCGCTCACGGCCAACGCGGCTGGTCCCTCGTCTCCCGGCTGGTGCCCGTTGGCGTCCTCGCCGGGTTCGCCGCCTCCTCTGCCTCGGTGGCGGCCTTCACCGCCGGAGCGGGACTCGGCCTGCTCTGGCTCACTGCCTTGTCCGCCCGATGCCCACTGCACAGCGGTAACCGCTCCCGCCTCACCACGCGCTCAACACTCACCAAGACGGCAACGCACCGAACCGACAGGAGACAACACCCCATGACCGCACCTGTGAAGGGTCCCGCCAGCTACTTCCCCTCGATCGAGAAAAAGTACGGACGTCCGATAGCGGAGTGGAAAGACCTCATCCGCACCTCACCGCTGACCAAGCACATGGAACTCGTCGCATGGCTCAAGGCCGAACACGGCTTGGGGCACGGCCACGCCAATGCACTGGTAGCGCACACCCTGGCCGAAGACACCAATCGGTAGCCCTCACCACGCCAGAGCCGCCCCATCGTCGGCATCCGAACGGACAGACCGCCGCCTCCGGCAAGTCCGGGGGCGGCTGGAGCCGCTGAGGGGCACGTTCGCCAGGGGCCTCGCCCTGCAGTTCCTGCTCGTCGTTGCCCACGCTGATCTGCAGACCCGGCTGCCGGGGCTTGATGCGTCTGAGGTTGGTCGATCAAGACTCGACCATATACCGGTTGCCGATATATTCAGCAGTTGTTGGGGTGATCACGGGTCCCGGCTGCGAACGGCGGTCGGGATGAGGCATGGAGTGAGACATGGAATTGAACATCACACGTCTCCCGGCGTCTTGGGCTGGACGGCGGGCGGAAGCTTTGGCCCTCCTGCTGGCCGGCGCGGCCGTCAGTTGGGCAGCGGTCCTGCTGAGCGTGCACACCGCTGATCCGGCCCCGCTCGACTCCGACGTGACCGATGCCGATCTGGCGCGGCTGGGTGCTGCCGTGATGGCCGCCGTTGCGGCGGTGTCAGCCGGATTGTGGTGGCGCCACCGGGCGACCGCACATCACCCGGCAGTCGGCGGCGGCTGGGCACGAGCGGCGTTCGCTGTGTCTTCTGTCCACGCCATGTTCCTTGTGCCGGTGATCACATTCGCCCCGTGGGGCTGGAAGGTCCCGTTGATCGTGTTCACGGCAGCGGTGCTGGCCGGCGGCGTGAGGGAGGCCGCCGCGGCGACGGCATCAGCCGACGGCCGCAAACCCTCGCCTGACCCGATGGCCGGCTGAAGGCCCAAAGCGCAGCGCCCTGCCGCAGACTTCGATGTCCTCGCTTCTCTGCCCGACCGGCGTCGCGTGGCGGGCGCATCCAGCCGTCTTCTGCGTGGCCGCCTGCCATGACAGGGCGCTCACCGGAGCGCGGTCGTGAGCCCAACGCCGGGAGGGAACCGAGGGGCGGCAGGGCCCTCCCGTGACGCACCAGGCCTACCGCGAGCGCCGTGACCGCCAGGCCGAGTGGGGGAGCGCCGCTACCGCCAGGCCGAGTGGGAGCGCCACTACCGTCGCGAGCTCCCCCCGGAAGCCCGGCGCCAGGAGCGCGACCGGGGCAAGCAGTTCCGCCGGGAACCTTCGGCCACAGGTCGGGGCTACCTTCGGGGGAGGGGGGTCTTTCGGCACCGCAGGGGGAGTCCAACGGGCCGATACCTACCCCGTTGGGCCCACGCGGCCGACGGTCGCCCGGCCTAGGCTCGCGGGGCGCGTGCCGCACACCGCCGCGCCGCACACTGTCCGCCGCAACCAGCGAGGCCCCCGGGTGAACCGTCGTCGTGATCTGCCCCTTGTCTACTCCTGCTCGGGCTGTTCGAGCGCGGCCCAGATGACCAACTGGATCGCCGTGCAGCTCGACCGGCGCGGCATCGCCGAGATGTCGTGCATCGCCGGTGTCGGCGGGGACGTGCCGAGCCTGGTCCGCAAGGCCCGCAGCGGTCGCCCCGTCATCGCCGTGGACGGCTGCGTGCTCCAGTGCGCCCGCAACTGCCTTGCCCGGCACGATGTGCAGCCGGTGGTGCACCATCTCCTCAGCGACGACGGTGTGCGCAAGCGGCTGGGTGAGGACTTCGACCCGGAACAGGCCGAGCAGGTGCTCGACGGGCTGATCGCCCGCATCGCCGAGGAGACCGGTTCGGGGCCGCACTCCTGACGGGAGCTCAGGCCCCCTCGGCGCGCCGCAGGGTGGCCACGCACAGATGCGGGGTGACGAAGGGCTCCAGGCTCTCCGCGGTCAGCGGGGCCCGAAGCGTCTCCACCGTGCCCTGCATCAGGCCGAGATGGATGGCGCAGATGATGTCGGGGCGGCGCTGGGCCACCTCGCGGAACGGGCAGTGGTGCAGACGCAGCCGCCGGTCGGTGGTCCGGGCCGCCTGGCGCGATACGGGGGTGCTCCCTCAGTCGGTCAGGCCGGGCGCGCCAGAGCGGGAACCAGCGCGTCTTGCCCTTCTCGATCCGCAGATGGTTCTCCAGGGACGCGGCGAGCCGCAGCTCCAGCGCGTTGTCACGCCGGTGCCGGCCGGGCACGCACAGCGGATCGAACATGCCGCGCTTGCTGCCGTACGAGCCGCTCTGCTGGAACTGGTCGTCCAGCGCGGACACATGCTGCGCCGGCGGGGCCAAGCCGCCCGCGCGCTGCCCCCGACCCTGGCCCTGACCCTGCGGTTGGCCGGCGGCACCTCGTGGGACAAGAACCGCTGTCTGCTTGGCGGGTCGTCGTTTGCGGGGTCCTCGGTGGGGCCGGATGGTGGGATACCGCACAGCCCGACGATCCGGTCGTCTTCGATCCCGAAAATACGTTCCGGTCCGATGCAACCCGGCTCCTGGCCCGTGCGTATAGGAGGCGATAACCGCACTTCACATGGGAAGGGGATCTCATGCACTCGGACCGTTCGGCCGGTCGGACTGCTGGCCGTTTCGGCGCAGTCGTCGCGGCCGGTGTCGCCGGTGACCCCGCAGTTGGGAGGCCAGCGTGAGCCGGATTTCGGTCCGGGGATTCGCAGTGGCTTCGGCCACGGCGGTCACCGCTGTAGGCACCGTTACCGGTGTTGCCTCAAGCAGCACCGTCCAGCCCGGCAGCGACGCCGAGGCGGCAGCAGGCGGCACGACGCTTCTCGCTGACATCCCGGCGGGTCAGCAGGCTCAGGTGCAGACCGCGTCCCTGACGCAGCAGGCCGACGCACAGGCCATCGCCGCCGACGCGAGTGCCAGGAAGGTCGCCGAGGCGTCGGCCCGCAAGCAGGCCGCCGCGGACGCGGTGGCCAAGTACAAGGCTGCGCAGAAGGCCGAAAAGGAAGCCAAGGAGCGCGAGGAGCGCAAGGCGGGCCAGGAGACGGCCGGCCGCTCCGCCACACGCGACGCCTCCAGTTTCCCGGTCCGGAGCTCCTACACCGTCGCGCAGATCCAGGCGATGGCGCGTCAGATCGTGGGCGCGGACCAGTTCCAGTGCTTCAGCAACATCGTGGACCACGAGTCCACCTGGAACTATCAGGCGGTCAACCCTTCCTCCGGTGCCTACGGTCTCGTCCAGGCATACCCCGGCGTCAAGATGGCGAGTGTGGCCGCCGACTGGCGGACCAACCCGGCCACGCAGATCAAGTGGGGCCTCAACTACATGAATCAGAGGTACGGCAGCCCCTGCCAGGCCTGGTCGTACTGGCAGGCCCATCACTCATACTGAGTTGGGCGTCTGTTCGAGCGCGACCGCTCACTCCCTCGGAGCCCCGCACCGTCCTTTCGGTGAGGGGCTCCGATGCCTGACGGCCGCGGGAGCACCCTGACAGCGCTGCCCAGTTCTACCAGGGCGCGACAACATGGACCTCGCACCGCTTGACGGCTACGGCCCTCGCTCCGAGCGATATGCCTTGTTGCATCGGGTGAATCAGCTCTTCTGCCTGCTACGTCAGTCGTGGATGACGATCTGGCCGCCGGGGGCGGTGCGGCCTTGGCAACCAGCTCTGTACACGGGATCGTCGTCAGAGGTGGCGAGGCGGCGGGGGCCGGAGGGCCCCGGAAGCAGCCCGCTCGGGCACGGCTCGGTATCAATCGAGTCGGCGTACCTGCCGTACGCCCGCGAGAATCTCTGCCATGCCTGTACCCGAGCCGCTTCCGGCCCTATGACTCCGCGGCCCGGCGAGTGCAGGCGAGACCACGGCGGGCTGGGCAGGTCGTCTCCCAGCTCACCGCATCGGGCCGCATCGGGGCTCGCCGGCGGCGATCCGCGAGCAGCAGCGCACGCCATTCGGGAACATCGACGCGATACGGGCCGTCGACACCGATCTCGCGGCACGGCTCCCCACGACCGCCAGGCTCAGGATCTGTCGGCGATCTCGGTGACGTTGCCGGCACTGGCCGCTTCGTCCTGCGCCAGGCCTAGGAAGCGCTGGATCGCTTCGACCGGCATTTCGAGCCCCTCGGACGCTGACTGCTCGTTGCCGAACACCTGCACTGCCTCGGTGACAGCCAAGGCCAGTTCAACCTCTGCCTTGCGGACCTTGGCCTCGGCCTTGTCCACGGTGTCGACCACCGCCAACTGGCGGCGCTGCTTCTCCTGAAGCCTCTGCTTACGGGAAAGGGCTTTGTCAGAGTTCTGCACAGACATAACCAAGATCATAATCGGTTCGTGTGCGCACTCGACGCCCCTCTGCCGCCCCCGCTCCCGGCTCTGTGGGAGGAGCCCCGCCGCTTCGAGCCTGTTCAAGAGACCGTCGGCCGGACCCTCGTGGCACCCACGCCGACGCTGTTGAGATTCTTCGGCGGATGAGTTCGGTCCCCTGTGCCCGGAGTGTGACGACTCCGCGCTGGAGACGGTGAACGAACTGGACAGCCTCGCCATCGTGGCCCCTCAGCGGGTCAGCGACGCCGTACCGAGCGTCATGCGGTGGAGAGGAAGCTCCAAGATTCGCGATGCCTGTTCGCCGCATGCCGGGCGGCGTGAGTTGGGGCATTGCCCACTGGCAGGTGCGGGCAACTCGCCAAGGTCCGCCGCCGTCTGTGCTCAGTCGGGGGAGCTGTCCTCCGGGCCGCGTTGGGCGATCTCCGCGAGTGTGCCCAGTGCTCGGTCCAGGGTCTGCGGTGACGGTGAGGCGAGGCCGATCCGTACCGCGTGCGGGCTGCTGCCCCGTCCAGCGGCGAAGGCGCCGGCGGGAGTGACCGCGATGCCGTGGCGGGCCGCGGCGGCGACAAAGGTCTCGGCGCGCCAGGGCTCGGGCAGCCGCCACCAGCAGAAGTACGCATGGGGGTCGGCGGTTACGGAGAAGCCGGTCAGGCGGCGGGCGGCGATCAGGTTCCGTGCGGCTGCGTCCCGCCGCTTGGCGGCCATGACCGCGGCCACCGTGCCGTCGGCGATCCAGCGGGAGGCGGCGTCCAGGGCGAAGCCGGTGGCGGTGGCACCGGCGGAGCGCAGGGCAGCGGAAACGGGGCCGCTGAGCTCCGCCGGGGTGACGGCGAAACCGGCGGTGAGGCCGGGCGCGAGGCGCTTGGAGAGACTGTCGACGAGAACGGTGTGCCGGGGCGCGAAGGCGGCGAGCGGGGCCGGGGCGTCCACACGGAGGAAGGCCCAGATGGCGTCCTCGACGGCATGCAGGCCCAGCCGGCAGAGGATCTCCGCGAGTTCGGCACGGCGGTGCTCGGACATGGTGATGCCCAGCGGATTCTGCAGTGTCGGCTGCAGGTAGAGGGCGTGCAGCGGGGCCGCCCGGTGCACTTCGGCGAGGGCGTCGGGACGCAGTCCGTCCTCGTCGCAGGGGATGGGGACCAGGCTGACGCCGAGCCGCGCCGCGACCGCTTTGACCACCGGATAGGTGAGGGCCTCGACGCCGAGCCGGCCGCCCGGTGGCACGAGGGCCGCGATGGCGGCGCCGACGGCCTGGCGGCCGTTGCCCGCGAAGAGCAGTCGCCCGGGTTCGGGCCGCCAGGCGGGACGGGCCAGCAGCGCGGCGAAGCTGTCGCGCGCGGCGGGTGTGCCGGCGGCGGTCAGCGGGCGCAGGGCGGCGGCCAGGACATCGGGGCGCAGCATGGGTGCGAGGCCGGTGGCCAGTAGCTCGGACTGACCTTCGGCGACGGGGTAGTTGAGTTCCAGGTCGATGCGCTGGGACGCGGGTTCGGCGAGCGCCGGGCCGCTGGGGGGCGGGGCGGCGCGGACGAAGGTGCCCCGGCCGACCTCGCCGACGACCAGACCACGGCGGGCGAGTTCGGCGTAGACGCGGATGGCCGTGGAGTTGGCGATTCCATGTCGCCGGGCGAAGGCCCGCTGGGTGGAGAGCTGGTCGCCGGGGCGCAGCCGACCCGCAGTGATGTCGGCCGCCACGGCGTCGGCGATCGTGCGGAAGTTCTCCATCGGCGGTCCCTTCTGAACAAAGCCAGCATTGCACCTAGAGCAAAGATCTTATTGCACCGATTCGCAGAGGCCGCCTAGCATCACGATCAACGCCTCGCGCACGCCGGACATATGAAGGAAAGGGGATATATATGACAGTGACGTCCGTGAACGGCATCACCGTCGCTTACGACGACGAGGGAGCCGGCGGCACCCCCCTGGTGCTGGTGCACGGCCATCCCTTCGACCGTACGATGTGGGCGCCCCAGCTCGCCGAATTCGCTGCCGGCCGACGGGTGATCGTCCCGGACCTCCGTGGCTACGGTGGGAGCGAGGTGATCCCGGGCATCACCCCGCTGGAGACCTTCGCCCGTGATGTCGCGGCCCTGCTCGACCGTCTCGGGGTGAAGGAAGCACTCATCGGCGGGCTGTCGATGGGCGGACAGATCGTCATGGAGTTCCAGCGGCTGTTTCCGGAACGGGTGACGGGACTGATCCTCTGCGACACCTTCCCCGGCGCCGAGACTGAGGAGGGGAAGCGGGCGCGCGACACGATGGCCGTCCGTCTGCTGGCGGAGGGCATGGCCGGATACGCCGACGAAGTGCTGGACAAGATGATCGCGCCGCACAACGTCACCGGACTCCCGGCCGTCGCCGCCCATGTCCTGGGGATGATGCGTGGCACCTCCCCCGAGGGTGCCGCCGCCGCGCTGCGCGGACGCGCACAGCGCCCGGACTACGGCGCCGTGCTGGCCGGTGTCCGGGTGCCCACGCTGATCGTTGTCGGCAGCGACGACGAGTACACCCCCGTCCCCGAGGCAGAGGCGATGCACCGGGCCGTTCCTGGATCACGGCTGGCGGTGATCGAGGGCGCCGGGCATCTGCCCAACCTGGAACGTCCGGCGGAGTTCAACGACATCCTGCGGCGGTTTCTGGGGGCGGCGGACGTATGAAGGCCCGGCAGTAGGCAGGGCTCTCTCGGTGCGGCGAGGTAACCGGCCCAACTGTGCTGGGCCAGGGCCGTGCACTGGGTCGCGGTGTTCCTGGAGCATGCTCAGGACTGGTGGATGGGCCTGCGAGAGGAGGCGTACCTCCCCGATGGACCGATCGACAGATCGTCGAGTGGGGCGGACGTTGCAGCGTCGGTCGGGAAGGCGCACCCGTGCTTACGGTGGTCAACGAGGACGGCAGCAGGGCAAGTTGTAGTTCGTTGCTGGATGAGATCGTCCGGGTGGGCGCCCGGCGGATGCCCGGTCGCGATCGGCACCGCCGCCAACGTCTACCTCTCGTCCACCCCAGTCCTCCGGACGTCCGGCCGCACGCGCCGGAGGGCAAGCCGGCCCCCGGCACGTTCCTGCTCGGCATCTCGCCGGGGATGGTCAAGCAGTTTGCATTGCTGCAACCGCCCCATGTCCAGGGCACGGTGGCGCATGGCCTCGCTGTCCAACGCAAGCTCGTACACGAAACTGAAGCCGCTCGTCCCGAATCGTTCGGCGAGTTGCCGCCAGTTCTGCCTCAGTTTGCGAACCGCCGCCGCGGTGGCGGCAGCACACGTGCCTGCGCAGAGGAATGCCCGCGTCTCCTCCCACTCCACGGCCTCCACCACCGCGTACTCGAGGTGGAGGCCGCCTGCCGGTCCCGGGCATACTCCGAAACGTTGGCCGTGCCCGAAGCCGGGCACGATCACCGCGACGGAGTTCCTTGCACGAAGGCCGCCACGAAGTCGTGGCAGGCCAGCGAAGGCCTTACCAAGGACGGCATCAAACCGCGACGGGGAAACGGGAGAACGGGGGACTGAGGGAATTGACGGGCGTGACGCAGCCGGCACGCGACGGTTCCTTGGTGAACAGCGGGGAGGGGCGGACATAGCGCACCTCACGGTGCGTGACCTCGGGCGGGACGCGGGTGAGGGTTCGCCGGCCGGTGTCCGACGCCCACTCCTTGGGCAGGAACAGCCGCCACTGCAGAGGGCAGGAGGCGGTGTCGGTCGCGGCGTGGACACTGACCGCCACCTGGCAGTTCGCCTGCTTGCCCAACGCTCCGCAGTACGCCCTTGGCCCGCTGGCCCTGCCGCGGTACCGACGCGAACACATCCGCCACGAACAGCGCCAACATCCGAAGGCCAGGTGTCCCGCAGGGGTCGGTGTGGCTGGTCGCTGTGGGATCACAAGGTGGTCAGCGGGGCTGATAGTTGAGAGTTCCGAGGGGCCAGTTCGTGGACAGCCAGGTCGTGACGGCCGCGTGCAAGGGCGCGTCCAACTCGGCTCTGTCGGCACGGACCCAGGAGCGGACGTCGGTGTCGTGGTCGTCGTTGCGGGAGGGATAGATATAGACGCAACCGATCACCTCGCCAGTAGCGGTCTCGATGACGGTGTAGGTGAATCCGCGGCGCTGAGCGAAGTCGTCCGCGTGACGCTGCAGGTCGACGAGGTTCGCCTCCAGGGTCATCCCGTCCGCAGGAGGCCATCCTCGGTCCTGGAAGCCCGGGGTCGCACGGATGTGTTCAATGCTGCTGGTCCAGGCGGCGTGGTCGGCGACGTTGTGCTGGGGTCCCAGAGGCTCCAGACGGAACTGCGAGGTGATCAGGTCCGCGGGGACGACGAAGTCGTCGGGGACGAGGGCATGGTCAGTCATGGGGCCGAGGTCATGAGGCAGGGCTCACGGGTTGCACCTGGATTAACCCCGCCGCTCGCGCGACGGGGCGGCCCCACCGGATGCCCCTCTCGCTGCGGATGCGGGCGCGTTCCCTGCGCGGGGCGGCCAGGATGTCGGGGTGGTGGGCGTTGGCGTTGCGCCAGCGCAGGTAGCAATGCAGGGCCCGCGTCCGCACGGTGTGGTTGGGATGGTTGGAGTTCGCCAGGCTGAACTGCCGTAGGGGTCCGAAGTGCGCCTCGATCGGGTTGGCTCAGGAGGCATTGGTAGGGGTGAAGCACAGCTCTACCGGGTGCTTCTTCGCCCAAGTGCGGATCTTGGTGCCCCTGTGCGCGGACGGGTTGTCCATGATCACGTAGATGGGGGCACCGTCGGGCGGTCCAGTTTGGTGTCGCGCTTGGGGTCGGTGGACTCCCTTCCACGTCTTGGTGCGCTGGAAGGTGATGCCGCGTCGGGCCAGTGGGCAGCGCAGGGCCTTGTGGCCCATACGGATTACCCGGCCGTGGCCCCTGCACAGGTAGGCGCAGAGTCTGCAGATCGACCAGCGGGTGAACGGCTGGCCGAGCTTGGCCGGGCGAATGGTGGCCGTCGTGATGACGAAGTCCTCGTCGTCAGCGTTGAGCAGGCGAGGCTGGCCTCCCGCCCACCGAGGGCCCAGGCATGCCAGGCCGATCTCGTTGAAGCGGTGGATGACGTCCCGGACGGTGCCCTCATCGGCCGCGACCAGCCGGGCGATGACCGGGACCCGATTCCCTCTTGATCCGTCAGTCGGCGAACTTTGATCGGCTCTGCCACCACGTCTCCGCACACTGGATGGGATGTCCGCCCCCATCCCATCGGCCCCAGCCTCAACGCGGAGCAGAACCCGGTGAACCTACGCGGTCACAGCACTAGCGGCGGCCTTGCGGCCATCCCGATGCGTCGAACACAGCGACGGGGTCGAGATAGTCACGCCAGTGCGTCACCTTGCGGTCCTTGATGGCGGCGATGGAGACGAAGCGGTTGTCGTAGGGCCGGCCCGTTTGGACCGACGTGCCGTGCACTTCGTATTCCAGGACGACCACCGAGGTTTCGGGGTCCCGGTGTACGCAGAGGTTGTCCGCGCTGTCCAACTTCATGTAGTTGCCGTAGTCGCTGTACAGGTCGACGATGTTCTGCCGCCCTTCGACCCGCCTGGGATACCCCGGCACGGAGATCACGTATTCGAAGACCACGTCCTCGGCGAGGAGGTCGAAGTAGTCCTCCCCGTCGACGAGGCCCTCCAGCCCCTCCTTGATGATGCGGAAGAACGGGCTGTTCGCTCCGAAAGCGGCGTTGTCGCTGACGGTCTTGCTCATTTCGCCTCCACGGTCCACGCGTGGGCGCTGCGCTCGGCGAACTCGCGGAAGGCGGTCGGCGGCCGGCCGGTGACTGTCTCGATGTCGTCGGTGGGCTTGGAGCCGTTGGCGGAGATGATGGCGCTGGTGAGCCAGTGCAGCATCACCGCGTAGTCCGCGGGGGCGCCTGCGGCGAGTGCGCCGTTGATCCAGGCTTCCTGATCGATGTCGTGGTAGAAGACGGGTCGGCCGCTCACGGAGGCGATGGTGTCGGCGGCCTCACGGAAGGTGAGGGCCTGCGGACCGGTGAGCGTGTACGTGGTGCCGGCGTGGGCGACGGGGTCCATCAGCGTCTTGGCCGCGACCGCCGCGATATCGGCCGCGTCGACGAAGGCTTCTCTGCCACCGCCGCTCGGGGCGGTGATCACCCCGTCGATGACCGGGAGGTGGTCGTCGGCGAAGTTCTGCATCACCCATGCCGGGCGCAGGACGGTGGACGTCAGGGCCTGCCGGGCGGCGAGATCGGCCTCGACGGCGGCGATGTCGACCCCCTGCGGCGCCTGGTCGGCGTTGTAGGTGCTCAGGAAGGTGACATGGCGTACGCCGGCGGCCTCGGCGAGGTCCAGGAAGGCGGCGACCTGGTCGGCGTACCGGACGCGCAGGACGGGGGTCACCAGATAGAGGCGGTCCACGCCGGCCAGGGCATCCGCGTGGGTGGCCGGGTCGTCCCAGTCGAACCGGACGTCGGCTCCGCGGCGGGACGCGGTACGGGTGGCGATTCCCCCTTGGGCGAGCTTGCCGGCCAACAGCGAGCCGCTCCTGCCGGTGCCGCCCAGGATGAGTGCAGTGGGTGCTTCGTTGCTCATGACTCGATGATCGGCACTCCGGGCGAGTCAATCCATGCGTGCTCCGCTCGAATTTTTACGCGAAGCTCTCACTACCTTGACCCCCACACTCGTTCCGCTCAGTCTGCTGCCATGGACCTGCTGTATGACCACCTGGTGCGGGCGCGCGCCACCGGCGCCGTCTTCGCGCGGACGGTTGCCGAGCCGCCCTGGGGGCTGCGGCTGGGCGGTTCGATCCAGCTCGCGGTGCACACGGTCGTCCGCGGACGGGGATGGCTCTGGCTGGACACCCCAGGCAGCGCTGTGGAGCTCTCACCGGGAACCGTCACCCTGGTGCGCGGCGGGCCGGACCATTACATCGGGCACGAGCCGGGAGCCGACTGCCTGGAACCGGAGGAGTTCCGGGCCCGGCACGCCCAGGCGGCCCCCGGTGACAACCCGCAGGCCACCGTCTTCCTGTGCGGCGCCTACCAGCTGTCCGGCGAGGTCGGCAGCGGACTGCTGGACGCACTGCCTCAGGTCATGACCCTCTCGGCGGCCATCGACGATCCCCTCCGGGACGTGATCACCCTGCTCTCACGTGAGCTGGTCCGTACCGAACCAGCCCAGCAGATCGTGCTGGACCGCCTGCTGGACCTGCTTCTCGTGCTGGCCATCCGCAACGACTTCCACCGCAGCGCGACCGCACCGCGCTGGTACCGGGCGTCCGCGGACCCGCGGCTGAGCGCCGCGCTGCAGGCCATGCACGAGAACGCGGCCCATCCGTGGACGGTCCCCGAACTCGCTGCGATCAGCGGCCTGTCCCGGGCCGCCTTCGCGCGGACCTTCCGGGAGGCGCTCGGCCAGGCCCCCATGCAGTACCTGACCGAGTGGCGGATGACCCTCGCCCGCGACCACCTGCGCGCCGACGATCTCAGCCTGGCCCAGATCGCCGATGCCGTCGGTTACGGTTCGCCCTTTGCCTTTGCGGCGGCCTTCCGCCGCCACCACGGAGATCCACCCGGAGCCTGGCGCCAGCGGGAACGGGCAACCGCAGACACGCGTTCGCTCGTCACGCACCACGGCCCGTGAGCAGCCCGCATGAACGGTCCGCATCCGCGAGCCGGTGAACACCGCACAGCCCGGCCCGCCGCCTTGGCCTTGCCAATCAGTGGCTATTAGGGTTCCGGCACAGATCTTGGGGAGTGGTCGCGGAGAGTTACCGAATCAGGGCCATCTTGAAGCAGGGCCATCTTGTGGAGTAACCCGAGCTCATCACTGTTGCTACCGGCAACTTACTGATGGTAACAATGGTGGGGTGAGATAGCTGTGACGAACAGTCGCTGTGTAGGGCCGTTATGGAACGGTCAACTGGGCCACGCCTCGCAGAGCTCTCCGTCACGGCGAGAACGGCGCACTGGCACTGCCGGATTTCAGGACGGTCGCACGGAAGGACGTGACGACGGGACGAAGGTCGACCTGGTGCCAGGCGGCCCACAGGTGCACGGATCTCTCGAACCAGGGGAGCCGGCGGACGGTGACCCCCGGCGGACAGTTGCGCAGCATGCTCTCCTGCACCAGCGCCATGCCCAGGCCGGAGGCGACCAGGCCGAGGGCGGCGAGGGAGTCGGGTGCTTCGAGTCGGATGTCGGGAGTGAATCCGGCGGCCGTGCAGGAAGCGACGAAGCCGTCCCTCCAGGCGGGGTCCTGGCTGTTCTCGACGGCGACCCAGGGCTGGGCTTCCAGAGCCGCAGGCGGGATCTCCGTGCTCTCGGTCAGGGTGTGACTGCTCGGCATCGCCAGAAGCAGCGGGTCCTTGACCAGGAGCGCGCCGCGCAGATCCGGGTCTGCCTCCGGCGGCGCCTGCGCTACCAGCGCGATGTCCAGGCTGCGCTGGCGCAGTCCCTCGAATTGCTCCGCTGCTGTCAGGTCGTAGAGCGCGACGTGGATTCCCGGCCGTTCGCTGTGCAGCTCACGCAGCGCAAGGGGTAGCACACCGGTGTGCATGGCATCGCTGACGTAGCCCACGCACAGGCCGCCTTCCTCGCCGCGGCCCAGGCGTCGGCCCAGATTCTCCAGCCGGTTCGCGTGCCTCAACAGTGCCTGTGCCTCCGAGAGAAAGACGTGGCCGTCGGAGCTGAGGCGGATGCGCTGTTGGCCGCGCTCGAACAGGACCAAGCCGAGGTTCTTCTCCAGCTGGGCGATCTGTCGGCTCAGCGGCGACTGTGAGATGTGGAGACGATCTGCCGCACGGCCGACGTGCTCCTCCTCCGCGACGACCACGAAATAGCGAAGTTGCCGCAGGTCAAGCATGTGAGACCCTCCGAGACTCAAGTCTGTCCAAGCAAGTCTTGGACAGTCTGACTGCTCGATCCTAACCTCGACAGAGCAAGAGCCGCGGACTGTGGCAAAACGCTTCAAACTCCGCGTACCGCAATGCAGAGAGGGATCTTCCTCATGGGCATCAAGTCCCTTCTGTCGGGCTCCCTGGGCTTTGGCACGGCGCCGCTCGGCAACATGTTCCGCAGCATCCCGGACGAGGAGGCTGCCGCAACGGTCGAGGCCGCCTGGAACCAGGGCGTTCGCTACTTCGACACCGCGCCCTTCTACGGCGCTGGCCTGTCCGAGATCCGCCTCGGTGAAGTGCTGACCGACCGGCCGCGCGACGAGTACGTGCTGAGCACCAAGGTCGGCCGCGTCATTCTGGACGAGCTGGAGGATCCCGCCGCCCGCGATCTGGGGGAGAAGGGCGGTCTGTTCGAGCATGGTCGGCCGAACAAGATGGTCGACCTCTACACGGCGGATGCCACCCTGCGCTCCATCGAGGACAGCCTCAAGCGTCTGAAGACGGACCGTCTCGACATCGTCTGGGTGCACGACGTAGCCCAGGACTTCCACGGCGACCAGTGGCTGTCCGTCTACGAGACGGCCCGTACCGGCGCGTTCCGCGTCCTGCAGCGGCTCCGCGATGAGGGCGTCATCAAGGCCTGGGGCCTGGGCGTCAATCGCGTGGAGCCGATAGAACTCGCACTGGACCTGGACGAGCCCCAGCCCGACGCATTCCTCCTCGCAGGCCGCTACACCCTTCTTGACCACAGTCGATCCCTGCAGCGCCTGCTGCCGGCGGCTACCGCGCAGAACGTCGACATGGTCGTCGGCGGGCCCTACAGCTCCGGCATCCTCGCCGGCGGCCGGCACTTCGAGTACCAGAAGGCCCCGGCCGACATCATCGCCAAGGTCGAGCGGATCAAGACGCTCGCCGCCGCACACGGTGTGAGCGTCAAGGCCGCGGCCCTGCAGTTCGCGCTGGCCCACCCCGCCACCGCGGCGGTCGTTCCGGGTGCTACCCGACCCAGCCGCATCGCCGAAGACATGGCAGCCCTCGACGAGCATGTCCCGGCCGCCTTCTGGGCGGCTCTGCGAGAAGAGCGGCTCATCGCTCCGGAGGCCCCCACGCCCTGACCCCTACCCGCAACTCCTCCCTCAAAAGGAACAGCACACCATGGCGACCACCACCGTCTCCATCGACGTCCCCCGATCCGCCGACTACGTCTGGCAGCTCATCGGCGGCTTCGACTCCCTTCCCGACTGGCTCCCCTACATCCCCAAGAGCGAACTCGGCGAGGGCGGTCGCGTACGTCACCTGACCAACGAGGGCGGCGACGTCATCGTCGAACGCCTCAAGGCCTTCGATCACGACAAGCGCACCTACTCCTACGCCATCGAGCGGGCACCGTTCCCGGTCACCGACTACTTCTCCACGCTGACCGTGCACGCTGTCGAAGGAGCACCCGACACCTCACGTGTGGAATGGACCGGATCGTTCACTCCCGTCGGCGTCAGCGACTTTGAAGCCGAGGCCCTGTTCCATGGCATCTACACCGACGGACTGGCTGCGTTGCTGGCCACCCTGAATGTGCAGGAGCTGAGGTCCTCTCGGCAATGCGATGGTAGCGGTGCGTGACCACGTGCTGCGGGTGGTCGGGGTGGTGCCCCGGCGTCAGATGTGCGTGAAGCCCTGGCAGGAACGGGTCTGCGAAGATCATGTCCCGGCCGAGAGGCTTCACGTGCCGTCCAGTGTCACCTGCACCGCTGTCCTCGATGTCCGCCTGTGGTGGTCCGGGAAACACCGGCACCGTGGCCGGAACGTACAGGTCATCGCCTACCTGCGGCCCCATGCCAGCTACGACGAGCGCGCCGCAGCCCTGGCAGACTTCCTGCACAACTACAACCACCACCGCTGCCACACCGCACTCGGCGTCTCCCCCCACCGATCGGCTGTGCCGACAACGCTTCAGGTCAACACACCTGAGGCGCAACCGACTTCAGCCTTCTCACCGTGCGGCCATCGGTCCTCGCCTGGCGGCTCGGCCGGGCGAGGCGAGGATCGCAAAACCCTTCGCGCCTGCTCGCCTCGCCCGGTACGGTCTCGATCATGTTCCCGCTGCGGGGAGCCCGAGGGTTCCGCGCGCGGCCGCCCCGGCAGTTCCCCCGTTGAGAGTAGGTTTCGTCGATGGCATGTCGTATCAGTGAGCTCGTGCTCGGTTGCCGCGACCCCGAGGTGCTGGCGCGGTTCTGGTGCGAGGTCCTGGACTTCGTAGTGCTCGATCGCGAAGGGAACGACTGCATCGAGATCGGGTCGCGCGAAGGATTCGGCGGCCCGCAGCCGACGATCATCCTCAGCCGCAGGGACGAGCCGGAGCCCGGGAAGACCCGGCTGCACATCGACGTCAACCCCACCGACCGCGATCAGGACGCCGAGCTCGAACGCCTCCTGAAGCTCGGGGCGCGCCCGGCCGACATCGGCCAGACCGGCGAGGAGCAGTGGCACGTGCTTGCCGACCCCGAGGGCAATGAGTTCTGCCTGCTCAAGGCGCGCCTCAACCCGCTCTGACGGCTCTGTGTCCGCGGTGCGCCCCTAGCCTCGGTTCAAGGTCGACGGCTACCGTGGGCCGCGAGGCGGCTTGCCCACACCGGGTGTCGCCGGCCCACCAGGCGTGAATCTGGCCGACGCGACCCGGTGGCCCCGCGATCGTCGGCCGGCGTTCCTGGGCGGACTCGATCAGCTTGAGCACCATCGCCAGGACGTCGGCCGGGCTGCCAGCACCGCCGGTGCCCGTGGTCCGAAGCTTCACGGTCGAGAAGGCCGACTCGACGGGGTTCGCGGTCCGCAGATGGATCCGGACCGGACCTCACTCCACGGGAAGATGGAGACGGCGGGTGCGCACGGCATGGGCGATACGGCTGGCCACCTCGTCCACGCCCAGGCTGGTCGACAGTGCCAGCCGGTCGCTCAGGCCGGGCCTGATGTCCTCAAGTCTTTCGGGTTCGATCCCGTGCAGCACAAGAAACATCTGCGAACGGCTCAGTGCCGTCAATTCCCGTTCTGTCCAGCGCCGCCCGATGAAGTCCTGGCTGAGCACGACCACGCCATAGCGCGATGACGAGATGCCGAAATCGATCACCCTGGCCAGGTCGTCGCCGAGACGGATCTTTTCCTGGTCGATCCAGACACGGAATCCCAGCTCCGTGAGTCTCCGGGAGAGCGGAAGGGCAATCTGCTCCTTGTCGACGCTCGCATGACTGACGAAGAAGTCGTATCTCCCCTCGCTGATCGGGTAGATCATTCCTTCGTACTCGACCAGGTCACGCTCTTCGTCGTCCGCGTGGATCTCGAAGTCGTCGAAGTCCGGCCACTCCTCGCGAAGTGGCCGATACGGTTCTTGTACATGGAACCCGAGTTCGGCCAGTCGCTCCAGTCGGCCGGAGTCCCCGTCCAAGCGCCGCAGAAGGCAACCGGCTCCCGGTTCGAAGGTGATCCCTTCCGCACGCAGACGGGTCACGTCGCTGTTGTAGATGTGAACGTTGAAGTCGAACACCGCGTCGGACATGTCAGCGTCACGCAGGCTGCTGAAGCGGATGGTCAACTGTCGTACGTAGACGTTCCGTAGCACGGCCCGACGCAGCGAGACCCTGGTGAGCTCGCCGCCCTTGATCTCAACGCCCGTCAAGTCGGCGCCGTCGAGGAGGACATGATGGAACCGGGCGCCGTTCATGCGGGATCCCGACAGGTCGGAATCCCGCATGTCGACATTGGTGAGGGCCAGACCGTTGAGGTCCACGTTCCTCAGGTCGATCTCCCGCAGTACCGCGTTACTGATACGGATATGGGTGAGGTCGCTTTGCGCGTCCGGCGGGGGACGGTGTTCGTTCCAGAATCTCGTACCCCGAGTGAGCATCCGCAGGAGATTCCCGTCGGCCATGTCCACAGCGTAGCGAGCGGGGTCCAAATGGCAGGACTCTTCGCGCCATTGCGCCGTGTGCTTGCACATCGCGATCTGTTGCGTCCTTTAAGAGGACGGATATCGTGCCAGGACCGATCGATCGGATCTCGGGAGCGGGCATGCCGGAACTGGAGTTCGGCGTCATGATCGATACGTCGTCGGGGTCGGGTGAGGAGATCGCCCGCGCCGCCCGGTCCGCCGAGGCCCTCGGCTTCGGCGTCGTGGCCGTGCACCCGGACCACCCTTCCTCGGCCGGCACGCGCGCCACCGGGCCGTCCGTCGAGTGCTGGACCGCGATCACCTGGATACTCGCGGCCACCACACGGATCAGGGCACTCCCCTCGGTCCTGTCCATGGCGTACCGGCACCCGGGGGTCGTGGCGAAGATGGCCGAGAGCCTCGACCGGCTGTCGGGAGGCAGGCTGATCCTGGGCCTCGGCGCCGGTGGGGACGACAGGGCGACGCGCGCGTTCGGGCTCCCGGAGCGCACCCCGACCGCCAAAGTGGCGCTGCTCAGCGAGGCCATCGACGTCATGACGGGGCTCTGGGAACAGGCGCCGTTCACCTACGAGGGCCGCGCCTGGCACATGGACGCCGCGTCGATCAACCCTCTGGCGGTGCGTCGGCCTCCCATCTGGCTGGGCGCGTACGGAGACCGGATGCTCGATCTGGTGGCGGCCCGAGCCGACGGCTGGCTCCCCTCGTACCACCACCTCGACCGGCGGCAGGCCAAGGAGCGGCTGGAGCGCATCGCCGAGCGAGCGGCCTCGGTGGGACGTGACCGGGCGGAACTGACCTTCGCCTGCAATGTTCCGCTGGAGATCGATCCGCGCAAGCGCCCCTCCCCGTCCCGGCTGTCAGGTTCGGCCGAAGAGGTCGCGGAGCATCTCGCGTGCATCGCCGAGGCCGGCTTCGACACGTTGGTCCTCTGGCCCGTCCACTCCCAGCCCGACGCCCTGGAAGAGCTGGCGAAGGAGGTGATTCCCGTCGTACGTGAACGATGACGCCCCCGGTGCCGTCGCTCCTCCGCGCGTCCTCACGCCGCATCTTCCGGGCCGCCCAGCAGGGTCCTGGGATCGTGCACCCCCGCGAGCTGCGCGAAGCCGAGCGCATACGCGTGGAGGTCGCGCTGGACGGCGTGGAGAGCTGCGCGGCACTCGGCATTACGGGTCCAGGCCGCCTCGGGTCCGTGCGGGTGGGCCAGTTCGTAGGCGTGCAGCCGGGGGTGCCAGAGGGAGAGGAAAGGGCGCAGTTCCTGGTTGAGCATGGTGATGGCGAGGTATTCGACGGTGTGACCGCCGGGGACGGCCTTTGAGGGGCGGCCGGCCTTCAAGGTGTCGCGGGTGGTGGTGAACAAGCCGTACAGCGAGGTGAGCGCCTCGCGCACGAGTCCTTCGTCGTGGCCGAGCGGCTGGGTGGAAACGCGGGTGGCCGTCTCCACGAACAGATGCCAGGCCATCTGCCGGGAGTCGTTGTTCACGACGAATGTCAGGTCGCTGACCTGCGGGACCTTGACCGTGATCTCGCTCAGCCGGGCGGCGCGCCCGTACAACTGCATGAACGACACCGTGAGGACGCCTGCCAGGCCGCCGGTGATGATGAAGAGGTTGCGGCCGGTCACCTGGCCGATGCTGAACACGGCCAGGCCGGTGGCGGCGCCGATCACCAGGGCGATCAAAAGGCGGAGACCGTGACGGCGCAGCCCCTGCCGAAATGCCTCCCAACGTGTCGACACTCTGCGTCCATCCCCCCGAGTCCCACGTCCCGTCGCCACACCTGGCACGGGCCACGGACAGCGTGTCAGTACTCGCCGGAGGCCGCCATCCTCAGGACGAGGGCGGCGCTGGGCGCACAGGTGATCCGACCGGCGCGCACGGCGCGCGCGGCGTCGTCCAGAGGGATGTGACGCACCTTCAGGTCCGTCTCACCCGGCTCGGGCGACGGGTACCCCGGCGTGAGGCCGTCGGCGCTCCACAGGTGGACCCGGGCCGGGGTCAGTCCGGGCATCGGGTGCAGGGCGCCGTGCGGGGTCCAGCGGCCCTCGCGGTAGCCGGTTTCCTCGGCAAGTTCGCGCTGTGCGGTGGCAACGCTGTCCCGCTCGCCGGGCTCCATGCTGCCGCCGGGCAGTTGCCACATCGTTCCGGTGAGGTAGTGGTACTGCTCGATCACCAGCAGTCGACCGTCGACCAGGGCCGCGACCCGGACCATGTCCGGGACCTGGACCCAGTCGTAGTGGCCCGGACTGCCGTCCGGCAGTGTGATCTCGTCGCGGTAGGCCACCAGGCGCGGTGTCGTGCACAGCTGCTCGCGCCCGTGTCTGCGCCATGGTCCTCGCGTCTCCATGCGGGAAGTCCTGCCCAGGGCGTTTGCCGCCTACGCCATCGCCTCCGAAGCCTCCGCGATGTCCGTCGCCGCCAGGGCCCGCTGTTCGAACTGCGTCCGGTGCAGTTCCGTGTGCCGTCCCCGGCCGCCGGGAGTTCCTCATGCGTACGCGCACCCCACCCCACCCATGTCTTTGTTGCACGGGGGGGCAGTCGCAGCGGACGGCGTGGGCCCGTGGTCGGAGCGGCACGCACCTCACAGAATTTCCGTGTCCCTGACCTGGACATATGTTGTTACCTGCCGGTAGGTATGCTCTCCTCTCGGGTGGGCAGGCGGGAGCCTTCCGTCATGCCTGGCGCGGGATCGGTATAGACATGGTGAATCGGACGCCGACTGGTCACTCGGTGTCGATGTTCGGCCGGACCTCCACGATGGCGTCGGCGTCCTCGGCCTCGCCCTCCTCGTCGCGCCAGAGGCAGACCCGCACGTGCTTCGCGCGGTGGAGGCCGCGCGTCTTCCATTCGGTCATCAGGTCGGCGACGACGAGGGAGAGGGCGTACTGGGGGCCCTCGCTCGAATCGTCGGCGGTGATCGTGCCCCGCCACCGTTCGGGGTTGCTGCCGTAGGGGCGCCATCCCTCCGAGCCGTGCGGCTCGAATACCCGGTACACCCAGTCCGTCTCGGTGCCCATAGCACCGATCGTGTCACTCAGGTCCATCATGTGCTGCATCGGATCGGCACCCGCCGAGCGCGGGTCGGCCGGACCCGGCAACTGCCCCGACGTTGCCGAGCTGGACTAGGGGGATTTTTGCGTGATCGACAGGTGCCGTGGCCCGGCCACGGGTCCAGCTTGCCCACTACGGCGCCGGGAGAGCCCGCTGCAGCCGCAGACCCCCTCCCGTGGAATGGACCCCTGAGCCCTGAGCCCTGAGCCCTGAGCGGGATTTTCGAACGTGTGAGCGGGGAAGTTGACGCCGCTGGCGAGATCGTCCGCTGGGCGGAAGCCATCGGCGTCCCTCGGCTCATGGCACAGGTGACCGGTTTCCTCGCCGAGGGGGACTGAGCCGGGGCGGACCGAGGACACCGCCGTTGGCCCAGCGCATCCAGGCGCTGTACTCCATGACGTCCCCGGCCGCACGCCGTACTCGGGGTCGTCCCGCCTGAACGTGGTCTCCAGGCCGAATACGGCACCGGTCGCCGGGTCCAGGATCAGCATCCGGCGCCCGCCCGAGCCGACTCGCGGGTGCCGAGCGTTCAGTTCACGAGCAGTTCCTGCGTCGCGTCGAAGAGTTCGGGGATGGTGAGGGTGTCGTCAGGGGCGGGGCGGGGCGGGGCGGCCGGGTCGGCGCTTTGTGCACGCAGGCGCCAGTGGTTCTTTCCGTACGGACTACGTGGGGGGATACGAAAGTCGGGGGTCGGGTTCCTCGTCCAGGGCGACGATCGGCGCGGAGTGCCGGAACAAACTGCTTGGACGACGTCAAAGGACGTCGGTACCCCCATAGCCAAGGAGTTCTGCCATGCGCCTTGCCGGAAAGATCCTGCTCGGAATCCTGGGACTCGCCGTGCTGGCCGGAGTCGGTCTCTGGTTCACCATCAGGCACGTCGCGAACGACATCACCTCGCACACGATCACCGCGGCCCAGTTCGAGGGCGTTCACGTCGGCGAGAACCGGGACGCCGTGCGCGACCGCCTCGGTGCGCCCGGCGGTCTTCAGCCGCAGGACAAGCCAAAGCCGCCGGTCGGCGCCACTTGTGACTACTACCTGCAGAAGCACGTGTCCCTGGAGAAGAAGCAGACTTTTCAGATCTGTTACCGGGACGGGAAGGTCGCCGCCACCCAGGCCCTGCCGTCCGCCGAGGAGGAGGCCGCCCGGGACAAGGCCAAGAGCAGTGAGAACGCCCGGCCCTGAGCGGCTCGGTCTCACGCAGGCCCACCCGGGGGCACGCTCCGCCCCGCCGGGTCGCGGCCACTGTGCGCCGGTCGGCGGCGGTTCCCGGAACCATCATCCGAAGGGCCCCTTACCTTGGAACACGTGTCCGTTTCCTCTGTGTCCGCCTCGGTGGCGGCCCGCCCTGCCCGGATCCAGTGGCCCTCCGAGCCGATTGCCTGGGTGCTGGCGGGGCTGATCGCCTCTGGAGGACTCCTGCCGGCCGCCGCACCGCGGTCCCTGCTGCCACTGCCGCTCGCTGTCTCCCTTGTCTTGGAGTGCGCCACCGGGCTCCTGCTGGCCTGGCGGCGCGACCGGCCCACTCTGGTGGCGGCCGTGGTCGCCGGAGCGAGCCTGCTGACCGTTCAGCCGGCCCTGCCGTTCGCGATGTACTCGCTGGCCAAACGGCGGGCACCGAACCCCCTGCGGTACGGCGTCTACGCAGCCGCGGTGCTCAGCCAGTTCACCACCGACGCCCCGGCGGCGGGCGCCATCGCGGCAGCCCTGTTGGTGGGCGCGCCCGCCTGGCGCGGCACGGTGATCCGGTACCGGCACACCAGGCTGGAGGAGCTGGCCGAGCGAGCCGAGCAGGCCGAGCGGGAGGCGTTGCTCATCGCCCGCCGGGTCCGTGCGGAGGAGCGGGCCGCGCTGGCGCGTGAGATGCACGACGTGGTGGCCCACGAGGTGAGCCTGATCACGCTGCACGCGGGCGCGTTGAGTGTGGACCCGCAGGAGTCGGAGCGAGCCCGCGAGACCGGCGAGTTGATCAGAGTCACCGGCAGGCGCGCGCTGGCTCAGCTGCGCCAGATCCTCGATGTGCTCCGTGCCCCGGAGACCGTCGAGAGTTCCTTCCAGCCCGGCCCGGCACTGCGGGATCTGCCCCAGTTGCTGGCCGACTCGGCGGCGGCGGGCGTCCCCGTGGACTGGGCGCCGTGGTCAGTGGCGGTGACGGAAGTCCGAGCCGGCGCACAGCCGTTGCCTCCGGCGGTGGAGCACACGGTCTACCGAATCGTCCAGGAGGCACTGACCAACATCCGCAAACACGCCCACGGCGCCCGCGCCACCCTGGGGCTGCGGGTGGACGGGAAGAACCTGGAGTGTGAGGTGACCAACCCGGTGACCGGCCTGCCAGGGGAGGCGGCCGGCGAGGGCGCGGGCCTTGGCCTGCGCGGTCTGCGGGAGCGGGCCGCGCTCCTCGGCGGCACCCTGGACACCGAGAACCGGGACGGCGTGTTCCGGGTCCGGCTCCGGCTGCCCGTCGTGCCGCCCGTACCGAACCGGGAGCAGGAGACGATGAGGGCAGAACCCGCCGGGGAGGCTCAGTGATCCGGGTCCTGCTCGCCGACGACGAAGCCCTGGTCCGCGCCGGGTTGCGCCTGCTGCTGCAGACTGCCCCCGACATCACGGTGGTCGCCGAGGCCGACGACGGGCGGGCCGCGGTCGAGGCCTGTGCCCGGCTGACCCCTGACGTGGTGCTGCTGGACGTGCAGATGCCCGGCCTGGACGGAGTGGGCGCCGCCAGGGAACTGTCCGCGTTGCCCGCACCGCCGCGGATCCTGATGCTGACCACGTTCGACGCCGAAACCTATCTGCTGCCGGCGCTTCGGGCCGGCGCCCATGGCTTCCTGCTCAAGGACGCCCAACCGGGCCAGGTCCTCGACGCGGTACGGAACACCGCGGCCGGCCTCCATGCCCTCGCCCCCGAGGCGGTGAACCACCTGGTGGCGCGGGTGGCCGCGGAGCCACCGCTGGCCGTGCCGCCCGGGCTGTCCTCGCTCACACCACGCGAACGGGAGGTGCTGGTGGCGATAGCGGACGGGCTGAGCAACGCCCAGATCGGCCGGCGGCTGGCCCTGCGCGTGCCGACCGTGAAGGCCCATGTCTCGCGGATCATGGAGAAACTGCGCTGCGAGAACCGGGTACAGGCCGGACTGCTCGCCATGCGCGCAGGGCTGAGCGGAGAGGCGGGTCCCACGGACGAGGTGTGACCTCGCGGCCGGGGAGGCCCGTTTCGGCTCTGTCCGGGATGCGTGTGGGCGCCGCCGGAAGGTGTCCGCCATCGCCGACCGACAGGCGCCGGCTGGGCACAGAGCGGCTCAGCCAGTTCCGAGCAACACTCGATCGCAACGGCCTGGATGCCCACGGCTGATCGCGGACCTTCCAGCGCAGCCTGATCCGTCGCTGTATCTCCCGGAGGAACAAGCACACCGCTGACAAGCAGCTACATCGTCCGTGGCCTCACTCAACACGCTGTCCGACACGCAGGACGCTGAGATAACGGCGTGATGCCCGGTCGCCCATCCGCGTGCGGATGCGCTCCGCGATGGCGTCGAGCAGGGGCTCACGGACGTCGCGGTCGAGCCTCCGATACAGCGAGGTCGAGCGAAGGAGATCGGCAAAGCCGTCCCCGTTGAACCACTGAACCGTCGGGTACCAGCGCACGATCGTCGGGCCGAACAACCCTCCGGGATCGTCGACCAGGCCCCAACCCTCGTTGGTGGTGCGCACGTCGTCCTCCAGCGGCGGATGACCCCAGCCGGGGTTCCCGGGGGAGAACCGCTCGTGGAGATCGGCGGTCTCCGCATAGACCTCCGGCTCTCCCGGCCTGCGGACAACAACGTTGCCGAGCAGCGCCATCCAGCCTCCGGGATACAGCACGTCGTGCGCTCGCTGCCAGCCGATCGACGGGTCGACCCAGTGCCACGACGACGCAGCCACAAGAACATCGAAGCGTCGACCGCGGTCATCCCACTCCTCAAACGTTGACGTCTCGACTTCGACGTTGCTGAAGGAGACGATCCGCCGGCGAGCGAGTGCGGCCATGTCCGCGCCCGGCTCGATGGCGGTCACTGGGCATCCGATCCGTGCCAGCGAGCCCGTCGCCTGACCGGTACCGCAGCCCACCTCCAGCACCGACGACCTTGCGTCCATGCCGGTGATGGCTCCAACGTCCGCGAACAACTCGTCGGGGTACCCCGGCCGGACCCGGTCGTAGAGCTCCGGCACCTCGTTGAACACCCGGCCGAGGTCGTGTCGATTCGGGCGCATCTTCGGGTCATCAGTCACAGGCGCACAACCTATGGAGCTCGTTCATGGAGACGCCACTGGTTTGCCGGCAGCCGCTGCCGTGGTGCGGAGGCCAGAACCAAGACCGTGTCCCGAGGCCGCTGATTCCGCCGTCGAAGGTACGGCAGCAGGGCGGCGGAACCCAGGACTCGCCTGGTGAGCTTGTGCCGGTACCGAGTTCGACGATCCAGTCCGGCGGTCGAGCGCGCCGCCGGCGCCCCTGCTCCCGTTCGGCCTGCTGCTCCACGACCGCGGCGATCTTGCGGTCGATGCGCTGAAGCCGCCTGGAGTGCAGGATCCGCATTCTGTGGAATCCGCTCTGCCGAGCCAGCGCGCGAGCCTGCGGTTGTGAGGGTTCAGGGAAGGAAGCCGGGCCGTCCTTGTTGTCGGTGTGGGCGCGGTGGAGCATCAGCCCCAACTGTCTTTGGTGTGGACGGAGTTGCTGTGTCCATCCTGTTCGCTCTGTTGTTGGCCGCTGTGGTGGCCGTCTTACTGATGCACGTGGTGCAGTTCCGCGAGCAGCACCGGGAGACACTGCGGGCCACCGTGCTGCAGACGCAGGTGGACCTGCTCAAGGCCGCGGCGGCCGACCCGGACCTGGCCCGGGCGGCGGCCGGGCCGCACGGCTCGGAGCCCGGAGAGGCCCGCCGACACCTGTTCTTCGAGGCGCAGATGACCGCTTGGGAACTGCAGTGGCGCATCGGTGCCCTGTCTCAGCATCAGCTCCGCGCGCATGCCTCGGCGTTTCTGGCCGGGGAGGACGGACGTCGGTATTGGGAGCGTACCCGCACCGCACGCGCCGGCCTGGCCGGCGATGACGCGAAGCTGCGGACCTTCACCAAGGTGTTCGACGACGCCCGGCAAACGCTGAAGCCTGCCGATGCGCGCTGCCAGCTTCGACGCAGAGAAAGGGAAACGGCGTCAAAGCAGGGCATCAGCGGATCAACGGCTAATCGGGCAACACCGAGGAGGGCCGCGGCCATTCATCTGGCCGGGCCCAGCAGACGCCCTGCTCAGGAGCGGGGCGGCGGGCAGATGATCCGATGCTGATGCACGGTGCTCACCCTAACGTTGGGTACGGACCCAAGCGGTAGCCATTTTCTGACGCGATACGCGGAGTCTCATGCGGATAGGTCGCCGGTCGCATGGGCGAAGGGGGACTGCGGCCGGGCCCGCTGGGAACAGCGCATCACCCTGGATCTGCGCGGTGGCCGCGCCGAACGGTGCGTCCGGGAACTGACCGAGCTGGTGGCCGCCGATCCACTTCGCGAACGCTCGCACGTCTTGCTCATGGAAGGGCTCAACCGCGAGGGCAAGCGGGCCGACGCCCTCGCCGCGTTCCGGCACGCGCGCAGGATCCTCGCCGACGAACTCGGCGTCGAACCGGGCCCGGAGTTGGCCGCACTGCACCAGAGCATCGTGCCCGGCGCCCCGGCCCGGCGGAGCCCGCCACGCAGGATCGGTCGTCCGAAGGCGACGATGACGAGGCCTCGTCCGGCTGCCCTCCCGCACCGCCCCCGCCTGCCCAACTCCTCCCCGCGCTACCGGACTTCACCTACGGTGAGGGCGAAGCCGCCGAGGGTTCCCGGCCGTCAGGCGGCGGTGGTGCTTGCCCCGAACGTGTGGGGCGTCTGGGGTACGGACATGAGGTGGTTCTCCTGCCGTGACTGGGCGGGTCTTGGTGCAGAATCCGTGAGGCCGGTGGCTACTGGACTGCGCCGCCGGTGACCAGCAGTGTTTGCGCGCTGAATGCCTGTACGGTGCGAGATTGCGGCGGCGGTTGCCCTCACGAGTGACGATGAGCATGGTGACCCACTCGACCAGGGTGCGGGGCGGATCGAGTACGGCCGTCAGGAGCTGTCCGCTCAAGCTCACCCGTGCGTTCGGTTGCCAAATCAATGGCTGACTGTCTGGCCGTCCTTGTACACGGTGAAGTACTCCGTGGAGGACAAGACGAGCTTGAACACCATGCCGTACTTGCGGCGCAGGTTCGCGACGCTGGTGGTGGCCGGCTCACGCAGGCACCGCTGGACTGGCGGATCGCTCGGGGAGCATGCCGGTGGTTCCTCGATCAGCTCACGCTTTCCGCTCTGGCGCACCTGGTCCCAGTCGAGCGTGACCGTACCCGCGCTGAACAGTTGGTTCGGCTCACCGGTCCCCGGGCCCTGAGGGTTTCCTGTCTTGCCCCGGTAGTAGTCGACGACCTTGGTCGCGTAGTAGAAGTCGTGGCCGAAGGGGATCGGGGAGCCATCGCGGTCGCCTGCGGTGAGGATGCCGTCGATCGTGTCGGACACATGGTGAGAGCTGGCGCCGAAGTAGGCGCTGACCTGCATCGTGCAGCGGATTTTGTACCGGTCGTCGCCGTCCTGGAAGAACAACTCCTTCGCCCGCCCGCCCATGCACCAGTCGTCCACGGTGACCAGTCCGAGCGTGAGCGGCGTGTGGGCATCCCAGTAGGCGATGGTCTTCCGGTTCTCCTGCTCCAGCTGCTTGCGGGCCCTGACCGCCTCGGCGCTGCCGGCTAGTTTGCGGACTGTCTTCGGGCTGGTGGCGCCGTCCTGCGAACAGGCGGACACCGCCAGCAGCGCCACGCAGCACACCATGCCCAGAACGGCTCTGGTATGCCGTCGATGCCCCACCACTGTTACCCCTTTCCGTGACCATGACCACTGTGAACGGTGGGAGCGAGGGGTCGCCTGAGTACGCGTACTCAGCTGTCACCGTGCGCCGGCGGGTGCCGAGCCTGTCGCAGATACCGGTACTGGGCTTGGCCGCTCCGTGGGATCGCGCGAACGCCGTCTGCGGCGAGGGCAAGGCGGCCGTGTACATCGGGCAGTGTGTCCGGAGGACCGCAGTGGCGGCGCGAGACGCCGCGATCCGCAGGCCACGCTCGCCCCGACCTGGTTCAGCGTGACTTCACCGCACCCGCACCGAACCGGCTGTGGGCCACCGACCTGGTCCTCACCACGCTTGAGGCACGGGCCGAAGCCCCGGCCAAGGCCGGCTGATCCCGCTGCCGGCACGTTGGTCCTGCCGGCTCGCCGGCAGGACCAACGACATCACAGCCTGTCATTCAGCAGCGAATACATGAACGTGTCCCGGCGTTCGTCCCCGACCTGCTGCCACCCCCGTAGCAGTCCCTCACGTTGGAACCCCGCGCGCTCGGCAGTTCGCACGGAGGCCGCATTCCACGGCTCCACCCACAGTTCAAGCCGGGGAATCCGCAGATCCCCCAAGGCCCAGTCGGCCACTGCATCGACGGCAGCCAAGGCGGCACCCTGACCACGCGCCGACTTGACGACCCAGTAGCCCAGCGACGCACGCCCCTGTTCCAGATCCCTCAGCCACAGCCCCACCTGACCGACCGGCCGGTCGTCGGAGGCCACGATGACGAACGTATACCCGGCCCCCGTGGTCGCCCGGCCCCACTGCCGTTCGACGAACGCGACGCCGGCCGACTCGGAGTACGGTGAGGGCACCGTCGTGATCAACGGGATGTAGTCGTCCTCCGACGCCTCACGGACCAGCGGAAGGTCTGAAAGACGCCACGGCCGAAGCGAGAAGCCGGCGTCAGCGGCGAGTTCAGGTACCTCAAGAGGGTTGCTCCATGCGCCCAACCTGCCCTGGTCCGAGCCCGGCCCCCACTCGGGTTGTGAGCACCCTCAGCCCTCGTCACTCCGTTCAGCGCCGCAACGACAACGAAGCACGATGCTGGTCCCGGGGACGTCATTTCTCGTGAACATCCGCCGGGTCACCGGTCACCGACTGCTGCTGAAACAGATAGACACACGCTGCCGACGACCGTGAACGAAACCACCCTCCCGGCTTTCCGGCCGACCAGCACGGAGAACCGGAAAGGGGTCCGCAGCTCAGTTGGTCCTCTTGTGCCGGTGATCAAGCACCAGGAAGATCGCGAATCCGGCGGCGAACAGGAGCGCGCCGACGGCGAGGAACGGCACCGGCGCGAACTCGTCGGTGCAGGCACGCCCGCCAGCCGTCGCGTGACAGACGTTCCCGGGGCCGCCCCGGTTCAAGTACGCAAGGTAGAAGAGAGGCAGGGCCAGGCCAGCGAGGCCCCCGACGACGGCGTTCCTGTGCCCCTTGCGGAGCAGGAACACGCCGACGGCAGCGGCCAGGGCGATCAGGGCCACGCCCACCGACAACAGGGCGGCCAGCCCCAGGGCGAGACACCCGCCGACCGCGGTCCAGGCCAGGAACCAGCCCCACTCCGAACCGCGTTGACCCTCGACCACGACTGTCTTGCGTTGCACCGTGCCTCCCGTTGAAAGTGAGACTGCACCAACCGGGCGTGTCGATCCTTGCGGCGGCGGGTCCAGGATATCGCCTGATGTGATCACGTCGGACGAAAGGCCCAGCCTTCGTTCGGCCTTGGCAAGCTCCGCCTGGTCGGCGCGGACAGCTCCAGGGCGTGCAGTTGGCTCTTGCGTCAGCCATGTGTCCGACCGCTTGGATTCGGGGAGCCGGTCCATGAGAGCGTCGGTGGCCGTGTGCGCGGCGTGGGCCTGCTTGGACTGATGACTGAGGAAGTAGGTGCGGTTGGCGACGGCGCGGGCGACGGTGAACCGGGCGCGTGATTCCTGGCGGCTGCTCAGGTCTTGCAGGACGATCGTGGTCATCCTGGCCATCGGCCCGGCCGTGCGGCACAGCTAGCTTGGCCGGATGGCGGCGGCCGGCGGACGGTGAGTGGCGGGTTCAGACCGGTGAAGTCCGAGACCAGGTCGGCCAGGACGCGTATGGCGCGTATGAGTTGCCGCAGGAGCCGCGACGTGCCAGGGCTCCGTTCGTCTCTGCGAGCGATAGCTCTGGGCACATCGATCGGCCTCGCAACCGGTACAGCGGAGCCACAGAAACGCTCACGGATCCGCGTAGGGGGTCTTGTGTCGGGGCCCTGTAGGGGGCGTTAGAAGAGGTCGCGGTACTGGTTGAAGCCGTTGCCGATCTTGACTCGAGGCTTGAAGGGCGCTGCCGCCTTGCCGGTCCCCTTGTTCAGCCACAGGTTGCCCTCGGGGTCGCGGGCGAGCAGGTCGCTGTGGCCGTCGCCGTCGACGTCACCCGTGGCCACCAGCTTGTTGAACCGGTTCCAGCCGGGACCCACCTTCATGCGGGCCGCGAACGGCTTTCGCGGATCGCCCGTGCCCTTGAACAGCCAGAGGACGCCCCGCTTTTCGCGGGCGACGATGTCCGGCTTGCCGTCGCCGGTCAGGTCGCCCTGTCCGGTGATCTGGGTGAACTGGTTCCAGCCGGGACCGACCTTGACGCGCGGTGCCAGCGAGCCGTCCGCCTTGGTCTGGAAGCGCCAGAGGACGCCCCGCTCGTCGCGCGCCAGCAGGTCGGGGTGCTTGGCGCCGCCCAGGGTGCCGGGGGAGAAGACGATGTTGTACTGACCCCAGCCGGTGGCCACCTTCTTGAGGTGCCCGTTGCGCCAGAGATTCAGCGTGCCGTCGTCCATGACGTGGTACGCACCGTCCTGGTAGCCGGTCAGATCGGGGTCGATCGACACCCCGTACCTGAAGTGCGGCCAGACGTAGGCGCCCGACCGGTCATCGAAGCCGCCCTTCCCATCGGGCATGTAGACGTACATCTGGCCCGACGGCATGATCCCGGAGAGGAAGAAGAAGGGCGCGGCGGGGGTGGGTTTGTGCTGCCCGGCCGCGGCGGTGCTGCGGGCGACGTTCTTCGCCGGATCGGTCGTCGCGGGGGCGTCGGCCAGTGCGGCGCCGGCGGTGGCGCCGACGAGGGCGACGGCGATCGCCGAGGTGACGAGACGCGACAGGGCGCGTGCACGCCGGGAAGACTGCGTCATGTATGACTCCATGAGGTATGCGGAATCAGGCGGTGCGCTCTGCATCGGTGGGGGGACCGCCCGCATCATTGTGTGGATCTTCGCACGTTTGGCCAAGTGGATTTACGGTGAGGTGCGGAATGTAAAATTCCGCCAGATGGCACCGCGGAAAGGCCGCAACCGCGTATGTGTTGCGCCCCTTTTCCTGTGGCCGAATGCGCCTCAGTGGGTGTTCCGCGAGCGTTCGCGGAGTTTCAGCGCGAGTTGGCCTCTGGGGTGCCTGGAGCCGCCTTGGTGAGGGTGAACAGGCCGGGCTCGGGCTTGGTAAGGAAGCCGCTCGCACGCCCGCCGAGGGCTGGAAGCGCGGCCGGTGGCTGCGTTCACATTAGGCAGCAGCGTTTGTACAGCTGTTGGGGAAGCGGGTCGAGGGACGAGGTCTCACGGATGTTCGCGAGAAATGGGTTCTGGCACGGACCTTGGAGAGATGTCGCGGAGGGTCGCTGAAGCAGGACCATCTTGCGGATGCTCGGCGGGGTTGCGGCCCGAGGTTCGCCGTTGGCGAATCGTCCTCGGGGTGTGTGTCGGGCGGGTCATCGTGGCTGAATGATCGAGGACAGGTTGGAGCAGGTGTTTGCCGGAGCCGGTTGCCGGGGCAGTGTGGCTGTCCTGGATATCGACGGTCAGGGCCGGGTGGTTTTCGGGGATACCGAATTGGTGGTTGCCGCGTCCACGTTCAAGATCGTGGTGGCGTTGGAGCTGTTCTGCCAGGCTGCCGAGGGGCGCCTGGATCTGGCGGAGCGTGTTCGCTTCTCGCCGGCGCAGGCCACGCCAGGCGGTCAGGGGCTTTGCATCTTCGAGGACGAGGCTGAGGTCTCCTTGCGTGATATTGCCCGGATGATGCTCACCATCAGCGACAACACCGCAACCGACACGTTGATCGGCCGGGTATCGCTGTCGCGCATCCATGCCCGCTTGGCGGACTTGGGTCTGGACCGGATCCGGTTGGAGGGCACGATCCGGCAGGAATTCGATGCCATTGGCCGCGATGCGGGTTTCGCGGGGTGGGCGGAGATGGGACGTGCGATGCGTCAAGCAGGTTCGCCGGCGGACGCTGAGCGCATTTGGGAGCGCGCACTGTCCGCTCCGTCCCTGCGGCCCGGCCGTATCACGAGCGCAACGGCCGGGCAGATGGCGACCTTGCTGAGGCTGATCTGGCGTGACGAAGCCGGTCCGGTTGATGCTTGCCGGGCGGTGCGGACCATCCTCGGCCAGCAGCGGCTGACCCGGAAGATTGCCGCCGGGTTCAGTGACGAGGTGCGGGTAGCAGCCAAATCAGGCACTGTTCCCGGTTGTGCGAGCAACGATGCGGGGGTTGTGCAGTACCCGGACGGTTCTCGTTTCGCGGTGGCGGTATTCACCAGACCGGCTGGTCCCGGCGCCTGGACACCACAGGCCGATTCCGTGATCGGTACAGCGGCCCGGTTGGCGGTCGAATACCTTCGTCGGCAACCATGAAGGTGGCATCTGCTCCGTGGCGAGCGTGACCGCGTTCCTGCCGGGCGGGAAGCCGTGCCGTACCTGGAACGACTGCATCAGTTCAGTGAGTGCCGCACCCGATTGCTTGCACCAAGCCCGGACCCACTCGGCATCAAGCCGTTCATCAGCCACGATCGCCCTCTTCGGCCCCGTGGAACTCACCCACCGCAAGCCCGGAACAACGTACAGGCGCGTTCCCCCAGGGCTGCCAGAACCCTTGGAATTACTCCGTCCCGGCTGAGGAATCCCCAGACGGTTCCACATCCGCCGGACCCGGCTGCAGGACGGGCGGTGGGGTCAGCAGCAGTGTCGGGCTCGGCTGAACCCGGTCGGCTGCTGTGCCGCGATGCACGGTGCCGTTGGCGTGAGCGCTTGGGGGCACCGTGCATCGCCTTTGG
>NZ_JBIVBS010000010.1:0-379114 GCF_044746205.1 Streptomyces sp. NPDC086549 | reverse complement strand
CGCCTCGCCCCCCTCCTCGACAACGACCGCAACCAGATCGAACTCTTCACCGCCCTGCTCCTGTCCCTCCCGGGCTCCCCGATCCTCTACTACGGAGACGAGATCGGCATGGGCGACAACATCTGGCTCGGCGACCGCGACGCCGTGCGCACCCCCATGCAGTGGACCCCCGACCGCAACGCCGGCTTCTCCTCCAGCGACCCCGGCCGCCTCTACCTCCCCACGATCATGGACCCCGTCTACGGCTACCAGGTCACCAACGTCGAGGCCTCCATGTCCTCCCCCTCGTCACTGCTCCACTGGACCCGCCGCATGATCGAGATCCGCAAGCAGAATCCTGCCTTCGGACTGGGGTCCTACACCGAACTCCAGTCGTCGAACCCCTCGGTCCTCGCCTTCCTGCGCGAGCACGAGGACGACCTGGTCCTGTGCGTGCACAACTTCTCCCGCTTCGCACAGCCGACCGAACTCGACCTGCGGGTCTACGACGGACGCCATCCCGTCGAGCTCATCGGCGGAGTCCGCTTCCCCGCCATCGGTGAACTGCCCTATCTGCTCACCCTCGCGGGCCACGGCTTCTACTGGTTCCGGCTCTCCCGAGTCGCATCCCGCATCGGCCGACGCCGCTGAGCGCGCGACGCCGAGGAAAGGACGCGTCACCATGCCGAAGACCGTTTCCGTCCGGCCGGGACACAGGACGGGTCTCGACCGGCCCATGGCCTCGCTGGCCGGGCTGCTGCGCGAATGGCTGCCCCGCCAGCGCTGGTTCGCGGGCAAGGACCGGCCCGTCACGGACCTCACCGTGCTGTCCCTGACCGAGCTGTTCCCGGGCTGTCTGCACCTGCTGGTCCACACCGGACAGGCCGGGGTCCCCGCCCCGGTGGGCACGCCCTCGGCCGGAGACTGCTACCAACTGCTGCTCGGTGTGCGGGAGCAGCAGGCGCCGCACCTGGACCGGGCGTTCATCGGCCGGGCACACGCGGGTCCGCTGGCCGGTCTCGCGGTGTACGACGCCCTGTACGACCCGCGCTCGGCCGAGCTGCTCCTGGAGCGGCTGCGGCACCCGGGCACGGCGGGCCCGCTGTGCTTCGAGGCGGACCCGGCCAAGCGCGTGCCCGGCGGACTCGCGCCGCGTCTGCTGGACGCCGAGCAGTCCAACTCCTCGCTGGTGTACGGCGATGCGTACATCCTGAAGGTCTTCCGGCGCATCCAGCCCGGGGTCAACCCCGACCTGGAGGTGCCGGGGGCGCTGGCCGCGCAGGGCTGTCTGCGCGTGCCCGCGCCGGTGGCCTGGTTCCGGACGACGGAACCGTGGGCGGCGACGCTCGGCGTGCTCCAGCCGTTCCTGCCCGACGCCGACGACGGCTGGACGCTGGCACTGCGCGCACTCGCCGCGCGAGACGACTTCACCACGGAGGCACACCAGCTGGGGCGGGCCACGGCCGACGTGCATCTGGCACTGTCCACCGCCTTCCCGTCCACTGCCCACGGCGAGAACGGACGTACGGCGGAGGCGATGACGGCACGGCTGGAGGCCGCCGTGCACTGCGTGCCCGCGCTGCGGCCGTTCGTCCCGGGGCTCCGCACCGCCTTCGGCGCGCTCGTCACGTGCGACGCCGGGCCGCCCGCCCAGCGCATACACGGCGACCTCCACCTAGGACAGGTGCTGCGAGCCGGCCACGAGTGGTTCGTCATCGACTTCGAGGGCGAGCCGTCCCGCCCCCTCACCGAGCGGTGCAGCGCCCAGTCCCCCGTGCGGGACATAGCCGGCATGCTGCGTTCCTTCGACTACGCGGCCCGGCAGCGCCGCCCCTGGCGCCCGGAGTGGGCCCGCCGCTGCCGCGAGGCCTTCTGCGCGGGCTACGCGGCCCGCGCCGGGTGGGATCCACGCAAGAAGCACGCCCTGCTGCGTGCCCACGAGACCGACAGGGCGGTGTACGAGGTGCTGTACGAGGCCCGGCACCGCCCGGACTGGCTTCCGGTTCCCATGGCCGCGATCAAGCGGCTCGCCGTACGTGGAGGCTGACCTCATGGCACTGCGCGACACCTCGCTCCCCGAGCCCTCCGGCCCGCTCCCGCCCACGGCGGCCCCGCTGGACGCCGCCGACCGTGAGCGCCTGCTGACTGGCGCCCACCATGATCCGCACGACCTGCTGGGCGCCCACCCGGCCCCGGGCGGGACCGTCTTCCGGGCGCTGCGCCCGTTCGCCCGTGCGGTGAGCGTCGTGATCGACGGAATGCGCAGCGGGCTCGTCTCCGAGGGCGACGGACTCTTCGCCGCCGTACTCCCCCACGACACGGTCCCGTCGTACACGCTGGTGGTGGAGTACGAGGACGGCGAGCAGGAGGTGCACGATCCGTACCGCTTCCTGCCCGCTCTGGGCGAGCTCGATCTCCATCTGATCGGCGAGGGCCGGCACGAGCAGCTGTGGAAGGCGCTGGGCGCCGAGCCGATGACCCACCAGGGCGTCACCGGCACCCGGTTCACCGTGTGGGCGCCGAACGCCCGGGGAGTGCGCGTCGCCGGCGACTTCACCTGCTGGGACGGCACCCAGTACCCGATGCGTTCGCTGGGCTCGTCCGGCGTGTGGGAACTGTTCCTGCCGGGCGTCGGCGAGGGCACCCGGTACAAGTTCGAGATCACGTCCCGCTACGGTGGCCGGTTCCTCAAGGCCGACCCGATGGCGCGGCGCGCGGAGGTCCCGCCGAACACCTCCTCCATCGTGCACACCTCGCACTACGAGTGGGGCGACGAGAGGTGGATGGCGCACCGCGCGGACACGCCGGTCCACGAAGCCCCCTTCTCGGTCTACGAGGTCCACCTCCCCTCCTGGCGGCCCGGCCTGACCTACCGCCAACTCGCCGACCGGCTGCCCGCCTACGTCAAAGACCTCGGCTTCACCCACGTCGAGCTGATGCCCGTCGCCGAGCACCCCTTCGGCCCCTCCTGGGGCTACCAGGTCACGTCCTACTACGCGCCGACGTCCCGTCTGGGGACCCCCGACGACTTCAAGTACCTCGTCGACGCCCTCCACCGGGCCGGCCTCGGCGTGATCATGGACTGGGTGCCCGCGCACTTCCCCAAGGACGACTGGGCGTTGGCGCGCTTCGACGGGGATCCGCTGTACGAGCCCGGGGACTCACGGCGGGCCGAGCATCCGGACTGGGGGACGTACGAGTTCGACCTCGGCCGCATCGAGGTGCGCAACTTCCTGGTGGCGAACGCCGTGTACTGGTGCGAGGAGTTCCACATCGACGGCCTGCGCGTGGACGCGGTCGCCTCGATGCTCTACCTCGACTACTCGCGCGACTCCGGTCAGTGGACGCCCAATGTGTTCGGCGGGCGGGAGGACCTGGACGCGGTGGCGTTCCTGCAGGAGATGAACGCGACCGTGTACCGGCGCAGTCCCGGTGTCGTGACCATCGCGGAGGAGTCGACCGCGTGGGACGGGGTGACCCGGCCGACGGACAGCGGCGGTCTGGGCTTCGGGCTGAAGTGGAACATGGGCTGGATGCACGACTCGCTGGTGTACATGCAGCACGAGCCGGTGCACCGCAGGTACCACCACCACGAGATGACCTTCTCGATGGTCTACGCCTACAGCGAGAACTACGTCCTGCCCATCTCGCACGACGAGGTCGTCCACGGCAAGCGTGCGCTCGTCGCCAAGATGCCGGGCGACTGGTGGCAGCAACGCGCCAACCACCGCGCGTATCTGGGCTTCATGTGGGCCCACCCCGGCAAGCAGCTCCTCTTCATGGGCCAGGAGTTCGCCCAGGGCGGCGAATGGTCCGAGGCCCACGGCCCCGACTGGTGGCTGCTGGACCCGGCGTACAGCGCCGAGGCCGACCACCGCGGTGTGCGGGACCTCGTACGGGATCTGAACGCGCTGTACCGCGCCACCCCGGCCCTGTGGCAGCGGGACACCGATCCGGCCGGCTTCCGATGGGTCGTCGGCGATGCCGCGGACGACAACGTCTTCGCCTTCCTGAGGTTCGACGGGCGGGGGACACCGTTGCTGGCGGTGTCCAACCTCTCCCCCGTCGTCCGGCAGGACTACCGTCTCGGCGTCCCCGACGACGTCCCCGCCTGGCACGAGACCCTCAACACCGACCGCGCGTGCTACGGGGGCAGCGACGTCACCAACCGCGGAGCGCTGGTGCCGGACGACGGCGGGCTCCGGCTCACCCTGCCGCCCCTCGCCACGGTGTGGCTGGCCCCGGCGCCGGTTCAAGGATGACCGAAAGGGGCAGTCGGGGGAGGTGCGCACCGTAGGAGTGGAGGAGGAACTCCTCTTGGTCGATCCCGGGACCGGGGAGCCCCGGGCGGTGTCCGCCGCGGTGCTCGCCCGCGCCGACCAGGACGACCAGGGCGGGGAGGTGTTCGAGAAGGAGCTGCACAGCCAGCAGCTCGAGTTCGCCACCCATCCGCAGTCGGACATGGGTGATCTGGCCGCGGAGATCGTCCGCTGCCGCGAGGAGGCCGCGCACCTGGCCGGGGAGGCCGGCTGCACCGTCGCCGCGCTGGCCACCTCGCCGCTGCCCGTCACCCCCTCGGTCAGCGCCGACCGCCGCTACGCGTGGATGGCGGAGCAGTACGGCATCGGCGTGCACCAGCAGCTGGTCTGCGGCTGTCACGTCCACGTGGCCGTCGAGTCCGACGAGGAGGGGGTCGCCGTCCTCGACCGGATCCGGCCCTGGCTGGCGGTGCTGACGGCGGTGAGCGCCAACTCCCCTTTCTGGCAGGGGAAGGACACCCGGTACGCCAGCTACCGCAGCCGGGTCTGGCAGCGCTGGCCGTCCGCCGGACCGACGGAGGTCTTCGGCTCGGCCGAGCGGTATCACCGGCGGGTGGCAGACATGCTCGCCACCGGCGCCGTCCTCGACGAGGCCATGGTCTACTTCGACGCGCGCCTGTCCGAGCGGTATCCGACGGTGGAGATCCGTGTCGCGGACGTCTGCCTGCACACGGAGACCGCCGTCCTCGTGGCCGCCCTGGCGCGCGGGCTGGTGGAGACGGCGGCGCGTGCCTGGCGGGCCGGCGCCGGGCCGTCGGAGTCAAGTGTGAGCCTGCTGCGGCTGGCCGCGTGGCGCGCGGCGCGCTCGGGGCTGTCCGGGGAACTGCTCCACCCCGAGACCATGCGGCCGGCGCCCGCGGAATCGGTGCTGCGAGACCTCCTGGAGCACGTCGCGGCCCCGCTCGCCGACAGCGGTGACACCGGGCGCGTGCGCGAAGCGTTCGGCATGCTGCGGCGGCGGGGCAACGGCGCCTCGGTGCAGCGCGAGTCGCTGGAGCGGGCCGGGAGCCTGCGGGACGTCGTCGCCGAATGCGTACGGCACACACAGCTCGCGCCGTCGTGATGGTGTGCCTTGCGCGGAGCTCCCGGACGTGTCTAGATCATCAGTCGGCGAAGACTTGACCGTTCCGAACACCAAACGGGGTCGCCTGGGCTAGATTCGAGCACCGCCGACCACGGTACTGGTCGGCAGTATCACCCTCCGTACATCCCAGGAGCAGTGCATGCGCGACTTGGCCCTCGCTCCGGCGGCGGTTCCGCCCCTGGTCGGCGGGCTCGCCGACAGCGTCTTCGACATGGCGGTCCGCAACCCGACCCTGCCCGTGCTCGCCCGCCGAGCGGACGGCGACCCCACCACCTGGGAGGAGGTGACGGCGATCGAGCTGCGGGACGAAGTGGTCGACGTGGCCAAGGGGTTGGTGGCCTCCGGGATATCGCCGGGCAACCGGGTGGCCGTCATGTCCCGGACGCGGTACGAGTGGACCGTGCTCGCCCACGCGCTGTGGTCGGTGGGCGCGGAGGTCGTCCCGATCCATCCGGCGTCGTCCCGGGACCAGGTCGAGTGGATCCTGCGGGACGCCGGCTGCGTGGCCGTCGTGGTGGAGGACGACAAGGGCGTCATGACGGTCGGCACCGTGTGCACGGGGCTTCCGCGGCTGCGGCACGTCTGGCAGTTGGACGCGGGGGCGTTGGCCCAGCTGACGGAGCGGGGCACGTTCATCCCGCTGACCACGGTGGAGTCACTGCGCCGTCTCGTGCTGCCGGACTCGACGGCGGCCATCGCCTACACCTCGGGCACATCGGGCCGCCCGATGGGCTGCGCGCTGACCCACCGCAGCCTTGCGCATCCGTGCGACACGCTGCTCGCCGGCTGGGGGCACACGGCGGCGGCGCCGGGCGAACAGCCGTCCGTCCTGGCCTTCCTGCCGTTCTCGCACGTGTACGGGCTGATGATCCAGGTGATGTGCGTGCGCGGCGGAGTCCTCATGGGGCACGAGCCGGAGATGACCGAGGAAGCCCTGGCCTCGGCCCTGCGCACCTTCCGGCCGACGTACTTCTACGCCGTGCCGTCGCTCTTCGAGAAGCTCTACAAGACGTTCCTGCGGACCGCCCAACAGGCGGGCCGCGGTGCCCTGTTCGAGCGCGCGGCGGAGACCGCACGGGACTTCGCTGCGGCCCAGGAACGACAGCGGCTGGGCAGGGGACCAGGCCCCGGGCTCGACCTGCGGCTGCAACACGCCCTGTACGAGCGGACGGTGTACCGCAGGCTGCGTGCGGTGCTCGGCGGCCGGGTGGTCCGGGCCACGTCCGGCGGCTCGGCGCTCAGCCGTGAACTGTCCCTCTTCTACGAGGGCATCGGCATCTACGTGCACGACGGCTACGGGCTGACGGAGGCCAGCGGCGGCATCACCATGCAGCCGCTGGGCCGGGAGAAGTCCGGGACCGTGGGGCGGCCCCTGCCGGGCATGGAGATCCGGGCCGCCGCCGACGGAGAGATCCTGGTGCACGGTCCGTCGGTGTTCCAGGGCTACATCAACGACGAGGCGGCCACGCGGACCGCGCTGCGCGGAGGCTGGCTGGCCACCGGGGACATCGGAAAGCTGGACTCGGAGGGCTACCTGACGATCACGGGCCGCAAGAAGGACATCATCATCACCAACAGCGGCAAGAGCGTGGCGCCGGCCCCGCTGGAACAGCGGCTGCGGATGCATCCACTCGTCCACCAGGCGGTGGTCGTCGGCGACGACCGGCCCTGTGTGGGAGCCCTGATCACCCTGGACCCGGAGTACCTGGCGCACTGGCGGACTGCCCTGGCGCTGCAGTCCGACACGCCGGGCCGGGAGGCGCGGGAGGACAACGCGCTGCGGGAGGAGATCGCGCGTGCCATCGCCGCGGCCAACAGCACCGTGTCACGCTCCGAGTCCATCCGGGTCTACCGGGTGCTCCCCGAGCCCTTCGACCCGGCCAACGGACTGCTGACGCCCTCGCTGAAGCTGCGCCGGGACGCCATAGTGCGGCACTACGCGGCCGAGATCGAGGCGATGTACCAGGCCCGGACCCAAGCCGCGCGCCGGCCGGTGCCGGAGGAGCCGGACGACTGGGACGACTCGGACAACGTGTTCCGGTGAGGAGTCCCCGCCTGTGGGCACTCGGAGAGGGCGAGAGAGAACGAGCGACGACGGCAGTCCCGTTCCGAACGGGCTGGGGAAAACACGATGCCGACCGGGCCGCGCTGGAACCACACACCTCCCCCGGAGGAGGCGTACGAACGTACGTTCGCCTTCCCTGGTGAGTTGCGGAACGTGACGGGTACGCGACTCGCGGCGGAGGAGTTCCTGTGCGGCCTCGCGCGCACGTCGCCTCCGGCGACCCCGGAGTACTGGGACGACATCCTGCTGGTCGTCACGGAACTGGCCGCCAACGTCGTCCAGTACGCCCCTGGCCCCTTCGAGCTGCGCATGCGCCGCACGTTCGACGGCGTGCACGTCACGATGCACGACACCAGCACCGTCCCGCCCGAGCCGCGACCGTTCCGGCCGAGCAGGGGCGGCGGCGGCATCGGATGGCATCTCCTGCACACGCTGTGCGACCAGGTCAGCGTGGTCGTCACGGACAACGGCAAGGACGTGCACGCCTTCCTGCCCTGGTGACGGCGTCGCGGTCCGTGCGGCGCGCCGGGTTCGAGCCCGCCCCGACCGGCGCGCGTCCCTCGGCGGGAACCCTCGAAACCGCCACTGGCACAGCAGTACGCCGCATATCCGTGCGGCACGCGGGTTACCCGGGGCCGCGGAGGGGCATGCTGGTGCCCACGCGTTCGTCTGCCTGCCGGACCCGACTGGCGCAACGGCTCGGGGCACGGTGGGATCGATGTGGTGCGAAGCAGCGATCCGGGGCATGCGAACGGCGTCGAGTCGAACCGCCTGGAGCCGCAGAAAGGGATGGACACCGTGACACGACCCAGGATCCTGGTGGTTGGCGCAGGCTTCGCCGGAGTGGAGTGCGTGCGCCGCCTGGAACGGAAACTCACCCCCGACGAGGCCGATGTCACCCTGGTGACGCCCGTCGCCTACCAGCTCTATCTGCCTCTGCTGCCTCAGGTCGCCTCCGGCGTGCTCACACCCCAGTCGATCGCCGTGTCGCTGCGCCGGAGCAAGAAGTACCGCACCCGGATCGTCCCCGGCGGTGCCATAGGCGTGGATCTCAAGGCCAAGGTCTGCGTCATCCGCACGATCACCGACGAGATCGTCAACCAGTCGTACGACTACATCGTGCTGGCGCCCGGCAGTGTGACCCGCACCTTCGACATCCCGGGGCTGACCGAGCACGCCTTCGGCATGAAGACCCTCGCGGAGGCGGCCTACATCCGCGACCACGTCATCTCCCAGCTCGACCTCGCCGACGCCAGTCACGACCCGGCGGAGCGCGCCTCGCGGCTGCAGTTCGTGGTCGTCGGCGGCGGCTACGCCGGCACCGAGACCGCCGCCTGTCTGCAGCGGCTGACGCACGCGGCCGTCAAGCGCTACCCGCGGCTGGACCCGGGCCTGATCAAGTGGCACCTGATCGACATCGCGCCGAAGCTGATGCCCGAGCTGGGCGACAAGCTCGGCCGCAGCGCCCAGGAGATCCTGCGGCGACGCGGCATCGACATCTCCCTGGGCGTGTCCATCGAGAAGGCGGGCCCCGAGGAGGTCACCTTCACCGACGGCCGGGTGATCCCCACGCGCACCCTGATCTGGACAGCCGGTGTGGTCGCCAGCCCGCTGATCGCCACGCTCGGCGCGGAGACGGTGCGGGGACGGCTCGCGGTCGACTCACAGATGACGCTCCCGGGCCACGACGGGGTCTTCGCGCTCGGCGACGCGGCCGCCGTGCCGGACAAGGCCAAGGACGAGGAGAGCGCGATCTGCCCGCCCACCGCGCAGCACGCCATGCGCCAGGGCAGGAGGGTCGCCGACAACGTCATCGCGACTCTGCGCAACCAGCCCCTGCGTCCGTACGAGCACCGGGACCTCGGGCTCGTCGTCGACCTCGGAGGCAAGGACGCCGTGTCGAAGCCGCTCGGCATCGAGCTGCGCGGCCTGCCCGCGCAGGCCGTCGCCCGCGGCTACCACTGGTCGGCGCTGCGCACCAACGTCGCCAAGACCCGCGTCATGACGAACTGGCTGCTCAACGCGGTCGCGGGCGACGATTTCGTGCGCACCGGATTCCAGACGCGCAAGACGCTGAGGCTCAAGGACTTCGAGTACACCAACGCCTACCTGACGCCCGAAGAGGTGCGGGCACACGTGGAGGGCCGCGGCGGCGACGGCCCGGCGGTCTGACGCGGTCGTCCTCGGCCGCCGGTCCCGCGCCTGGCCGGCGGCCGCCCGCGGTGGCCGCGGACCGCCCGTGCCGCCATGCTGGGTGCGGGATCACGACGTGACACGGGAGAGAGCACGGCGGCGTGAGGACTGCGGCGGGACGGTCGGTGCGGGCGGAACTGCGGGAGCGTCTCGCGGCGTCGGATCCCGGACTGCTGCGGCTGGCGGCGGGCCTGCGGACCGTCGTCGCCGTCGTCCTCGCGCTGACCGCACTGAGCCTGCTCGGGGCCGATCCGACCCACCTGGTGGCTGGCGCCATGGCGGCGATGGCCGCCACCTTCGCGGTCCGGGAGAAACAGCGGGCGCGGCAGGCCGTCACGCTCGCCCTGGGTGTGCCGGTGGCCCTGGCCTCGGTGTCGCTGGGAGCGGTGCTGCACTCGCACGTCGTGGTCGGCGACCTGTACTTCGTCGCGCTCATCTTCTGCGCCGTCTACGTCCGCAGGTACGGGGACCGCGGCACGACGCTCGGGCTGATCGCCTTCCAGGTCTACTTCCTCTCGCTGTTCGTGCACGCGACCGTGCCGGCACTGCCGGCGCTGTACGGCACGATCGTCCTGGCGTTCCTGTGCAGCGCCCTCGCCCGGTTCGTCCTCGTGCCGGGGACGCCCGCGGGCACCCTCGACAGGCTGCGCCGGGCCTTCCGCGCCCGGCTCGCCCAGCTCATCGAGGCCCAGACCGAGTTGCTCGACGCCGGCCCGGAGGAGGTCGACAAGGTCCTCACGGAGGTCCGCGACAGGACGGCCCGGCTGCACGAGACGGCCCTGATGATCCAGTCCCGGCTGCCGGACGGCACCTCCGACGAGGCGGCGGCGCGGCTGCTGCAGCGCCGGATCGCGGACGCCGAGATCGCCGCGGAGCGGCTGGGGCTCCTGCTGCTGACCGCACGCAGGGCCGAGCGGGCGGACACGCTCACCCTGCACCTGCCGGGCGCGCCGCTCCCCGGCGGCGAGCTGCCGGTGCGCGACGAGTCGGCCGCCGAGCTGCGCCGCGCCCTCGCGACACTGCGTCTGCTCGTGCTGCGGCTCGTGTCCGAGGACGCGGGGTCCACGCTGTCCCAGCTGCGGAACCGGCTGCTCGGCTACCGCGAGGAGGAGAACCTGCCCGATGCGCCGCCGGCCGTGCAGGACGTCTTCCGCGGCATCGGCGAGGCCGCGCGGGCGGTTCTGGGGTTGCGGATCGCCCTCGACGGCCGGCAGGACGAGTCCGGCGACACCCCCGCGACGGCCCGCTCGCGCGAGGAGCTGGAGGCGGAGGACGCGGCGCTCGCGGGCGAGGAGGGCGAGGGGAAGGCGGAAGAGAAGCCGACGGGCCTGCGGCGCCCGACCACGCGTGCGGCCGTGCAGGTGTCGGTCGGGTCGGCGCTCGCCATCGTCGGCGGTGAGCTGCTCTCCAGTCATCGCTGGTACTGGGCGGTGCTCACCTGCTGGATCGTGTTCATCAACACCGAGTCCACCGGGGAGATCCTGGTCAAGGGCTACCGCCGGCTGGTGGGCACGGTCTTCGGCGTCGTGGCCGGCATCGGCCTGGCGGGGCTCGTCGGGCATCACACCTGGACGACGTTCGCCCTGGTGCTGCTGTGCATCTTCGCGATGTTCTACACGGCACCGCTGTCCTACACGCTGATGTCGTTCTTCGTGACGGCGATGCTGGGCCTGCTGTACACGCTGCTCAACACCTACAGCATGTCGGTGCTGATGGTGCGCGTGGCGGAGACGGCGCTGGGCGCGGCGTGCGGGATCTTCGCGGCGGCGGTGGTCCTGCCGGTGCAGACCGACCGCCGTACGAGTGAGCTGCTCATCGGCGCGCTGGACCGGCTCGCCGACGTCACGCGGGCCGCGGTCGACCAGCTGAGCGGAGGGCCCCCGACCGATCTGCTCGACCGGGCCCGCGAGCTGGACCAGGCGCTGGACGACCTGAGCAGCTCGACGCAGCCGCTGACCCACCCGATCGCGCCGCAGCGGTCGCGCCGGGACACCGCCCGCTACGTCGTGGCGCTCCTGGAGACCTGCGCGTACCACGCGCGTGCGCTGGCGGCCACCGCCGAACTCCTGCCGGAGCACCCCTCGATCGCCGCGGATGCCCGGTTGCGCGTGGTGGGGCAGCGCATCGTGCACAACATCGAGGCGATCGCCGGGCACGTCGCCGAGCCGTGCGGCGCGTCCGAGGTCGAGACCGGCCCGAGCATCGCCTCCGTGCTCCGGCCGGGCACCCTGGCCGCCCCGCACTACGATCGCGTGACCGACCGGGTGCTGCGGCATCTGCAGCGCCTGGACGAGGCGGTGGTGGGCCTGGCCCGGCCGCTCGGGGTCCCGGTCGCACAGCGGAAGAAGTGACCGCCGGGGGCGCCCCGGCACCGGACGGACGGCGGCCCGGTCGCTCAGACCCGGCACCAGCGCGCCGCGGCGAAGGAGAACACCCCGAACAGCAGCAGCCCGGCCGCGACAGCCGCCAGCAGCCAAGGGCCGGCGGGTGTGCCGGCGAAGGACCTGAGCGTGTCGTCGAGGCCCTTCGCCCTGTCGGGCCGGTAGTCGACCGCCGCGCGGACGGCGAAGACCCCCGCAGCGGTGAACACCACACCACGGGCGAGGCCGCCGGCGACACCGGTCGCGTCGACGAAACGCCGCGTCCGCGCGGACATCTCGCCGGTCCTCAGTTCTTCGGGGTACACGCGCCGCACGGCCTGGACGCCGATCCACACGCCGGTCACGACGACACCGGCGCCCACCGCGCCCACGATCCACTGCCCGCCGGGCACGCCGAGCACCCGTGCCGAGATGTCGCGGGACTGCTGGTCGCTGGAGCGGGGGCCGCCCGAGCCGGCCGCGAACGACAGCACCGACCAGGCGAAGACCGCGTAGAAAGCGCACCGTACGAGTCCCAGCAGCCGCATCCGTGCCGTACCGCCGTCGGGACCGACCGAGCCGAAGAGCGCCTCCGACAGCCGCCACACCGCCATGCCGAGGAGCCCGAAGCCCAGCGCCCACAGCAGGACGCCGCCCAACGGCTGCTCCGAGAGCTCGGCGAGGGCACCGCTGCGGTCCGCCGGCTTGTTCTGTCCGCCGACGGCGATCCCCAGCGCCAGCAGCCCCACGAGGAGGTAGACGGCTCCCCGCGCCGCGAGGCCGGCCCTCGCGGCCCATGCCGTCACCGCGCCGACCGCCCCACTGCGGGAACGGACCCGCGCGCTCCGCGCGACAGCACCGGCGTGCACGGCGGCCTCGCCTCCTCCCGGTCGGTCTCCCTCCGACTGACCGCTCCGGACGCCGTCAAACCCGTGGGCCTGCGCTCCCATCGGGGCGTCGTTTCGGGGTAGGCGGGCGGTATGGCCGATGTCGTGGATTCAGATGAGCTGTTGCGGCGCATCCAGCGGGGCAGGGACCGCGCGGTGGCGGAGGAGCGAGCCTGGCAGGCGCGTGCGGAGAACCTGCGGGCGACCGATCCGGAAGGAGCGCGGGAGGCGTTCGTACGGGCATGGGCGTACGAGGCCGTGTCTCGTGTGCTGGACGAAATCGCCGCACCGGGCAGGCACGGAGAGGAGGCCGGAGTGAAACAGGTCACGTGACCCGCTCCCGGTTATACGAAGTCCCCCTAGATGGTTTATCGTTCATGCATACGTGGCAATGGAGTCGACCGAGCCGGTCCTGCCTGTGCCACCCCTGACGGCCCTGGCTGGCCTCCCCCGTCCAGCCAGGGCTTTTTCCTGCCCTCCGGGACCGGAGCCCCAGGATCTTCCCTCCCCGAGGTGCTCAGGGCGGCGGCAGCGGCTGAAATGGGTGCAGGCACAACACCGGAACCCCCGCCGGCGAGGAGCCCCGCGCCATGACCAAAGCGATAAAACTGCTGACCGCCCTTCCGCAAGTGCAGCGCGAGCGTCTGATGGAGCTGGCACAGGAGGTCTCGTTCCCCGAGGACACCAGGATCTTCGAAGCGGGAGGCACCGCCGACCGCTTCTGGGTGATTCGTTCGGGCGCGGTCAACCTCGACCAGGAGGTGACGCCGCAGCAGCGGGTGGTCGTTGCCACCCTCGGTGCCGGCGACCTCCTCGGCTGGTCGTGGCTCTTCCCGCCGTACCAGTGGGACTTCGGCGCGGTGGCCTTCAGTGCCGTGCGCGCGTACGAGTTCGACGCGGCGGCGGTGCTGGGCCTGTCCGTGGAGGACCCGTTGCTCGGGCTGTCGCTGGTGCGGACCGTCGCCGAGATCCTCGCCCACCGCCTGGAGACGACCCGGGGCAAGCTGATGGACACGTACGCGCTGCGCCGCCGCGGCCCGCTGTAGGCGGCGCTCAGACGCGGTAGCGGCGCAGTGCCGGCACAGCGGCGGCCAGGCCCAGCATGAGGGCCACGACCAGCAGCCCGCCGCCCGTGACGGCGGCCCGCGGACCGAAGACCGAGCCCGCCGTGCCGTGCAGCACGTCGGCCAGGCGCGGGCCGCCCGCGACGACGACCGTGAACACGCCCTGCATACGGCCGCGCATCTCGTCGGTGGCGGCGGACAGCAGGATCGCGCCGCGGAAGACCATGGAGATCATGTCGGCGACTCCGGCGGCCGCCAGGAAGGCCAGGGCGACCCAGAGGTTCCGGCTCAGTCCGAACCCGGCGATGGCCACGCCCCAGCCGACGACCGCGCCGATCACCATCCAGCCGTGCCGCCGCGCCCGGGAGAAGGCGCCCGAGAGCAGTCCGCCGATCACGGCGCCGACGGGGATCCCGGCGAACAGCACACCGAGCGCGAGCCCTTCTCCGTACGACGCGTACGTCTGGGCGGCCAGCTGCGGGAACAGGGCCCGGGGCATGCCGAGGACCATGGCGATGATGTCGGCGAGGAAGGAGAGCAGCAGCACCTTGTGCAGCGAGATGTAGCGGAAGCCCGCCGCGATCTCCCGCCACCCGGCGCGGCGGGCCACCCCCTGCCCCAGCGGAGGCAGCGGGGGCAGCTGTACGACGGCCCAGACCGTGACGCACAGGGCCAGGGCGTCGATGAGGTACAGCTCGGGCAGGCCGATGACCGGGATCAGCGCACCGGCCAGCAGGGGCCCGGCCACCAGCCCGGTCTGCATGACGGTCGAGCCGAGGGCGTTGGCGGCGGGCAGTTCCTGCGCGGGCACCAGCCGGGCTATGGAGGCGTTGCGGGCCGGTGCGTTGAGGCCGAAGAACGCCTGCTGCATCGCGAGCAGGACCATCAGCACGGCGACCGAGTGGAGCCCGGTGACGGCCTGCGCCCAGAACAGCAGGGAGGTCACGGCTATCCCGCCGTTGGTGACCAGCAGCAGCTTGCGGCGGTCCACGGTGTCGGCGACCGCCCCTCCCCACAGCGCGAACACCACCATGGGCACGAGACCGGCGAGGCTCGCGTAGCCGACCCAGGCCGAGGAGTGGGTGATGTCGTAGATCTGCTTGGGTACGGCGACGGCGGTGAGCTGGCTGCCGACGGCGGTGACGATGGTCGAGGTCCACAGCCGCCGGTAGGCGGGGCGACGCAGGGGGCGGGTGTCCATCGCCCAGCGGCGCCAGCCGTGCCGGGGCGGGGGCGGCGGGGCCAGCGGGCCGGACTGCGGTTCGGTGCTGCTGCCTGTGCTCTCGCTCGTGTCCACGGGCTTCCCGTTGCTCGCTGTGGTTGCTCACTACATCTTTCGATGCGAGCTTCACTATCGCAGCAACTCCCGCAACCGCCGAACCGTCATTCCGCGCATCCGGCTGTCCCGGGATTCCGGCTGTCTCAGGATTCCGGATTCCGGCTGTCTCAGGATCCGGCGACGAGCATGGCTCCGAGCCCGATCATCGTCGCGGCGACCAGACCGTCCAGGACGCGCCAGGCCGAGGGTCTGGCCAGGAAGCGGCCGAGCAGCCGGGCGCCGAAGCCGAGGGCGGTGAACCAGCACAGGCTGGCGAGCGCCGCGCCGAGCCCGAAGGTCCAGCGCAGGGCGCCGCGGTCGGCGGCGAGGGAGCCGAGCAGGAACACGGTGTCCAGGTAGACGTGCGGGTTGAGCCAGGTCATCGCCAGGCAGGTGAGCACCGCCCGCCTGCGGGAGCCGACGGCCTCGCCCTCCGTCCGCAGGCCGGTTCCGGGCCTGAGGACACGGCGGGCGGCGAGGGCGCCGTAGCAGAGCAGGAAGGCACCGCCGATCAGCCCCACCACGGTCAGCGCCCCCGGCCACGCCACGACGACCGCGCCCACACCGCCGACGCCCAGCGCGATGAGCGCCGCGTCGGACAGGGCGCAGATCCCGACGACGGCGAGGACCGCGTCACGGCGTACCCCCTGGCGCAGGACGAAGGCGTTCTGGGCGCCGATGGCGACGATGAGGGAGAGGCCGGTGCCGAATCCGGCGGCCGCGGTGGTCAAGGCGTTGGACATGCCCTTGACGCTAGGCAAAGGGAGCACCCCGCGTACAGCTAAAGATTTTTACGTACCATTAACAGCTGTAATGACGAAGGGAGGGTGCGCATGATGCCCGAGCTCCCCCTCGACCAGGTGCGGACGCTGCTGGCGGTGGTAGACGAGGGAACGTTCGACGCGGCGGCCGCCGCTCTGCACGTCACGCCGTCGGCGGTCAGTCAGCGGGTGAAGGCGCTGGAGCAGCGCACGGGCCGGGTGCTGCTCCAGCGCACGAAGCCGGTGCGGCCGACGGAGTCCGGCGACGTACTCGTGCGGTTCGCCCGGCAGCTGGCCCGGCTGGAGCGCGACGCGCGCGGCGAACTCGGCATGAGCGGGGCCGGGGAGCCGACGAGGGTGTCGATCGCGGTGAACGCGGACTCGCTGGCGACCTGGTTCCTCGGGGCGCTCACGCGCGTGCCGCAGGAGCCACGGCTCTGTTTCGAGCTGTGGCGCGAGGACGAGGACCACACGGCGGCGCTGCTGCGCGAGGGGCTGGTGATGGCGGCGGTGACCTCGTCGCCCGACCCCGTGCCGGGCTGCTCGGTGCGCGCACTGGGCCGGATGCGCTACCTCCCGGTGGCGAACCCCGCCTTCGCCGCGGCGCATCTGGGCGGGCCGCTGCGGGACGCGCTCGCCGAGGCCCCGGTGGTGATCTTCGACCGGCGGGACGACTTCCAGGACGACTTCGTGCGCGCGCTGTCGCAGGGCCGGGGCGCGGCGAGCGGGCTGCGGCACTACGTTCCGACGTCGGAGGGGTTCGCCGAGGCGGTGGCCGCGGGCCTCGGCTGGGGCATGGTTCCGGAGGCGCAGGCCGAACCGCTCCTGGGCGCCGGCCGCCTCGTCCGCCTCGCGCCGGAGCGGTCGGTCGACATCCCGCTGTTCTGGCAGCAGTGGAAGCTCGACTCCCCCGCGTTGGCGACGGTGGCCGAGGCGGTGGCGGCCACCGCGGGGGAGGCACTGCGGGGGTAGCGAGGCCCCTCAGGCCGGACGCCCCTCGGACCGCGCGCCCCTCGGGACCGAGCGCCCCTCAGGATCGAGCACCCCTCGGACCGGACACCCCTCAGGCCGGACGCCCCTCAGGCCGTCGGCGATTCCCCGCCCCGGCCGGCTCCGGACTCGTACCGGCCTCCAGCGTCCCGGCCGCGCTGTCCAGGAGCATGTCCAGGGCCGTCGGATACGCACTGGTGGGCATGCGCGTGGCCAGCAGGGGGGCCGCCTCGGCGATGCGGGGGTGGGTGGTGCGGGGCAGGCGGGCGTAGGTCGAGTTCCACTTGTCGTCGTCGGCCCGCTGGGAGGCGCTCGGCAGGGCCAGGGTCGCGGCGTCGAGCGCGGCGAAGGCCAGTGTCTGGTCGATGAAGGCGTGGTAGACGCGCACGGTGTCCGGCAGCGGGAAGCCGGCCGTGCGCAGCACGTCGAGGACGGCCTCGTCGGCGGCGAGCTCGTGCGCCCGCCCGGTGACCCGGTTCGCGGTCAGCAGGGCCGCCTGCGGGTGCGCGACATACGCCGCGTGGATGCGCAGCCCGATGGCCCGCAGGTCCGCCCGCCACCGCCCCGTGGGCTCCCAGCCGCGCAGCGCCTGCCCGATGAGCGCGTCGCCGATGGCCAGGGTCAGGTCGTCCATACCGCGGAAGTAGCGGTACAGCGTGCTCGGGTCGCAGTCGAGGGCCAGGCCCAGGCGGCGCGCCGTGAGCCCCGTGCTGCCGTGTTCGCGCAGCATGCGCAGCGCGGTCTCGACGATCAGCCGCTCGGACAGCACGGTGCCGCTCCTGGTCGGCCGGCGCCGCCGACGCTTCTCCTCGGGCACCACCGGTTTCGGCACGGCTCCCACCCTCTCGTGGCCGACGTCTTATGCCAACGCCATTGACCTTACGTGAGCCCGGGGCGTTGTATCTCGGGCCAAGGCGCGCCCTGTCTTCGACTTCGATTTGGATCGTGAGGGAGTTTCGCCATGCGTGTGCTGCTCGTGGGAGCAGGCGGTGTCGGCACCGCCATCACCCGGATCGCCGCCCGGCGTCCGTTCTTCGACCTGATGGTCGTCGCCGACTACGACCTCGCCCGGGCCGAGGCGGCGGTCGCGGCCCTCGGCGCCGACGGTGCGCGCTTCCGCGCCGAGCGTGTGGACGCGGGCGACGAGTCGGCGGTGACCGAGCTGCTGGCGCGCCACGGCTGCGACGCGCTCCTCAACGCCACCGATCCGCGCTTCGTCATGCCCCTGTTCCGGGCGGCGCACGCGGCCGGCGCCGGCTATCTGGACATGGCCATGTCCCTGTCGCGGCCGCACCCGGAGCGCCCGTACGAGGAGTGCGGTGTCAAGCTCGGCGACGAGCAGTTCGCGCTGGCCGCCGACTGGGAGAAGTCCGGCACGCTGGCACTGGTCGGCATGGGCGTGGAGCCCGGCCTGTCGGACGTGTTCGCCCGGCACGCGGCCGACGAGCTCTTCGACGAGATCGAGGAGATCGGCATCCGCGACGGCGCGAACCTCACCGTCGAGGGCTACGACTTCGCCCCGTCCTTCAGCATCTGGACCACGATCGAGGAGTGTCTGAACCCGCCGGTGGTGTACGAGGCGGAGCGCGGCTTCTTCACCACCGCGCCGTTCAGCGAGCCCGAGGTGTTCGACTTCCCCGAAGGCATCGGACCGGTGGAGTGCGTGAACGTGGAGCACGAGGAGGTGCTGCTGGTGCCGCGCTGGGTCGACGCGCGGCGGGTCACCTTCAAGTACGGGCTCGGAACGGAGTTCATCGACACGCTCCGGACGCTGCGCCGGCTGGGCCTCGACCGCACCGGCCCGGTCACCGTCCCCGGCCCCGCGGGCCCGGTCGCGGTCTCGCCCCGGGACGTCGTCGCCGCGTGCCTGCCCGACCCGGCGACGCTGGGCGAGCGCATGCACGGCAAGACCTGTGCGGGCACCTGGGTGCGGGGTACCAAGGACGGCGCGCCGCGCGAGGTGTACCTGTACCACGTGGTCGACAACCAGTGGTCCATGGCGGAGTACGGCTGCCAGGCGGTGGTGTGGCAGACCGCCGTCAACCCGGTGGTCGCCCTCGAACTGCTCGCCACTGGCGCGTGGTCGGGCTCGGGCGTCCTCGGCCCGGAGGCGTTCCCGGCCCGCCCGTTCCTGGACCTGCTGACCGCTTACGGCTCGCCCTGGGGCATGCGGGAGCAGTGAACGCGCCGGCACGGCCGCCCCGGGACCCTGGTCATCGGCCGCTTGCGGCGGGACGGACCACGGTGTCCCAGTGAGACGAGGGAGACCGGGATCGAACCGGCTCTCACCCGTCCTCGGGCGGCGGCGCCGCGGGCAGCCGCAGGGTGAACTCGGCTCCCCCGCCCGGCTCGCTCGCCGCCTCGGCCGTACCGCCGTGGGCGGCGACCAGGTGGCGGACGATGGCCAGGCCCAGGCCGCTGCCGCCGGTGCGGCGGCTGCGGGACTTCTCCGCGCGCCAGAACCGGTCGAAGACGTGCGGCAGGTCCTCGGGGGCGATGCCGGTGCCGGTGTCGGTGACGGTGAAGACGGCCCGGTCGCCGTCCCGGCGGGCGGCCAGGGTGACCGTGCCGCCGGCGGGCGTGTGCCGCAGGGCGTTGGAGACCAGGTTGCCCAGGGCCTGCCGCATCCGTACCGGGTCGGCGTGCAGCCAGGGGTCGCCGTGGGCCTCGGTGCCCAGGGCGACCCCGGCGGCGTCTGCCGCGACCCGGTGGGCGGCGGCGACCTGGTCGAGCAGTTCGCCGGCGCGCACCGGCTCGCGGTGCAGGCGCAGGGTGCCGGCGTCGGCGGCCGCCAGGTCCTGGAGGTCGTCGATGATGCGCTGGAGCACCAGCGCCTCCTCGTGCAGGGAGCCGAGCAGCGCGGGATCGGGGTCCACGAGGCCGTCCCGGGTCACCTCCAGCCAGCCGCGGATGTTGGTGAGCGGACTGCGCAGTTCGTGCGCGATGTCGCTGACCATCGCCTTGCGCTGGGCCTCCAGGCGTTCCCGGCGCTCGGTGAGGTCGTTGAATGCCTCAGCCAGGATGCCGGTCTCGTCCCGGGTGGTCAGCGGAACCCGCACATGCAGTTCAGGCGGCTGCTGGGCGGCCTCGGTCAGGGCGCGCAGGGGCCGTACGAGCCGGGTCGCGACCACGGCCGTGACAGCGACGGTGAAGGCGAGGACCAGTGCGGCCGCGCCGACGATCTTGGCCTTGTTGGCCGGTGACATGTCGAAGCGGGACGCGGCCTGGTCCCCGATGCCGAGGAACAGCTGGGCCACGGGGGCGACGTACGGGTCGAGCTGGACGGGCAACGCGCTGTCGGCACAGCTCTGTATCCTGCGCAGATCCTCCCCCCGGTCACTCGCCCTCCTGAGGCCGAACTGCGCAACGACACCGAGGGACTTGGAGACTCTCGGATCGATGTTGAGAAAGAAGGACGAGCCCGAGTCGAGACCCTTGCGGTCCATGCAGGCGCGGGTGCCTTGCATCAGCACGTCGAGGGCCTTCCGCTCCGTGCGGGTGGGGTCTTCGGTCGGCCACATGCCGCCGCACTCGTTCGGGAACAGGTCACTGGCATCCGTCTTGTCCGTGTTGATGAGTACGGGCCGGCCGCTCCGGGTCCGCTCGATCTTGATCATCGAGACGCCGTGCTGGTCGTAGCACAGCCGCCGCTTGCGCGCGATGGCGTCCAGTTGGTCGCGTTCCTTGGCAGGCAGCATGTACGGCCCCACCGCACGCGGGTCGACACCGCTGAGCTGTGCCCCGGGCTGGGTGTAGGTGTCGGTGTGCAGGGGGTCGACGGTGGCGGCCGGCTGGGGCGGCAGCGGGGTGCGGCGCGATGCGGAATCGGCGATGAGAGTGCGGTCGGCGGCGGTCAGGGCGATGCGCCGGCCGGTCTGTCCGGCCAGGTCACGGACCAGGTCCTGGACTCCTTTCCAGTCAGGGTGGGTCGCCGCGTAACCGCTGAGCCGGGCGAGGATTCTCGTGTCGGCCTTGAGGTCCTGCCCCTGTTCCTGCTTCAGGGCGCGGGTGGTGGTGGTCACCGCCAGCCAGGCCGTCGCCGCCACGGAGCACACGGCGATCAGGGCCGAGGCGAGCAGCAGCCGGACGAGCAGGCGTTTGCGCAGCGGTATCCGGGGTTTCATCCGCGTCCGCCGCTCAGCTTGTAGCCGACCCCGAACACGGTCACCAGCCGCACCGGCCGCCGCGGATCGGCCTCGATCTTCCTGCGCAGGTTCATGATGTGGACGTCGACGGCCCGTTCGGTGGAGGACCGGTCGAAACCGCGGGTGCACTGCAGCAGCTGCCGCCGCGTGAACACCCGGTCCGGCTCCCCGGCCATGGCCAGCAGGATCTGGAACTCGGCCGGGGTGCACTCCACCGGCACACCGTCGCAGCGCACCTCGTGCCGCACCGGGTCGACGCAGATGCCGCCGGCGCGTACGGCGGCCTCCTCCCGGACTCCGGCGCCGTGACCGCTGCGCCGCAGGACCGTACGGATGCGGGCCATCAGTTCGCGCGGACTGTACGGCTTGGTCATGTAGTCGTCCGCGCCCAGCTCCAGGCCGAGCAGGACGTCGTCCTCGTCGGAGCGGGCGGTGAGCATCAGCACGGGGATGCCGGGGTCGTCTCCGGTGGCGCCACGCAGCACCCGGCACACGCCGAAGCCGTCGATCACCGGGAGCATCAGGTCGAGGACCACCAGGTCGGGTCTCAGTCTGCGGGCCGCGTCCAGGGCGGCCGAGCCGTCGTGGACCACGGTGGCGGTGTGGCCCTCCGCCAGCAGGGACCGGCGTATGAGTTCGGCCTGCATCTCGTCGTCCTCGGCGACCAGCACATATGCGCACACGGGGCGGATCCTAGGCGGTTCAGCGGGCGAGCCAGTCGGCGTGCCCCATGACGACGACGGGGTGCCGGTCCGGGTCGAGGGCGCAGAGCAGTTCCTTCATGTGCGCCTTCGGGATGCTGAGGCAGCCGTGGGTGGGGCCGCCGTGGTCGACGTGGATCCAGATGCCGCCGCCGCGGCCCGCGCCGAGGGGGCGCGTCCAGTCGAGGGGCGAGGTGCCGGGCCTGCGGTTGTAGTCGATGGCGATGACGTAGTCGAACGAGCCGGCCAGCGACTCGCCCTCGAAACCGGTGCCCGGCGAGGTGAAACCGTTGGAGCGGTCGTACGGCAGCCGACTGCCCGGGTCCGAGAGCAGGCCCCCGGCGTCGGTGAGGGTGTAGACACCGAGCGGGGAGCGCAGGTCCCCGGCCAGGTGATGGTCGCTCCAGCCGCGCAGCGCGTTGTGTCCGGCCCAGCTCGCGCCCGCCTGCCATCCGGTTTCCGTGCGCTCGTGCAGGACGACGGTGGACACGGACGAGTTCCTGCCGCGTCCGGTCGCCACGACCGCCTGGCGCGACCGGGCGGGTATCGCCTCCCACGTCCGCGGACCGAGTCCGGGTATCCGCTGCGGGGCCGCCTCGACGGAGGTCTCCGGTGCCGCCGAGACCGTCGGTGTCGGGCTCTGGGACGGGGCCGGGGTCGTTTCGAGGCGCGGCGCCGCCGCGGCGCCGCCGCCGCATCCGGTGAGCAGGAGGGGGGATGAGAGGAGTGCGACGGCGGTTCTGCGATTGATCATTCTCCGACCATGGCCGAGACATGTGAGGAACTCGTCAGGTTCCTCTGTCCGTTCGGGACATGGCCAAAGACCCCGGATCCGCCTTACTCCTCGGCCGGCTTGCCCTTCGTGTACAGCCAGGTGTGGAACAGTCCGTCCAGGTCCTTGCCGGACTCCCGCTCGGCCAGCCGCACGAACTGCGCGGTCGTCCCGTGCCCGCCCCGGTGCCCGGCCGCCCAGGTGCGCAGGATGCGGTAGAACGTCCGGTCGCCGACGGCCTTGCGCAGCTCGTGCAGGACCATGGCGCCGCGGGCGTAGACGGGGGTGCCGAAGATGTCGGCGCCGCTGCCGGGGTCGCCGGCCGGGAAGGCCCACAGATCGTCGCCGGCCGGCTTCGCGTACAGCTTGTCGAAGGTCTTCTGGGCGCTGTCGCCGCCGTGCTGCTCGCTGTAGAGCCACTCGGCGTAGGTCGCGAAGCCCTCGTTGAGCCAGATGTCCTTCCAGGCGGTGAGGGAGACGGAGTCGCCGAACCACTGGTGGGCGTTCTCGTGCACGAGGGTGCTCAGGTCGGGCGCCGAGTCGTACTCGGGCCGGCCCTGGGTCTCCAGGGCGAACCCGACGTTCGGCGCCCGGTCGACGATCGATCCGGCGGCGCGGAAGGGGTAGGGGCCGAAGAGCCTGCTCTCCCACTCCAGGACGGACGGCAGCTTCCTGAGGACGGGCGCGGCGGCGCTCGCCTCCCGCGGGTCGACGGCGTTGTACACCTGTATGCCGTCGCGCGTGGTGTACTGCTCGACCTTGAACTTGCCGACGGTCGCCGTGGCGAGGTAGGCGGCCATGGGCTCGGTCTGGCGCCAGCGGAAGGTGGTGTGCCCGTGCGCGGTGCGCTGTCCCAGGAAGACGCCGTTGGCGACCGCCGTGCGTCCCTCGGGGACGGTGATCGTGAAGTCGTAGGAGGACTTGTCCTTGGGGTGGTTGTTCGCCGGGAACCAGGTCATCGAGCCCTGCGGCTCGCCGGCGACGAAGGCACCGTCGTCGGTGGGGATCCACCCGTCCACGGAGCCGTCCGGGTCGGTGACCGGCTTGGGGGTGCCGTTGTAGGTGACCTTGACGCGGAACTCCTGGCCCTTGCGAAGGGCCCGGCGCGGAGTGACGACGAGTTCCTGTCCGTCGCGGCGGAAGCCGGCCGTGGTGCCGTCGACGGTGAGGCGGGTGACCTTCAGTCCCTTGAGGTCGAGGTCGAAGCGGGTCAGCCGCTGGGTGGCGCGGGCGGTGAGGACCGCCGTGGCGTCGAGGTGGCGGGAGGCGGTGTCGTAACGCAGCGTCAGGCCGTAGTGGCGGACGTGGTAGCCGCCATTGCCCTCGAACGGGAAGTAGGGGTCTCCCACGCCGGCCGAGCCGGTCGTCCCGGCCGCGGCCGGACCGGCGGCCGCGAGCAGCGCCGCGACGGCGACGGGGACGGTGGCGAGAACCGCCTCGCGGCGGAGGACTGCGGTGCGTCGTCTGGCGGCCGGCCGGCGCGGTGGCGTCACGTGTCGCTCCTCGGGGGGATGGCGAATGATCAAACGCCCCACAGACTAGGCGGCCAAGTTGAACAAAATCCCCCTCGTTCAGGTCAAGTTACGCCGCGTCGCCGATCAGGGACGGTCACCTTCCCGACTCGCCACAGTACGCTTCCGGCGCCCGACCCACCTTTCGACGGAGGCCCGTGCATGACCGTCCGCGTACGCCGGATCTACGAACCGCCCGAGCCGGAGGACGGCGTGCGCGTCCTGGTCGACCGCCTGTGGCCGCGGGGCCTGTCCAAGGACGCGGCCCGGGTGGACGAGTGGCCGAAGGCCCTCACCCCGTCCACCGAGCTGCGTCGCTGGTACCACTCGGACGAGGGCTCGTTCGACGAGTTCCGGAGCCGTTACGAGGCGGAGCTCGCCGCGCCGGAGGCCGCCGGGCTCCTCGACGGCCTCCGGGAGTCGGCCCGCGAGGGCCCGGTGACGCTGCTGACCGCCTCCAAGTCCCCGCAGGAGAGCCACGCCTCGGTGCTGGCGGAGCTCCTGACGGACTGACGTCAGGCCGTCTGCTTCGCCGCGGCCCGCCCGGCCGCACGCCCCGAGAAGAGGCAGCCGCCGAGGAAGGTGCCCTCAAGGGCGTTGTAGCCGTGGACGCCGCCGCCGCCGAAGCCGGCGACCTCGCCCGCCGCGTACAGCCCGCCGATGGGCTGTCCGTCGGCGCCCAGGGCGCGGGAGTCCAGGTCGGTCTGGATGCCGCCGAGGGTCTTGCGGGTGAGGACGTGCAGCTTGACGCCGATCAGCGGTCCGGCCGCCGGGTCGAGGATGCGGTGCGGAGCGGCGACCCGGCCGAGGCGGTCGCCGATGTAGCGGCGGGCGTTGCGGATGCCCTGGACCTGGGAGTCCTTGCTGTAGGGGTTGGCGATCTGCAGGTCGCGCGCCTCGATCTGGCGGCGCACCTCGGCCGCGTCGAGCAGCGCCTTGTCGGTGAGGCCGTTCATCTTCTCGACGAGCTTCTCGAGGGTGTCCGCGGTCACGAAGTCCGCGCCGTTGCGCAGGAAGGCCTTCACCGGTCCGGGCGCGCCCTTGCCGAGCAGCCGGTCGCGGAGCACCGCCTTGCGGTCCTTGGCGGTGATGTCCGGGTTCTGCTCGGAGCCCGACAGCGCGAACTCCTTCTCGATGATCTTCCGGGTGAGCACGAACCAGGAGTGGTCGTGGCCCGCGATGTCCTCGGTGGTGCGCAGATGCCTGAGCGTGCCGAGGGTGTCGTAGCCGGGCAGGCAGGGGTCGGGCAGCCGGCGGCCGAGGGCGTCCAGCCAGATGGAGGACGGGCCGGGCAGGATGCGGATGCCGTGGCCGGGCCAGATGGGGTCCCAGTTCTGCAGGCCCTCGGTGTAGTGCCACATACGGTCCCGGTTGACGAGCCGTACGCCCGCCTCCGCGCTGATGTCGAGCATCCGGCCGTCGACGTAGGCGGGGACGCCCGTGACCATCTCCGTGGGGGGCGTGCCGAGGCGCTCGGGCCAGTAGCGTCGGACGATGTCGTGGCTGGCGCCGATGCCGCCGCTGGTGACGACCACGGCCTGGGCGGTGAGTTCGAACTCGCCGATCCGGTCGCGGTTGGAGGCCACTCCCCGCGGCGAGTCGTCGTCGGCGAGGACCGTGCCGCGCACCCCGCGCGCGGCACCCTCCTCGATGACCAGCTCGTCCACCTGGTGGCGGTGGTAGAAGGTGAGCAGCCCGTCGCGGGCGGCCTGCTGGGCGTACCGCGCGAACGGCTCGACGACGCCCGTGCCGGTGCCCCAGGTGATGTGGAAGCGGGGTACGGAGTTGCCGTGCCCGTCCGCGCGCAGGTCGCCGCGCTCGGCCCAGCCGACGGTGGGCAGCAGCGCGATGCCGTGGCCCTCCAGCCAGGACCGCTTCTCCCCCGCCGCGAACTCGACGTAGGCGCGGGCCCAGCGCACCGCCCAGGAGTCCTCGTCCTCGACACGGTCGAACCGGGCGCTGCCCTGCCAGTCGTTCCAGGCGAGGTCGAAGGAGTCCTTGATGCCCAGGCGGCGCTGTTCCGGGGAGTCGACGAGGAAGAGCCCGCCGAAGGACCAGAACGCCTGCCCGCCGAGGTTGGCGGCGTTCTCCTGGTCGACCAGGGCGACGCGCCTGCCCCGGCTGGTGATTTCGTGCGCCGCGACCAGGCCCGCGAGGCCCGCTCCGACGACGATGACGTCCGCGTCCATGGCGACCGTTTTCCTTCCCTAGACGACTCGTTCGGGGGCGCTGCCGCCATCGGCCAGCAGCGCGGTGAGCAGTTGCCCCAGCCAGGCGCGGGCGGTCTCCACGTCCCGGTCCAGCAGCAGTTGGGTGGTGACCCCGTCGTATGCGGCGACCACGGCGTGCGCCGCGCCGTCGACATCGCCGAGTACGGCGGGCAGTTCGGTGTGGCCCTTGGCCCGCGCGAGCCGGTCGGCTATGGCACGTCTGAGGCGGGCCCGGTGGTCGAGGAGCGCCTGGGCGACCTCGGGGTCACGGGCGGCGTGCACCAGGAAGTCGGTCTTCACCAGCAGCCAGTCCACGTCGAGCAGCAGCACCTCGGTGACCCGGTCCACGGAAGCGGGCACGTCCAGGTCGGGGCCGCCGCCGGCGAGCGCGTCGGCGACCTGCTCCGCGATGAGGTCCGCCCGCTCCCGGTACAGCGCGAAGAACAGCTCGTCGAGGGTGGCGAAGTTCGAGTAGAAGGCTCCCCGGCTGAACCCGGCCGCCTCGCAGACCTCCTCGATGGACACCCGCCCGAAGCCCTTGGCGGCGAACACGCCGAATGCGGCCTCGAGCAGTCGGGCCCGGGTCTGGACCCGGCGCCTGGTCACACGCTTGGCCGTGCCCTCAACCGCCATGTCCGACCTCCATTCGATACAGAAATGTATCGGATACATGAACGTATCGAAAGAGCCTCGCCGGCCCCCGCAAGACCATCCGAAAGATCCCCACCAAGATCGAAAGGGAACGTACGTTTGATTAAGGTGGTGGGTAGCGAGCTGCGTGCTGATCCATCTGCTCTACCGCTGGGCGCTGCGCCGCGACTGGCTTCTATGCGGTGGCGTTCGTCCCGCTCCTGTGCCTGGCAGTGGCGATGCCGGTTGGCGTGCCGCTCGGACCCCAGGTGCGTCCGAGGCTCGCCGGACGAGGGGCGCGGTCCGCGCGGGCACGCTGGTTCTGCTCGCCCTGAGGAACTTCGTCTACTTCTTTCCGGCCTACACCGGGCAGACGTTCCGACCTACACCGGGCAGACGATCACGGTGGAGGAATGGCGCGCCCGTACATGGATCCCTGCCGGGATGCCGTTGTGAAGCCGCCGCCACACCAGGCTCGTCGCTTGCCGATCAGTACTTCGTCGACAGCCTTGCCGACCTGAGACTCCGCTGCTTCGTCGCCGCTGCTCGTCGCACGTCGGTCCGAAACTGACGCGCGAGCCGAGGTTGGACGTCCTACTCACCGCCTGACGGCGCTCGGCTTTCTCGCCCTCGCCTTGACTCGCGTACGGCCCTCTGCCCGCACCCGCCACCGTTCGCGCGGCTGGGACGTCTCGGACACACATCTGATCCGCTGTTCCGGACCGTGACCGGCCTCCACGCTCCCGGTCCCGACTGTCGCCGCGCCGCAGGGCATCGCCGATCCACGGGCATTCCACCCGACCTGCCGCCCGGAGTTCGGGAGTTGGAGACAGGCACGCGCCGCACTGTCCGACCGCATGCCGGCCAGGGTTCAGGATCGCCGGCCGTGCCCTTGTGCGCTGCTGACGGACGCCGTCGCAGGGCACCGCTGGCCGCGAGGTGAACAGACGTGAACCGTTGTGCCGCCGTACAGGGCGCCGGCCGTTTCTGTGTATTGCCTGAGAAACGCGGCAACCTTCTGGCCGGCGGCGGCCACTGAAGGGCGACACCGGCTCGGTCTTCCAGAACGGATGAGCATGAAGAAGCAGCAGGCCCCACAGCACCGCCGACGCCGGCTTCGGCTCGTAGTGGGTACACCGCTGGCACTGATCGCCGGAGGCGTCATCGCCTACGGCACGGTCTTCGGGGCGTTCGGCGACGACGCCAAGCCCGAGGCGTCCGCGGCGCCGGCCCCGGTTCCGGGCAACGAGATGGCGGCCGTGGCCGCGATGCAGCCGGGCTGGAACCTGGGCAACAGCCTGGACGCCGGCCCCAACGAGACCGACTGGGGTCAGCCCCGCACCACCAAAGCCCTGCTGGACTCGGTCCGCGACCAGGGGTTCCAGAGCATCCGCATCCCCGTGACCTGGAGCGACCACCAGGGAACGGCACCGAAGTACGCCATCGATCCGGCGTACATGAGCCGGGTCAAGGAGGTCGTCGACTGGGCGATCGCCGACGGCTTCTACGTGATCCTCGACGTCCATCACGACTCCTGGCAGTGGACCAGCAAGATGTCCACCGACCACGACAAGGTACTGGCCCGCTTCAACGCGACCTGGACTCAGATCGCCACCACGTTCCGGAACGAGCCCGCCCAGGTGCTCTTCGAGAGCGTCAACGAGCCCCAGTTCGACAACGCCGACAACGCCCGCAAGGCCGGCCTGCTCAACGAACTGAACACGTCCTTCCACAAGATCGTGCGTGCGTCGGGTGGCAACAACAAGAACCGCCTGCTCATGCTGCCCACCGAGGTCTGCACCCCCGACCAGCGGCTGATGGACAACCTGGCCGCCACGATCAAGTCGCTGCACGACCCCCGGCTGGTCGCCACCGTGCACTACTACGGCTACTTCCCGTTCAGCGTGAACGTCGCCGGCTCCACCCGCTTCGACGCGCAGGCTCAGGCAGACCTGGCCAAAACGTTCAAGCGGATGCGCGACACATTCGTCGCGCAGGGCATCCCCGTCGTCCTCGGCGAGTACGGCCTGCTCGGCTACGACCACGGCCCCGGCGCGGTGGAACGCGGCGAGATGCTGAGGTACTTCGAAGCGCTCGGTCACGCCGCCCGCACCAACAAGGTCACCACCGTCCTGTGGGACAACGGCTCCTTCTACGACCGCAGCAAGCTCCGCTGGAAGGACGCCGGGCTGTTCCGCCAGATCAGGTCGAGCTGGACGACGCGCTCGGCGACCGCCGCCTCGGACAGCGTCTTCGTGCCGAAGTCCGGCCCCGTCAAGGACCGTACGCTCACCCTGAACCTGAACGGCGCCACCTTCACGGCGCTCAAGCAGGGCAGCACGAAGCTGGTCAGCGGCAGGGACTACGCCCTCTCCGGAAACCGGCTCACCCTGAAGGCGGCCGCGCTCACCCGGCTCGTCGGCAACCGCGCCTACGGGGTCAACGCGACGCTCCAGGCCACGTTCTCCCGGGGCGTTGCCTGGCCGATCCGCGTGATCACCTACGACACCCCGGCGCAGTCGGGCACCACCGCAACGACCGGTTCATTCCGGATCCCCACGCAGTTCCGCGGTGACGTGCTGGCGACCATGGAGGCCACCTACGCCGACGGCGGCAACGCCGGTCCGACCAACTGGACTCCGTACCAGCAGTTCAACACCGCCTTCGCGCCGGACTACGCCAAGAAGGCCATCCGCCTCACGCCCGCCTTCCTCGACGCGGTCAAGGACAACGCACGCGTGAAGCTCACCTTCCACTTCTGGAGCGGCGTCACCACGACGTACTACGTGACCAAGTCGGGGAGCACAGTGACCGGCACGGCGTCCTGAACTGGGACCGGCACCCGCCCGGAGTGGCTCTCGGGCGGGCGCCGCGGTCATCCGCGGGCGAAGTCGCTGGCGCTCCGTTCCAGGCGGCGCCGGCGAAGAAGGGCGTTCACGGCGGTGAGACAGGCGATCACGACGGCGATCGCCACGCGGTGTTGGCGGGCATCTCCCTTCGTGCCGGCGTCACCGACAGGTAGAACAACAAGTCGGCGATCTCGATCTACGACGCGCACTACGGCAAGTGAGGCCGTGGTCCGCTGGAACAGCTGAAACAGTTCGCTGAGTGAGACGGCACCCCGCCGGGTGAGTTCCCGGCGGGATGCGTGGCTGCTCGGTGATGGTTCAGGCGGTCAGCACGTGGAGCTGGTCTGGGTGAACAGGCCCATCCGCCACGGCAGTGCGTTGTAGTCGGAGCTGTTGGCGTTGGGGTCAACGCCCTGGTAGACGTACTGCGGTCGGCACGGATCGATGCGCAGGGTCTGGTCGTTGCCGGCGCGGACCATCTCGCCGTGGCTGATGTCCTTCGCTGGGTGCGGGTGCCCGTCTGGCGGAGCGTGCCCCGAGGCAGGGCCCAGCCGCGCCGAAGTGGATGCCGGGCGGACACCGAACGTCCGCCGGGCTCGACCGTCTCACACCGCGGGCCGCTGGAACTGCTGGTTGGTGCCGGTACTGCAGGGCCACTGGATGAGGCGGGCGCCGTCGGCGGTGGAGGCGTTCGCCACGTCCAGGCACTTGCCGCTGTGCCGGGCGATGAGGCTGTAGTAGCCGCCTGGCTGGTTCTGGAACCGCCACTGCTGGTTGGTGCCCGTGGTGCAGTGGTACTGGTTGACGTACGCGCCGTCGGCCGTGGATGCGTTCGCCACATCGAGGCACTTACCGCTGTGCTGGGCGAGGATGCGCACGTACCCATCGCCGGCGTCCTGCAGGCGCCACTGCTGGTTGAGGCCGCCGTTGCAGGTGTACTGGAGAGCGACCGCGCTGTCGGTGGCCGAGTTGTCGGTGACGTCGAGACATTTGCCGCTGTGCCGGGCGATGAGGCTGTAGTACGGGCCGCCGCCGACGCCGGTGACCGTGCCGGCGGCGGTGTCGATGGCGATCTGCGGGTACCAGGGCAGGTTCATGGTGGTCCGGGTCGGGAAGGTCAGCGGCAGCCAGACGTACTGGGAGTCGTTGACGGTGCCGCCCATGGAATTGCCCCAGCGGTCGCCCAGGTAGAGGTACGAGGTGCCCGACGTGCCCTGGACGGGCAGCACGAACGCGGTCTGGGAGCCGTAGGCGGTGGCGTCACCGACGTCGGCCATGGCGGTCCAGGGGCCGGCGAGGCTGGTGGCGGTGGCGTACTTCTGCTGGTTGGGATTCCAGCCGCTGGTGCCGGACGTGAGCATGAAGTAGACGCCGTCGCGCTTGAACAGTGCGGGGGACTCACGGTAGTTGCCCGGCCAGGGGTTGGCGACCAGGGTGTCGTAGCCGGTGTAGTCGGCGGTGAGCTTGTAGATGTGCAGGTCGGCGTTGCCGGCCGCGGAGGTGATCTGGTATGCCGTGCCGTCGTCGTCCTTGAACAGGGTCATGTCCCGGGACGTGGTGCCGGACGGCGGCCGGAAGCTGCCCCGCCAGGCATAGTCGCCGTCGACGGTGTCGGAGACGGCGACGGCGGCGCGGGACTGGTTGTAGTCGGTGCCGTTCTCCTTGTGCATCCACATCACGAACTTGCCGGTGGTGCTGTTGTAGATCACCTTCGGGCGCTCGATGTTGGCGACCGCCAGCTCCGGGTCGCTGGCCTGGGTCAGCACATCGCGTCTGAACTCCCAGGTCTTCAGATCGGTCGAGCGGTAGGCGGAGACGGCCTTGAAGGTGTTGTCGGCGTTGCGGTTCTCACCGAACCAGTAGTAGGAGGAGCCGACCTTGATCACCCCGCCGCCATGGGCGTGCACCACGGATCCCGTGGTGTCGGTGAATTGCGTCCCGTTGGTCACGGTGACCGGGGCGGCCTGGGCGGGCACGCCGGCGACCAGCAGCGTGAAGACGCCCAGGAGGAGGACGAGCACCGGACTGAACGCACCTCTGAGCATGGGCACTTGGCTCCCAACGACAGGGCTTCTGATTGTTGAAATCTGTTCGGTTCCGACGCAGGACAGTAGGTACCGGGCATGCCCTCGTCAATAGTTACCCCAAGGTAAATACATCCCATGTTGTGTATCTCGACGATCAAGACGATCGGCAATTAGCCTGTAAATTCAGGCAGTTGCGTCTCAGCTATGGACAATAGTCCTTTCCGCACCCGCTAATTCATCCTATGTCCCTGAGTCGTGTGGTGGCATACGGTCCACCGCCGGGGTGCCCGTCCTTACGCCTGCTCCCCCTGAGCCGCACGACTGTCCGTGCTGTTTTGTGAACAGTCAGGAGAGAACCTTGTCCGAACCGATCAGTCGCCGCAGAGTGCTGACCGGCATGGCCGTCACGACGGTTGCCGCAGCCGTCTCGCCGACACTGGCCACACCCGCGCACGCGGCCGCCTCCCCCCAGCCGCTGCCCCTTCTCCCCCTGCGGATCCCCAAGTCGGATCTGGGCATCGAGCAGCAGTCCGACGAGAAGATCCAGTGGCTGCAGGACGCCAGGCTGGGCATGTTCATCCACTGGGGCGTCTACTCCGGCCCGGCCAGGGGCGAGTGGTACATGGAGAACGCCGCCGTCACGCCGGAGAACTACAGGAAGTACTTCACCGACGCGACCGGCGAGCAGTTCACGGCGAGCGCCTACAAGCCGGCCGACTGGGCCCAGCTGGCCAAGGACATGGGCGCGAAGTACACCGTCCTCACGGCCCGCCATCACGAGGGCTTCGCACTGTGGCCGTCCACCCATCCGAACGCCTTCCACGCCGGACAGGCCCCGATGCAGCGGGACCTGATCAGCGAGTACGTCACCGCCGTACGCGACGCCGGACTCAAGGTCGGTCTCTACTTCTCCCCCCTGAGCTGGCGTTACCCCGGCTACTACGACGTCACCGGCACCAACTGCCTTGCCAACAGCTGGGGTTACACCACCGATCCCGCGCACAAGGAGAACGCGCGGGTCATGAAGAACGAGGTGTACCAGCAGGTCAAGGAGCTGGTGACCCAGTACGGCAAGATCGACGACTTCTGGTGGGACGGCGGCTGGCTGGGTCAGCAGGGCACGGACGCGGACGCCGCCTTCTTCTGGGAGCCCGGCAAGTACCGCGACGCCGCCAACGACTGGCCGGTGGACGCCTCCTACAGCGACACCGATCCCGCCACCGGCAAGCCGCTGGGCCTGACCGGCCTGGTCCGCAAGCACCAGCCCGACATCGTCACCACCCTGCGCTCCGGCTGGATCGGCGACTACACCAGCGAGGAGGGCTCGTCGGTCCCCACCGGTGCGATCCGCGCCGGGAAGGTGGCGGAGAAGTGCTTCACCATCGGCGGCGCCTGGGGATACAAGGCCGACTCCAAGGTGATGAGCTTCTCCGCCACCATGAACGTCCTGGTCAACGCCTGGGTGCGGAACATGACCTGCCTGCTCAACGTCGGCCCCGACCGCACCGGGGTGGTCCCCGCCGACCAGGCCGCCGTGGTGCGCAGGGTCGGCTCCTTCCTGACCACCTGCGGCCAGGCCGTGTACGGCACGCGCGGCGGACCGTGGGAGCCGGTGGACGGCCAGTACGGCTTCACGTACAAGGACAACACCTTCTACGTCCACCTGCTGCCCGGCTACAGCGGCACCGGCTTCACCACGCCGTCCATCGGAGACGCGCAGGTCACCCACGTCTTCGACGTCGCCACGGGTGCCGACCTGTCGTACACCGCCGGCGCGGACGGCAGGGTGACGATCACCGGCATCAACCGCACCCGCATCCCCGAGGACAGCGTCGTCGGGGTCACGCTGGACCGCTCCGTGCAGCCGGCGAACATCGCCGCCGGCAAGACGGCGACGGCCAGCAGCGAGGAGACCTCCAAGGGCAACATCGCGGCCAAGGCGGTCGACGGCTCCACCGCCACCCGCTGGTGCGCGAGCAACGGCGACACGGGACAGTGGCTGAAGGTGGAACTGGGCTCGGAGAGGTCGTTGACCGGCACCCGGATCGCCTGGGAGTCCGCTGCCACCAACTACCGGTATCGGATCGAGGGTTCCACCGACAACGCCAACTGGACCACCCTCGCCGACCTGACCGCCACGAACGGCACCAGCCAGGTGCAGGTTTCCGTCTTCCGCGCGCAGGCACGATATGTACGGGTGACCGTCACCGGACTGCCCTCCGGCACCTGGGCCTCGATCCGCGGCCTGGAGGTCTACGACCGCCCCTTCAGCGCGGACGTGGGGACCGTCCGGCTGGTGAACCGCAAGAGCGGCAAGGTGCTGGAGGTCGGCGGTGGCGCAACCGCCGACGGTGCCACCGTCGACCAGTGGCCGTGGAACGGCGGAACCAACCAGCAGTGGAAGCTGCTGCCCAACGCCGACGGCTCCTACCGGCTCTCCAACGTCCGCAGCGGCAAGGTCCTGGACAGTCCGGGCGGCTCAGCCCAGGGCGCGGGCCTGGACCAGTGGGCCGACGACGGCGGCGACAACCAGTCGTGGAAGCTGGTGCCCTCCCAGACCAGCGGCTACCACCAACTCGTCAACGTCCGCAACGGCTGGTGCGCCGACGTCAAGGACACCTCCACCGCGGACGGCGCCACGGTCATCCAGTGGCCCTCCACCGGCGGATCCAACCAGGACTGGCAGATCGTGGCACTGTGAGGCCGATGGGCCGGGAGCAGCGAGCGTCTCAGGGGTTCAACCTGCGGGTGAGCGGGCCGCGCGGGGCTGGTCCACATCCTTGGAGCACATCGGTCCGCCACCGGGGAACCCTCGTGCTCAGGGTCTCCGGGTTCGGCGGTGGGAATGCCAAGCCGTACGTTCCGCCCAGGATGCTCAGCACAATCGCCGGTACGGAGCGTCCGGCACGTACGTGTGCCACTGGGCTCGACTCGGCCCCGCCCCGCCCGCGCGGGCGCACAGCCGGGTCAGGGCATGGGCGGGATCGATGTCGTCTCGCTGGGGCGACGTCGAACACAAAGCCGCGCGGGAACTGGCCGCTGAGCCCTCCTCAGCGGGCATGCGGGACATGCGAGTCAGCATGGTCGCCGGGCTGGGACAGGCCGCCTTCAGTGAAAGCGGCGGCTACCTGGTGTGGCGCGCCGGTCCCGCACCTGGGTGCTCACCCTCGCCTCGACCGACGCGGGGACTCAACGGCCAAGGGCATCGACCACCTCGTACCGCTGGCCCGGCACATCACCACCCGCCTCCCTCACCAGGGTCCGTGTGACGTCGTGATCGGACGGTGAGTCAGATCTGCTCCGGGCCAGTGATGCGATGAGGTCGCGGACCAGGGCTCTGCCGGTGCGGGACCGGCGCCTCCGCAGCCCTGCCGCGGTCACGGTGTGCCGTTCCTCCGTCGCACCGCGCGCCGTGTGGACCGGCGAGGGAGGGCGATGCCGTCGTCCTTCACCCGCGACTCGCTGCGTCCCTACATCGGGCCGGAGCGGTACGCACGTCTGTACCCGGCGCGCAGCCTGGCCCGGGCGGGGGCCTGGCTGGCCGGCGGCTCGGACTGGCCGGTCGACCCGCTGCTGCCCTTCACGCAGATCGCCACCGCGATCGACCGCAGCAACCCCGCAGAGAACGAACCCCCGCTCAACACCGCGGAAGGCCTGACCCGGACCCAGTCGCTGGTCATGCACACCGCAGGCGCGGCGCACCAGTTGCACGACGGCGGTGCGGGAACCGTTCGACCGGGCCGAAGGGCCGACCTGATCGTCCTCGACCGGGACATCACCAGGGTGCCGGTGAAGGAGATCCGCGCCACCTCAGTCCGGTACACGCTCGTCTCCGGACGGGTGGTCCACGACGCGCAATCCCAGGCCGGACGCCTCCCGAGCCGAGGCGGCGCAGCGCTTGGGCGCGCTCGGCGCCGGCCGGACACCGGGTGACTCCTGCTGCCGAGGACACTGACCCGCGCAGGCGATGCCCCGGTCCACCCGACGGGGGTCGGGGCGTGATCGTCCAAGAGGCTCCGGTCACGGACGCCCGAACAGTCTCGGAGGGAGACGAAGGGATGAAGGCGGGCTAGACGGGCGTGGACGACGACGGCACGAACGGTGCTCCGTGTCCGGGCACGATCAGGACCGGGCCGAGGGCCAGGACCTTCTCCCTGGCCGCCCGCAGCTGCTCGCGGTCGGGGGCGAAGGGGTCGTCGGCCGGTCCCTCGGCGGTCCACCACAGGTGCGTCAGGACCACCAGGCCCTCGGCGACCGTGACCAGGGTGCTGACGTCCTGCGCGGTGTGGCCGGGGGTCGTCATGAGCGCGATCGACGGGGAGAGCCGGTATCCGTCGGCGTCGCGGTCCTCCCAGATGTCGTCGTGATAGATGGCCATGTGGTCGTGGAAGCGGGCTGCGGGGAACAGTGCCGCGTTCAGCGTGTGGTCCGGGTGGTGGTGGCTGAAGATCACGTCGGTGACGTCTTCCGGGCTCAGTCCGTGGTGCGTGAGCGGATCCAGGATGAGTCGGCGGTCCGCGACCATGCCCGGATCGACGATCGCGACCGTCTCGCCATCGACGAGCAGGGTGACGGTGCCGGCCACCCGCGTATCGGCGTAACCGGTGGTCAGGACGTGGAAGGCGGCGGTCATCAGGGACTCCTCGGGTGAAGGGTGTGTGGGGTGTGCGAACCGGTCACCGGGGAAGGAGCGCCGGGAAGCCGGTGAGCAGGGCACGAAGACCGGTCCTTCTGTCCGGATCGTACGCGTTCGCGCAGCGGTGGACCGGCGACGGGTGCGCGCGGCGCCGAGCGCAGTACGGCGTTGTGGTCGGGGGCGGCTTCGTGGTGAACGGGAAGGACGACTGTCGTCGCGCGCGGGTCCACGTCGATGTCGAGCCCTGACTGCCCGTAGGCCAAACGGACTCTCACAGGTCCTTCCTCAGTCGGTAGGCACGGGCCGCCGTACCGCCGAAGACCTCGGAGCGCTCGGCTTCGGTGAGGCCCGCGGTCAGGTCTTCGGCTACGGCGACGACCTCCTCGTACGGGGCGGCCAGCAGGCACACCGGCCAGTCCGAGCCGAACATCATCCGCTCCGGGCCGAAGGCATCCAGCGCCACGTCGGCGTACGGGCGCAGGGCGGCCATGCTCACGTGGTCCCGCTCGGCCTCGGTGACCATGCCTGACAGCTTGCAGAACACGTTGGGCTGCGCCGCCAGTTGGCGGATCAGTGATGCCCACGGCTGGAGTTCGCCCCGGGCGATGGGGGGTTTGGACAGGTGATCGAGGACGAATGTCAGCTCGGGTAGCGCTCTTACGGTGGCGATGGCGGCGGGCAGTTGGTGCGGGAGGGTGAGCAGGTCGTAGGCGAGGCCCGCGGCGGCGACCGTGTGCAGGCCCCGGTGTACGTCGGGCCGGTTCAGCCAGTCGGGGTCCGGCTCGCTCTGCACCAAGTGACGTATGCTCACCAGGAGTTCACCACCGGGCGCTGACCGTAGGGCGGCCAGGGTGTCGGAGAGGCTGTTCGAGGTGAGGTCGGCCCAGCCGACGACGCCTGCCACCAGGTCGGTCCGCACGGCCAGGGCCAGGAACTCCGCGGTCTCGTCCGTCTCGGGCAGGACCTGGACCAGGATCGTGCGGTCGATGCCCGCCGCCGCGGTCTCCCGTGCCAAGTCCGCCAGGGTGAAGTCCCGCCGCACGGAAGCCATTTCCGGCGCGTCGAGCCAGCTGTGTGCGCGGCGGCGGGGGCCGGAGCCCGTCGTCGGGTGGGGGGCGGACATCGGCCGCCAGATGTGATGGTGTGCGTCGATCCTGGTCATGGTCTTTCCGGTCCGAGGGGGTGCGGTAGAAGGTCGTGCGGTGTGAGGAACTCCTGTTCTGCCCCCAGCGATCGGCGCTGGTCGGCGAGGCAGCGTTCCAGGATCTCGATCATCGAGCGGTAGACGCCGTCGGCGCCGTCGTGCGGAGCGGTGTCGACGTACGGGATGCTCCGGCCGGGGTGCCGGCATTGATCTAATCGCCGGCATCCAGCTCTGCGATCTGTCTCAGGTACCGGACGATGTGGCGCACCGGGCAGATCATGTTCCCGGTGTGGCCGTCCTGGCGGAGTTCTCCGTCGCCCCACAGCCGTATGCCCAGATCCTGCGGGTCGCCGATGTCATCGGGTGTGACCAGCCAGGCGCCGAGCGGGTGGACATCTCGCAGGACGCGCCCTTGTCCGACTGCCCGCCCTCGGTCGATGTCGGTGGTCGGAGGGATCAGGTCATGGGCCGTGCCGTCGGGGTCACGCCAAATTCACTGTAGCCGCAGATGACGCGATTCAGATCCGCCTCTACGACCCAAACGCGAACCACGCCTCCGTCGACGCCCCGCACATCCATCCCATGCATGGTCGGTGTCAGCCCAAGAGAACGTAAGCGGGCTTCGCTCGCCCGTCACCCCGTCGTCGTACCGAACGGGAGGGCCTCGCCCGAGCGCAGGTGCTCCCTCAGCCACTGCTCGGTGTTGCTCACGTGCAGCAGCGCGGCGGCCTGGCTGAGGGCGGCATCACGGGTGGACAGGGCATTGAAGATCGCCTCGTGCTCGGCGAGGGTGCGGCCCGCGGCCTTGTCGTCGACCAGACCACGCCAGATGCGGGCGCGCAGTGTGCGGCCGGAGATGCCTTCCAGGAGCGTGAGGAGGGTCTCGTTGCCCGTGGCCGAGATGACGGCGCGGTGGAAGGCCGCGTCGTGGGCGTTCAGCTCTTCCACCTCGTCGCGGGCGTCGCGCATGGCATCCAAGTGTCGCTTCACTTCGGCCAGTTGGTCGTCGGAGATCCGAGTGGCGGCAAGGGCCGTGGCGACCGGTTCGAGGAGCCGCCGTACCTCCATGAGGTCCTGCAGAGCGACCGAGTCGCCCTGCAGCAGCTCCACCGCACCGCCGACCCCCGCCAGGAGCAGGCTCGGCTGCAGGCTGGTCACGTACGTGCCGTCACCCCGCCGGACCTCCAGGACCCGCGCGACGGCCAACGCCTTGACCGCTTCACGGGCGAGGTTGCGGGAGAGCCCCAGCTGGGCGGCCAGGTCCGGCTCCGGTGGGAGCTTCGAGCCCGGGGGCAGGACGCCCGTCCGAATCAGCTCACGGATCTGCTCGATGGCTTTGTCCGTCAGAAGCAACGCGACTCCCTCCCCCGGCCGTGCTCCGCGGGCACGTCCGACCTGATCAGCCCCTGAGCGCGGAGATCGGCCCAGAGCCCGTCGGGGATGTGCTGACGATGGAGTTCCACGTTTTGTACGACCTGTTCCGGATTCCGCATGCCGAGGGTGACGTTGATGATACTGGGATGCGTGTGCGGGAAGGCGATCGCGGCCGCGGGCAGCGTGGTCCCGTGTGCCTCGCAGACCGCGGCGATCGCCCGAGCACGGGCGACGAGAGCCGGTGGGGCGTCCCGGTAGTCGTACTTCATGCCCTCGGTGGGCCGGTCTCGGGACAGCAGTCCTGAGTTGAAGACACCCACCGCCACCACACTCTTGCCCAGTACCTGCGCGGCGGGCAGCACGTCGTCCAGCGCCGACTGGTCCACGAGGGTGTAGCGCCCGGCCAGCATCACCACGTCGGCGGCGGTCTCGCGCAGGAAGCGTGCGAGCATCGCCGACTGGTTCATGCCGGCGCCGATCGCGCCGATCATGCCCTGGTCGCGCAACTCCGCGAGCGTGGGCATGGCCTCCTCGGCCGCCTGCCTCCAGTGGTCGTCCGGATCGTGCAGGTAGACGATGTCCAGCCGGTCCAGGCCGGTGCGCTCCAGGGTGTCCTCGACGGACCGGAGCACGCCGTCCCGGCTGAAGTCCCACCGGCGGCGCAGGTCGTCCCGTACGACGAAGCCCTCGGTGTCGACGCCGCGTGGCTCCCCATTGGGCACCAGCAGCCTGCCCACCTTGGAGGAGATGACGTATTCGTCACGCGGGCGCCCTCGCAGGGCAGCGCCCAGACGGCGCTCGGAGAGGCCGAGGCCGTAGTGCGGCGCCGTGTCGAAATACCGCAGGCCGGCCTCCCAGGCCGCGTCGACGGCGGCTGTGGCGTCGTCGGCCGGGGTGACCTGGTAGAGGTTGCCGATCACGGACGCCCCGAAGCCGAGTTCGGTGAGTGAGACGGACGTGTTCTGGATCTTCCGCTGGTGCAAGTGGTGCTCCTGGGATACGGATCATGGGGTGCCGGTCAGCGTCTGACGTGGGCCGACCCGCCCGTGATGAGCGCCTCGACCTCGGCGAGCGAGGCCATGGAGACGTCTCCGGGCGTGGTCATGGTGAGCGCGCCGTGGGCGGTGCCGTAGGCCAAGGCGTGCTCCAGGCCGGTGTCGCCGAGCAGTCCGTGGATCAGGCCGGCGGCGAAGGCGTCGCCGGAGCCGATGCGGTCCAGGACGTGCAGTCCGGCCATCCGGGGGCCGGTGACGAAGCCGGTGTCGGCGGACCAGGCGGCCGAGGACCAGTCGTTGACCCCGGCCGAGGGCACGTCGCGCAGGGTCGTGGCCAGTACTTTCGCCCCGGGCAGCAGGCCGGCCACCTCGGCGAGCGCGTCCGCCACCTCGTCGGCCCTGATGCGCGCCTGTCCCGGGTAGGTCCCGGCCAGGCCCAGGGCGCCCACCACGACGTCGGCGTGCCGGGCGAGCCGCAGGTCGACCTCGTGGGCCCGGTCTGCGCCGCCGCGGCCGGCCCAGAGGCTGGGACGGTAGTTGGGGTCGTAGGAGACGGTGACGCCGTGGCGGCGGGCCGCGGCCATGGCCTCGTCCGCGACGTCCACCGTGGTGTCGGACAGGCCGGCGAAGATGCCGCCTGTGTGGAACCAGCGCACCCCCGCCGAGAACACGGCGTCCCAGTCGACGTCCCCTTTGCACAGCTGGGAGACGGCGGTGTGCGCGCGGTCGCTGACGCCCAGGGCGCCGCGGATGCCGAAGCCGCGTTCGACGAAGTTGAGGCCGTTGCGGGCGGTGCGGCCGATGCCGTCGTCGGGCACCCAGCGGATCAGTGAGGTGTCGACACCGCCCTGGAGGATCAGGTCCTCCACGAGCCTGCCCACCGCGTTGTCGACGAGAGCGGTCACGACGGAAGTCCGCAGCCCGAAGCAGCGCCGCAGTCCGCGCACGACGTTGTACTCGCCGCCGCCCTCCCAGACCTGGAAGGAGCGGGCGGTATGGATCCGCCCCTCGCCCGGGTCGAAACGCAGCATCACCTCGCCGAGGGCCACCACGTCGATCACGTCATGCTCCTCTCCACCGCCTCCGCGGTCAGCCGGCGGATGTCCTCGTAGTCGCCCTTCTCCAGATGGACGGCGGTAGCCATCCAGCTGCCGCCGACGGCGAGGACCGCTGGGTGGGCGAGGTAGGCGGCCAGGCGGGAGGCGTCGATCCCGCCGGTCGGTACGAAGCGCACCTGGGGGAAGGGAGCCGCGAGCGCCCGCAGCATCCGCAGGCCGCCGAGGGGCTCGGCGGGGAAGAACTTGACGGTTTCGAGGCCCGCCTTCAGGGCGCGCATCAGCTCGGTGGCGGTGGCAATGCCGGGCACCACGGGCACGCCCAGCTCGCGGCACGTGGCGACGACCTCCTCGTCGAAGGCGGGCGAGACCACGAAGCGGGCCCCGGCCGCCACGGCCCGCTCCGCCTGCTCGGGCGTGAGGATCGTACCGGCGCCGACGGCCAGGCCGCCGTGGGCGGCCATCTCCTCGAGTACCAGCTCGGCGTCCGGTGTGCGGAAGGTGACCTCGGCGCACCGGGCACCACCCGCCGCGAGCGCGTCGGCCAGCGGGCCGGCGGTCGAGACGCGCCCCACCGTCAGTACCGGCATCACGCGGGCACCGGCCAGCACGGAGGCGAGGTCGGTGCCGCTCATCGGCCGAGCCATCCGCCGTCGACGGGCAGGACTACGCCGTGCACGTAGGCGGCGGCATCCGAGGCGAGAAACACCGTGGCGCCCACCAGGTCGTCGGCGTCCCCCCAGCGGGCGGCCGGGATGCGGTCCAGAATCGCTTTGCTGCGCACCGGGTCGTCCCGCAGAGCCTGGGTGTTGTCGGTGGCGATGTAGCCGGGCGCGATGGCGTTGACGTTGACGCCGTGTGGTGCCCACTCGTTGGCCAGCGCCTTGGTCAGCCCCGCGATGCCGTGTTTGGCGGCGGTGTAGCCAGGCACGGTGATGCCGCCCTGGAAGCTGAGCAGCGACGCCGTGAAGATGACCTTCCCCCGGCCGCGAGCCACCATCGACGCGCCCACCGCACGGCTCAGGGCGAACTGCGCGTTGAGGTTGACCTGGAGCACCAACTCCCAGTCGGCGTCGGCATGTTCCGCGGCCGGGGAGCGGCGGATCGTGCCCGCGTTGTTGACCAGGATGTCCACCGGCCGCGCACGTCCGGCGAGGTTCGCGCCCAGGGCCCGTACGGCTTCGGGATCGGCGAAGTCGGTGCGGATCGCCTCGAACGTACGGCCCGCGGCGAGGACGTCCTTCTCCACCCCGCTGCCGGACTCCTCCAGCGAGGCGCTGACGCCGATGACGTCCGAGCCGGCCTCGGCGAGCGCTCGCGCCATGGCCCGGCCGATGCCGCGCCGGGCTCCGGTGACAACAGCGAGCTTCCCGGTGAGGTCGAAGGCGGTCATACGGCGTCTCCCTGGGCGTCGTCGGTTTCGTCGGTGCAGTCGACGAGGATCTTCATCACGTCGCCACCCGCCTCCAGCGCCTCGAACGCGGCGGGCGCCTGCGTGAGCGGCACGACCTTGCTGATCAACCGGTCGGCCGGGATCGTGCCGTCCGCCACCAGCGCGACCGCCTTCTCGAAGTCGGAGCGGTCGTACAACCGGGCGCCAACCAAGGTCAGTTCGCGCCAGAAGAAGCGGTGGAGGTTCACCTCGCGGGGCCGGGGGTGGATGGCGACGAGGCACAACCGCCCGCGCACACCGAGGACTTCGACCGCCGTGTCCACGCCGCCCGCCGCGCCGGACACCTCGAAGGCGACGTCCGCGCCCGCATCCCCGGTCCACTGCCGCACCAGCGCCGGCACGTCGTCGTCACCCGGGCTCCACGCCGTCAGCCCCAACTCCTCGGCCAGCAGACGGCGGTGGGCGCTCAGCTCCACGACCCGGACGTCAGCGCCCGCGGCTCGCGCGACCAGCGCGATGAGGATGCCGACCGGGCCGCCGCCGACCACGACGACCTTCTCGCTCTGGGCGACCTGGGCCCGGCCGACGTCGTGCACGGCGACCGCCGTCGGCTCGACGAGCGCGGCGAGGTCCAGGGGAAGGGAGTCGGGCAGCCGGATGAGCGTCGAGGCGGGCACGGTCCAGCGCTGCTGCATCGCGCCCGGGGAGTCGATGCCGATGAAGTCCAGGTGCTGGCAGACGTGTTGATGCCCGGAGCGGCAGGCTGGGCAGGTGTCGTCCCAGCGCAGCGGCATCACGGTCACCGCGTCGCCGGGCTGCCAGCCCTCGACGCCCGGCCCGACGCGTACGATTCGCCCGGACATCTCGTGTCCCAGGACAGCCGGTGTGGACACCCGGGCGTCCATGTCGCCGTGGAAGATGTGCAGATCGGTGCCGCAGATGCCGACGTAGGCGGGGGCCAGCTCCACCTCGCCGGGTCCGGGCGGCGTACTGGGTGCGGGAGCCGTGTCCAGGGTGCGGGCGGCCGTGTAACGGACGGCGAGTGTCATCGTGTCGTCAGGGTCCTTTCAGCGCGGACGCCGATGGTCAGCAGCAGGTTGGCGTAGGTACGGGTGTCAGCGGTGACGATCGCCAGCGCCAGGTCGGGCGAGCGGGCGGCGTCGTAGAACTCGAAGCGCGCGAGCGTGTCGACCGGGAGGGGCGCCAGCATCGAGCGGTACTCGGCGATGGCCGGCGGCTCCGGTTCACCCTCGGGCGGGATCATCACGTGGGCCGACTCGACGGGCAGGGCGCGCAGCAGGACGTCGAGCACGGTGGTGACGTCCAGCAGGCCGGGGGCCAGGTTCAGGTGCACGGTTCTGGCACGCGCGCCGGTGGCGGTGCTGGCCGGGTAGTGGCCGTCGGCGAGCAGTACGCGGGCGCCGTGACCGGATCCGGCCAGGGATTCGAGGATGCCGGGATGCAGTAGTTCGGTCAGGAGCACGGGAGTGTCATCTCCTTCTTGTCAGGAAGCCGGCACGTCAGACACGGGAGGCCCAGACGGGACCGTCGGGGTAGGCGTACTCCTTGAGGGACTCGGCGTGCATCTGCGCGCTCAGTCCCGGCAGCGTCGGCGCCAGGTAGTGGCCGTCGACGATGCGCACCGGGTCGACGAAGTGCTCGTGCAGGTGGTCGACGTACTCGATGACGCGGTCCTCGGTCGTGCCGGAGACGGCGACGTAGTCGAACATGGACAGGTGCTGGACCATCTCGCACAGGCCGACGCCGCCCGCGTGCGGGCAGACGGGCACGCCGAACTTCGCGGCGAGCAGCAGGATCGCGATGTTCTCGTTGACGCCGCCGACCCGCGCGGAGTCGATCTGCACGATGTCGACCGCGCCGGCCTGGAGGAGTTGCTTGAAGACGACCCGGTTGGCGACGTGTTCGCCGGTGGCGACCTTGATGGGGCTGACGGCCTTGCGGACGGCGGCGTGGCCGAGGATGTCGTCGGGCGAGGTTGGCTCCTCGATCCAGTACGGCTGGTAGGGCGCCAGGGCGTGCATCCAGTCGATCGCGGCCTGGACGTCCCATCTCTGGTTGGCGTCGACGGCGATGCGGATGCCGTCGCCGACGGTCTCGCGGGCTGTGCGCATGCGCCGTACGTCGTCCTCCAGGGACGCGCCGACCTTCAGCTTGATCTGGGTGAAGCCGTCCGCGACGGCCTCGCGGGCGAGGCGGGCCAGCTTCTCGTCGGTGTAGCCGAGCCAGCCGGGAGTGGTGGTGTAGGCGGGGTATCCCTGGTCGAGCAGGCGGCCGATGCGCTGCTCGCGGCCGGGCTCGGCGCGGCGCAGGATCTCTAGGGCCTCCTCGGGAGTGAGGGCGTCGCTGAGCCAGCGGAAGTCGACCTGGGCGACCAGGTCCTCCGGAGACATCTCGCCGAGGAAGCGCCACACGGGCTTGCCGGCCCGCTTGGCGGCCAGGTCCCAGGCGGCGTTGACGACCGCGCCGGTGGCCATGTGGATGGCGCCCTTCTCCGGGCCGAGCCAGCGCAGTTGGGGGTCGTGGACGAGAGAGCGGGAGAACGCGCCGAGGTCGCCGCAGACCTCCTCGACCGAGAGGCCCACCACGTGCGGGGCGAGGGCCGCGATGGCGGCGGCCTGCACGTCGTTGCCGCGGCCGGTGGTGAAGGCCAGGGCGTGCCCTTCGAGTCCGTCGCCCGCGTCGGTGCGCAGGACGACGTAAGCGGCGGAGTAGTCGGGTTCCGGGTTCATCGCGTCCGACCCGTCCAGGTGCTCGGACGTCGGGAAACGCACGTCCAGCACGTCCAAGGCGGTGATGCGGGCAGAGGCCGGAGAAGCGGACGGGGCGGATGACATGGCGGCAACTCCTGTGAGAGCAGGGGCAGTACGGCCCCTGGCGATGAGACGTGGGCGGCGGAAGGGAGGCGGGCTGCCTGGACGGCGTCCGCCCGGTTCACTCCTGGACCTTGCCGCCCGTAATGCGCGAGATGGTCAGCGCGACCAGGATGATCAGGCCGTTGAGGGCGCCGATCCACTGCGCGGGGACGCCGGCGAGGGTGAGCACGTTCTGGATCATGAAGAGCAGCAGAATGCCGCTGAAGGCGCCGAACATGGTGCCCTTGCCGCCGTTGAGGCTGATCCCGCCGATGACGGCGGCGGCGAAGACGGTGAAGATGTAGCCGTTGCCCTGCGCCGAGGCGACGGAGGCCAGGCGTCCGGAGAGCATCAGTCCGGCGAGCGCAGCGAGCAGGCTGCCGGTGACGATGACGATCCACAGCACCCGGTCGGTGCGGATGCCGGCCGCCTTCGCGGCGTCGACGTTGCCGCCGATGGCGTAGAGCGAGCGGCCGAAGCTGGTCCAGCCGAGGACGACAATGGCAATCGCGAACAGCAGCAGGCAGATCCAGATGGACGCGGGCATCCCGAACCATTCGGCGGTGCCCAGGTAGAGCATCGACTGCGGAAGCTGGAAGAAGGTCTGACCGCCCGATATGCCGGTGAGGACACCGCGCACGACGATCAGCATGCCGAGGGTGACGATGAAGCCGTTGAGGCCGAAGCGGATGATCAGCAGGGCGTTGATCACTCCGACGAGGGCGCCCACGGCGAGCGTGGCCGGGACCGCCCAGGCTCCGGGCAGAAGCCCGAGGCCGTGTCCCGCGCCGGTCGGCACCACCAGCCAGGCCGCCACACCGGGCGCGAGGCCCATGGTGGACTCCAAGGAGAGATCCATCTTCTTGACGATCAGGATCATCGTCTGGGCGAGAACCAGCAGGGCCATCTCGGACATGGTCTGCAGGACGTTGATGAGGTTGTCCGGCTGCAGGAAGACGGGGTTGACGATCTGTCCGACGATCGCGATGACCACGATTGCCGGTACGAGTGCCAGATCGCGCAGTCGCGCCAGAGGTATCCGGCCGCCGAGCAAGGCCGCCCGCTTGGCCCGCGGCTCGGCAGTCTTGGCCGCGGCGGTGTCCGCGAGGACGGTTTCAGGCATTGCTTCAGGCATGCAGGTCCACTCCTTCCATCGCGGCAACGAGGTCGTGGTCGTGCCAGCCGCGGGCGATCTCTGAGGTCACACGGCCCTGGAACATCACCAGGACCCGGTCGCACATGCGCAGGTCATCGAGTTCGTCGGAGGCGATCAGCACTCCGGTGCCGGTTTCCGCGGTCTCCTCGACCTTGCCGAGGAGGAACTCCTTGGAGCGCACGTCCACGCCCGCGGTCGGGTTGATCAGCACCAGCAGGCGCGGGTCGTCCGCCAGGGCGCGGGCCATGACGACCTTCTGCTGGTTGCCTCCGGACAGGGCGGAGACGGGCAGTTCGGGCCCGGGAGTCTTGATCGCGAGGTTCTCGATCATGCCCTCGGCGAGCCGGTCCCGGCGGCTGCGGCTCAGGAATCCGTTGGGGCCAAGCCGTTTCGGTACGGACAGCGTGGCGTTGTCCGCGATGGACATGTCGGGAACGAAGCCCTGGTGGTGCCGGTCCTCGGGGACGAACCCGGCACCGGCGGCGAGCGCCGCCGGCACGCTGCCCGGCCGGGGCCGGCTTCCGGCGATCTCCACCTCGCCCGCTGCTGCCGCCCGCAGCCCTACGACGGTCTCGGCGACCTCGGTGCGCCCGCTGCCGGCGGCACCCGCGAGTCCGACGATCTCCCCGGCACCCACCTGGAAGCTGACGTCGTCATACGCGTCGCCGCGCAAAGCGCGGACGCTCAGTGCTGCCGTTGCGCCGGGGTCGAGGTTGCCGGCCCGTTCCTCGCGCCGGTCGGCGGCCGCCTCGCCGGTCATGGCGGCGACGAGGTCGGCGCGGGGCAGTTCCGCGACCGGCGCAGTCACGATGTGCCGGGCGTCGCGGAAGACCGTCACCATGTCGCAGATCTCGTAGATCTCCTGGAGATGGTGGCTGATGAACAGGAACGTCACGCCCTGGCGTTGCAGGTCGCGGATGCGGCCGAAGAGACGGTTGATGGCGGCGCCGTCGAGTTGGGCGGTCGGCTCGTCGAGGATGATGAACCGCGCCCCGAAGGACAGCGCGCGGGCGATCTCGACGAACTGCCTTTGCTCCACGCTCAGATCGCCGGCCGGGGTCTGCGGGTCGACGTCCACCGACCACGTCGACAGCACATCCTGTGCGCGGCGGCGGGTGGCCTCCCAGCTGATGAGGCGGCTGCGTCCGTGGTCGTGCCGGTTCAGGAAGAGGTTCTCGGCGACGGTCAGCGTGGGAATGATCGTCGACTTCTGGTAGACGCAGGCCACGCGCTTCCGCCAGGCGTCGCGGTCGCTGGGCCGCGGGGCGGGCTCGCCGCCGAAAGTCACCGTTCCCTCGTCGGGGGAGTGGAGGCCGGTGAGGACCGACACCAGGGTCGACTTGCCGGCGCCGTTGCGGCCGACGAGCGCGTGGGTCTCGCCGGGTCGGATGGTGATCCGGGCGCCGTTCAGGGCCACCGTCGGACCGAATCGTTTGACTATGCCCGTCGCCTCGACGACGGGCGGGTCCGCCGGGGCCCGTCCGTCGTCCGCCGGGGCGGGCGCGGGGGTGGCTGCTCGATCCCCGTCGCTCATCTCAACCGCCTTGTTCTCGTGAGCCGTTGGACATCGGGAGAGGGATCAGCCGAGGTTGTTGCCCCACAGGGACTTGTCGTCGCTCTTGACGCTGGGTGCGCCGCCGTAGGAGGCGCCGTCCGCGGTGACGAGCGGGGCGGAGAGCTGGTCCTCGAGCAGGCCGTCGCGGACCTGGATGATGGTGCTGTCGTGGTCGGTCTTGCCGGGCTTGAACGTCTTTCCGTCGATCGCGGCCTTGAGGTAGTACAGGGCGTACTTGGCGTAGAGGTCGGCCGGTTGGGAGACGGTGGCGTCGATCTTGCCCGCGGCGATGGACTTGAGCTCCTCGGGAATGCCGTCGTTGGAGACGACGAAGACGTGCTTCGTGTCCTTGGGGCCGACCAACAGGCCCTTCTGCTTGAGGACTTGGAGAGTGCCGGACAGGGCGAAGCTGGACTGCATGTAGACGCCCTTGATGTCCGGGTTCGCGGTCAGATCGGTCTGCAGCTTCTGGGCGGCGACCGCCCCGTCCCAGTTGGTGGCCTCACCGAAGACCTTGATGCCGGGGTAATTCTTCTTCATGCAGTCGTTGAACGCCTCTGTGCGATCACGGCCGTTGATGGAGGAGAGGTCGCCCTGAAGCATGACGACCTTGCCCTTGCCGCCGAGCTTGGTGCCGAGGAACTGGCAGGCCTTCTCGCCGTAGGCGCGGTTGTCGGCCCGTACGACCATGTAGACCTTGCCGGTGTCGGGGCGGGTGTCGACGGTGACGACCGGGATCTTCTTCGCCTCCATCTGCGCCAGGGTGGGCGCGATGGCCGCCGTGTCCTGCGGGGCCATCGCGACGCCCTTGACGCCCTGGCTGATGAACGTCTGGGCGTTGGCGGTGAGCTTGGCGACGTCGTTCTGCGAGTTGGTGGTCTTCAGCTCCAGGCCCAGCTCCTTGGCTGACTGGGGTGTGTACTTGATGTACGAGTTCCAGAAGTCGGTGTCGGAGCGCGGGTAGTCGACGCCGACCAGCGGCTTGCCACTCGACGACGCCGAGGTGGTGGAGCCGCTGCCGCACGCACTGAGCAGCGCCAGTGCGGACAGGGCGGAGACGGCGGAACAGAGGGCGGTTCTGAGTCTCATCGGTGCTTCCTCGCGCCGGTCCCGTAGCGGGAGATGTTTCGCCTCGACGACATCTGCGTATCGCCGTGGACTAGAGATGGGATGTTTATAGAGGCGCAATCGGCCCCTGTCCAGACCTCCGCACAGAATCGCGACGAACCCCCAGTTCAGGCGTGTCCACCTGTAGAGAAGCGACAACCGAGAGGGTCATCCATCCCATCAATCACCCCCACTCCATGACTCGAACTGGCCACGAAGCCCTGCTAGACATGCGATGTTTGCATGGTCGAAATACGCAACCAAGCGAAGCAAAATAGGTCAACTCGCCTGACTGTACTGCCACTTTCATCCCTGCACACCAGTTGACATCCCAGGGAGACATGGCGGACCTTCATGCGTAACAAGCGGCGCCTCATTCACAGCAGCCACGCCGACTCGTGTTGCCCTGTGTCCCCCTGCCCCCTTCGCACCAGGGATGTCTCCATGTCGAGTTCGATCAACAGACGCCACTTCCTGGCCGGTGCCACCTGCGTGGCCGCAGCGACCGTTGCCGGAGGTGTGTTCGGCGCCGACGTCGCCCAGGCGGCGCCCAGCACGTACACGCCCGACTGGAACTCGGTCGACCAGCACCCGCCGGCCCCGGAGTGGTTCCAGGACGCGAAGTTCGGGATCTACTTCCACTGGGGCGTCTTCAGCGTCCCCGCCTTCGACAACGAGTGGTACCCGCGCAGCATGTACCAGGCCGGAAGCAACGCGAACCAGCATCACATCGCGACCTACGGCCAGCCGTCGGCATGGCCCTACCACAACTTCATCAACGGGGCACAGGACCTCGCGGGCAACTTCGTGAAGTTCGCGCCGAAGCTGAAGTCGGCGGGCGGGAAGTTCGACCCCGACGAGTGGGTGCAGCTGTTCGTCGACGCCGGCGCCAGGTTCGCCGGCCCGGTCGCCGAGCATCATGACGGCTTCTCCATGTGGGACAGCCAGGTCAACGAGTGGAACTCGGTGAACAAGGGCCCGGGGCTTGACCTGCTGAGGCTGTTCTCCACGGCCATCCGCGCCAAGGGCCTGAAGCTGCTGGTGGCGATGCACCACGCGTACCACTTCAACGGCTTCTACGAATTCGTCCCCGCGCAGACGGATCCCAGCCTCAAGAAGCTCTACGGGCAGACGGGTTCGACCGCGGAGAACCAGCGCTGGTTCGACAAGCTCAAGGAGGTCATCGACCGCGCTCAGCCCGACATCCTGTGGCAGGACTGGAAGCTGGACGCCGTCGACGAGACCCAGCGCCTGAACTTCCTGGCGTACTACTACAACCAGGCCAACAGCTGGGGCCGCGAGGTCGTCGCCACCTACAAGGACGGCATGAACGGCAAGGGCGAGGTCTTCGACTACGAGCGCGGCGGCCCGGCCGACCTCACCACCCCGTACTGGCTGACCGACGACAGCATCTCCAGCAGCAGCTGGTGCTACACGCAGGGCATCGGCTACTACAGCATCCAGCAGATGCTGCACTCGTTCATCGACCGGGTCAGCAAGAATGGCAACGTGCTGCTGAACATCGCGCCGATGGCCGACGGCACCATCCCCCAGGCGCAGAAGGACATCCTGCTCGGTATCGGCGACCACCTGAAGCGCTTCGGCGAGTCGGTGTACGCGACCCGCGCCTGGACGGCGTACGGCGAGGGCCCGACGAAGATGGGCGGCGGCGCGTTCACCACCCCGCATGCCGGCACCCCGCAGGACATCCGCTTCACCCGGAACAAGGCCGACAACGTCCTGTACGCCACCGTCCTGGGCTGGCCCGGCAGCCCCCTGACGATCAAGACCCTCAGCTCGGACCGGATCAACCTCTCGTCGCTGACCTCGGTGAAGCTCCTCGGCACCACCGCCGGCACCTACATCGACCTGCCGACGCCGACCCAGAGCGCCTCCGGTCTCACGGTCACCGTGCCGTCCTCGGCGCCGTACAACGCGGGCGCCTACGTGCTGAAGCTCACCTTCTCCGGCACGATCCCCGCCCTGAAGCCGCTCGCCGGCGCCGTCGTCTTCACGGACGTCGACTACACCGGCAAGGCCGCCGTGCTCACCCTCGGCGACCACACCGCGGCCGACCTGAGGACGGCCGGTCCGGGACCGGGCACCGTCTCCTCCGTCCGGCCGGCACCCGGCTACCAGGTGATCGGCTACTCCGGAGACAACTTCACCGGCACCTCCTGGACCTTCACCGCCGACAACCCCGACCTCAGAGTCACCGGCAACAACGACCAGATCACCTCACTGAAGGTCCAGTTCAACCCGGCGACGTACTTCCGGATCACCAACGCCACCGACGGTCTCGCCCTGGACAGCGGCGGCGGCGTGGCCTCCGGCGCCAACCTCAAGCAGTGGACCTGGGACGGCAGTTCGAACCTGCAGTGGCAGGCGGAGGCGGTCGGCGGCGGCTACTACAAGCTGGTCAACCGCACCAACGGCATGGTCGCCGACGGCTGGGGCGCCACCGCCGACGGCTCCGCCGCGAGGCAAGCCCCCTGGAACGGTGGCACCAACCAGCAGTGGACGATCACCCACCGGGGCGGCGACCGCTACTCGATCGCCAACCGCACCACCGGCCTGGTCCTCGACGGCGGCGGAAACGTCGACTCGGGCTCCGTCACCAAGCAATGGACCTACGGCAGCAGCACCAACCTGCTGTGGACCTTCACCGCGCTGTAGCCGGCGGAGCCCGCTGCCGCTGACGTGGCGGCGCGATCCGCTCCGGGCGAACTGGACCTGCGTCGGTTGCACGACGTTCGGCTCCAGTGCATGCCTGTGAGGGGCAGCCGTTCTCCATGGATGCCCCTGATACGGATCGTGCCGCCGCAGCCGCAGCCGTCGGCGGAGGTGAAGGAGCCGCAGTCAGTGCCGCGGCGCGGCTATCGCTGGCCGCAAGCGGTGCGAACCTCCATACGCGCGACAGGATTGCGGCGGCCGAGGACGCATGGTCGGCCGCGGCCGCTGATGACGCACCCCTCTCGCCGGGGACCTGCAACAGCGACACCGGCCAACAGTTCGAAATTCGACGCTGCTGGGCCCTGACTCGGGGCACGTGTCCCGGGGACGGGCGACCTCACTCGGTGAAGGGGACACGCATGCAGACAGTGCATATGCCATTAAGGGCGTGGGGGTGGGGACGCGGGAGGCGTACGGGGGTGATCGCCGCGGTGACCGCTCTGCTGGCGGTGCTTCTGGCCGGGTTGGGCACGGCCGGGACGGCGCAGGCGGCCACCGTGGAGACGAACGCGTGGTACGTGCTGGTCAACCGGGGCAGTGGCAAGGCGCTCGACGTGTCGGGCGCGAGTACCGCCGACGGGGCGGCCGTCCAGCAGTGGACCCGCCATGGCGGTGCCAATCAGCGGTTCCAGTTCGTCGACTCGGGCGGCGGTTATTACCGGCTGAAGGCACAGCATTCCGGCAAGGTGCTGGACGTCTTGAACTACTCCGGCGCCGACCACGCGGACATCGTGCAGTGGAGCGATGCGGGTGGCACCAACCAGCAGTTCCGGCTGGCAGACTCGCCGGACGGTTACGTCCGTCTGATCAGCCGCAACAGCGGCAAGGCCGTCGAGGTGGAGAACGCCTCCACCGCGGACGGCGCCAAGGTCGTGCAGTTCACCGACTGGGGCGGGGCCAACCAGCAGTGGCAACTGGTCCGCGCGACGGGAGTGCTGGCACAGGTGCACACCGCGGGGCGGGTCAAGGACGCCGGAAACACGGTGCAGTACAGCTGGCCCGGCGTGTACTTCGCGGGCCGCGTGGGCGGCACCGGCGTCGGCATCGTGCTCAACGACTCGGCCGCCGACTACGACGTCCAGGTCGACGGAACCACCGTCGCCACACTCGTCAGGCCCGGCAACACCACGCACTGGATCAACGGCCTGCAGAACCGTGAGCACACCGTCCGGCTCGTCAAGCGCAACGACACCCCGGGGGACATCAGCACGTTCGGAGGCTTCGTGGCCGCGCCCGGCGGGGCCGTGCTGAGCAAACCGACGGCCCGCAACCGTCAGATGGAGTTCATCGGGGACTCCCTCACGGTGGGCTACGGAAACCTCTCGACCTCCCGCGACTGCACCTCGGACCAGCTCAAGCGGACAACCGACGCCGACGTGAGCTACGGCGCCCTCACCGCCCGGCAACGCCGCCCCGTTGAGCGCACGCACGATCGGGGCGTCAGCCATGACCGTATCGAATTCCCGTTCGGTGGACGTGCCGCCGTTGTGGTCGAGCGGGGCGCGGAGGCGCCGGCGCCGCCCACTCCGGCACCCGGCGTTCCGGAACGCACCGGCCAGGGCGCCGTGGAACGACTACCGACAACTTCACTCAACCGCGGGCAGCGCGATCGAATAGGGTCGAACACCAGCAGTGAAACATGGGATGTTAATGAGGTCGGCGCTGAGAGGGAGAAGGAGGCAAGCGGGCCGTCGGAGCAGCGACGACGGGACAAAATGGCACAGAACTCGCTCCTGTGGCGCCGATCCCCAAAATCTGGCATCCATGGGACGTCCAGCCGGGGATCTGCGTGATATCTGTACGAGTGCGCTAAGGGGCCGTCAGGGCCGAACCCGCTCGGTACAGGAGGGCCGGGGCAGAGGGGACACCGGAGAGGCTCGGTGTCGTCAACGCTCACAGCGCAAGAGGCTCCCCCACCCACGCCGTTCTGCCAGTACGTCAGGCGGCCGCCGACACCCACGGGACGGCACGGCGGCCGAGCTGCTGACGCGAACGGCGATCAGCCCCGTTGCTTCAGCACCCACTCGTAGTAGAGGACGCCTGCATGAGAAGATCTCGGCTTCTCCCCCTGATCACGCTTGTCGCTGCCGTGCCCGGGGTGACGGCGGCAGGTGTGACCCCTGCCGCCGCCTCCAACACGCCCTTGCGGGTCCTGCCGTTGGGCGACTCGATAACCTGGGGCGTGGGAAGCAGCACGGGCAACGGCTACCGGGGTCCGTTGTGGGACAAGCTCGCCGCGGACGGCCATCCGCTGGACTTCGTCGGCACGTTGCGGGGCGGTTCGATGTCCGACCCTGACAACGAAGGCCACTGCGGATACAAAATCCACCAGATCGCCGCACTCGCCGACGCTTCGCTGACCCGCTACCGGCCCAACGTCGTGACGCTGGAGATCGGCACCAACGATCTCAACGAGAGCTACCAGGTCTCCACAGCCAGCGACCGGCTGAAGTCGCTGGTCAACCAGATCACCGCCGCCGTCCCCGACGCAACCGTCCTCGTGGCCTCCCTGGTCGTGTCCACCAGCGGCTCGGAGGAACAGTACAGGGCCGCATACAACCGCGCCGTCCCCCAAATCGTGAGCGACGCACAGGCGGCGGGCAAGAAGGTCGCATACGTGGACATGCGCAGCCTGACCACGGCCGACCTGGCCGACGCCCTGCATCCCAACGATTCGGGCTACCAGAAGATGGCCGACGCCTTCCACCGCGGCATCCGGGCCGCGGACAGCGCCGGGTGGCTGAGGAACCCCGCCCCCGCCGCCGCACGCGCGGAGTCCGGCACCGCCGGCAAGTGCCTGGATGTCAACGGTGCCAGCACCGCCGACGGGACCGCCGTCCAGATCTGGGGCTGCAGCGACACCGCCAACCAGCTCTGATCCGCCTACACCGACGGCCCCCTGCGCTCCATGGGCAAGTGCCTCGACGCCGCCGGCGGCACCGAAGGCCATGCCCGCTGACCACTTCTGCCTCAACGAGATGCAGTTCGACGCGCCGGCCCACGCGTCAGGTGGGGGCATAGGGACGGTGATCGGGTGAGAGTGACGGCTTGTCATGTCGTCGCTGCTGTAGGGGGCGTGGGCGCCGTCTGTGGTCGGCCTGCGGGAACAGCGCGAACTGGGTGCTCGCCCGACTGGATGAGCTGCAGGAGGAGGCTGACCGCATCCAGGCAGAGCCGGCCGTGCCGGAGCGGGAATGGCACGAGTGGGCCATCATCCGCTCGGCCGCAGGCGGCGAAGCCGAAGTCGCAGGTGCCGATGTGGCGCGAGAGACTGGCCGGGTGGGTGCTGCCGGTGGACTACCAGCGCATCCGTGAGGCGGCAGCCGTCCGGGCCCGGCTCGGCGGGGGCTGCGACCTGCCAGGAGTTGGCGGTCGATTCCGGCATGGACGGGGTGTCGGAGGGTGGAGGGGCGCCTGCCCGCGGTGCGGCCGGACCGGGCAGCGGGCCAAGCGGCGGTCCACGACCGACCATGGCCATCGACCAGTAGACCGTCGCCTCGGCGCCGGTCGTGCGGCGCTCGCCGTCACGGGCCAGGCGACGAGTGTGGGAGACCACGGTGTCTCCCAGGCGCGGCGACGGCCGGATCGTACTGGTGCGACATCGCGAACCGCTCGTCGCGCGTGAGCCGTTCGAGCCGCTCGGCGGCGCTCTGTGCCCCTCCGATCCGGGATCGCAGAAGGAAAGGCGGTCGTGCCGGAAAAGGACGCCGAGCCCGCGGCGCGCCCCCTCGGAAGGCCAGTGCGGAGCCAACTCGAAGCTAGGCGTCGAAGCGCTTCGACAGTGCCAGTCTCGCTGCCGGGCTGTCAATGCCCCAACATCGGAAAGTTTCCTACGGGAGGGGCCCTTGTTTCACACGAAACCTGTCCGTTAACTTTTCGCCTGTGGTGAAGCGCTTCGACAACTCTGCCGCAAGAAGACCGCAGCCATGAGTCATGAGTTGAACCGCAAAGCGCGGCGGGGGCGCTGACCCTGTGCCCGGAGCAGCTCGCCGGGCCACGCGCCCGCGCTCACAGCCGTGTCCGGCCCGACGCGGGAACTGGGCCGGGTGGCGGTCGACCGGGTGATCGCCGACTTGCCGCCGCGCTGCGGGGCGAGCGCCCGGGACGAACAAGTACTGCTAACACCAACCTTGACGGTCCGCCACAGCACAACCCGCCTTTCCGTATCCGAGGAACCGTAATGACGGCACGCAGCATCATCGCCCGCCTGGGCGGCCTCGCCTTCGGCGGCGACCACAACCCCGAGCAGTGGGACGAGCCGGTCCGGAAGGAGGACGACGAGCTCATGCGCCGGGCCAGGGTCGACCTGGCCACCGTGGGAGCATTCTCGTGGCCCCTGCTCGAACCGTATGAGGGACGCTACGACTTCGCCTGGCTCGACGCCCACATCGACGAGCTGCCGGGTCTGCCGGCCGGTGCCGAAGCCGTCACCCGGCACGCACCCGACGGCCGCCACCGGCACTTCCTGATCAACCAGGGCACCGCTGCCGTGCCCTTGCCGAAACCCGTCCACGACCTGCTCACCGGCGCAGTCATGCACGAAGTCCCGCCCGGTGGCTGCGCCGTCCTGCGCGGGCACTGACCTCGAAGGGGCCGCCATGACCAAGGAACAAGGGACCTTCCACTGGGGGCACGAGGCCCTCCGGCTCGAGATCGTCCTCGATGACGACGGCAGCCCGCGCCTGACGCACCTCGGGCTGCCCGGCGAAACACAGAGCATCCCCGGTGCGTCCCTGCCCCTGGTGGAAGTGACGGCCGCGGGGCACGGCCGCGGCTGGTCGGGCAACCGCCTCGTCGGCACCGCTCTCGGCGAACGTCTGCGCCACCGGACCCACCGCGCGACCTGCGACGGCGACTGGCACACGCTGACCCTCCACCTCCACGATCCGGAAACCGGGCTGGTCGCTGAGGTGACCTACCGGTCACCGAACGGCATCCCCGTGCTCCGCAGCGAGGTGACCGTGCGCAACGAGGGGCAGAGCACGCTGCATCTGGAGTCGGTCAGCTCGCTCGCGGTGGGCTGCCTCACCCCTCAGGTCCCGGCAGCCGTCGACGCCGCGGACCTGCTGTGGGCGGAGAACGACTGGCTCGCCGAATGCCGCTGGCGGCGACAGCCGATGCGTCTGACCACACCGGCCCACGGCGGACGCGTGAGCCACGCGAACGGCAGAGCCGGCTTCGCCCTGAACGGGCAGGGCACCTGGTCCAGCTGCGGACACCTCCCCATGGGCGGCCTGACGGACCGGCGCACCGGCCGCACCTGGGTGTGGCAGGTCGAGCACAACGGCGGCGGCTGGCGCTGGGAGTGCGGCGAGCACGACCGAGCGGCCTACGCGGCACTGTTCGGACCCACCGACACCCACCACGGCTGGCGGCACTCCCTTGAACCGGGCGCCGCTTTCAGCACCGTGCCCGCCGCCCTGTCCTTCACGGCCGACGGCGGCCCCGACGCTGCGTTCGCCGCGCTGACCCGCTACCGCCGCGCCCAACGCCGCCCGCACGCCGACCACCAGCGCCTGCCCGTCATCTTCAACGACTACATGAACTGCCTGATGGGCGACCCCACGGCCGAGAAGCTGCTGCCTCACATCGGCGCGGCCGCCGACGCAGGCGCGGAATACTTCGTGATCGACGCCGGCTGGTACGACGGCGACAACGGCGGCTGGTGGGACACCGTCGGCGCCTGGGAGCCCGCCACCTCCCGGTTCCCCGGGGAGCGCGGGATCCACGAGGTGCTGGACCGCATCCGGGAGCGCGGCATGGTTCCCGGCCTCTGGCTGGAGCCGGAGGTGATCGGCGTACGCAGCCCCCTGGCCAAGTCCCTGCCCGACGAGGCGTTCTTCCGCCGCGACGGCGTCCGCGTCACGGAGGCCGGCCGGCACCACCTGGACCTGCGCCACCCGGCCGCCCGTGTCCACCTGGACCAGGTCGTGGACCGCCTGGTCGGCGAGTGGGGCGTCGGCTACCTCAAACTCGACCACAACGTCGACCCCGGCTCCGGCACCAGCGCCCACCCCGGCGAGACCCCGGGCGCCGGCCTGCTCGGCCACAACCGGGGGCACCTCGACTGGCTCGACGGCATCCTCGACCGGTACCCACACCTGGTGGTGGAGAACTGCTCCTCCGGCGGCATGCGCTGGGACCACGCCCTGCTGTCCCGGATGCAGCTGCAGTCCACGAGCGATCAGCAGAACCTCCACCTCTACGCGCCCATCGCGGCTTCCGCACCCACCGCCGTCACCCCCGAACAGGGTGCCGTCTGGGCGTACCCCCAGCCGGAGGACTCCCTCGACGAGGTGGCCTTCACCATGGCCAACGCGCTCCTCGGCCGGATCCATCTCTCCGGCCGCATTCCCGAACTCGAGCCGGAGGCCCGCGCCCTGGTCCACGAGGCGGTAGCGGCGTACAAGGCCATCCGCGCCGACCTTCCGCAAGCCGTGCCCTCCTGGCCACTCGGCCTTCCTGCCTGGGACGACCCCTGGATCGCCCTGGCCCTGCGCACTCCCGCCACCACCTACCTCACCGCCTGGCGCCGCCCCGGAACCGACTCCACGGCGACGCTTCACCTGCCCCACCTGCGGGACACCGCCGCCCGCGTCGACCTGCTCTACCCCTCGGCCAGTCGGGCCGTTCCCGCCTGGATGCCCGACACGGCCGAGCTGAGCCTGACCCTGCCCACCGCGCCGTCCGCCGTCCTGCTCCGCATCACCTCCACGGACCCCGGCGCTCCCTGAACCACCCCACGCCCGCTTCACTACTCGACGAGAGGACCCATCGGGTGCCCCCTCTGCTCCAGCCGGACGGACGCTACGCCAACCCCGTCATCCCCGGCTTCCACCCCGACCCGAGCATCTGCCGCGTCGGCGACGACTACTACCTGGCCTGCTCCAGCTTCGAGTACTTCCCCGGTGTGCCCCTCTTCCACAGCCGCGACCTGGTGCACTGGACGCAGATCGGCAACGCCCTGGACCGGCCGGAGCAGCTGCGGCTGTCGGACTCGTGGTCCTCCGGCGGGATCTACGCCCCCACCCTGCGCCATCACGACGGCCGCTTCTGGCTGATCGTCACCAACTGCAGCGAGGGCGGCGGCAACCTGATCGTCACGGCCACCGACCCCGCCGGACCCTGGTCGGACCCCAGCTGGGCGCCGGGTGTCCCCGGCATCGATCCCGACCTGGTCTGGGACGAGGACGGCACCTGCTGGTGCACGGTCGCCGGGGTCTCGCAGGTCCGTATCGACCCGTCCACCGGGCAGACGTACGGGACACCGCACAGGCTCTGGTCCGGCGGACCCGGAGCCAAGGCCCCGGAGGCGCCGCACCTGTACCGGATCGGCGACTACTGGTACCTGCTCATCGCCGAGGGCGGCACCGAGCGCGGCCACGCTGTCTCGATCGCCCGCGGCCGTACGCCCGCCGGCCCTTTCGAGCCGTGCCCGGCCAACCCGATCCTCACCCATCGCGGCACCGACCACCCCGTGCAGAACACCGGGCACGCCGACCTGGTCCAGGGCCCCGACGGCTCCTGGTGGATGGTGCTGCTCGGCGTCCGGCCGGGCGGCGGCACGCCGGGCTGGCACGTGCTCGGCCGGGAGACCTTCCTGGCGCCCGTGACCTGGGTGGACGGCTGGCCGGTCGTCGGCGAGGTCGCCCTGGACCTGCCCGAGCTCCCGTGGCCGCTCTCCCCCGGCCCCGTCGAGGAGCACCGGGACGACTTCGAGCTCGCCGAACTGCGACCGTCCTGGATCTCCCCGCGCGACCGGCCCGCCGAGCACTGCACCACCAAGGAGCGCCCCGGCTGGCTGACGCTCCGCGCGCGGGGCAGTTCCCTGGACGAGCCCGACGTGGTGTTCACCGGCCGGCGCCAGCAGCATCTGTCGTGCCGGGCGCGCGCCCTGGTCGATGCTGCGGCGGGAAGCGGTGGCCTCGCCGTCCGGCTCGACGAGCGACACCACTACGCGATCGAGGTGTCCGGCACGCGGGTGCGGGTGGTCGCGCGCGTCGGCTCCCTGCGCACGGTCGTGGCCGCGCGGTCCGTGCCCGCCGGGTCGGTGGTCCTCGCCGTCACGATCACGGAACCGCCGTCTCCACAAGGGCCGTGCACCGGACCCGACGTGATCTCCCTCGGCGTCGAGCAGCCCGACGGCACGTTCACCGAGCTCGCGACCCTCGACGGCCGCTACTTGTCGACCGAGGTCGCCGGCGGCTTCACGGGTCGGGTCATCGGCATGTACGCCGCGGCAGGCACCGTCTACTTCGACTGGTTCGACTACGAGCCCCTCGACGGCTGAACCAGGCCCTCTCCCTCTGCTGACGGGGACACAGGACGCTCCGCCATGTGGCGACGAGGGCCGGCTGACACGTCCTCACCGACCGGCTCGACGGTCCGACCCTGACCCCCGAGGACGGCACGACACACACCACCCAATGGACCTGCAACGGCAGGCGTGGCCGGCGGCGGCACCTGACCGCTGCCCGACCACGGACCGGATCACCCGTACGACCGACCGAAAGGCATGACACGTGAAGGACATGCGGCAACCCGCGCACCACCGCAGCCGCGGCCCCGGACGCCTGGCCGGCCTGCTGATGGCGCTGCTCGTCATCCTGGGACTGTCCGGCAGCACCGCGCTCGCCGCGCCCGGCGGCACGGCACAGCAGACACGCTCGACGGTCAGAGTTCCGGCCCGCGCCATGGACGCCGTAGCCGCGATGCGGCCCAGCTGGAACCTGGGCAACACTCTGGACGCGATTCCGGACGAGACGTCCTGGGGCAACCCCAAGGCCACCAGAGAGCTGTTCGAAACCATCCGGGCGCAGGGCTTCCGCAGCGTCCGCATCCCGGTGACCTGGAGCGCACACCAGTCCGCCACCGCGCCCTACACCGTCGACGCCGCGTACCTGAAGCGTGTCCAGGAGGTGGTCGACTGGGCGCTCGCCGAGAACCTCTACGTCGTGCTCAATGTCCACCACGACTCATGGCAGTGGATCTCGAAGATCTCCACCGCCCACGACAACGTGCTCGCCCGCTACAACGCCCTGTGGACCCAGATCTCCGCGACGTTCCAGAACGAGCCGCGCACCCTGCTCTTCGAAAGCGTCAATGAACCGGGCTTCGACAACGCCACGGCCGCGCAGAAGACCGAGTTCATGAACGAGCTCAACACCTCGTTCCACAAGATCGTCCGCGCTTCGGGCGGCGGAAACAAGAGCCGCCTGCTCGTCCTGACCACCCAAGGCGGCACCCCCTCCCAGGACCTCATGGACGACCTGTACACCACGATCAGCGGGCTGCACGACAGCAACCTGGTCGCCACCGTGCACTACTACGGCTGGTACCCGTTCAGCGTGAACGTCGCCGGCGGCACCCGGTACGACGAGGTCGCCCGCAACGACCTGGACGACGCCTTCGCCCGCATGCACAACACCTTCGTCGCCAGGGGCATCCCCGTCTACGTCGGCGAGTACGGCCTGCTCGGATATCCCGACGACAACCACCCCTCCCGCATCGAGCGGGGCGAGGCACTGAAGTACTACGAGCACGTCGGACACGCGGCACGCGTCGCCGGTGTCACCACCGCCCTGTGGGACCCGGGAACCTACGCCTACCTGAACCGGGAGACCCTGAAGTGGCGGGACCCCGCCCTGTTCGCCTGGATCAAGTCGAGCTGGACCACCCGCTCGGGAACCGCCTCCTTCGACAAGGTCTTCGTGGCGAAGTCGAGCCGGATCACCGCCCAGTCGCTCACGCTGAACCGGAACGGCACCGAGTTCCGGGGTCTGTGGCACGGCGACACCAAGCTTGCCGAGGGCCGGGACTACACCGTCTTCGGGGATCGGCTCACCCTCACGGCACCGGCCCTGACCCGGCTGACCGGCGATCGCGACTACGGGGTCAACGCGACGCTCCAGGCCCGGTTCTCCCGCGGACTCCCCTGGCAGATCGACGTGGTCACCTACGACACTCCGGTGCTGTCGAACGCCACAGGCACAGCCGCGAAGTTCACCATTCCCACGAAGTACCAGGGTGACCAGCTGGCGACCATGGAGGCCACGTATGCCGACGGCACCAACGCCGGCCCGACCAGCTGGACTCCGTTCCAGGAGTTCAACAGCGCCTTCTCGCCGGACTACCCGAACGGCACGATCATCCTGACCACCGACATGCTGAAGTCACTGCGTGACGGCGAACAGGCGACGCTGACCTTCCACTTCCACAGCGGCGCCAAACTGAAGTACAAGGTCATGAAGTCCGGAGACTCGGTCACCGGTACGGCCGTCAAGGACTCCTGACCGACCGGCCGCCCCCGCCCTGGTTGCCCACGTCCCGAGCAACCAGGGCACCGGCGGCTCTCCGCGCCGCCTCACTCCGCCTTTGGCGGGGCCGTGCTCTCCCGGACGGTCAGAGTGGTGGCCAACGGCTGATGGACGGTGGTCAAGGGCGGATCCATCCCGCTCACGGCCGGTATGTCGTCGAAGCCCACCAAGCTGAGATCGTGCGGGATGCGCAACCCCAACTCCCGTGCGGCTTGGTAGACACCGAGCGCCTGTATCTCGTTCGCGGTGAAGACGGCGGTGGGGCGATCGGTGCGGGACAGCAGCTCCCGCGCCGCGGCTTACCCGTGCTCGCGCGTGAGCTGGGTCTTCACCAGCAGGTCGGATTCCATGAGCAGGCCGGCTTCCACGAGCGCCGACGAGTAACCGGACAGCCGGGCGAGGCAGAAGGGGTGATCCGGGCCGCTGATCATAGCGATGCGCCGGTACCCCAGTCCGAGCAGATGCCGGGTCGCCGCCTGACCGTCTCCAGCGCCTCGCACGTACCCGCGGCTGTGTCGGACCGTGCTCCGGGGCGGAGCCGATCGGTATCCGGCCCCGGAGCCCCTTGCCGGTCAGGTCACGGCGCAAGGGGTGCCGTTGAGGGTGAAGGCGATGGGCGTGGCGGTATCGCCGGTGTGGGCGGCCTGGAATCCGATGTCGACGGACGCGCCGGGTGCGATGGTGGCGTTGTGGGACACGTTCCTGGCCGTCACCCTGCCGGAGGCGGGCGAGTAGTCCGCGTTCCAGCCGGCGGTGACGGTCTGGCCGTCGGGCAGGGTGAAGACCAGGGACCAGCCGTCGATCGTCGTGGTGCCGGTGTTGGTGAGGGTGATGTTCGAGGTCAGGCCGGTGCTCCAGGCGCGGACGGTGTCGGTCACCCGGCAGGTCGCTGTCCCCGGCGGCGGGCTGGAGGTCTGGAACTGCGTGAAGAACTTCCACACCTCTCCCGGCAGCCACGTCCTGGAGCCGCTGTCACCTGCGGCCCCGTCCTGGGGAGCGGCGATGTGTCCTTCGTCGAACGCGGCCCAGGCGACCGGATGTCCGGCCGAGCAGCCCGAGTAGGTGGTGACCCGGTGTGTCAGGCTGCCCTGCGCCGGCTCCGGCGGGTTCTGGGGGGTGCAGCCGTTGTTCCTGACGAACCTGTCCCGCAACGCCCGTCCCCCGGAGATGCCGAGGACACTGTCCCTCAGGCCGTGCACCCCGAGGTAGGCGATGGGCTGGGTGCCGCCGCTGCATCCGCTGAGCTGCCCGCCGCTCTGGACCGCGACCGCGCGGAAGACTGTCGCCCGGGAACACGCGAGCGCGTATGACATGGCGGCGCCGTAGCTGAAGCCGAGGGCGAAGCGCTGGGTCGTGTCGACGCACAGGTCCGACTCGATCCGCCTGATCATGTCGTCGACGAAGGTGACGTCTTCCCCGCCGGAGTTGGCCCAGCCGTTGTCGAGGCCTTGGGGCGCCACGAAGATGGCGCTGTTGTTCGCGAGCCGCTGGAGCCCGTAGTAGGCCCAGGTGCCCGTTTCCACGGTGCGGCCTGTGGCGACGTCGGTGGAGGTGCCGCCCCACCAGTGGAACCCGAAGACCAGCCGATAGGCGCGGTTGCGGTCGTAACCGTCCGGAATCCGCAGGATGAAGCTCCGGTTCTTGCCGTTGCTCTGGATCGTGTGCGTACCGCTCGTCAGTGTGGGGACCTTGCCGCATCCGGGGCTCGCGGCAGCGGTGCTGACGGTCGCGGCGGCCGGGCCGGAGGCCGCTCCTGGCGTGTTCTCGCCATGGCCGGCTCCCAGTGCCGTGCCGCCCATGCTCAGGACGATCAGCACAGCGACCACGGCGGGCCATAAGAGGGATCTTGTCCTGGTCATCATGCAACTCCCTTCTGTGGGCTGCGAGATGTGCCTCGCCGCCGGGCTGTCGCGGTGGGTTGTCTCCCCGGGCCGCGGTGGGCTGCACCGCGGCGGGAACGACGGCGAACGCCGGCAGGAGGCCCATCACCCAGGCGGCTGCCCGGGTGAGCCTCGTGCCGGTGGTGGGTCACGGTCGCGCTGTGATCATCGGGGTCTCCCGTGGATGCCGGCCGGCGGCTGAGCTGTCGGCCGGTGCGCGACGTCCCTCACGCGCGGGTCCACTTCTGGCCGGCCTGGCCGTTGCAGGTCCACAGGACCAGCGGGGTGCCGCCCGCGGTGCCGGACCGGTCGACGTCGAGGCACAGCCCGGCGTGGACGTTGCGGATCGTCCCGTCGGAGCCGACGGTCCACTTCTGGTTGTTCTGGCCGTTGCAGGGCCAGGTGATGACCCGCGTGCCGTTGGCGGTTCCCTGGTTGTAGGCGTCCAGGCATTTGTCGCCGAAGACCCGGATCTCGCCGCCGGCCCATGTGGTCCACAGCTGGTTGGCGGCCGTGTGGCAGTCCCAGATCAGTGCCGTGGCCCCGGCCGTGGTGGAGGCGTTGTCCACGTCCATGCAGCGTCCGGATGCGTTGCCGCGCAGGCGGGAGGTGGTGGCGGGCACCGGGCTGCCACCGGTCACCCGGAACACGGCGACGCCGTGCGGGGGGACGCTCGCCGAGATCTGCCCGGACGTGCCGGACGTACCGCCGGTCCACAGGTCCGTCAGGGAGAACGGCCCACCGGACAGGCCGACTTGGGCGGTGGTGGTGGTGACTGTCGCGGTGCCGCCTCCCCGGTTGAACAGGCCCACGGCGACCGAGCCGTCGGAGAGGGGCTTGGCGAACACCTCGGTGTCGCCGTCGTCGCGCACCCTGCGCCCGCCCGCGCCCAGCGGGTCCTGGTTCACCGCCAGCAGACGCGGGTTGCGCAGGGTCGCGCTCACGTCGGCGGACATGGTGCGGATGTCGTTGCCGGCCATGAGCGGGGCGCCCAGCAGCGCCCACAGGGCGAAGTGCGAGCGGGACTCAGTCAGTGACAGGCCGGGACGCCCGACGACCAGCATGTCGGGGTCGTTCCAGTGTCCCGGGCCCGACTGCGCCGCCAGCGGCGCCGTGACGTCCAGGACGTTGCCGACGCCCATCGGGTAGCTGTTGGTGTTGCCGTTCTGCCAGATGTCGAGCAGGTCCTCGGTCGTCCGCCACAGGTCGGCGACCTCGCCCCAGTTGTATGTGGCGCCTGTGATGGCGTGGAAGCTGTTGGGATTGATGCTGTAGACGATCGGCCGCCCGGTGGCGCGCAGGGCGTCGCGCATGAGGGTGAAGCGCGCAACCTGTTCGTCACGGGTACCGCTGGAGGAACACCAGTCGTACTTGAGGTAGTCGACGCCCCATGAGGCGAACGTGGCGGCGTCCTGGGCCTCGTGCCCCCTGCTGCCCGTCGACCCCGTATAGGCTCCGCTGGTCTGCGCGCAGGTGCGGTCGCCCGGCACCTGGTAGATGCCGAACTTCAGCCCCTTGCCGTGGAGGTAGTCCCCGAGCGCCTTCATCCCGCTCGGGAACTTGGCCGGATTGGCCCGCAGGTTGCCCGCCGCGTCGCGCTGCGGGTCGAACCAGCAGTCGTCGACCACGACGTACCGGTAGCCGGCAGCCCGCATGCCCGAGGACACCATGGCGTCGGCGGCCTGGCGGACCTGCGCCTCGGTGATGCCGCACCCGAAGCTGTTCCAGCTGTTCCAGCCCAGGGGCGGGGTGAGTGCGGGGCTGCCGGGGGCGGCCGAAGCGGTGGAGTGGGCTGAAGCCGTGAAGGACGCGGTGACCGCCAGTGCGGTGGCCGCGAAGCTACGGAGCAGTCGTCTGCCTGATGGTCGGGGCACGTGGGCTCCTTTCAGGGGGAGGGCGCCGTGGACCGGCCGCCGAAGGCGCCCGCGAGCGGCTCGGCGAATGATGCGATCGTCGGCAGGCCGATGGGCAGACAGCGGATGACGGTTGCACAGGGCTGGCCAATGTCACGTATACGACACTTACCGACAGTTCGAAATTTCGATCCACTTTCGGATCGCGGCCTGTCACGGATGGTAGAGAGAGTCCCGTACATGTCAACACCACGTGGCCAGTGGCTGCCTGCCGCGACACCCTCGCCGACCGTCAAGGAGGAACCGTCAGACATGCATCTCGACAACCTCGGAGCCACCCGAATCATCGAAATATTTCGACGTCGGCAGCGAATCCTGCGAGAGCCATTGACGGGATGTGTCAGCCTCCTATCATCCTGGATGCTCGACACGTCAGTCCGCGTTCGCACTCCCGGACGAGCGGGATCGACCCGCCCCCGCAGCGCTCCCTCGCAGAGAGAACGACACATGGATATGTCATGCTCTCGCCAATACATAGATCGCCGCCGGGCACTGACCGCCGCCGACGGCCTGGTCACCGGTGCCTTCCTGTCTCTGGCGGGGCCCTCCCACACCGCCGCTTCGGCTCCCGCCCGGGGGCCGGTCTTCACGGCCGCCACGGAGTACACCAACCCGGTGATCTGGCAGGACTTCGCGGATATCGACGTCATCCGCGTCGGCGCCACCTACTACGCCTCGGCCTCGACGATGCACTACTCACCGGGCGCACCCGTCCTGCGTTCATACGACCTGGTGAACTGGGAGATCGCCGGTCACTCGGTGCCCGTCCTGGACTTCGGCCCCAAGTACGACCTCAACGGCGCCCGTGGCTACGTCCGGGGAATCTGGGCCTCGTCACTGGCCTACCGCCCGAGCAACAGGACGTTCTACTGGCTCGGCCAGATCGACTTCGCCCGGACGTACGTCTACACCGCCACCGCCGTAGAGGGGCCGTGGACCAGGCTGACGACGATCAGCACTCCCTACTACGACGCGGGGCTGCTCGTCGACAGTGACGACACCCTGTACGTGGCGTACGGGAACACCACCATCAGCGTGGCCCAGCTCTCACCCGACGGCCGCAACCAGGTCCGCACGCAGCAGGTGTTCACCGCGCCGTCGAGCGTCGGCACCCTCGAGGGCTCCCGCTTCTACAAGATCAACGGGCAGTACTACATCTTCCTGACCCGCCCCGCGAACGGCCAGTACATCCTGAAGTCGTCGAACGGTCCCTTCGGTCCGTACACGATGCGACAAGTCCTCCTCGACCTGCGCGGGCCGATCCCCGGCGGTGGAGTCCCACACCAGGGCGGGCTGGTGCAGACGCAGAGCGGTGCCTGGTACTACATGGCCTTCGTGGACGCCTACCCCGGTGGCCGGGTGCCCGTCCTCGCGCCGGTCACCGGGACCTCGGACGGCTGGCCCGTCGTGCAACTCGTCAACGGCGCATGGGGCGCCTCGTATCCCAGCCCGGCCGTGCCCACTCCACCCCGCCTGGTCACCCCCATGATCGGCGTCGACACCTTCGACGGCACGACCCTCAAGCCGAGGTGGGAGTGGAACCACACTCCGGACAACACCAAGTGGTCCGTCGGCAACGGCCTGACCCTGCGGACCGCGACCGTCACCAACGACCTGTACTGGGCCCGCAACACGCTCACTCACCGCATCCAGGGTCCCACCTCCACCGCCACGGTCCAGCTCGACTTCTCGGCGATGCGGGACGGCGACCGGGCCGGGCTCGCGCTGCTGCGCGACTCGTCCGCCTGGATCGGTGTCAAGCGCGACGGCGGGGTGACGCGGGTGGCGACGGTCGGCGGGCTGACCATGGACGGCAACTGGAACACCACCGGCACCGGCACCGAGCTCGCGAGCGCGACCGTCTCGGGAGGCGGCGTCTGGCTGCGCGCCGCCGCGGACATCCGCCCCGGCGCGGCACGCCCCGGAACCTTCTCCTACAGCACCTACGGCACCATCTTCACCCGCCTCGAGCCCGCCTTCTCCATGGGCAACGACTGGCGGTTCTTCATGGGCTACCGATTTGCCCTCTTCAACCACGCCACGCAGGCACTCGGCGGCGCGGTCCGCGTCACGCGGTTCGAGCTGTCGACGCCCTGAACGATCGGAGGATCGTACAGCCCAACCCCCCACCCAACCGTACGAGGAGAACCATGAACCCGCTGAAGTGGCTCGGCCTTCGCCGAGCCTCGGTGTTATCCCTCCTGGCCGCCGGCGCCCTGGTGACTCCCGGCGCCGCGACCGCCGTACCCGACGCCGTCCGGGCCTCCACTCTCGGCGCCCAGGCGGCCCAGTCCGGACGGTACTTCGGGACCGCTGTGGCCGCCGGAAGGCTCGGCGACGGCACGTACTCGACGATCCTGGACCGGGAGTTCAACTCGGTCACACCCGAGAACGAGATGAAGTGGGACACGACCGAAGGGTCTCGCGGCTCGTTCAACTTCGGTCCCGCCGATCAGATCGTCAACCGGGCGAGGGCGCGCGGGCAGCGCGTACGCGGACACACTCTGGTGTGGCACTCCCAACTGCCCGGCTGGGTCAGCTCGATCAGGGACGCCAACACGCTGCGCAGCGTGATGAACAACCACATCACCACGGTGATGAACCACTACAAGGGCAAGGTCTTCGCCTGGGATGTGGTCAACGAGGCCTTCGCCGACGGCGGCAGTGGCCAGCACCGTTCCTCCGTCTTCCAGAACCTGCTGGGCGACGGCTTCATCGAGCAGGCCTTCCGCACGGCGCGGGCCGCCGATGCGGGCGCCAAGCTCTGCTACAACGACTACAACATCGAGAACTGGAGTGACGCCAAGACCCAGGGCGTCTACCGCATGGTGCGCGACTTCAAGGCGCGCGGCGTGCCCATCGACTGCGTCGGCTTCCAGTCCCACTTCGGCACCGGCGGCCCGCCGTCGAGCTTCCAGACGACGCTGTCGAACTTCGCCGCTCTCGGCGTGGACGTCCAGATCACCGAGCTCGACATCGCGCAGGCGCCGACGGGCGCGTACGCGAACACGGTGAGGGCCTGCATGAACGTCGCGCGCTGCACCGGCATCACCGTCTGGGGCATCCGCGACAGCGACTCCTGGCGCAGCGGTGAGAACCCGCTGCTGTTCGACCGGGGCGGCAACAAGAAACCCGCCTACCAGTCAGCGCTCGGCGCGTTGGGGGGCGGCAGGGCCGCGGCGCAGCGGACGGACGCCCGTTCGTCCCGGGCCGCCGCACTCCCCTCCTCCTTCCGCTGGAGTTCGAGCGGAGCACTGATCTCCCCCAAGCCGGATGCGACCCACAACATCGCCGGGATCAAGGACCCGTCGGTCGTCTACTACAACGGCAAGTACCACGTGTTCGCGAGCGTCGCCAGCTCCTCCGGCTACAACCTCGTGTACCTGAGCTTCAGCGACTGGTCGCAGGCCGGGTCGGCCACCCACTACTACCTCGACCGCACCGCCATCGGTGCCGGGTACCGGGCCGCGCCGCAGGTCTTCTACTACGCGCCGCAGCGCCTGTGGTACCTCGTCTACCAGACCGGCAACGCGTCATACTCCACCAACCCCGACATCAGCAACCCCAACGGGTGGAGCGCCCCGCGCAACTTCTACTCGTCGATGCCCGACGTCATCCGCCAGAACATCGGCAACGGCTACTGGGTCGACATGTGGGTGATCTGCGACAGCGCCAACTGCTACCTCTTCTCGTCCGACGACAACGGCCACCTCTACCGCTCGCAGACGTCCGTGGGCCAATTCCCGAACGGCTTCACCAACACCGTCATCGCGGCCCAGGACTCTAACAAGTACGCCCTGTTCGAAGCGAGCAACGTCTACAAGGTGCAGGGCAGCAACCAGTACCTGCTCCTCGTCGAGGCCATCGGCTCTGACGGCCGGCGCTACTTCCGCTCCTGGACCACGAGCAGCCTCGCCGGCTCGTGGTCACCGCTGGCCGCGTCCGAAGGCAACCCGTTCGCCAGGTCGAGCAACGTGACGTTCCCTGCCGGTAGTTGGACCCGGGACATCAGTCACGGCGAGATGATCCGCGCAGGCTACGACCAGACGCTCACGATCCCGGCCTGCAAGCTCCAGTACCTGTACCAGGGCAAGGACCCGAACGCGGGCGGTGACTACAACACTCTGCCGTGGCGGCTGGGTCTGCTCACCCAGACCAACTCGACCTGCTGACCATATGGGCCCCGCCCTGCCCCACGTGCGGGGCCCATGCCCACTCCCTCTCCGCCATCCCGTCGGCAACACACCGAGCCGGACGCAGCCCGCCTGGAAGCAGATCTTGAGCTTGACGCCGCTGACGACTACTTCATCTCCGCCGACGGCAGCGGGTGCGGCAGCACGATCAGACTCACCGACATCTACGGCGAACGGCTGACCATCAACGGAATCGCGGTGCGGCCGAACGTCGTGCAACCCACCCAGGTCCAGTTCGCCCGACACTGATCCCGCCGCCGGGAGGGTGATCGGACGGGGGTCTTCCGGCCACCCGCCCCGCGTGTTCGGCCGCCTTCATGGACTGCAACGCGCTGCGGGCCGAGGTCGACCGCGCCTGACGGCGGGCACGGACCGGCCCCGGCCCCGGTGTCGGGTCAGCCGCCGCTGACGGTCAGGTTGTTGGTGTTGAAGTTGAGTCCGCCGGCCGACGAGGTGATCTCATAGCCGAACTGGACGTCGCCGATGGTCTCGCTGCCGGGCATCCAGCCCTTGGCGTAGGCGATCCAGTTGAGGATCGGCTTGATGTCCACGGTGCCGGAGGTGGAGTCGGACGTCCGCAGGAACGAGAACACCTGGTTGGACCCGTTGGTGCCCTTGTAGACGTTCCAGTTGTGGCCGCCGACCGTGACGTTGTCCTGGTAGGAGCCGATCGGGCCGACGGCCCGGTTGTAGTTGACCCAGAGCATGATCTCGAACTGGTGGTCGTTGTCCCAGATGTCGTACGACGTGTTGTACGCGCCGGACGACGGGACGCTGACGTTGTAGTTGCTGGTGAGCCAGCCGAGGGAGTCGATCGTCTTGTTGATCGTTTTGGTCGAGTTGGCGTAGGACTTGATACCGCCGGTGTTGGGGTGATCGGCCCAGACGCCCCAGCCGGTCCCGGAGTTGGCCCAGGTGCACTGGCTGCCCGCGCCGGAGCCCCAGACGTTGTTGTAGAGCGTGTAGCCGTCCAGGCTGGTGCTGCCCCACCGGTCGCAGGAGTTCCAGACTGCTGCCGAATCGCTGCGGTGCTTGTGCTGTCCCTCGGCGTGACCAGGCTGGCGCTGAACCAAGTGGCCATCGACCCCCTCGGGGTGGTTCGCAAGTCTGGTGGAACCACGCGACGTCTGTGGTGGCGCATCGCTGTGCCCGTACTCGGCCTGCTCCTGCTGCGGACGTCTGTGCGAGACGGATCTGACATGCCCGACACCCCCGGGCTCATCTTGGTGGTTGTCGGCATGCTGGCGTTGCTCGTCGGCGTCACCGCTGTTTTGCCCTGGGCGCTGGAACGGCTCACCAGGGTGTCCGCCGGATGCGGCCCTCTTTCCTGGCAGTTGGCCGTACGCAGGCTGCAATTGAGCAGCGAGGCCTCCACCCGTTCGGTCAACGGGATCGTGATCGCCGTGGCCGGTTATAGCACTGCAGACCCTCTTCAGTGGTATCGCACAGGGTCAGGCCGGCAGCCACCGGGCGGCGAGCAACAGCTCCTCATCCGGCACCCGCGTCGGCGTCGCCCATCTTGAGAACGGCAAGGGGAACGGAGACCGATACGCGTCGGCGTTCGCCACGACGCCCGGCGTTGAACAGGCTGTCGGCTTCGCAGAGTTGGCAGTGAGCGAACCTCATGGCGGTCTCCCGCAGACGGTCCGCATCGCCGACTGCGCCCAGTTGCGGCTGCTGGCCTCGCTGCCCACCTGCTCCGACGGGGACGCGTTCCTCGTCACCCCTCGCGGTGCTGACGGCACTGACGACATGACCACGTGGAAGAGGGGGACGAAGATGCGCATCGGCGTGGACGGCCCGCTGTGGGCGGTTCCTCATGTCACCGCCACCATCCGGGCCAAGGCCGGCAATCCGCAAGGTGAGTTCCCCGAGAAGATACTGCTTGCCACTCCCAAGGCCGCCGGCGCGACAGCGATCACACACTCTGTCAGCTCCGTCAGCCTCACTTACGTCACATCCACGAAAGACATTCAAGACCGGCTTCGCACCACTGCCGCCCAGTTGAACCCCGGCTTCGCCATCGACTTCCCCGAACAGCCCAAGGGTGACCTCGCCCTCAACGCGATCAAGCGGGCTCTGCTGGCCGGTGTGGCAGCCGTCCTGCTGCTGATCGCCGCAAGCATGGTGCTCGGCGCGGTGGAACAACTCCGTGACCGCAAGCGCGTCCTGACCGTGCTCGTCGCCTTCGGTACCCGGCGGCGCACCCTCGGCAGCTCCATACTGTGGCAGACCGTACTGCCGGTGATGATCGGACTGCTCGTCGCAGGACTCGTCGGAACCACCCTCGGCAGCGCACTGCTCGGCCTCGTCGGCAGGACAGCGGTCTTCGACTGGGGCAGCATGCTTGCGATAGCCGGCATCGGTGTAGCCGCCGCCGTCATGGTGACCTTGCTGACGCTGCCGACCCTGTGGCGGTCCACGCGCCCGGAAGGCCTTCGCTATGAGTGAGCGGTCCGCCCCGTGCTTCGGCGCCCGCCTGGCCCACCAGCCCTTCCGCGACGGGCTGTCCAGGGGGCGAGGATGTACACGCAGCTCGCTGCCACGCGCGGTGGGCCGGGAGCACTGGTTGCACCCGTGGCACTTCGGGTGCAAAGCACCGCTGAGGCGGATGATTTCGGCTCCGGGGTCAGCTGGTGACGTCCGACGGGGCGCGGCATCCGCACAGTCATCCCGGTCCCGGCCGGCGGCAGCGCCCTGGCAGCTGAACCTGGCCGGAAGAGACTACAGATTTACGCCGGGCTGCACCTCAGCCTGAGCCTGTCGCTGCCGGTGCTGGTCTGGGGCACCAGCGTCAGCGGTCTGGTCAGCACCGCCGACCACTGAGTCCAGTTCCTGCCGTGACCCGCCCGTCACGCCACCCGACGACTCACCGGGCTGGCCGACGCGTAGCTCCCCGTCCTGCCGCCGAGGTGAGTGGCACCAGCGCACCCCACGGGCCTCGGTCCAAGCCGAAGCCCGGACGGCTCGGGCGTATCAAGAGCTCACCGTGCGGTGGGCTCGCACCACTAACACCAACGAGTGATCACGCCAGGCAACCTTAAGACATTACGGTCTGCATTGGAACGACGCCGCAAGACTCACAGCGCCTCGCGGCACCATCAGCAAGGAATCAGGTTCACCGGCATGCCGGGGGCCTTCATTCCTGGCGGCCTCGTCGCCTGCTGCCGCACGTGGATGGTGTCTCTGTGACTTCAGATGCAGCCCGTTCGAGATGGTGGTCCGCGCTTCGAGGTTTCGCTCTCCTCTTCGTGGCCGGTGGGCTCGACTCCTTCCTCTGCCCGAACTGGTGCTGGCCCGACCCCCTATCTGCCGCAGCCTTCTGCCCCGCCGAGGCCCGCAGGGACGACCACAACCCTGCGAACCGCCCCGGTCACAGCACCAGACACCGGAAGAGGGCGCCTGACCGGGGCAGATGCTGGGCAGGCGCCATTGTCCCGGTGCAACTGGCCGCAAGCCGAAGTCCGACGTGTCAGAGCAGGGCGGCAGCAGACACAGTCGCATTTAGTTTCAAATGAAACCGTATCGAATGCACATATGGCTGTAATGTGACCTCGTGACCACCGACGTTCCTCACAGAATCACCACCTCGCGTGCGACCGACCGCCCCGGGGACACCTCGCCTTTCGCACTCGCCATGCTGCTGCGCCGCGCGCACTGGCGTGCGGCCGCGGTGATGACGGAGGCACTCCGCCCGCTCGGCATCGAGTTGCGGCATTTCGCGGTGCTGCTCGTACTGGTCGACCGCGGGCCCACGGTGCAGCGGGACCTGGCGCCGGCGACGGGGTCGGACAAGGCGGGCATCATGCGGGTCGTGGACGACCTGGAGCGCATGGGGCTGGCCGTACGCAAAACCGTTCCGGGAGACCGCCGGGTGCGGGCGGTGGAGATCACGCCTCAGGGCGTCGAGCTTTTCGACGCGGCCCATGTGGCGGCGCAGCCGCTGGCCGAGCGGCTGATCGCCGAACTCGGGCCCGGCCAGCCCGAGCGGCTGACGGATCTGCTGACCCGGTTCGCCCATCCCACAGAGGGTGAGGCGTAAACACGCCCGCTCAACGGTTGCCCGAGGCGCGGGCGCGCTCCGTGTCATGCCTGTTTCACGGCGAGCCCGGCCTTGAGAGCTGCGGCGGCCATCGCCACATGGCGCCCCGGCTGCGGGCGGTGGCCAGGACTTCGTCGACCGGGACCGAATCACGCTCGCCGATCCGGTAACCACGCAGCATGCCTTGACGGGGCCGACCACTGCCCTGGAGCCGACAGGGCCAGGCTCCCCCGAAGCGGAGGACCGAGCTGCACAGCGCCAACGGCGCCGACCTGTCCGCCGCGACGTGAAGCAGGCGAAGTGAATGCGGCTGTAGACCTTGCCGGTGGAAGCTTCCCGCGTCAGGGACTGGACAAGGCGTCGACCAACGCCTCGGACTGGGCCCCAACATTGCCGAACGAGCCAAGTGCACCCAGGATGGCACGTCGACTCGCAGCAGGTATGCGGCGGCGCCTGCGCGTATCCCGGCGCCAGGTTGAAAGATCGCCCCCGGGGCCGATCAGCAAGCGACGGCGCCGTTCGCGGTCGACCCCTGTACGAGTCCCCTGCCTCACATGTGCGGGACCTACATGGTCACTGACAGTATTAAGTGATACTATCTCGAATGTAACGATTGCAAACGCGATGGACAGAGAAGGATGCAGGCGATCATGGACGTCTATGAGGCGGTCACGGGCCGGCGAGCCGTGCGCGGATTCACCGACCAGCAGGTCCCGCGGGAGGTGCTGGCGCGCGTGCTGTCCGCCGCGGCCTGGGCACCGTCCGCATCGAACCTCCAGCCGTGGCACGCCTACGTGCTGACCGGCCGGCCGCTGGCCGAGCTCAAAAAGCGCGCCGGCGAGCGCATAGCCGCAGGTGACCCCTGGGACGCGCCGGAGTACGAGCAGTACCCGCCCGCGCTGAAGGGCCCGTACCATGAGCGCCGGTCCGCCTTCGGCGAGCAACGCTACGGCGCACTCGGCATTCCCCGTGAGGACCTGGAGGCGCGCCAGAGGGCCGCTGCGGCGAACTGGGACTGTTTCGGCGCGCCCGCCGCCCTGTTCTGCTACATCGACCGCGACCTGGGCCGGCCCCAGTGGTCCGACGTGGGCATGTATCTGCAAACCGTCATGCTGCTGCTCCGCGCCGAAGGGCTGCACAGTTGCACGCAGATGGCGTGGGCGAAGTATCACAAGACCGTCGCGGAGGTCCTGTCCCCACCGGACGAGCTCCTCCTCTTCTGTGGCATGTCGATCGGGTACGAGGACGTCACGGCAAGCCAACCCCGTACGGGCCGGGCACCACTCGACGAGACAGTCACGTTCGTCGACGGTTGCTGACGCCTCCGACGTCTGGAAGCGGCGAGCGGATACTCTCGCCCGTCCGGGCCCTCGGGCTCGCAGCGTGGTCTGCCACGCGCTGATGCGGCCCATCACGAAGACCCCGAGCTGGAGGCGACATCCTGTAGCGAGATCGGCGATCGAGACGGCGCGGAGCGCTTCTCGTCAGACCGCGTCCGCCCCGGCCATCGCGTCAGGCGCTCGCGCAAGGTGCGGTGCGCGACTCGGCCAGGGTGGCCAAGGGGCCGCGCCGGCCGGTCTCCGTGCAGGTGAACACCTGGCCGGGGCCGTCGGCCGCTTCGAGCACCATGATCGACGCGGGTCTCCGGGTGAGCACCTGCAGATGTTTGGCCAGGTAGCTCGAGTTAGGTGCATGCCACGTCCATACGGTGACCCATATGTCATATTACGGACATACCCCCGACGAAGGGCATGACATGAAGTTCGCAGTCATCGGCGGGACCGGGCTGATCGGGTCGCAGGTCGTCAAGAAGCTGAACGCCGCCGGACACGAGGCGGTGCCGCACTCGAAGTCCACCGGCGTCGACGTCATCAGCGGCCAAGGGCTGGCGGAGGCGGTGGCGGGGGCCGACGTCGTCGTCAACCTGACGAACTCACCGACCTTCGACGAGGCCTCCCCAGCCTTCTTCCAGGCCTCGATGGACAACCTGCTGGCCGCGGCCCGCGAGGGCGGCGTCGGTCACTTCGTCATCCTCTCGATCGTCGGCACGGACCAGGTGCCGGAGCTGGACTACTACCGGGCCAAGGCGCTCCAGGAGGACATCCTCAAGGCCGGGCCGATCCCCTACTCGATCGTCCGGGCAACGCAGTTCATGGAGTTCATGGACGCCGTCCTGTCCTGGACGGCCGACGGCGACACCGTCCGGCTGCCCGCCACACCGATCCAGCCGATCGCCGCCAAGGACGTGGCCGACGCGGTCGCGGAGGTCGCCGCCGGCGCCCCGCTGAACGGCATCCGCAACATCGCCGGCCCCGAGATCTTCCCCCTGGACGAACTGGGCCGGATCACCCTGTCCCGCAAGGGCGACGACCGAACCGTCGTGACCGATCCCACCGCCGGCATGTTCGCCGTCGTCAAGGGCGACGTCCTCACCGACAAGGACGCCCGCCTCGCCCCCACCCGCTACACCGACTGGCTCGCCTGACTCGCTCGCGCCCATGCCCTGGCCCGCTGTGGGTGACGGCGGGAACTCGGCACGGCCGCCAGGAGTGGTCTGCACCGCCGAGTGGCACAGCGTGCTGCCCGACGCAGTTTCAGCAGTCCGAGCGAGGTCGCATATTTCGTCTGCTGCGGACTGGTCGCCTCCGACGACGCAGCCGGGCCTTCAAAGCCCGCCGCCTCCACTACAAGCGTCAAGGCTGCCGCCACAGCCGTGTACCTCGGACAGGTTCTCGCCGGCCTGCCGATGTCGAACACCGGCCAGAACCGAGTTCCGGTCGTCCCGGCAGGAAGGGCCTTGCACAACACCACGCGAGCAAGAGGCTGACCAGCCACCGTCGAGTCGTTCCCGGTGACCTTCGCGCCCAGCGAAGCGGCGAGCCGTGCGGCGAAGGAGCCGACGCTGCTCGCGCCGCCAGGTGGGCGGTCGACCAGCCCCTGCCACGCGGTGAGCGCTGCCCAAGGAGCAGTAGCCGCGCTCCGCGGTCGGGGGCACCCCTCAGTCAGGGTCGCCCATTCGTGATCTGAACTCGCCAAGGCCCTCGACGGCGGACCCCGTACACGGGACTCGCTGTGGAGCAGGCCGTCCGCTCTCAGCACATGCCTTTGACCGGCCGAGCTGTTGGCGGTCAGTGGTGGACAAGCAGCATGATGACCGTTCCCAGGGTCATCGATCCGTCCCAGAAGTGGCCGTAAAGATCCCTGAAACTGGTGGACAGGGCAACGGTGTCCGGAACTCTGCATAGCGTGGGCATGTCACGAGTCAGCGACCGAAGAGCGCACACAAGGAGGTACAGCGCCAGCACTCCGGTGACCACGTCGCCGGCCTTGGATCCCCCTGCGGAGTGACCGAGATGCGCGGCTTGGTGCGCCGCCGGGAACCCTTCAGCCAGGGTCTCGTGCGACGGGACTGCCATGGAGTGCGCCATCCAGGCCATCGCGGCCATACCGACCGCGTACGGCAGCCGCCGCGCGGTCGCGGTCAGTCTCGACTCCTGCCGACGGCTGACAGCCGTCAGCGGGAACCACAATGCGGCGGCTGCGAAGAAGGCCGTCAGTGGCACCGCCGGCAGTATGCGCACCCCGTTCCACGGCATCACCGCCATGGCCAGGGCCATGGCGGCGTGCAGCGAAAGGTCGACTCGACCGCGCCATGCCAATCTCCGTGACACGATGGCATGCCGCAGCACGCGGACGGCCGCCGCCGCGAACAGTGCCGTCAGCATGCAGTACACGACATCAGCGGCGCTCATGCCTCATCACGCCCTCCACAGAGCGGACGGGCCCCGTTCGGAACCGGCCCGTGCGAGCAGGCTGCCGGTCAGTCGGTGGGCCGCGGGGCGCGCAGGTGGGCCCGCTTCTCCAGTTCCTCCTCGTCGACCAGCGTGAGCATCGGCTGTCCCGGCGCGCACAGCATGGTCACGACGAACTTGCTCGGCGCGTCCGACAGGGCGTTGCCGTTCTGGTAGTGGATCACGTCACCGCCCGGCTCATACAACGTCTCACCGGCCTTGATCACGCGCTCCGGCTCACCCTCGAGTTCGAAACGGATGGCGCCCTCGATCACGTAGCCGAAACACGGCCCCGAGTGGCGGTGCGGAGGCGTCCCCTGGTCACCGGGAGGCCACTCGACGAGGACGGTCATCCCCGAAGCACCCTCGGGGATGAAAGGCGGCTTGACGTCCGCCAGCATCTTGGGTCCGAACCCGTCCACTGAGTCCATCCCGTGCATCTCATGCATCTCGTGCACTGTGCTACACCTCCATAGTCCTGCCCGGAACGGACGATCTCGCGTCGGCGATTCCGGGCTCATACAACTTCCTTCACAGTGAAGACAAAGCACGGCCCGCGTCTGTGACACACTGCGCGCCTTCTGCCTCACACAGAGAGTCCCTGGACCGGCCCGCTTCCTGTCGGCGGCCAGCCGGGGTGAGGGCGTCACCGGCCAGGGAGGGCCTGCACTCACTATTGACGGCAGGCTCCGGCAAGAACCCGGTCGATCCCTGCGAGGAACCGTCCTTCAGACCTTTCAGGGCTGCGGTCCCGAAGGATGAAGCGCGGTACCGGGCCGCGAAGAAGCAGGCGCAGCCGACCGCATGGTTCGTGCAATCGGCCGGCGCCCGAAGGCCGTCTCCCCGCCGGAGGCTGGGGTGGCGCGAAGCAGGACCATACGCGTCCGGCTGTGCCAGACGTCCTGGCTCAGCCGAACATGCCGACCTTGTAGCTGCCGGCGGGCTGCTGGGTGATGATGTTGATGCGGTTGTAGGCGTTGATGATGGCGATGAGGGACACCAGCGCGGCGAGCTGGTCCTCATCGAAGTGCTTGGCGGCGTTCGCCCAAGCCTCGTCGGTGACCCCACCGGCCGAGTCCGCGACGCGGGTGCCCTGCTCGGTCAGCTCCAGTACGGCGCGCTCGGCCTCGGTGAAGACCGTCGCCTCCCGCCAGGCGGCGATCAGGTTGAGCCGCACCGAGGTCTCCCCGGCGTGGGTGGCCTCCTTGGTGTGCATGTCGGTGCAGAAGCCGCAGCCGTTGATCTGGCTGGCGCGGATCTCCACCAGATGCTGAATGGTGGCCGGCAGCGTCGAGTCCGACAACACCTTGCTGGCCGAGACGAGGTGCTGCAGCACCTTACCGGCGACGGCGTTGCCGTAGTAGTTGAGACGCGCGTCCATGGGTCCTCCTAGCAGATTTGCCGTTACGCACAACTGACCGGACAGCCCCGCAAGGTGTGACACCACAGGCTGTGTGATGTGGGTCTCCCGGAGCATGTCATCGCCGTACCGCCGCGATTGGAGCCCGCGTCCCATCACAGTGAGAGTCCGGACAAGAGCGGCCACCGGCTGCTCTCCGAGATGGCCGAAGGCACGAGGGAGGTAGCACGATGACCGCACCTGACAGTGTGCCCCCGATGCCCTCGCCGAGGACAAATGGCCGCGGCGAGTCCCGATTCACGGCGCGTGATGGTCAAGTACCTTCACCGACGCGTTCATGTCCGTCAGGCCGACACTCTGTGCGGCGTCGAACCCACCCCTGGACCAGGGCGCCTTACACCTCCGCCCGCGTGGGTGGTGCAGGTCGACTCGCCTTCCTGCGCTCGCTGCGCGTCCGTGGCCTGTCCAGCGTCCAACTGCCAGTCCTTGACCCCCGGTTGCAGGGCATCGCCACCATGGCCAAAGCCATGGCGGCGTGCAGGAAATGGTCGACTCTGCCGTGCCGACTGTCAGCATGCGGTACACGACATCAGCTGGCACCCATGCCTCACCAGGCCCTCCACGGAGCGGACACGTTCTGTTCGGAGCCGGCCTGTGCGAGCAGGCCGCAGGTCAGTCGGTGGGCCGCGGGGCGCGCAGGTGAGCCCGCTTCCCCAGCTCCTCCTCGTCGACCAGCTCGAGCATGGGCCTGCCCGGCGCGCAGATCATGGTCACGACGAATCGGGTCCGTGCATCCGCCAGCGCGTTGCCGTCCTGGTAGTGGATCACGTCACCACCCGGCTCCCAGAATGTCCCGCCGGCCTCGACCACGTGCTGTCGGGAGCGCCGTCTCGGTGTGCTGGATGTCGGCGCTGGAACCGGACGGGCACGCTGACGGGCTCATGCGGGTCTCTACCGGACCGGAGCGTCGGTCAGCATGAGTACGTTCTGGAATGGTGGTGCAGCGCCGGTACAACGGTAGGGATTCCTCGGCCAGTTCGGCCGGGATGAGCGCAGAGAGCTGTGGCACCCGAGCGGTCAGCTCTCTGCGTTCCAGCCCAGATGAAGAACAGCGACGTCGTCCGCCAGGCCTCCGAAGGGTGCCGCCCTGGACGCAGCACCGTGGACCAGGGCGTCGATGAACTCCTGCCCCGGCAGGTGTGCGTGCTGCATCGCCAGCCGCAGCAGGCCCTCCTCGCCGAGTCGAGTGGAGGGGGCAGTCCTTCCTTCGAACAGTCCATCGGTGAAGAGAACCACATTGTCGCGCGGGGAAAGCGGGATATCCGTCGGTGTCCAGTCCTCGCACCCCGGAAACAGGCCCAGGGCGATTCCGGCCTGCGGCTCGACCCAGCGGATTTTCCCATGGCTTCGCAGCAGAAGTCCTGGGTGCCCTGCGCTCACCACATTCACAGACAAGCCTCCCGGAGGGAACACCAGTGACACAACCGTGGTGTAGGTGTCGTCGTCCGCCCTCTCGTCGACCAGGATCTTCTCGAGGATGCGCAACTGCTCGAACTGGGTTTTGCCGCAGAGAACAGCAGTCCGCCAAGCCACGCGCAAGTAAACCGCCAGAGCGGCCTCAGCCGCTCCATGTCCGGAGACGTCTCCCAAGATCACGTGCACGGTCGAGTCTTCGGTTTGCACAATGTCGTAGAAGTCACCGCACAACAGAGCGTGAGTCCGCCCTGGAACGTAACGCGAAGCGGCCAGGAAGTTGTCTTCACGCAGTGCCGGCGTAGGAAGGAGACCTCGTTCAAGGGATGCATTTTCCTGGGCGATCAGTGCGTTGACATCTATCACAGCCACAGCTCTGGCCGTCTCCTCGCGCTCTTGCCGTACGGTATTCCTGAACCCAACAGTTGGAACTGCATAAGCCATAGGAGTGGTACCCCACCCTCGATTCACGTGTTGCCACATCCGGTTCCCAACAACAGACAGGAAAGGAACCGGAACTGTGACATGAGAGGGCCCAGGACTGCTTCGGAAAAGCGATCCAGTGGTACGCAGCGGGCGCGGGGGACCCGTAGATCGTAGGGCCCCCTACACAATCAGATACTCCTGGTCCCTGGTCGGTCACTCCGGCAGACCGACGGGCTCATGGCGGCGCGCGTACTGCTTTGTCTGCTTATAGCATGGTGAACCGCAGCTGGAGGGCATCTATGCGCGCCGAGAATGACACAGACTCCCTTGACGAGGCGACGAGGGATTTCATCGCCGCGCGTCCCCAACTCTTTGGCATCGCGTACCGCATACTCGGCAGTGCTGTCGAAGCCGAGGACATCGCCCAGGAGGCGTGGCTGCGGTGGCAGAACACCAACCGCGCCGACGTCCATGAGCCGACAGCGTTCCTGGCCACGGTCACCGCCCACCTGGCGATCAACTTCGCCCAGTCCGCCAGGATGCGGCGGGAATCGTACATCGGTCCCTGGCTTCCGGAGCCAGTCGGCACAAGCGTGGATCCGCAGTTGGGTGCAGAACGGGCAGAGGCACTTGACCTGGCGGTTCTCTTCCTTCTCGAAAAGCTGAACCCCACAGAGCGTGCGGCCTACGTTCTGAGGGAAGCCTTCGACTACCCGTACAAGCAGATCGCGGACATCCTGGAGATGAGCGAAGCCAATACGCGCCAGTTGTAGTCGCGCTCGGAAGCACCTGTCAGAGGAACACAGGGAGCAGGTCAGCTCAACCCCTCGCCGGCGCCTGCTGGCGGTGTTCCTCGCCGCGGCAGAGACCGGCGACCTGTCGGCGCTTGAGGACGTCCTCACCGAGGACGCGGTCAGCTACTCCGACGGTGGCGGGGTGCGCGGGGCATCCAAGTTTCCGGTCGTGGGGCGGCCACGCGTCGCCAGGTATCTTGCCGCCTTCGCCCCGCTTTCCCGGACTCAGGCAAACGTTCGCGGGTCGAGGCCCACGGCAGGGCGCGGCCATCAGGCGACGGTCACGGACCCTCGCACATGACAATAGGACCAGGGGCTTGGCCTCGGCCTCAACCGTGGAGCGGCTCACGGGGAATCAAACTCGCGCTCTCAGCCTGGAAAGCGACGACGCTCACCGAGTCGAATACTCCCTGACCTGGGCGTATGCCCTTTGGCATGGCACCCGAGGGTGCGGGCATCGCACCGCTGTTGACCGTGGTTGACCGGTCTTGAGGGCACGCCATGGGCACGCCGTCGGCGCGGAGGGCGCGGAAAGGGAGGTCAGCGGTCTGGCGTGGGCGGTTGATCCGACGTTGGCAAGCCGCCTGCTGGAAGGTGGTCCTCCGCCCACACGAGCAAGGCGGCCAGGGGGATGAGGAAGGCGTTGCCGTGCGGAGAGAGTGCGTAATGGGTTCGCGACGACGGCCCGTGCTGGGCGTCTTGGGTAACGAGGTCGATCGCGGTCAGTTCCTGGAGGCGCTGGGCGAGCATGCGGTCGCTGATGCCGGGGATGCGCTCGCGAATCTGTGCAAGGTCGGCCGGGCCTTTGGCCAGAGCCGTGAGGATCAGGCCGATCCAGCGTCTGCTCAGCAGGGCAAAAGCCCGGATGACGGCCGGAGGTGTCCCGGTCGACCGTGGCGGTTCGTACCGGCGCACCGGCTGAGAGTGTTGTGGGGTGGTCATGGTGTATGTCCGCTCCGGTACGGCGCGAGGCATCGCGGTTCAACGCCTCGCGCCATACGTCATGGTCGTGGTCATGTCGGGAGTCGGCCGGTATGTCTGCCGGGCCGCGCCCTGGGGTGGCGGTGCGGGCCGCGTGGAACGGGTCGCACCTTCGTGATGTCAGCTCATGTGGACGGCCGTACCCTCGGTGTGCCGCTTGCGCGCATTGACGGCCAGGACCTCGATCCATGTCCCGGCCAGAAGCATGGCGCCCGAGGCGACGACGGCCAGGGTGCAGCCGTGCGTCAGCGCCTCATACGCCTTCGACACCAGGCCGAAGTCCTTGGGAGCCGGACCCTGGTTGCGCGCATGCAGCGCCCGACATCAGCCGTCACCGTCATTACGACGTGCGTGGGCGTGGGCGTGCGCGTGACGCCGAGTCGGCGAAGCGGCGTCGGACCCTGACAAGGCCGGGAGCAACTCTCCGGAAGCCGTCGCACCGGTCTTCGGGCCGCGGGCTTCCCCGGTGACCCAGTGACCGATCATGACTGCTGTGAGCCCGCAGACGCTCCACAGGGCGAGGACGGCAAGGTGGCCGGCGCCGCCGTTGCCGTCGAAGTACGTGGTGTCGCGGAGCAGGCTGGCTCCGGCGCCGGGGGGCAGCCACTGGCCGATGTGGTCCACGCCCTTGGGAAGCATCTCCGGAGCGGAGGTGGCGCCGGAGAAGGGGTTTCCGACGAAGACCATGAGCGCGGCGCTGAGCCCGAGGCCCGCCGGCCCGACGAGTCGGATCAGACCGGCAGCGGTGGCACTGATGGAGATCAGGACGAGTGACAGGACCGCCCATGTGGCAACGTGGTCGTGGGGCAGCGCCCCGAGGAAACCCTGCGCCACGGCATAGACACCGAAGCCCGCGGCGGCGCATGCGATGAGAAGTGTCAGCACTCGGTGCCACGGGCGTCGCAGGCCGCGAGCCATCGTGACAAACGCTCCGATCAGGATGGCGCAGATCGTGAGCGGGAAGACCGCCGAGCTGAACACCACGCCCCTCGGGTCCTCTGCGGCGACCGGCACCACGTCGAGTGCCTTCACGTTGACCTTCTGGACCTTCTGGGCCTTCTGGGCCTTCTGGGCCTTCTGGGCCTTCTGGGCCTTCTGGGTCTTCTGGGTCTTCGTCAAAGAGTGAGGGCCGGTGGCCCCCTGCTGGGTGGCCTGCTGGGTGGCCTGCTGGACGGCTTGCTGGGTGGCCTGCTGGGTGGCCCGATCGGCCAACTGCTGTCCGACCTGACCCAGAAGCTGGGCCACGGAGGTGCTGGCAGCAGAGGCCTGCAGCACGGTGATGCTGTGTCCTGAGATGACGAACGCGCCGTAGACATCCCGGTTCTTGATCGCCGATCGCGCGGTCTGCTGGTCTGGATAGAGGTGGAAGTCGAAGGCGCCGGGCTTCTCGTGGACCAGCCCCTCCACCGCGTGCTGGCTGGCCGTCCCTGTGCCCACGATCCCGACCGGCACGTCGCGCGGCGCAAGCCGCCCCGCCGGCCAGGCGAACACCATCACCGCCAGAGTGATCACTAGGGGCAGCGCCACGGCGGCGACGGCCACTTCCCGCCATGCCGGGTGTCCTGACAACGGGCTCCTCACGGGTCCATCCTCCTACAAAAAGAAATGATCGTTTTCTTAAACCTCAGTTTTCCCTGTTCCACGTGCCGGCGTCAACACGAATGTTCGTTTTCCTTGTTAGGCTGACTCCATGCCCAAGGTCACCCAGCAGTACATGGACGCCCGCCGTGAGCAGATCCTGGACGCGGCGCGCCGATGTTTCCTCCGTGACGGATTCCACTCCACGTCCATGCAGGACCTGTTCACGGAGGCGCGACTGTCCGCGGGGGCGGTGTACCGGCACTTCACCAGCAAGGACGAGATGATCCTCGCGATCGCCGAGGAGAACATGCGCGATGTCCTCGACATCACACTCGCCGTCGCCACGGACCGGCAAGGCCAATCCATGGGGGCAGTCATGGCGGAACTCCTCGACGTCGTTCGGGCCAAGTCCGCCGAGGAAGACCTGGCCGGGCTCGCGGTTCTGGTCTGGGGAGAGGCCATGCGCAACCGCTCACTGGCGCGCAAGCTCGACCAGCTCATGGGCCGCATACGCGCCAATCTGGTCATCTTGGTCCGCGAGCACCAGGAGCACGGTGATCTGCCTACGAACGTGACTGCCGGGGCGATCGCTTCGACGATGCTCTCCGTCCTCCCGGGCTACATCCTCCAAGTGGCTCTGCTTGATCCGGCTGTTGTGGCCGAGGTGCCTGGCGCAGTGCGGGCGTTGTGGCCGCAGCCGGCCGGTGAGCACTGAGTAAGGTTCATGCCATTCAGTTCGGCACCGTCCATCGCACTGAGCGGCGGCGTCGGTCACCGTCCACGAGCGATTCGTACAACGGAACGCCGGCCTCAGCCGAGACCGCTTGTGCCTCGGCGTTCGACCAGGCGGAGGACAGCACGAGGCGGCAATCCTGCTTCTCGATGACATGGCCTTCGGGGAGGCCTCATGCGGGATGCTGGCCGCGTGGCTCGTCATGCGTGGCACTACAGCGCGGTCGGCGCTCCAGGCGGTGATGCGGGTGATCAGGCTGCGGGTCAGGGTGGCGGCTGCGTCGGGCCCGTAGCCGGCTGAGCCGAGCCGCTCGGCGTTCGGGGTCTGCGTTGTCGCCTCCGGCGATCAGATGTGAGGGTCTTGCCGGCAACGAGTGCAGGGCTGCGGCCGGGGAGGGGCGGCCGCCGCACGCCAGCTTCGAGTGCCTCTTTGGTGACTTCGATTCCGGCAGACGGTGTCGTCGGATGCGGTGGCGCGCACCGTCGGCGGCACAGGTCGTGAGGGCGTCCCCCCGCGTGGCCATGCCCCGATTCGCATGTCCCGTTGGCAAGGCAGCATCCGGCTGGCCGCTCGGGCTGTCCGAGGTCCACCACTGTGGGGTGACGAGTCGATCCGAACTGGCTCATTACGCGGCCTCAACGGATAGTTGAGGCAACTTTTCCGCAGGCCTTGCGTCCGAGTGCCCAGAGGCGTCCTGGCGCAGGACAGGATCCTCACGGGCTGCCTGCCGACGACTGTCACAACGAGGGTGGCTTGGCGGTCAACTAGCTGTCCGAACCTGGGACTACGCTCTCGACGCGAAGGTGCATAACATATGGCATTCAACATTGTTAGTCCGGTGGGCCCTGCCCGTGGCCCGGCGTCGCGCACCGCATGGCCGCGTGACATACAGAGGACGAGGGGGGTCAGCCTTCCCGCGTCGATGCCTGCTCCGCGCCAGGCCGTGTACTGCAACGGGGACGGAGTCATGGCGTGACCGAGCAGATCCGGTTGCCCAATCTGCCCACCGACAAAGACTTCGACGGAGAGTCCTTCGCCCCCATCTACACCACGACGGTGACGGTGAGCGGGGGAATAGCGAGTCACGGGCGAGCCTCGGGGATAGCACGCTCGGCCGACGGAGTCCTGGATCTCAACCTGAGCATGCCTACCGAACTGGGAGGAGACGGCCAGGGGACGAATCCCGAGCAGTTGTTCGCCGCCGGCTTTGCCGCCTGCTTCCATGGGGCGCTGAGTCTGGTGGCACGGCAGGCCGCCCTCGACCCCGCGATGATCTCCGTGGCGGCGACCGTGGCATTTGGGCGGGACCCGGAAGACGGCGGCTACTTGTTGCACATCGACCTCGTGGTCAAGTGGCCGGACATCGACCCTGCCGTCGCTGCCCCGCTCATGGAGAAGGCCGATTCGCTGTGTCCTTACACGAAGATGGCCTGGCAGGGAACGCCGGCAACCATCACGCTGGCTTCATAGCCGGCGACATCGGCCGCCTGTCCCGGCCGTATGCCGTTTGGAGGCGTGTCTGCAGCCGTCGTGTGCCGGATGGGCACACGACGGCTCTTCGCAGGACAGCCCAGTCGCCGACCGGCACTCCTCGACCGTGCCTGTCGGCGGCGGTGCCGCTGGGACGATGCCGCCGGACGTCTGTTGCACCGCGACATGTACCGAGCCCGGGCGGGCAGGCGGCACCGGGCACGGCAGCGCTCTGGGTGTCCACTGGTGGGTGGTCGAGCGGGTCTCTTCCTGACTGCGTTCACAGGGTCTCTGGGTCCACCGGCTGAACCCCGGACCCCGGTTCCATCGCGCTTTTGCTCTGCTGGATGATCTCCTGGACGTGACGCTCGATCTCCTCCGGATTCAGGCCGAGCGCCTTGCCTATGTGCACCGCCCAGACTTCGGCGCGAAGATTCGTCTCGAAATCCAGATCGGCCCGTACGTTCTCCCGGGCGGCTTGCCGATTCTGGCTCACCATCACGAACGTGGACAGGAAGATGGCTTCCAGGCTCACGATCATGGTGAGCAGACCGAACGGGTAAGGATCGAAGACCGCTCCCGAGCCGAACAGCCCCAGATTGAGGGCGATCCACACCGCGAACCAGACGGCATGGACGTAGACGAAGCCCATCGTGCCCGCGAAGGCGGTGATCGCGTCTGCGATCCGGTCCTGCGACGTGCGCATCTTGGCGAACACCAGCTGCTCGTGGCGCAAGCGGAGGTCGAGGCGATGAGTACCACCGGGAGCGGAGCTCGACCGGAAGGCTCGGCCTCCGGAGTGAACGGTCATTCCCACATGCTGCCTCATACCGTCGCCGCAGACGCCACCGCCCCCAGCCACCGCCGGCTCCGCAGAACGCATCCTTGTCGCCGCACGTGTGCTTCGTCATGCGGATGACGGGAGCGGTCTCGACAACGTTCTGAGGGTCAGCAACGCAAGGTGTCACAGATCCGGGGACGGTCTGGTCGTAATGAATGACACCCCCAACGATCGGAGTGGACCGTGGCTGTCACCGAACAACGTATTTCCACCATGGTGCTGGTGATCGGCACCGGAGGTGCCGGGCTGCGAGCAGCTATCGAACTGGCCGAGGCCGGCGTGGACGTCCTCGCGGTTGGCAAGCGCCCCAAAGAAGACGCCCATACGGCACTGGCTGCCGGAGGAATCAATGCCGCCCTGGGCACCATGGATCCCGGGGACAGCTGGCAGCAGCACGCCGCCGACACTCTCAAGGAGAGCTACCTCCTCGCGGATCCCCGCACCGTCCAGATCGTCACCCAGGGCGCCGCCCGCGGCATCGAAGACCTGGAACGCTACGGCATGGCCTTCGCTCGGGAAGAGGACGGCCGGATATCGCAGCGCTTCTTCGGCGCGCACAAGTTCCGGCGGACCGCCTTCGCCGGCGACTACACCGGTCTGGAGATCCAGCGCACGCTCATCCGGCGCGCGGACCAGCTCAACATCCCGGTGCTCGACGGCGTCTACATCACCCGGCTCCTGGTCCACGACGGCGCCGTCTTCGGTGCTTACGGCTTCGACCTCACGAACGGCAAGCGCTACTTGATCCATGCCGACGCCGTCATCCTCGCGGCGGGCGGCCACACCCGCATCTGGCGGCGCACGTCCTCACGACGCGACGAGAACACAGGCGACTCCTTCCGACTGGCCGTGGAAGCCGGAGCCCGCCTGCGCGACCCCGAGCTGGTCCAGTTCCACCCTTCCGGGATCATCGAACCGGAGAACGCGGCCGGCACCCTGGTCAGCGAGGCCGCCCGGGGTGAAGGCGGCATCCTGCGCAACGCACTCGGGGAACGGTTCATGAACCGCTACGACCCCGCGCGCATGGAGCTGTCCACCCGCGACCGCGTGGCCCTGGCCTCCTACACGGAGATCAAGGAAGGACGCGGGACCCCCAAGGGCGGAGTATGGCTCGACGTCTCCCACCTGCCACGGCAGACGATCATGACGCGGCTCCCCCGCGTCTACCAGACCATGCTCGATCTACAGATGCTGGACATCACCCGCGAACCGATCGAGATCGCGCCCACCGCGCACTACTCGATGGGCGGCGTATGGGTACGTCCCGAGGACCACAGCACCGACGTCCGCGGCCTGTACGCCATCGGTGAGGCCTCCAGCGGGCTGCACGGCGCCAATCGCCTCGGCGGGAACAGTCTCATCGAACTGCTGGTCTTCGGCCGCATCACCGGCCAGGCGGCCGCCGCCTACTCGCAGTCCCTGACCGCCCAGCCGCGGTCGGCGTCAGCCATCTCACAGGCCCGCGCGGAGATCGACGATCTTCTCGCGGCCGACGGCCCTGAGAACGTCCGCGCCCTGCAGCGCGCCATCCGCAACACCATGACAGAGCACGCCGGAGTCGTACGCGACGAAGAAGGCCTGCGCGCCGGGCTGGCGGAGCTCGCGTTGATCGAGAAGCGAATGGAGGACATCGGCGTGCACCCGGACATCGCCGGCTTCCAGGATCTCGCGCACACCTTTGATCTCAAGTCGGCCGCCCTCTCAGCCAGGGCCACCCTCGAGGCGGCACTGGAGCGTCGCGAGACCCGCGGCTGCCACAACCGCAGCGACTATCCCGACCCGGACCCCGCTATGCAGGTCAATCTCGTGTGGTCGCCCACGAGTGGTATCACCCGCGAGCGAATTCCGGCCATCCCCGACGAGATTTCCTCTCTGATGGAAGAGGTCTCGACCGAAGGAAAGCTTGCCGAATAATCTCGTACAAATCTGCCAGGCACGCAATGGCGGTATGCCCGTCTGCTCTCCTTCGAGCACAACCGGTGACCGCCTGCGGAGCCGTGACGCGAGCGAATGAACAGCCGCACCCGTCTCGCGCAGACCGGCCTCTGAGGGCCGAATCCGGGAAAGTTTCCCGGTTCTTGTGAACCCCTGTCACATGTAGAGCTGCTGCCCTGTCTCTTCTAGTGCAGACCGAAATTCTTTCGGTGACGGCGGGGAACTCATCGCAGGAGCGCGCCGCACCATGACAACCTATGAGAGGACTCCGCCATGAAGGTCGTAGTGATCGGTGGAACCGGGCTGATCGGCTCAAAGCTGGTCGTCAAGCTCAACGAGCACGGGCACGAGGCGGTCGCGGCCTCGCCCAACACCGGGGTCAACACGCTGACGGGCGAGGGCCTGGCCGAGGCACTGCAGGGTGCGCACGTTGTGGTCGACGTGTCGAATTCCCCCTCGTGGGCGGACGATGACGTCATGAACTTCTTCCGTACCTCGACCACCAACCTCCTGAAGGCCGAGGCGGACGCCGGCGTGACGCACCACGTGGCTCTGTCCGTGGTCGGCACCGACCGGCTACAGGAGAGCGGTTACTTCCGTGCCAAGCAGGCGCAGGAAGAGCTGATCAAGGCGTCCGGGACCCCATACTCCATCGTCCACGCCACGCAGTTCTTCGAGTTCGTGACGGGGATCGCGGACATCTCGACCGAGGGCGACATCGTGCGTCTGGCCCCCGTCAAGTTCCAGCCCATCCACTCCGACGACGTGGCCGCCGCTGTCGGCAGCACTGCGGTCGGCGCCCCGGTCAACGGTGTGGTGGAGGTCGCCGGCCCCGACGTGTTCCAGCTCGACGAGCTCATCCGTAAGGTACTCGCCGACAAGAACGACACCCGCACGGTCGTCACGGACCCGAGCGCCCCGTACTCCGGTGCCCGGCTGAAGGAGACCACACTCGTGCCGGGTCCCGGCGCGCACATTGTCGAGACCCGGTACACCGACTGGCTCGCGAGGCAGCAGTAAGCCCGGCGGGTGGCCCCGGTCCAGGTGGGGCCACCCCGGCACGGCCACCGTGTCGTCTTCGAGGGCACGGCCACCGTGCACCGCTCCGACTGGGGACTTGACGGGACCCCGGCCCTGGCAACGGCCGGGGTCCTGGTCAGCGACAAGCCCAAGCCGATCCTCGACATCTCTGCTGTGCAACTGGACCAGGCAGGAGGCGCCTGGACCGAGAGGTGTCTGCCACCGCGCTTCCGGTCTCTGCAGCAGAAGGACACACGATGACCCAAGCCACTGAGAAACGCATCGACATCGCGGCCACAGTCGTGTCGCTGGCCGCTGAAGCCACCGAACTGCAGACCCGTATCAAGGAGCTTTGCCAAGAACTCGTGAACCTGGACGAGCGGATGACAGCAATCTCCGCCGCTCTGCAGCAGCTCTCTTCCAGTTGAGCGGCCGCAGACATGCTGGTTCCTCCCGCGACCACCAGTCGCTGAGCGGTCGAGGAGCTGCCGTCACTGGGGACACCGCAGCCGGGCATCAACGCCGATGCCCGGCTCGTTGGTGTGAGCTGAGCGACGGCGTTCCCACCGCGCCCTGCTGGGAGATCCAACGTGTCGCGGCATCTGGCTGCACGGCCGGGTGTTGCAGCGGGTAGGCGGGCCGGAGCCCCCACGCCTCAAGCCGCTGCTCATGCTCGCGTCTCTGCGGCACCGCCGGCCGAAGCTGTCGAGAGGGACACATGACGGGCGGCGGCCGCCGACAGACGTCGACCAGCCGCCCCGCAGTGTCGCAAAACGGCCGGTACTTCAAGCCCCAGCGCCTGCACGCCGACAATGCCTACGACCGAACGGACCATCTCCTGGCCGGCCGGCTACCGCCGACTCAGCCCTCGCTATGAACGTCATCCCCGCAGCTACCTGGCATTTCTCGGTCTCGCCGCGGCTGTCTGCTGCTACAAGCGCATCGTCCGCCTCACCACGTAGGACGATTGTGCAGGCGGGCGATGTCGAGCATGGCGCGGTGGACGCCGACGACCTTGAGGCGGCAGGCGCGCAGGATCTTCCAGCGTTTCACTCGGGCGAAGGTGTGCTCGATGCGGGCCCGGATCTGCTTGTGCGAGCGGTTGTGTTCGTCCATCCGGGCCGGGAGTTCGGTCTGGCCCCCGCTCACGGCGGTGTGGCATGACCAGCCCCGTGCCGAGGTATCCGCCGTCGGCGATAGTGGCGGTGTTGTCGGCGGCGGCCATGGCTCCGGATTCTTCCCACGCCTTGCAGTCGTTGCGAATCGAAGACCCCGAACGGAGAGGTAAACTGACGCAGCGTCAAGTTTGCTCGCCGGTAAGTGGCTACGAGCACTACCCGGTCCTCGAGCATCGGGCTCCATGGCCGGCCTCGGCGTGCTTCGCCGGCGCCCTCGCGACGCAGTGCGGTCACCAACCTGCCGAAGCAGGGTGGGCTCAGCCGGTGAACGGGACTGTCCAGGACGGCCCCGACGCCGTGATCACACCAGCCACCGCGGGATCATCTCATTCGGCGCTGGGCGCCTATGTGCCCGGACGGAGATCGGGCCGGCCGCACGCCTTACGGCTTCCCATCGTTCAATGAACGCAGAACTCGTTGCCCTCTGGGGCGTGCATCACGGCGAAGAAGGAACCCGAGCCCTCCGAGTCCTCGATGCGCAACCGGGACGCGCCCGCGGCCTCCAGCCGCGCCACCTCGGCAAGCACTCGCTCCTTGCGAGTGGCGAACGGGACGCTACGCCCTCCGCTCACGCCCAGATCAAGGTGTAGCCGGTTCTTGACGACCCTCGGTTCGGGTGCCTGCTGGAACCAGATCCGCGGGCCGATGCCCTCCGGATCGAGGACGGCGTCACTGCAGTGGCCTGCGCCCAGTTCCTCCTCCGACAGGCCCTGGTCCAGCCAGTACGCGCGCCAGGCAGCGAACGGTGCGGGCGGCTCGACTTTGTGCCCCAGAGCGCAGCGGCTCAGAATGCCGCGAGCCGCTCGGGCTCAGCGCAGTCGAGGGTCAGTTGGAGTTTGCGATCAGTGATCACCGGCCAACGGTACTGGCCATGTGAGCGCCGACTCTGCACCTTGGCCCAACGGCCGGCGGGTACCGCTGAACACCAAGACGCGGCTTCAGCTGTCGCTCAGGGCGGCACAACAGCCAATGGCAGTACCGCCCTGCGAGCCCGGGGGCAAGCCGTTCCGCTCCCCCGGCGCTCGTGGCGGTTGCTCCTCCTGCCTGTCCGTCAGGTGTGCAGAGGGATCGGCGTCAGTGTTTGCCGATGATCTCCTTGTACTCCTGTACGGTCGGCTTGGTGATCTGCGTGCCTTCGCCGTAGAAGTTCCGACTGAGTATGACACGCAGGCGCTGGAAAAGGCGGGATCCGGCATCCAGGTCTCCCGCGTTACCCGCAGGGCCGGGGCCGATCGGCTTGTACTGCGCGTGCTGTGTAAGGACGTGGAGTTGTCCTTGACTGAGCGGCTCGTGCACCTCGATGAATTCACCGTTCGGCAAACGCTTGATGATGCCGGTCTCCCGGCCGTGCAGCACGTTGTCGCGGTCTCTGCGCTGGAGGCCGAGTGCGCACCGCTTCGTCACGGCATAGGCCGTGAAAGGCACGATGAAGAGGCCGATGCGGACTGCCCACGTCACTGATTCAACCGAGACATGGAAGCGGATGGCGATAATATCGTTCGCCGCGCCGATCAGAGCCACTAGATAGAAGCTTATCCATGCGACACCAAGTGCCGTTCGCACGGGGCGGTTGCGCGGTCTGTCGAGGAGATGCTGCTCACGGTCGTCGCCGGTCACCCAGGCCTCGATGAAAGGGTATACGCCCAGGGCGAGCAAGAAACCAACGCCCGCCACCAGCGGGATCAGGTTGTCCAGAGCCAGAGTGTGGCCCCAGAAGTTGATTTCCCAGCCGGGCATGACCCGTAGCAACCCGTCTGCTATTCCCATGTACCAGTCGGGCTGCGATCCGGCCGAAACCTGGTCGGCGCGGTAGGGGCCGTACGCCCAGATGGGGTTGATCTGCGCCAGCGAAGCGACGACGAAGATGACACCGGAAACCAGGAAGAAGAATCCGGCAGACTTTACGGCACGTACCTTGAGCGGCAGACCCACTACGTACTTGTTGCTGCGTCCCGGACCTGGATACTGCGTGTGCTTGTGATAGAGAACCAGGAGCAGATGGGCGGCCAGCAGTCCCACCATGAGGGCAGGGATCAGCAGGACGTGGATCGTGTTGAAGCGCGCCACCAGATCACCCCCCGGGAACTCGTCTCCAAAGAGGAACATCGAGAGGTAGGTTCCGACAATCGGAATGGAAAGGATCGTCCCATTCACGACTGCGAGCCCGGTCCCGGAGAGAAGGTCATCCGGAAGGTCGTATCCTGTCAGCCCTCCGAGCATTCCGAGGAGCAGCAGTAGAAATCCAAACACCCAGGTGAATTCACGAGGTTTGCGGAAGGCACCCGTGAAGAATACGCGCATCATGTGGACGAGCATGGCGGCGACAAAGACCAGGGCTGCCCAGTGGTGGGCCTGCCGGATCAGCAGACCGCCACGGACATCGAATGAGATGTGCATAGTCGAATTGAATGCTTCCGACACCATCCGGCCCCGCAGCGGCACATAGCTGCCTTTGTACTCCACTTCCTTCATCGAAGGATGGAAGTACAGCGTCAGATACACACCTGTAACGATGAGGATGATGAAGCTGTAGAGGGATGTCTCTCCCAACACGAACGACCAGTGGTCCGGGAACGCTCTTCGAGCCTTCGCTCTGACCAGGCTGTACACACCTAGGCGTCCGTCGGCCCATTCGGCAACCCTCCCCCCGTTACTTTCTTGCCGCACTCGGTTTTCCAGACTCCCGTCATCCATGCCCTTACCACCATTCATAAATCACCCAAAAGAGCTTGCGTTTGACTTTTCGGATTCCGCGTCTCCGACTTCACCGTGGGCTTCTCTTGGCGACGGACGGAGAATTCAGTGCGGCAGGTTTAGTGCCTATTGGCGGCAGATCTGAGGCATGCAGGGCATCAACTCTGTTTCCATCCGTTGCCGCCCGCCTCGTGATCCGCCCTGACGCAGTGCGGCTACGTCACGTCAGCAGGCTCATGGACTGCTTCCACCCATATGACCGGGCACGAGGCGGAGGTGTGACACGCACGGCCGTCTGCGCAGTCCTGCCGGGGGCGCACACGTCATCGGAGGTGAAACCCCGGACCGGGCCACGGAAATCCGGGCCGCACCGCTCCTCAGTACGGTGCTGCGATCGAACGCACCGCGCAGTGTGTGGTCGCAGGTGTAGCCTCTCTGGGGCCAGTTGCCGCGAAACCCGATGTTCGCCCGTCTTTCCGACGAGGAGCACCGTACCGCCACCGCATTGGAATTTTTCTTCGATCTCTGCTTCGTCACTGCCATCGCCCAGATCGCTTCCGCATTCACGCATGAGCTCTCCGAGGGCCGTAGGGCCGTATAGCCAACGCTGTCCTCGGCTATGCGCTCGTGTTCTTCGCGCTCTGGTGGGCATGGATGAACTTCATGTGGTTCGCCTCGGAGGCGGGCGCGGCGCGGAACAAGCTCTCGAGCACGACGATTTCACGGTGATCACCTGGGGCTATGTCGTCATGCGGCGGCCATGGCAAGTCAGTGGCTGCGTGCAGCGCATTCGGATCCCGAACGTCGGCGCTGCTCTTTGCGCTACGCCCCTGGGCATTCTCATGGTTCGGACGGGCTGGGTAGCCCGTCTCGCTCTGCCGGGCAACGGTGGCCTCGGCTCGTTCCTGGCTCTCGACGTGGCTGAACTCTCCATCCCGGTGTGGGCCGAGCGCGCTGCCCACACCACTTGACATCCCCATCACATTGCTGAGCGCTACGGCCTGTTCACGCTCATCGTGCTCGGTGAGTCAGTCACCGCTGCCGCCGACGCAGCGCGAACCGCATGGGACAGCCACAGGGATACCGGCGCGGTTGCCCTCCTCGCGCTGGACGGTCTGCTCACGGTCCTCTCCCCGTGGTGGCTGTATTTCGACCAAAACGCACGGCGGCGACTCGGCACTTTCACCACCGCGATGCTATGGGGCTACGGTCACTACGCCGTCTTCGCCTCCGCGGCTGCCACTGGTGCCGGGCCGGCCCTCGACGTCGCGCGTGCCGGTGGCCACGAAGTCCTCACCGACCAGCAGGCCCCGGCCACGTACACGGTCCCTGTGGCCGTTTTCATCGCGCTCGTCCGGCTCCTGCACCGGCATCCCTCACAGACAGCCGCGTTGGCCGACATCGCCCATCCGGTCGCGATCCTCGCCATCCTGGCCGCCACCTACACGGCCGTGCCCGTGCTCAGCACCGGAATCATCGCAGCGCTCCTGATCGCCGCAACCCTCGGAATGGCCGGGCGCAGCGTTGCCAGACCGTCCTGACGCCGGCCCGCTCCTCCCGCGCTGGGCAAGGTGACCGGGTACACGGCACGGAGCGCGGCAGCCGCGGTTCCCGGCGCAGTTGCACAGGCCGGTTCGGAGAGTCCGGCGCGAAGCTCACACTTCTGGTGGTGACTTGGGAGCCGTCACGCCACCGTGGTGACCATCCCATTGCCTCGACGGGCCTCACGCCGCCTCATCGCACGGCGTTCGCTCTCCGTCATGCCGCCCCAGATGCCTTCCACGTGCCCCACCTCCACGGCCCATCCGAGGCACTGCTCCACGACAGGGCAACGGCCGCAGACGGCCTTGGCTTCGTCGATCTGTGCAAGCGCCGGGCCGCTGTTTCCTATGGGGAAGAAAAGATCAGGGTCTACGCGTAGACAAGCTGCCCGTTCGCGCCAACGCATGGCGTAGTCCCCTATTCGTTCAGCAGCCACGGAACTGCAGACCTCCAAGGTTCGTCATTCGGCTGAAGGCCCCGGCATCCGACAATGGTCTTCCTCGTCTCTGCGAAGAGGTACCGGGGGCTGCCACTGAGACCGGCCACCCGGCCCATTTGTGACACACAGCCGAGTTCCGCGTGGTTTCGAAATGGATGATGCGCAGTGGATCACGTGGCCGAGGCAGTCGCTGTTCGCCGAGTTGGTCACGCTGATGCGACACCACGACGATGACATCCAGCAGTCGTTCCCTGGCAGCTGCTCCTGACCGGTCAAGTACGGATCATGGTCGTCTGCGAGCCGGCGGCCCGCCTGAGCCCGCGCCTGCCTGCGAGCCAGAGTGATCGCGCGGGCTGGACGTCCCGCCGCAGGCGGCGTGCGCCGGGCCTGCCGGACCTCGCTCGGCTGAGCGGCCTGCTGGAGCCGGAGGCCTGTCCGCGCCTGATGGGACAGCCTGCGTCGGCGCAGCGCCCGGTGAGGGCCTCGGGTGGAGGATGCTGCCCGAGCCTTCGGCATCACGATGGGAAGTCGATGTCACAAGATTCGTGCATGCCCGGTCAAACGATTGAGCCGAAAAATGAAAGAGGTGTGTCGTGCACGAGGACTCAGCCATCCGCCGCTGGAGCCCCTTTGCCGAGCACAGGGGCTGCATGGTGGCTCCCTGTCATCAAGACGCCGAAAACACCGAAGCTCTCCTACAGGCCGACGGGATCATTGTGTGCGCCCGCGTTGTGTGGTGCCGTGCAAGGGGGAGGATGCCGTATGGACCATGCTGACGCGGTGCCGATCGCTGAGCTGCTTGAGGAGCGTCGGCATCTGCTGGATGTCGCCTACTGGATGCTGGGCAGCTCCCGTCAGGCAGAGAGTGTCGTCGATGAGACCTACCGCCGGTGGTACCGGCTGTCCGACGCGGAGCGCCGGCAGGTCACAGCTCCCCGGTCCTGGCTCGCCAAGACCGCGGGCAGGATCTGTCTGAGCCGGCTCGCCCATCCCGACCGGAGTGCGACCGGCCAGAGGGAGGGGCACCGCGCAGAGACGGGAGACGCCGAGGGAGCACAGGCAAGGCTGGCGGAGGAGGTGAGCCGGGTTCTGCTGAACGCGCTGGACTCTTTGTCGCCGGCCGAGCGGGCGGCGTTCGTACTCAATGACGTCTTCGGGATGGCCCCCGATGCGGTCGCCGACATCGTGGGGCGTACAGAGCCGGAATGCGTCGAACTCGCCGACCAGGCCCGCCGCAGTCTTCGGATGCAGCGCTCACGCCGCACCCCGCCGGAAGAGCACGATGCCCTCGCCCGCGCTGTGCGTCGGGCCTGCTTGAACGAGGACGCCGAACTGCTCACGTCGCTGCTGTGCCCGGACGCCACGGCGTTCTTCGACGGCGGCGGCAAGGTCCGGGCACTGACCAGGCCCGTACACGGCAGCCGGCAGGTCGCCCACAGCCTGCTGACGCTCCTGGCCCGCCGCCCCCGCACCACCCTGACCACCCACTCCGTCAACGAGCGCACCGGCCTCATCGCCCGCTACGACCACCAGGTCGCCGCCGTCATCAGCCTCGACGTCGCCGACCACCACGTCGCACAGGTCTGGGTCATCCTCAACCCCGATAAACTACGCTCCTGGAACCAGCCCCCCGGCCACCCCGGCTCGGACCGGAGCCCGTCACAGCAGGGTGATGGCTGGTCCTGATCGCTTCTGGGCGCTGCCATGCGGACCTTGCAGGGGAGGTGCCGATCGCCGCTCGTGCTGTCGCTCTGTGTCGCGTGTGGTGCTCCTCAAGAGCACCACACGCGGCTGTTCCCCCACACTGGGAACGGCCCCTGTGTCCCTGGGCAAGGGCGCAGTGGTCGCGGGTTCTGGGCGGCTCTGCCTGTCGGCACCCCACGCCGACGCGGAAAGGCTCGTTTCGGCGTCTTCGGCCGGTCTCCGCGCAACATGATGTGCTTACTCACCGCATGGGGTCCGCGCAGAAGGGCCCCGGGGCCGGTGAGCTTCCGCTTCCCCCGTCGCCGACAGCCGTCCGCGCCCCGTCGGGAAGGCCGACTCCATCAGGGCCCATGCGTGATCTCGCATGGGCCCTGACTCACCAGCCTGCCAGTGACCGGGGCGGACACTGCCGGGCGCCCGCGTTGATCGTGCGATGAGCGCCTTGTCACACCTGCCGAGATGACACACCCGGCGCGCGACCAAGTGCAGTTGCGCAGCGGGAACGCGAATCGAGGAACGCGGCTATCTTGCTCGGGGCGAACACCCACATCACCTTGTGAATGCCTTTCTTCGAGGCGGCCATCGTCATGAACGCCATGGGTCGGCCATCCCGGTAGAACGTCACGCCCGTAAAGCCGTTGGCCTCGACCAATCTGGGCTCCGCTTCCTGCCACAACCGCCTGTAAGTCGACATTTTGGCGATACGTGCACGGCCCAGCACGGGCATGCGAGCGCAGGCACGGAGTCCGTTGCCGTCGGACAGACTGACGGCATCGGGGGTGAGAAGGGCCTCCAGTGAAGCCACATCCCCCGTTTGAGCCGCTGAGACGAAGGCGCTCAGAAGACGTCGGTGCTCCGCCGTGTCCACGCTCTCCCGCTGCTCGTCCGACAGATGCTTGCGAGCACGGCTGACGATCTTCCGCACGTTGACGAGGCTGAGGTGAAGTATCTCCGCGATCTCGGGATAGCCGTAGTCGAATGCCTCGCGCAGTACGTACGCGGCGCGTTCAGTCGGGTTCAGCTTCTCCAGCACCAGCAGCAGCGCCAGTTCGAGAGCCTCCGCGCGCTGCGCGCCCACCTCCGGATCCGAGCTGGTGTCGACGGGCTCGGGCAGCCACGGCCCGATGTACGTCTCCCGACGCACACGCGCCGATTGCGCGACGTTGATGGCCAAACGGGTCGTGGCGCTCGAGAGGAATGCCACCGGGCTGATCACCGCGGAGCGGTCTGTCTTCTGCCAGCGCAGCCACACCTCCTGGACCACGTCCTCGGCCTCGACCACGCTGCCGAGCAAACGGTAGGCGATTCCGAACAGACGTGCCCGATGCTGCACAAAGACCGAGACGGCCTCTTCAAGGTCCCCTCTCGGGGGGGCCGGTTCGAGATCCATGATCTTGCGGTCTCCGTTCCTCCGGTTACGGCTGTCCAGTAGCGGGACCAGCGGCTACCGCGTGGTCGCGGGCGGCGCCGTCCCGGGGCCCAGGACACTCTGCTCACGGCTCTCGCGCTGCGGAGCATGAGGCACTGCATGGCTTGTTCGGGTGGTGCAGGAACTGTGTTCCCTGAAAGTCACGGCCGCTGCAATCGCATCCGTTCCATAGACCGGGACGGGCCCGTTGCTGTGACAGGAGCGGGGCAGAAGGGCCGTGCTTGGTCCAAGCGGATGTCGGTCATCCACTGCCGGTGAGAGACCACGGCGGCCATGGTTGCGGTCGCGCCTCGGGGGCGTTTTCGACGAGCAGTGGAACGGCTGTGACGCTCGCTGCTGCCGGCACACCAGACACGGTCAAAAACGCCGTCTGCGGTCACGGCTTGCGGGGAGGGGGCACCCGGCGCAGACACCGTGTGTCGTCCTGTACCGAGGTGTCACACGGTGTCTGTTGCCGGGCGGCAGCTACGCGGCGAGGCGCTCCGCGAATTCCTTGGCCTTGGTGGTCGCGTCTTCCAAGGCGCGCTTGCGGGAGGACTCGTAGAGGGGGACCAGTTCGGACATGGCCGGGTTGCGGGGGGCCATGGTGAGTTCCGGGACGATGAAGTGGAGGTCCAGACCGAGGGTGTCCTTGAGGACGGCCTGAAGGTAGTTCTGTACGAACTCGTAGTCCTCGCGCGGGGTGCCAGGCGCGTAGGAGCCGCCGCGGCTGGCGACGACGACGACCGGGGTGCCCTGGGCGGAGGGGGTCTCGCCGGCGGTGCGGCCGAGCAGAAGCACGCTGTCCAGCCACGCCTTGAGGGTCGAGGGGATCGAGAAGTTGTACATGGGGGCGCCGATCAGGACGGCGTCCGCCTGCTCCAGCTCCTCGATGAGCTTCTCGCGCGCGGCGAACGCGGCGGACTGCTCCGGGGTGCGCTCGGTGGGGACGGCGTATCCGGCGGACCAGGCGTCGGCGGTGATGTGCGGGACGGGGTCGGCGGCGAGGTCACGGTAGATCACCGTGCCCTCCGGGTGCTGCTCCTCCCAGGCGTTGCGGAAGGCGGCCGTGACCGAACGGGACGAGGACGCCTCGCCGGGGAAAACGGACGAGTCGATGTGCAGCAGCGTGGCCATGGGCTTTCTCCCAAGAGAGGATTCGTACGACGATAGTCAAACACAATACCGTATTGAATGAGACTATCACGAGTGCAACGGGTGGGGTGGAGAGGTAGGCGGTCAACAGGCCGACGGGCGGGGCGGGGATTCACCGACCGGAAGGTCTCGGTGGGCGCTGTTGGAGCGCGTGCTGTCCGCTGCGGCTTCGCCGCCGTCTCGATCGAGCCTCCGGCCGTGGCACGCCTACATGCTGAGCGGTCGGCGATCCGGTTCGAGGACGTCCGGTATCGACGGTCAGGAGATTTTCCAAACCGGTCGGATTTCCCGAGTGCGCTGCTACGACGCCGAGAGACGAACGCTTTAAGTCGCTGGTGTTCTGCCGTGCTTACTGGTTCACGTCGTTCGGTGAGCAGGCGCTTGCGGGCTCGGCTGACGGTCTGGCGGGTCTTGATTCAACTGAGCTGGAGATTGTCGGCGATCTGAATGCAGGGGGCAGTCGAACGCTACGCGGAGAAGGCAGCCCGCTCGTTCCTTGTGTTCAGCTTCTCTCGGAGCAGGCGTAGGGCCAGTCCGACTGCTTCTGCTTGCTCAGCTCTGCTGAACGGGCCGGGGCTGGTGTCGATCGTTGCGGCCATTCTCGGGTCGACGCCGGTCTCCTGTCGTGAACAGGCGGACAGGGCTCCCTAATATGCGGTACGCAATATTAGGGAGCCGTGGACGGAGCGCGATGAAGGTGCCGCATCCTCCAGTGCTTTGGTGCAAGATATGTGTGCTCTCGGCAACGGGTGAAACGAGGGCCACGTACGGCGGATGAAAAGTGAGCCACTCCGCGATCTCTTGATCATCCTGACTTCACTGTCTGGGGTCAGGAGGAAGCGAGGTGATCGACGTGGAGGACTGGGCTGAGATCCGCCGGATGCACCGGGTTGAGGGGCTGTCGGCACGGGCGGTGGCCCGGCAGTTGGGGATCTCCAGGAACACCGTGTTGCGTGCTTTGGCCTCGGACCGGCCGCCGCAGTACCGGCGGGCGCCGAAAGGCTCGGCGGTGGACGCGGTCGAGCCGGCCGTGCGGGAGCTTTTGAAGCGGACACCGACGATGCCCGTGACGGTGATCGCGGAGCGGATCGGCTGGGAACGCGGGCTGACGATCCTGCGTGAGCGGGTGCGCGAGCTGCGGCCGGCCTACCTTCCGGTGGACCCGGTCTCGCGCACGGTCTATGAGCCGGGCGAGATCGCGCAGTGCGACCTGTGGTTCCCACCGGTCGATATCCCGCTCGGTTATGGTCAGACCGGGCGCCCGCCGGTGCTGGTCATCGTTTCCGGCTATTCCAGGGTGATCACCGCCCGGATGCTTCCCTCACGGCAGACCGGCGACCTGATCGACGGGCACTGGCACCTGCTGACCGGCTGGCAGGCCGTGCCGAAGACGCTGGTCTGGGATAACGAGCCCGGCGTCGGCAAAGGCCGGTTGACCAGCGAGTTCGCCGCGTTCGCGGGCCTGCTCGCCATCCGGGTCCACCTCTGCCGGCCCCGGGATCCGGAGGCGAAGGGGCTGGTCGAGCGCGCCAACGGCTATCTGGAGACCAGCTTCCTGCCCGGGCGTGTCTTCACCGGTCCGGACGACTTCAACGCCCAGCTTGCTGCGTGGCTGCAGGTTGCCAACCGGCGTCATCACCGCGGCATCGACGCCCGGCCACAGGATCGCTGGGAGGCGGACCGCGCGGCGATGCTCACCGTTCCACCGGTCGATCCGCCCAACTGGTGGCCGCTGCGCACCCGCCTGGGACGCGACCACTACATCCGCCTCGACACCAACGACTACTCCGTCCACCCGCGCGCGATCGGTCACCTCGTCACCGTCCGCAGCGACACCGAGGAGATCACCGTGACCTGCGGCGACGACCTGGTGGCCCGCCATGCCCGCTGCTGGGCCAGACACCAGTCGATCACCGACCCCGAGCATGCAGGTGCGGTCCGGCAACTACGCGAGGAGGTCTGGCAGCAGCAGGCCGCTCGCGCACACGTCGCCCGAGCCGCACTCCTGGCCCCGGACAGCCTCGGCATCGAGGTCGAACAGCGAGAGCTGGGCAGCTACGACCGCATGTTCACCCTCATCGAGGGCGGAGGCGGAAAGGAGGACACCTGATGGCCCGCACCACCACCCCTACCAGCCAGAACACCACCACGGCCACCCGCCCGCGCCGAGGTGATCGCGCGGCAGGATGACCTCAAGCCGAACCGCGAGGACGGCCGGATCCTGCATTTCCTGGGCAGCGGCGCGATGGTCATCGGCGATCTCAGCCGCGCGACGCGGTACCTGGCGCTGGCGGCCGCGGCGTGGCGGTCGCAGGGCAGGCTAGGGCTGCTCGCCCGCTCGCTGGCCGGCGCCTGGCCGCGGGTGTACCTCGGTCAGCTCGACCGGGCGCGCGAGGAGTCCGCCGAGGGGCTTGTCCTGGCCGAGGAGATCGGGGAGTGGATCGTCTGGTTGGGCCTGAAAGCGATGGCCGGCCTGGTGGCAACGCTGCGCGGTGAGACCGAGGCCGCGGCGCGGGCGGTCCGCGAACTGCGATCCCACAGCCTGTTCCCCGGCATGCCGTTCGCCACCGTGATGGCGCAACAGAGCGACGGTCTCCTGGCTCTTTTCGACGGCCGGGCAACCGAGGCGTACGAGGTCCTCGCGCGTGCCTTCGATCAGACCGACCCGCACTACCACTCGGTGAGCCGCTGGCTGATCGCGCCGGACCTGGCGGACGCCGCGGTGGCCGCCGGAGCCGTGGAGCAGGCCCGGGAACTACTGGCCGACCTTCCGGAGCTGGCCGGACAGCTGCCCTCGGAGATGATGGTGGTGGCGCACGCATACACCGACGCGGTGCTGGCTCGGGACGACGCAGCGGAGGAGCGCTACGCCGCGGCGCTCGCCGCGCTGCCGGCCGGCTGGATGCTGTCGCGTGCCCGGCTGCACCTGCACCACGGCCGCTGGCTACGCCGGCAACGCCGCAACGTGGACGCCCGGAACCCGCTTCGACTCGCCCGCGACGAGTTCGACCGGGTCGGCGCGCACCCCTGGGCCGAGATGGCCCGCGAACAGCTGCGTGCCGCCGGCGAGTCGAGCGGTCGGCGGCACGCGCACACCAGCGAGCAGCTGTCGGCCCAGGAATTGCAGATAGCCGTGCTGGCGTCACAGGGCCTGAGCAACCGGGAGATCGGCCAACGCCTGTTCATCTCTCACCGTACTGTCGGTGCTCACCTGTACCGGATCTATCCGCGCCTGGGCATCACCAGCCGAGGCAAGCTCGCCGCCGCGCTCGCCGCCCTCCACGAAGAACAGTCCGAGGCCGATTTCTCCGGCGGCCCGGAGTGACGTGCCGGTCCGGCATCAGCCGAATGTTCTCCATGGCTGCCCTCCCACCAAGCGGGGTTCCTTCGGTCCAGCCGATGTGCCGAGTCAGTCCACGGGCGCGGAGCGGGCAGGTGGGCCCGCTGGGTCAGTTCCTCCTCGTCGACCAGGCGTTGCCGTCCTGGTAAGGCCTCAGACGGGCACCGGCAAACCGTCCTTGCCATCCGGCTCCCGGACGACGCTCCCCCGCCCGGCCCGGGCCACGAGCAGCGCGTCCGCGGCGGCTACGGCCTCGTACACGTTCCGGGTTCCCATCGTGATGCACAGCGTGTAACTCACGTCCTCAAGCTCGCAAGCCCCTTCCAGCCCCTCGCTTTCGGCGAGCGCGATCTGCAGGGACGCGAACTGGGTCAGCAGCCTTCTGACGACCTTCGGATCCGGAACGAGCAGCACAGCCAGGCCCTCTCTCGACGTTCGAGTCACACAGGCACCTCATGCCGACATCTCACGCTCGGCAACGACAGCATTCGTTGCCTTCGTGGCTCACACCGCTGTCTTGGGTGAAGACCGGTTGCACCCAACTTCTGTGACGAATGTGGCTCCACCGCCGCGTCCGTGTCACACCGTCCTGGCCCGTCCTGTCTATCTGGTGTCGAACAACAAAAAGAGGGACCAATGCGTGAGATTCTGATCGTCGGTGGTGGCTACGCGGGCTTCTACACCGCATGGGGCCTTGAGAAGAAGCTTCGTACGGGCGAGGCACGGGTCACGGTGGTCGACCCGCGTCCTTACATGACCTACCAACCCTTCCTGCCGGAGGTGACGGCTGGATCGGTCGAGGCACGTCACGCTGCCGTGTCGTTGCGGCGGCACCTGCGCAGCACCCGGCTGATCGCCGGGAGCGTGACCGGGATCCGCCACGCAGACCGGACGGTGGCCGTCCGCTCTGCGGGCGGAGCAGACTACGAACTTCATTACGACACCCTCGTGGTCACTGCGGGTGCCGTGACCCGCACCTTCCCCATACCCGGGCTGGCGGAGCAGGCGATAGGCCTGAAGCACGTGGAGGAGGCGGTGGCCATTCGCGACCGGCTGATGACGGCGTTCGACCAGGCGGCGTCACTGCCGCCTGGTGCCGAGCGACGAAAGCTGCTCACCGTCACGTTCGTGGGCGGCGGGTTCTCGGGCGTCGAGGGCTTCGGTGAACTGCTGTCGCTGGCGACTGCGATGGTCAAGTTCTACCCGGAACTGAGCTTCGAGGATCTGTCGTTCCACCTTGTCGAGGCCCGAGGCCGAATCCTGCCCGAGGTGGGGGACAAGCCTGGTGGCTGGGTCGTGCGCTCTTTGGAGCACCGTGGCGCGCACGTCCACCTGAACACGCAGCTGCTCTCTGCCGAAGCCGGCCACGTTGTGCTGTCCAACGGAGCGGAATTCGATTCCGCGCTGATCGTCTGGACCGCTGGGAACGCTTCGAACCCGGTCGTGCACAACCACACGGACCTGCCCGTCGACGAGCGGGGCCTGCTCGTAGTACGGCCTGATCTGCGTGTGGGCACCGACAGCGAACCCGTGCCGGATACGTGGGCGGCGGGAGACGATGCGGCCATTCCGGACCTGGCTTCTCCCGTACCGGGAGCGCGTACGGTGCCGAACGCCCAGCACGCCGTGCGGCAGGGCAAGCGCCTTGCAAAGAACATCGCAGCAAGCCTGCACGGGGGCAGAATCCGAAACTATCGCCACAGCAGTCTGGGAGTCGTGGCGACGCTGGGTCTCGGACGAGGCATCTTCCAGTACAAGAGCATCGTCATCAAGGGACTTCCCGCCTGGCTGATGCACCGGGGCTATCACGTCCTGGCTGTGCCCAGCTGGGAGCGCAAGATCCGCGTTCTCACCGTCTGGCTCACCGCCGCGCTGTGGGGCAGGGATCTCGTCTCCCTTGCCTCCGTTCAGCATCCACGGGACGCGTTCGTCACGAGCGGCAATCCGCACCGCCCCAGTGAGAGCCGGGCGAGCGACCACCCGGCCGCATGAGCATGCCGGAAAGGCCCAGCAGGACGGCCTGGAGCGTGAGCCGGCGCGTGTCACAGACAGGCGGACTGCCCCGTCCATTTGATCTGAAGGCCCACGGTTGCCGATGCTGCCACAGAAGACCGGATCATCCGGGTGGCGCCCGCCCAGATCCGGCCGGTGTCCTGCGCGGAAGTTGCCACACTTGTCGCGCACACTGCTTCTTTCAGGCCTCTCCTCGGCGTACGCGAGATCGCCGGCCCCGACCAGTTCCGACTCGAGACGTTCGTGCGTGCCGCCCCCACCGACATCGGGGAGCACCGCCGCGTGTTCCCCGACTCCCGCAGTCCTTACTTCGTCGCCGGGCTCCGGTGTGGTGACCTCCTTCCCGGCGTTGATGCTTCTTACATCGCGCCTACTCACCACGGCGACTGACTTGACGGGCCGACTCACTCCCGCCTCCCGGAATCACCGCAACTGGGCTTCCCGCTTTCCCTCTGAAGGACACTATGGACGCGAGTAAGGAGGTCGCACGCGGCCTCACCGATATCGAGACGTATCTCTACCGGGAGGCTCATCTGCAAGCGGCACGTCGGCGCGTGGCAGCCTTCACCGCGCGGGCGCCAGGGCTGACCCAGGAGCAGAGGACGGATATCGAGCGGTGGTATCTCGACGAGCAGAAGTACGTCGCCCGCATGGTCACGGAGCACGTCGCAGACCGCATCAGCGTGGTGGAGGAGCAGCACCACGTCCGCTTCGGGCGCTGGCTGCGCGGAACGGCGATTGCGATGGCTCTGATCACCGCAGCGATGCTGTGTGTCGCTGTGATCCTGGGGACGTTGAACTGAGCCATCGGCGTTCGCTCCGCTCACCTCTGATCCGCCCCGGACTGCCGACGACGGGCGGCCAGATCACATGTTCTGACTCTACGAGTCACACTGTCTTCGCCGTCGATGTCTGCTTGGCCCGCAGGAAAGCAAATGTTTGATAGAATGATCACAGCGTTCCGGGCGCCGTGGACACATCCCCCGTGATCGGTGTCCGGAACGCCACACTTGCGACTGGACCTGTGTGGTGTCCCGATCAATCTTGCGCCGATTCGCATCCGCCTGGAAGGCGGAGCCGGGAGGACCACGATCGTGACGCGCGGGCAACTCACCGAAGGGTCCTGGCCCGCCGCAGCATCAGCGATCCGACCGCCATTGCCCACTGCGTTCGTCACGGGCCCGCCTCTGGTGCTCTCCATGGCCGCCCTTGCCTACCTGACCGCCATCCGTGCCCCGGAAGCCGCAAAAGGGGCACCCTGCAAACGCCGAGGCCACACACCCCAGGTGCGGCTGCGGTATTAGAAACCCTTGGCGTGGTAGAGGCCGCGGCCGGTCCGCTGGATTCGGGACGTGCCGACAAGGCGATCGAGTGTGCTGCGGACCCCGTTGATGCTTCCGCTGTCGGAGTCACGCCCCAGAGCCGCGGCAACATCACGGGCCCGCACGTCCGCATCGCCGACTGTGGCGAAGTACTCCATGATCTGCTCGGTGAGCATGCCGTACTTCTTCTGTCCGTCCGTGTCGGCGTCGGCCGTAAGAGGACGTTCCGCGTCCTTGCCGCTCTCCGGTTCCTGAGCCCGAGGCGTGGACGTCGTGGTGGCGTCCGCGGACCCGGAGGGGGGGAAGTGCGTCTGCGGGGCGGCAGGCTGCGCAGCCTGCCGCCCCGCAACTGCGGTACCGGCCGTGCCCGTCGAAGCCGCCGTACCAGCCGGACCACGCATCAGAGTCTCCAGGGCGCTCAGGGCCCGCTGCACCGAGCCGAGATGCGCCACGACCGCAGCAAGTTCCCTTTCCAGCGCCTGCTTCTGGATCTGCAGGCGGACCAAATCCTCTTGAAGACTCTCAGCAGTGACCTCGACGTCATGCACTGTGTGGTCTGTTCCTCTCATCCTCAACCCTTCTGCCGCGCCTCGGCCCACCTGCGGTGCCGCCCGGCCTGAACGCGGGAATGAGCCCCCCACATCATATGCAGCGACCCAAGGGAATGCGGATGCATCGGAGGGGCCCACGGTTTCCCCGGAGGCTTATGGAACGGTCAGGAAAACGCGTCAGCAATCCTACGGTCTTCCACCCGCAGTCCCGGCTGCGCGGACCGGGTCATGGCAACGAGCCGACCCGACCGCCGGCATCCTTTCAGCGGATGATCCGCGGCGTTCCTCACTGTCTGGAGCTTCGGCCGGCCGGAAGACGCGCGGCGCAGCCGGCACAACGTGCCTGAGACTGCCCTGATGCGGCTGTCGACGGTGTCGATCGCCTCTTGAAGCATGCGCAGGTGGCCCCCGAGCAGGGCGGCCTCGGCTGTCAGAGACTCGCTGGTGGCGGCAAGGTCGCGAACAGTGCGACGTGTTGGCATGGCAATATCAACGCAGCCCGTGGCTCACATCATGTGCAGTCCCACGTTGGCATCCAGCGACCGGGCAACCGTCACGCGGGCGTGCTTACGCCTGTGCGGGATGGGCGAACCGGGTCAGCAGGTCCGTCAGCCGCTCGGGCTCGCCGGGCCCGAGTTCGGCGACCAGCCGCTCGGCCAGCGGCTGCGCCGCCACATGGGCCGCGTCGAAAAGCTCGACGCCCTGAGGCGTGATCTCCACCGCCCGCACCCGGCGGTCCCCCGGAACGGTCTTGCGTACGGCCAGCCCCATGCGCTCCAGGTCGTCCACGACCCGCATGATGCCCGCCTTGTCCGACCCCGTCGCCGCCGCCAGGTCCCGCTGCACCGTGGGCCCCCGGTCGACCAGCACGAGCAGCACCGCGAAATGCCGCAACTCGATGCCGAGCGGGCGGAGCGCCTCCGTCATCACCGCGGCCGCACGCCAGTGCGCCCGGCGCAGCAGCAGGCCGAGAGCGAAAGGCGAGGTGTCCCCGGGGCGGTCGGTCGCACGCGAGGCGGCGGTCGGGTGAGGAAAGTCGGTCGTCACACTCCCAGATTACCAGCTATCAATTCATTCAATACGGTATCGTTTGAAATCAAATGCGCTGAGTCTGCCTCCCCTGCGCCTCGCGACGCCGGTGCGGGATCGGATCGGGGTGCTGGGCGCTCGCCTTGACGGCGGTCAGCCGTGGAACGATCGTGGATAGAGCCGATGGGCATGGGTAATCCGGCGGTCATCCGGCACGGCGCACCGGGTAGGGCACCATGACGCATTCCCACGCATGGTCCGGTCCGCTGCCTGCAGGATCGGCACGGGTCCGCATTGACACGGCCGCGGCCATCGCCGTCTTGGACCCCTCTGGCCGGATAATCCTCTGGAGCAGCGCTGCGCAGGCGCTGTGGGGTTACGCTCCCGAAGAAGTCGTCGGCAAGTCCCTCACCTGTCTCTTCACTACCGACGGGGCGGCGCTGTTGCATCGTGACGGCCGCTCTGTCGAGGCGCAGGTGAGCGTGTCTCCATTGGTGGCCGGTGAACGGCCGGGCGGGTTTCTGCTGACCGCGGAGCCTCGGGTGGCAGAGGCTCGGTCGAGTGCGCAGGAACCCGGAGACGAGGCATTGATGCGATGGATGTTCGAGCAGCATCCAGCTCATCTCGGGATATTCGACTGCGAAGCCCGGAACCTGAAGCAGAACCAGACGATGGCCCGGGCTACCGGTTTGCGCGAGGACGAACTCCGCGATCAGCGCATCAGCGAACTGATCCCCGATGCCCCGCTGATCGAGAACGACCGATGGATCCGGCGGGTGGCCGCGACGGGTGACCCGGCGCAGAGGGAGGCTTTCCTCAAGGTCCCCGGCGAACCGAAGGCACACGCCTGGACCGTGGATTACTTCCCGCTCAAGGATCCGGCCGGCCTGGTGCGCGCGGTGGCAATGACGGCGTACGACTATTCCCAGCAGTACGAGTCCCGGGAACGGCTGGCCCTGCTCGGCGAGGCCCGCACCCGCATTGGCGCCGGCCTGGAAGTGGAGGGGACGGCTGACGAGCTCGCTGAGCTCCTCGTGCCCCGTTTCGCGGACGTTGTCAGCGTCGACCTGTTCGAGGCGGTCTTCGGCGGTGAGCTGCCCGCGCCCGTTCCCTCGGGTCCCGTTCTGCTGCGCCGAGCCGGACAGCGGCCGGAGTTCTTCGCGGCAGGGGCGCGTCCCACCGCGGGCGAGACGCAGTGGCACCCGGCTTCCTCACCGGTCAGTGGCCAGTACTCCAGTGCGACTTCGTGATCCAGCTAGGCGTCGAGGTAGTGGTAGTCCCCATCCGGGAGGCCGATCACTAGGCGGCCGTTGTGGACCCTCCACTCGCTCATGCCGTCGACGTCGTGGCTGACCAGAAACAGCCCCCGGGGCCTCTCGTCGTACTCGTCATCCTGATAGGAGGCCGGGATCCGGGCGATCCGACGCAACCTCTCCTCGAACCAGTCGAGGGACACCGCGCGGATGTCGCCCCCGTAGAAGGCCCACCTGACGGCGTTGTACTGCCGAGCGGGGAAGGCCCAGCCCCCGCTGTAGGTGCGCTGCGGATCGTCTGCTTCCACGATCTCCTTGATCTGGGCCAGCTGTCCGTCGTCACACTGCAGCCAGCCCCTGACCGAGACCATGGTTCCCACGGCGGTTGCTCCTCATTCGTGTGGCGCGCTGCCCTGGCGCACGGTTCCTATGCGCTTGCACGCTAGAGGTGACCTGCTCGGTCACGCAAAGGGATTGACCGGTGGATCAGCCGCCTCGAGCGAGAGCGCCGATCTGGGCCATCGAGGACCAGGACGGCGGTGGATGCGAAGCGATACGGCGCATCGTCTTCGACGAGATGTCTCACCTGGGCCGTGCCGGAAATCTCCTCACCACCATCGGCGGCGCTCCCCGTCTCGCCGACGGGAGAACGGTGCCGACCTACCCCGGCCCGCTGCCCGGCGGGGTTCCCCCCGGGCTGATCGTCTCCCTCAGCGGGCTGACGAAGGAGTCCGTGGAACTGTTTTCCGGATCGAGGAGCCGGAGGAACCGATCGCCAGGGCCGGGGCCGACACCTCAATCGGTGCGTTCTACACCGCGATCCTTGACGTGTTCCGCGACAACACCGACCTGATCCGCGGTAACCGGCAGCTGACCCGCGACACGTCCGACCAAGGCGCCGGCAACAGCCTCGTGGCGATCACCTCCTTCTCGGACGTCGAAGCGGCCATCGACGTGATCAAGGAGCAGGGCGAGGGAACAGCAGCGTCACCGGAGAATCCATTCCCCGGTGAGAGCGGCGAACTCGCCCACTTCTATGTCTTCCAGGAGATCCACCACGGCCGCAAACTGATCAGGACCTCCGAAGACCCGGTGCGGTGGGATTTCGCCGGGGACGAGATACCCATGCCTCCTGCCTTCCCCATGGGCACGGTGCCGCCCGGCGGCTGGGGAGCGTCGGGCACTGCGCCCGACGTCGTGACCCAGGGGCTCATCGACGCCGGGCGCCCGAGGGCGGATACCGGCGGTGCTGTTGCTGCCTTGACGCTTACTTTGGTGATGGGCCGTCAGGTGACTCGGAGCGGTGGCAAGTGAGACTGCGGGACTGCTGCGGACCTGGGAACACTGCGTACCCAAGACCGCACGCGCGACGGGTCCGCGCATCAGCGTGCAGTACCGCCCGCACGGAGTGCAGTGAGCCTCCGGCACCCCGCCTGACGTGGGCCCCGGCATCTGGTTGGCTGTATCCCGTCAGGCAGGGTGCTCAGGACACGGGAAGATCATGCGGGCAGACATTCACCAGGTCGCCGACGGCACCTACCTGGTGCACGGCAGCAACACCAACTGGGTGATCCTCACCGACGGGGGCGCCGCGACGCTGGTGGACACCGGCTACCCCGGGGACCGGCAGCGACTCCTCGACTCCCTCACGGCGGTGGGCAGTTCGCCGGAGGCCGTCGCGGCCGTGCTGATCACCCACGCGCACAACGACCACCTCGGCTCGGCCGAGTACCTGCGCCACACGTACGGCACGCCGGTCCACCTCCACGAGGCCGAGGTCCCGCACGCCCGCCGGGACTTCCTCCAGCAGGTGAGCGTGGGCCAGGTGGTGCGCAACGCCTGGCGGCCCGGCGTCGTGCCGTGGCTGGTGCACGTGCTGCGCGTCCGCGGCGCCGAGCAGCACCCCGTCACCGCTCCCGAGGCGTTCCCCCGCGCGGGAGCCCTCGACCTGCCGGGCCGGCCCGTCCCGGTGCACACCCCCGGCCACACCGACGGGCACTGTGTCTTCCACCTGCCGGACGCCGGGATCGTGATCTCCGGCGACGCCCTCGTCACCGGCCATGCCACCTCACGCGTCAAGGGCCCACAACTGCTGCCCGGCATGTTCCACCACGAGCGAGCCCGCGCGGTGTCCTCGCTGGACCTGATCGAGGCGCTGGACGGCGGCACCCTGCTGCCCGGCCACGGCCCGGTCCACCACGGCCCCGTGCCCGAGGCGGCACAGCGGGCTCGCGAACGGGCGTTCTGAAGTCCTGTACAGGGCCTTAGGGTTCGTCCCATGGCACTGCAGATCAGCGCGACCAACCCGGAGCACCCCGCGCTCCTGCTCGAACTCCCCTGGGACGTGCCCCTGGAGGAGTGGCCCGAGGAGTACCTCGTGCCACTGCCCCGCGGCATCTCCCGGCACGTCGTGCGCTACGCCCGGGCCGGTGACGAGGTGATCGCCGCCAAGGAGCTCGCGGAGCGGCCCGCGCTGCGCGAGTACGAGCTGCTGCGCGACCTGGACCGGCTGGGCATCCCCGCGGTGGACCCGCTGGCCGTGATCACCGGACGCACCGATGACGGCGGCGCCGCGCTGGAGTCGGTGCTGGTCACCCGGCACCTGGGCGGCTCGATGCCGTACCGCTCGATGTTCGAGACGACCATGCGTCCGGCGACCATGCACCGCCTGATGGACGCCCTCGCCGTGCTGCTGGTACGGCTGCACCTGGCCGGGTTCGCCTGGGGCGACTGCTCGCTGTCCAACACGCTGTTCCGGCGGGACGCGGGCGCGTACGCCGCCTACCTGGTGGACGCGGAGACCGGCGATCTGCACCCGCGGCTCAGCCCGGGGCAGCGGGAGTACGACCTCGACCTCGCGCGCGTGAACATCAGCGGCGAGCTGCTGGACCTGGAGGCGTCCGGGGCGCTGCACCCGTCCGTCGACCCGATCGAGTTCGGCACGGAGATCTGCGCCCGCTACCGGAGCCTGTGGCAGGAGCTGACCCGCACGTCCGTGTACCCGGTGGGCAAGTACCACTACATAGAGCGCCGGATACGGCGGCTCAACGACCTCGGCTTCGACGTGGCCGAGATGCAGATCGAGCACTCCCCGGCCGGCAACACGGTCACCTTCGTGCCGAAGGTCGTCGACGCCGGCCACCACCAGCGCCAGCTGCTGCGCCTGACCGGTCTGGACACCGAGGAGAACCAGGCCAGGCGGCTGCTGAACGACCTGGAGAGCTGGATGGCCACCCAGGACGACTACGGGCCCGGCGATCCCCTCGCCGCGCGCCCCGAAGTGCTGGCCCACCGCTGGGTGCGGGACGTCTTCCGGCCCACCGTGCGCGCCGTACCGCTCGACCTGCGCGGCTCCATGGACCCGGCCGAGATCTACCACGAGCTGCTCGAACACCGCTGGTACCTGTCCGAGCGGGCGCAGCACGACATAGGCCTGGACACGGCGGTGCAGGACTACATCGAGAACGTCCTCCCCAAGGCCCGCGAGACGCTGGAGCCGACGACGCCGGAGTAGGTCAGTCGTGCGGGACCACGGCCACCGGGCAGTCGGCGTGGTGCAGCACCCCGTGCGCAACCGAGCCGATGCGGGCGCCGACGGCCGTGCGGTGCGCGCGGCGCCCGACGACCATCAGCTGGGCCTGCCCGGCCACGGACAGCAGCACCTGGCCCGCGCTGCCCATCTCGACCTGCTCGGCCACGGGGACGGCGGGAAAGCGCTCCCGCCACGGCTCCAGGGCCTCGGCCAGCGCCTTCTTCTCGTACGGCTCAAGGCCGTCGGCGTCGTCGAGGAGCTTGACCGAAGCCGGGCTGTAGGCGAAGACAGGTGGCAGCGTCCAGGCCCGTACGGCCCGGACGGTGGCCCCGCGGGCCGCCGCCGTCTCGAACGCGAAGCGCAGGGCGGCCGCGCTGTCCTCGGGGCCGCCCTGCTGGCCCACGACGACCTCCCGCCCGGCCGCCTCCGCCGCGGGCCGGTCCCCGGCGCGCACCAGGACCACGGGCCGCTCGGCCTCGGCGATCAGCTGCTGTCCCACCGAGCCGATCAGGAACCCCACGACGGCCCCGTGACCGCGCGAGCCGAGCACCAGCATCTCCGCCTCGGCGGCGGCCCCGGCCAGCACCTCGGCGGCGTGCCCCTCGACGACGTCGACGGTCACCGGCAGCTCCGGATGGCGCTCGGTGACGGCGCGCACGGCCTCCGCGACGCCCTCCGACACCCATCGCCGCTGTGCCTCCCGGTCCCCGGTGCCGTCCGCCTCGTGCGGATGGAACCGCCACGCGTGCACCACGCGCAGCGGAAGCTCCCGGCGTACAGCCTCCCGCCCCGCCCAGGCCAGCGCGGCGAGACTCTCCTCCGTACCGTCGACCCCTGCCGTGATCGGGCGCTTCATGTCCAGGCCTCCTGATAATCCGGGTGCTCCGGGGCCAGTCTTCACTACGCTGCGACCATGGCGATGCAGTGGGAGCAGCTGAACGTCGACGCGGCCGACCCGGTCGCGCTGGGGCGCTGGTGGGCCACGGCGCTGGGCTGGGTGGTGGTCAACGACGACCCCGACGAGTACGAGATCCGGCCGGAGCCGGACCGGCTGCCGGGGCTGCTGTTCGCTCCGGTGCCGGAGGCGAAGACCGTCAAGAACCGCCTCCACCTCGACTTCCGTCCCGACGACCAGGAGTCCGAGGTGGCCCGGCTGCTGTCCCTCGGTGCCAGGCACGCGGACGTCGGGCAGGGCGAGCAGCCCTGGACCGTGCTCGTGGACCCGGAGGGCAACGAGTTCTGCGTGCTGAGTTCACGGCGCCGCTGACGGCGGTCCCCGGCCGCTCGCTCTCGCTTACCAGAGCGAATCGGGGCGATCGAACATACGATGGGCGGGAACCGGTGCGGTGGCGACGGCGACACCGTCCCGTGAAACGACCTCTCGGGGTGGGAGACGTATGGCACAGGCCGCCGAAACAGCGCGGACCGTCATCATGACCGTGGACGACGACCCGGGAGTGTCCCGAGCCGTCGCCCGGGACCTGCGACGGCGTTACGGCGAGTCGTACCGGATCGTGCGCGCGGAGTCCGGCGACTCCGCGCTGGAGGCGCTGCGCGAGCTGAAGCTGCGCGGCGACCTGGTGGCCGTGATCCTGGCCGACTACCGGATGCCGCAGATGAACGGCATCGAGTTCCTGGAACAGGCCCTGGACGTGTATCCGGGCGCGCGGCGGGTGCTGCTGACCGCGTACGCGGACACGAACGCGGCGATCGACGCGATCAACGTCGTGGACCTGGACCACTACCTCCTCAAGCCGTGGGACCCGCCGGAGGAGAAGCTCTATCCGGTGCTGGACGACCTGCTGGAGGCGTGGCGGCACAGCGACTACCGGCCCGTGCCCGCCACCAAGGTCGTCGGGCACCGCTGGTCGGCGCGTTCGTCGGAGGTGCGGGAGTTCCTGGCCCGCAACCAGGTGCCGTACCGCTGGTACTCCGTCGAGGAGCCGGAGGGACAGCGGCTGCTGGCCGCGGCCGGGCAGGACGGGCAGCGGCTGCCGCTGGTGATCACTCCGGACGGCACGCCCCTGGTCGAGCCCGAGGCACCCGAGCTGGCCGCCCGGGTGGGCCTGGCGACCACGCCGACGGCCGACTTCTACGACCTGGTGGTCATCGGCGGCGGCCCGGCCGGGCTGGGCGCGGCGGTGTACGGCGCGTCGGAGGGGCTGCGGACCGTCCTGGTGGAGCGGTCGGCGACCGGCGGGCAGGCCGGGCAGAGTTCCCGGATCGAGAACTACCTCGGCTTCCCCGACGGCGTCTCCGGTGCCCAGCTCACCGACCGGGCGCGGCGGCAGGCGACCAAGTTCGGCGCCGAGATCCTCGCCGCGCGCGAGGTGACGGGGCTGGAGGTCAACGGGGCCGCCCGCGTCGTGCGGTTCGCGGACGGGTCGGCCGTCGCGGCGCACAGCGTGATCCTGGCGACGGGCGTGCAGTACCGGCAGCTGGAGGCCGAGGGCTGTATCGATCTGACCGGCTGCGGCGTGTTCTACGGCTCGGCACTGACCGAGGCGGCGTCCTGCCAGGGGCACGACGTGTACATCGTCGGCGGCGCCAACTCGGCGGGCCAGGCGGCGATGTACCTGTCCAGGTTCGCCAAGTCGGTGACGCTGCTGGTGCGCGGCGCCGACCTGTCCGCGTCGATGTCGTACTACCTGATCCAGCAGATCAACGAGGCCCCGAACATATCGGTGCGCAGCCAGACGGTGGTCGCCGCCGCGCACGGCGCCGAGCGCCTGGAGCGACTGACGCTGCGTCACGTGGCGAGCGGTGAGCGCGAACAGGTCGACGCCCAGTGGATGTTCGTGTTCATCGGCGCGGCCCCGCTGACCGACTGGCTCGGCGATACGGTGCTGCGCGACAAGCGTGGGTTCATCCTCGCCGGACCCGACCTGACCGCCGACGGGCGGCCGCCGACGAGCTGGGAACTGGACCGGCCGCCGTACCATCTGGAGACCAGCATTCCCGGCGTGTTCGTGGCCGGCGACGCGCGCGCCGAGTCCGCCAAGCGTGTCGCGTCCGCCGTCGGAGAGGGAGCCATGGCCGTGATGCTCGTCCACCGGTATCTGGAGCAGTCATGAGCGGGCAGTTGATGCCGTGCAGCGCGCAGGAGATCGGCTCCCTGTTCCTGTTCGAGAAGCTGTCACCGGAGCAGCTCGGACGGTTGTGCTGCGAGGGGCGCGTGGAGCTGTTCCAGCCCGGCCCGGTCTACACCGAAGGTGACCAGGCGACCTGCTTCTTCGTGATGGTCGAGGGCACGGTGGTGCTCTCCCGGCGGGTCGGCGACGACGACGTGGAGGTCACCCGGACCTCGCAGCCCGGGGTTTACGCGGGCGCCATGCAGGCGTACATCGGGGACCGGGTGCGGCAGGTGTACAACAACTCGATGCGGGTGACGGAGCCGACGAGGTTCTTCGTGCTGCCTGCGGACACCTTCGCGGACGTCATGCGCGAGTGGTTCCCGATGGCCGTGCACCTGCTGGAGGGTCTGTTCTTCGGTTCGAAGAGCATGCAGGCCACCATCGGGCAGCGGGAACGGCTGCTGGCGCTCGGCTCGCTGTCGGCCGGGCTCACGCACGAGCTGAACAACCCCGCGGCCGCGGCGGTGCGGGCCACCTCGACGCTGCGGGAGCGGATCGCGAAGATGCGGCACAAGCTCGCTCTGATCGCCGAAGGACCCTTCTCCCGCGACGCGTTGGCGAACCTGATCGAGATCCAGGAGCGCACCGCGGAGCGGGTCGCCAAGGCCCCCGCGCTCAGCCCGCTGGAGGCGTCGGACCGGGAGGACGCGCTCACCGACTGGCTGGAGGACCGCGGCATCGACTACGGCTGGCAGATCGCGCCGACCTTCGTACAGGCCGGGCTCGACATCGACTGGCTGGAGCAGGTCGCCGCGGCCGTGGACGAGGAGATCCTGCCCGGGGCCGTCGCGTGGCTCAACTACACCGTCGAGACCGAGCTGTTGATGAACGAGATCGAGGACTCCACCACCCGCATCTCGCACCTCGTCGACGCGGCCAAGCAGTACTCGCAGCTGGACCGGGCGCCCTACCGGGTGGCGGACGTGCACGAACTCCTCGACAGCACGCTCCTGATGCTGTCGGGCAAGATCGGGCCGCGGATCGAGGTCGTCAAGGAGTACGACCGTACGCTCCCGTCGATCCCGGCGTACCCGGCGGAGCTCAACCAGGTGTGGACCAACCTCATCGACAACGCGGTCTGCGCCATGAGCGAAAACGGCGGAGAAGGCACGCTGACCGTACGGACCGCCCTCGACCACGAACGGTTCCTGGTGGAGTTCCGGGACACCGGGCCGGGGATCGACCCGGAGATCAAGGGCCGGATCTTCGACCCGTTCTTCACCACGAAGCCCGTGGGTCAGGGCACCGGACTGGGCCTGGACATCTCCTGGCGGATCATCGTCAACAAGCACCACGGCAGCATCCAGGTCCAGTCGGCGCCCGGCGACACCCGGTTCCAGGTCCTCCTTCCCCTGACCGCCGAAACGCCCGAAACGCCCGAGGAGGCAGTATGAGCAGCGACGCCGGCATCGACCCCAGCGTTCCGCCGAGCGGAACCGGGTGCGTCGAGTGCGACGCGGTCGGCGGCTGGTGGTTCCATCTGCGGCGCTGTACGCAGTGCGGGCACATCGGCTGCTGCGACGACTCGCCCGCCAAGCACGCCACCGCGCACTACCAGGCCACCGGACACCCCGTGATCCGCAGCTTCGAGCCGGGCGAGGGATGGTTCTGGAACTACGACTCCAGCGAGTTGTACGACGCGGGCCCCGAGCTGGCCCCGCCGGCCAGCCATCCGGCGGACCAGCCCGTGCCGGGGCCCGCGGGGCGGGTCCCGGCCAACTGGGCGGAGACGCTGCGCTGAGTCCCTAAGGGCCGGCGCAGTCGAGGGTGTCCAGCTCGACGGCGTCGGCCATCGCCTGCATGCCCTTGTCGTCGGGATGCAGGTGGTCGCCGCCGTCGAGGAACGGCAGCATGCGCTCGGGGTCGAACGGGCTGCGCAGGATCCGGTCGAAGTCGGTGACCGCGTCGAACTCCCCGCTGCTCCTGATGAACCGGTTCACCTCCTGGCGTACGGCCTCGGCGGCCGGATCCCATTCCGACCAGCCCTTGAAGGGGCCGACGGTCGCGCCGACGACGCACTTCCCGGCCGCGTGGGCCCGCTCGGCGATGCGGCGGTACCCGGCGATCAGGTCGGCCGCGGTGACCCCGGTGTGGGCCTTGATGTCATTGACCCCCTCGAAGAGGAAGACGGTACGGACGCCGGGCTGGCTCAGGACGTCCCGGTCCAGGCGGTTGAGGGCGGCCTGCCCGGCGCCGTTCGCGAGGACCTTGTTGCCGGAGATCCCCTCGTTGGCCACGCCCTTGACCTCGGCGTCCGCCTTCTGGAGCCGGCGGGCGAGGTAGTCGGGCCAGCGGCGGTTCTGGTCGGTGGTGGACGCCCAGCCGTCGGTGATGGAGTCGCCGAGCGCCACCACGGCCCCGGTGGCCGGGTCGGACGGCCGTACGGAGACGGCGTCCAGGTACCACCAGGAGCCAGTGGTCTGCGTCCAGTTGGCGGCGCTCTCCTCAGCGGTGTGGTCGCCCTGGTCCACATAGGAGGTCTGCATGGCCATCCAGTGGCCGGTGGCCGGGCCCGCCGCGTCCGGGCTGTGCAGGCTGACGACCAGGTTGCTGCCGGCGGGCAGGCTGCCGGGCAGCGGGTCGCTCCACACGGCGGCGCCCGCCGGCACGGTGACCGTGCGGGCGCCGTCGAAGGTCAGCCGTTTGTTGCTGCCCGGCTTGAGGGCGGCACCCTGGCTCTGCAGGCCGGCGTAGACGCTGTCGAGGGTCAGCGGCCGGTCGCCGAAGGCGTTGGACAGGCGTACCCGCAGGCCGCTGCCGGCGGCGCTGGTGTGCACGACCAGCCGGTAGCCGCGGTCGGCGGTGCCCTCTCCCGTCCGGTCGGCGCCGGCCCCCCAGGTGACCACGTCGTGCCGGGCGGGAGCGGGGGCCTGGGAGGAGGGCTCCCGCATGAGGGCCGCCTGGGCGGGCCCGGTCTGGCAGGCGACCGCCGTCAGCAACACGGTCGCGGGGCTCAGAACCCGCGCGAACCGGCCGGTCACCGCGCGAAGTCCTTCAGCGTGACGGACTCGCCGGGCTTCAGCGTGACCGTCCGGGACCTACCGCCGTACGCGACCGTCGTCGTACGGCCGCCGACACTGTGGATCCGGGCCTCGGTGGGCTTGCCTTCCCGCCAGCGCAGGTCGACGACGAAGCCGCCGCGCGCCCCCGCCCCGGTGACCGAGCCGGAGACGGCCCAGGCAAGGCGTTTCTGACGCCTTCGTTCCAGCGGCGGTGCAGGTAGCCGACGTACGGGTCGACGATGTGCGCCCACTGAAGGCTCTTGGTGACGACATCGTCGGCCGAGCGGGCGCCCACCAGCTTACGGACGGTGGCCTGGTGCAACCCGAGTTCCGGCCGATCGCCGCCTTCGACATCCCCTGTTCCCACAGCTCGTGGACGGCGGCATGCTGCTCACGCAGCCGAGTCACGATCTTCAGCTCTCGTGGTGGCTGGACCACCTGCGGCTCTGCCTCCGGCTGGTCGGGTGTGTCGGCAGGTCCAGGAGGCGGTTCGGCCAGGCGGGCGCGATGGGCGTTCACCGTCTTCTCGACCGCCTGGCCGAGGTTGGCCCACAGGTGATAGCGATCGGCGACCTGCTCGGCCTGTGGCGCCCCGAGCCGTGCGCCCTCTCCGTAACCACCCGAGCGATCCCGGGCCATCGAAGAGGTGAAGCGGACGGTGGGTGGCCATGTCGATCAGGACCGTGCCGTAATGGCGGCCCTTGCGGAAAGCGAAGTCGTCGGCGCCCAGCACTTCCACGTGGCCGACGTCGGGCTCGGGCAAGGCCCTGACCAGCCGCAGCAGCGTATCCCTGCCCACGGAGATGCCGACCGCGGCCGCCAGGCGGGCTCCTGCCCGGCCGGCCAGGGCCAGCCCGCTCTGCGTCAACACCGCACGTAGCAGCGGAGTGTGTCGGCTGTGCGGGGTGGTCAGTCCCGCGATCTGCTCAGCGAACGTCACGGCCGGGCAGGCAGGATTCTCACAGCGCAAGCGGCGTTTGCATAACTCGATCACGACGCCCAGCCCGCCCACGGCGACATCACGCAGCTGGCGCACATACCGGCCGTGCACCCGTGCCGAGCCCTGACCGCACCGGCAGGCCGCGGTCGTCGCTCGCGCCCGCGTCCTCAGCACCACCTTGTCCGGCCGCCGTTGGACCTCCTCGATCAGCAACGCGGACGGATGCGGAAACAGCTCCAAGAGCACATCACGAGAGCACGCGATACATGATCGCGAACAGCTGACGCGACCCGCTCAAGGGTCCGGATCACAAGATCGTCGACAGAACCCGAATCTTCACATTGATGGCGTCCACGAAGACGACCGGGTAGACGCGATCCAGCGGACGTGACTGCCATTCGGCCATGCCTTCCATCACCTTGTCCGTGATGGTGGTGATGGTCTGCTTGGACACGTCTGCCCCGTACACCTCGGCCAGATGAGCCGATATCTCCCCATGGGTCAGGCCCTTCGCGGACAGCGACAGCACCATTTCGTCGACTCCGGTCAGGCGGCGCTGCCGCTTCTTGACGATCCGCGGCTCGAAGGTGCCGGCCACAGCCCTCGGCACCTTCACCTCGACGTCGGTCAGCACTGTCTTGGTGCGGGTGCCGTTGCGGCTGTTGCCGCTGATCTGGCCCGCCGCGTCGTGCTTGCCATAGCCGACATGGTCGGTGATCTCGCCCTCCAAGGCGGACTCCAGCACCCGCTTCGTCAGCTGCTGCAGCCCGCCCTCCCCGGTCAGCTGCAGCCCGTCATTGCGGGCGCGGTCGACCAGCATCGCGATCAACTGCTCGTTCGACACCGCCTCCGCGGCCGACTCGACGACCGGCTCTTCCACGGCCTCGTGCTCGATGATGGCCTCGCTCATCAGGCGTCTCCTTGATTATCCCCGTTGGGCCCTGTCTCACTTTCGGTGGTGACGAAGCGTCGTGATGGGTCGTTGGCATTCGCGTGAAGGATGTCAACAAGCTCGTGCAGACGGTGTTCTCGGGCCTGTCCCCGCTGGTCATCGAGGATGTGGGCGACGAAGGTGAGCGGATCCTGGTGCGAGCACGGACTCCGCGGGACACTGCGGTCTGCCCGGTGTGCGGGGCCTCGTCGAAACGCGTGCACGGCTATCACTGGCGGACAGTCGCGGACGTGCCGGTCGGTGAACGACGGGTGGTGGTCCGTGTGCGGGTGCGGCGTCTGGTGTGTCCCACGCGCGGCTGCCGCCACACCTTCCGCGAACAGGTGCCCGGCGTCCTGGACCGGTACCAGCGGCGTACGACCCGCCTGAGCAGGCAAGTCAAGGCCGTGGTCAAGGAGTTAGCGGGACGGGCTGGGGCACGTCTGCTGGCGATATTGGCGGTGAGCCTGTCGCGTCACACGGCCCTGCGCGCCCTGCTGCGGATCCCGTTGCCCACCGGGCGGGTGCCCCGTGTGATCGGCGTCGACGACTTCGCACTGCGCCGGCGGCACCGCTATGCCACCGTGATCATCGATGCCGAGACTCATGAGCGGATCGACGTGCTGCCCGGCCGCACGGCCGACACCCTGCAGGCGTGGCTGCGCGAGCATCCGGGCATCGAGATCGTGTGCCGTGACGGCTCGGCGACCTATGCTGAGGCGATCCGGCGTGCCCTGCCCGATGCGGTGCAGGTCACGGACCGGTGGCATGTGTGGCACAACCTGTGCGAAGCCGCTCTGAGCGAGGTCAAGGCGCACAGCGCCTGTTGGGCCACCGTGCTGGACGCACCCATCTACGACGGGCCACGTGCCCAGACCACCCTGGAACGCTGGCACCAGGTCCACGGCCTGCTCGACCAGGGCGTCGGCTTGCTCGAATGCGCCCGCCGTCTCCAGCTGGCCCTGAACACCGTCAAACGCTACGCCCGCGCCGATCGGCCCGAGCGCATGCTCCGCGTCCCCAAGTACCGCGCCGGCCTCGTCGACCCCTACCGCGAGCATCTACGCAAACGCCGCGCAGAGGACCCCGGCGTCCCCGTCCTGTACCGCTTCGAAGAGATCAAAGCACTCGGCTTCACGGGCTGCCTGAACCTCCTGCACAAGTACATCAAACAGGGCCGTGCGGACGCCGACCGCAGCCACATCTCCCCGCGCCGGCTCGCCCGGATGCTGCTGACCAGGCCCGACAACCTCAAGACCGAGCAACACGAGCTCCTGGCCAAGCTCACTGCCGCCTGCCCCGAGATGACCCAACTGGCCACCGGTGTCACGAACTTCGCCCCGCTCCTTACGCCACACACCGACAACGCCAACGCGCTCACGCGCTGGATCGCCCAGGTCCGAGCAGCCGACTTGCCTCATCTACATGCCTTCACCCGAGGCCTGGACCGTGACCTCGACGCCGTGATCGCCGGGCTCACGCTTCCGTACAGCAATGGCCCCACCGAGGGTGTCAACACCAAGACCAAACGAATCGCACGCCAGATGCACGGACGAGCAGGCTTCACCCTGCTTCGGCACCGCATCCTCCTCGGATAGCAGCACGCTCCGTCACCACCGGAAGTGAGACAGGGCCTAGAGGCGGCCACTCCCCCCGTTGGCGTGTTCCGGGAGGTTCTCACCTGGTTAGGGGGTCTGTCGGTCTGCGCATTGTGCAGGTACGCCGGTCGGCTCTTCACTGGCCGCCGTGAGCAGCACGAGCGGTGCGGAACGGTCCGGGTGTACCGGATGCGTGTGAGGGATGTCGATGTGCGGTTCATCGGCTCGTCTGCTGGTGCAGCGGCTCTGGCTGGCGATGGCCGCGGAAATACCGCCGGCGGATGAGGGGCTCGGGGGCCGCCCGTGCGGTGCGCCCGGGGCACGCGCTGGGCAGGAGACAAGCGCCAGGGGGAGCCGTGGCAGCGCGGGCGTTGCGGACCGTGCCGTTGGCCGGGGAGACCACCGCGTCGCTGATCCACCGCATCGCGGCCCGCTACGGGCTGACGCTCAGGGACGTGCTGCACCTGTGGACGTGCCGTAACTCCCCTGCCCGGCACGACGACGGCGGCGGGGTGCGGGCCGATGCGGAGCTCGTGCTCAACCCGGCCGGACGGCAGGTGCTGGCCGAGCTGTGCCGCGTCGCGCCGGAGGTGCTGGCGGCGCGCTTTGCCGGCCTTCTCGGTGGACGACGCCGAGATCACTACTGGCAAGGAGGCCGGGGTGGCGCAGGCGCGGTGGTGGGGCCGGCCTCGTTCGGCTGCCGTCTGTGCACGGCCCGGCGCACCGGAGAGGCGGTGCGCGTGGTGCGGTACGCGCCGCGCTGGCAGCGGGTCTGTGTCCGGCACGGGTGCTGGCTGCTGGACGCGGACGCCGACCAGCCGCTGGAACACCTCGATGTGCGCGGTGTCCCGAAGGTGGCAGCGGCGCAGCGGCAGTGTGCATCGGACGGAAGCGAACGCATCACCAAGGCCGCACTCGACGCGATCCGGCTCGACCACCTCGCCGAAGAGCACTACCGCGCCCGCACACCCACCCGCCGCACCCGGCGCAGCACGTGACCGTGCCCGCTCCCAGCCCGCACCCAACAGCCTGTCCAGACGCCGTCCTCACAGCCGCCAACCCCCACACCCGCCACAGCCCGGCCTCCCCCACCTGACCTGCCGCAGCCTGATCACCTACCCCGAAACCCTCACCCTCGCCCAAGCCGGGCTACCGACGAAAGGCGGCTCGTGAGGTGAGGGAATGCTGGTCCCGGGGCAACCGCGCTCTAACCGTCGCGGCGCCGCTGCCCCGATAGAAGACGCACGCCCCGACCACCACAGGAAGCCGTTGAGGCAGGCGCGGCCGAGTACGACGTCTCGTGGGCGCTGGGACGGCGAGGCCGTCCACGGCGTCGCCGCCGTGTACCACCCGGACAGCGGCGAACGCGGCGATCTCGTGGTGACCGTCATGTACGGCCGGTTCCGGCGAGCCGACGCTGCCGATCACCCGGCCCGCTCCTTTGAGCCGGGCAATCTGACCGGCCCCAATTCAACGTCGGCGTCCTGCGTCCGTGGCCAGTCCCGCCACGCGCATCACACACCGTGACGAACAGTCAGCGCGCCTGACGAGATGCACCGCTCAAGTTCGAAGACCCAACAAACCCCCACAATCAACCGTCTCTCAAAACCACTGCCCCGAAACCAAGAGATCGCAGTTCGGAACGCGGGCCCCGCCGGCATGGAATCCAGCGAGACCCTTCAAGAGCTTCTTACCGGCGTTCGTCAGATCCTGGAAAGATCCAGAGATACTTCTTGCGCCAGCTTGCGGACGTGCGTGTTTTCGGCGAGCGTTCGATATTCGGACGTGATTCTACTCAATTCGCTCCGGATGAAATTCGAGCCTGCGAGAATGAAGTCGTCGACGGTGACGACGAGTTCCGCGTCAAAGTATGTCGGGGTAACGCGCAGCAAATCTCCCTCCAGGGAAAATTCGATGACCTCGTCATTCTCGGTGAAGTCGATCCGGCCCCTGGCGTCACCGCCCCTGGCGAAGATCATCACCTGCTGCATGTTGTACATCACGTCGAACAGCGGCACCCATCCCCATGGAGGCCCCACCTCGACCCCGGAGTGCGAAATTTCGACGGTGCCCAGGAAGTAGTACCAGCGCAGATCGGCTTTCGATACCGCGGCCAGACTCTTGCCGTCCACCCGTTCCCGGCCATGAGGACCGTAGTCTTCACTTGGCGTGAATGTGATTTGCACTGCGTCACCTCACAGGGAAGGCGTTACGGACGTAGTTGAGATCAGGATCGTAGTAGACGCGCATTGTGTGAAGTGGCTTCCTGCTTCTTGAGCGATCGAATCCGATGGGTTCCTCGTATGTGAACTCCATGACGATGCCATCGCGATTTTGAGTATCCGTTACCTTCTTCCCTCGCGTCAGGACGTCCTTGATGATTGCCGCGCGTGAAGCCGGCGTTGTCTCCGGGAGCCATTCCGTCTTAGACGTGTCGCTGGAGAACATTCCCTCGGGCGTGTGGCCGTTAACGATATGGGCGTCGTTGATGGTCAGGTTGTCTAGGTCGAAACATCCGGCATTGTGCACCAGGACCGGAGTGTTTCCTGCCAGAACGTAGTACGTGTGAAGGTTTTCGACGGTGAGATTGTAGGTACGCATGTGCTGGTCGAAGGCACGGTTTGCCTGGACCCGCACCGTACTGCCGTCGGCGCTCAGGAGTGTGGAGCCAGGTGTGAGGTCGTGGGCCTTGACCCACTGGTGCGCGGAGGGGCTCCAGAAAGGGTGCTCGTAAGTGGCGGTCAGTTTCCGTAGCCCGCCGGGCGTGGCGATGCTGAGTTCGTCGAAGTGTTTGTCGCCGTCGGTGATGATGAGGCGGCTGACCCTGCTGGGTGCCGTTCGGCCGGTGCGCGGGTCCGTTGCCTGGACAACGTCGCCCCGGTGGACCGACTCGATGTTCTTCGTACCGGCATTGCCCATCAGGACCTTGGTGCCTGCCGGGAAGCAATGCGTGCAGTTCGACATATTCCGCCAGCGGCGTAGGTCCTGGAGCGCCTCCATCCCTCGTTCGAGGTACTTGAACTTGGACTTGAGCAGGAGGTCTTCGCCGAGTTCAAGGCAGGCGATGGCGTCGCCGTGCTGGCAGTTCTCGAGCTGTCCGAGGCCGAGGAGGTCCTTCTCGATCGCCCAGAGCTGCTCGGCGGCGACTTCGGCGCCGGGGCCCATGGAAAGGAGATCGCACAGGACCTCGTTGTGCTGGCAGTAGCGCGGTGTGTTGTGGATGGCCTGGCAGCCGAGCATGCCGCACCGGTAAAGCTCCTCGGCCTGATGCCCCGCGGAGTCCTCGGCGGCCTTGCGTTCTGCTTCCTTCTTCTGCAGAGCATCCTGGAAGGCGTCGGTGAAGGCCTGCTGGGCTGCCTTGGAGTCCTTTCCGGCGGCGAGTGCGGAGGCGCGGGCCTGGTCGGCGGCGGTGTAGGCGGCGGTGGCGGATGTCTGCGCCCACTGCGCGGAGCCGGCGGCGTCCAGAGCGGATTTGGCCGCGTCATTGGCGGACTGGTTGGCGGAGGCGGCGGCCTTTGCGGCGGTGCGGGCGGAGGCGGCTGCCTGGTCGGCGGATGCCTGTGCGTCCTTGGCGGACTTGTCTGCCTGGTCGGCGTAGTTCTTGGCCTGCTTCGCCGACGCATCGGCCTGCTTGGCCCAGTCCGCGGCCCTATCCTTGGCCTTGGCCGCGAGGGCGGCGGCCTTGTGGGCTTCGTTGGCGTTCTTCTGGGCGGTGGCCGCAACACTGGCGGCGTCGGCGATCATCTGGGCGATCTGGGCGTTGTGGGTGGCACTGAGGTAGTCCTGGCGCTGAGCCTTGTACTGGCCGACCTGGATGAACTGGTGCAGCAGGTCATCGGGGCCTTCCAGCGCGATGCGGGCTGCTGATTTGACCTGCGGGCTTCCGCTGGCGATCAGCTGGGCTGCGCTGACACGCTCGTCCTGGGTCTGTGCCTCGTACTGTCCGATGGTGAGGAACTGCCGGAACTTTTGCGGGTCGTTGGAGTTCAGAGCCTTGGTGCCGGATTCCTTCACCACCGGTCCGCCGGTGGAAATGATCTGGGCGATGGCCACTCGGAAGTCCTGTGCCCCGGCGTCGTACTGGCCGGTGGTCCAGAACGCCGCGACGTGCTCGTCGGTGCCCTTGAGGGCTTCCTCGGCGGCGCTGCGTACGGAGGCCAGGGAGCTTTCCTGTGCGAGGGTCTGCACTTGGTAGCGGTCGTCCTGCCAGGCGGCCTCGGTGCGGCGGGTGCGCAGGTAGTCGATGACGTCGGTGTCCGTGCCCGCCAGGGCGAGCTCGGCGGCGGCCGCGCTCCACGGGCCCGCGGTCTGCATGGTGGCGAGGGCGACCTTGCGGCCGGCCGGGACCAGGGTCTTGAGGTCGGCGTCGGGCTGTGCCGCCTGTGCGGCCAGGCTGCGGGCCTTGTCGTCGGTGTCCTTGACCTGCTGGTCGGCTGCGGCGTCTTCGGCTGCGTGCTGGTCCTGCTGGGCCTTGAGGTCCTTGGCCTGGGCGATGCCGGCGTTGGTGCGCTCGGTCAGCTCCTCCGTTTCGATCTTGGCGGCGATGTCGTGGGTCTTCTTGGCCTTGGTGACGGCGTCGGTGGCGGCGTCGGCCGCGTCCTGGGCAGACTTTGCGTGCTTGGCCGACTGAGTTGCGGCCGTGGCCGCCTCTCCGGCGTGCTTGGCCGCCTCATCGGCGTCCTTGGCGGCGTTCTCCGCGTGGGTGGCCGCATCGTTGGCCGCATCCCGCGCCTCGTTGGCCGCGCCGGCCGCCTCGTCGGCCAGGGCAGCTGCCGCGTTGGCGGCACGGTTGGCCTCGGCTGCGTGCCGGCGGGCTGCCGCCGCCTGGGCCGCGGCCTCGCTTGAATGCACGCCGGCCTGGGTGGCGTAGTCGTTCGACTGGTCGGCTGCGTCAGCGGCGGCGTCGGCGTTGCTGCCGGCATCGGCTGCGGCCCTTGCTGCCTTGCCGGCTTCCACTGCCGCGGTGCCGGCCTGCTTGGCGGCGTCTGCCGCCAGCCGCGCTCCCTTGGCCACGGCGCGGGCGTCCTCAGCTGCCTTGCGTGCCGCAGACGCCTTACCCGCGTCCGACGCCGCGTCCGCGGCGGCGCTCTGGGCCCGGGACGCGGCCTGTGCCGCACCCACGGCAGCCGCAGCAGCCTGTTGCGCCGCATTGGCCGCCAGCCGTGCACAGTTGTTGGCTGCGGCTGCTGCGTCGATTGCTTCCTGCGCTGCTTGCGCGGCCTGCTTGGCCGCAGACGCGGCCCGGTATGCCGCCCCGGCGGCGCGCAGGGAGTCGTTCTTTGCTTCCTTGGTTTCCGCGGCGGCCTTCTGCGCGGCCTCCTTGGCAAGCTTCGCCGCCGTCACGGCGTGCGCAGACGCCTTCTTGGCCGCGGCAGTCTGCGCAGCCGCGCGTTCGCCGGCCTTCTTGGCCTGCGCAGCGAGCTGCGCGACCGTGGCGTGCTCCTGGTCTCGGGCGCGCGCCACGTACTGGCCGACCTCCAGGAACTCATGAATGTCGGCAGCCGAACCGTTCAAGGCGATACGGCCGGCCGCCGCCACGTTCGAGCCGCCAGCGCCGATGATCTGCGCGACCTCGACCCGTTCGTCCTGCTCCCGCCGCTCAGACTGCCCGGTCGACAAGAACGCCTTGATGTCATCAGGTGTCCCGTCCAGTGCCGCACGGCCCGCTTTCTGGACCTCCGGACCCCCCACGCTGATGATCTGCGCGACCCGCACCCGCTGATCCTGGAGGTACGGATCCTGCCAACCGTCGTCCAGGAAGTCTTCTACGTCGCCCTGGGTGCCGTCCAGAGCCTTGCGGGCAGCCTCCTGCAGGCTGCTCCCGCCCACGCTGGCCAACTGCGCGACCTGTACGCGCTCGTCCTGGAACCTGAGGCCGTTTGCCATACCCAGGAAGTGGTGTACGTCGCCGTCGTCGCCGGTCAGCGCGACCTCTGCGGCGGCTCGTACCTCCGGTCCTCCCGTTGACCACAGATCGACGACCCGGGCACGGTCGGACACCTCAGTGGTGCCACCACCGTCTGCCGGAGCGTTGTCGGCCAGGGCCCGGGCGGGTGCCCCAGGCAGCCCGGCAGCAAGGGCAAGGGGCAATAGACAAAGACAGAGCACGCGTATCGCATGCCAAGCCGTTCTCGCCGCGCTACTCGCGGCACTCTCTCTACGCAACTGTCTCTCCGCATCGTTCTTGCAGGTGCAGTCAGGCGCCACGACAGGCGACCGCTGATGAGGTAGAAGAAGCCACGCAGGCGAAGGCACCCGCGTGACAGCTCTGGGTCTGCCGGGAACCGGCAGACCCAGAGCCACTGACAGTGCAGGCTTCGGATCTATCGGGCGTTGTAGCCGAAGCGGCTGCCACTGGCGGGGAGTCCGCCGGGTCCAGCGAAACCCGGTAGCTCGTCGGGGCCGCGGCTCTGCATACGTTCGGCCGCATGGCTGACGACTGCTTCGGGCATCCACGACTCGCCGCGATCTACGATCCGCTCGACCCGGACCGCAGCGATCTCGATGCCTAGCTCCGGATCGTGGAAGAGTTCGGGGCACGCCAAGTTCTGGACATCGGCTGCGGCACAGGGGTGTTCGCACTTCTCCTGACCGACCGCGGGATCGGCGTCGTCGGCATCGATCCCGCCCAGGCATCCGTCGACGTCGCCCGGGCCGAACCGGGCAGTGAGCGAGTGCGCTGGATCTACGGTGACGCCACAGCCCTCCCGCCACTGAAGGTCGGCCTCGCGACGATGACAGCCAATGTCGCCCAGGCCATCGTTGATCCGGACACCTGGCAGAAGACGCTGCGGGATGCCTACGAGGCACTGGGGCCCGGCGGCCACCTGGTCTTCGAGACCCGTGATCCGGCCAGACGCGCCTGGGTAGAGTGGACCCGCGAGAACTCCTACCGCGTGACGGAGATCCCGGGCGTAGACGCCGTCGAGAGCTGGGTCCAGCTGATCGAGGTGAGCTGGCCTCTGGTGACCTTCCGCTGGACCTACGTCTTCGCAGCGGACGGACAGGTGCTGACGTCGGATTCGACACTGCGCTTCCGAGAGCGCGAGGAGGTCGAGACGGACCTGGTCGCCCACGGCTACATGGTGGAAACGTTCGCGATGCGCCTGACCGGCCAGGCAAAGAGTTCGTCTTCCTCGCACGACAACCCTGATCCTCAGTGAGCTATGCCACTCGAACTTCGATGGCACACGCTCAAGGTGGTTCGATCACAGGACACCACCGCACGGGCGTCTCCATGGTGGGGGTCTCTCCAAGACCTTGAAGCACCGTGCAGCCGGCTCGGTGGGCGCTGACGAAGCTGGCATTGCGCCAAGCAGTGACAGGGTGCCCTGTACGGCGGCGGGTGGCGGTGGCGGCGGCCGCCCTGGAGGTTCTGAGAGGCGACTGCCGGTTCCCGGTATTCAGATCGAGGGCCACATGGTCCGGCCGGCCGCGAGCCCGCCCTTGCCGTCACCGGCGTACAGGCGCAGGTCACCGCTGGAGGACAGGGCAGCGAGGTCGGCCTTGCCGTCGCCGTTGAAGTCGCCGCCGAGCACTTGGCGCACGGAGCCCCAGGACTTATCGGGCCACATCGAGCGTGGCTTGTCGAAGGTGCCGTCGGCCTTGCCCGGGTAGAGGCTCAGGCCGCCGTCCGCTGCAACGGCGGCGATGTCGTCACGTCCGTCGCCGTTGAAGTCGCCCGTGGTGAGGTGCTTCTTCTTCCAGGTCTTGTCCGGCCACATCGACTTCTTCTGGTTCACGAGATTGCCGTCGGCGTCCCTCTTGTACGTGTAGAGGGAGCCGTCGGGCCACTGGAACAGCGGAGTGTCGTGTCCCGGGGTCGCGCTGTGCAGGGTGGCGACGGGCAGGCCATCCTTCCAGGCGGGGTCGCTCCACAGCTTGGCTCGCGTCCACATCGTCGGGACGATGGAGTGCTTCGAGGCCAGGTAGAGATCCCCGCCGTCCTCCACGGTGATCACCTCGAGTCCGGTTCCGGCCTCGAAGTCGCCCGCGATGAGCTGCTTCTGGCTGGTGCGGCCCAGCGAGTTCAGGTAACTGCCGTACTCCAGCGTGCCGTCGGAGCGGCCGGTGAAGACGTCCACGGTGCCATTGATGAGACGGGCCGCGATGTCGTCACGTCCGTCGCCGTTGAAGTCAGCTGCCGTGACGGCGTCGCTGACGTGGTCCTGGCGGGTCTTCAGGCGTACCTGCTGGACCCAGTCGGCGATGTCGTCGACCCGGGTGGCGACGGCCCCCGTGCGGGTCTCCTCGGAGCCGAAGCACCCACCGCTCCAGGAGCGGGCGACCACCGCCACCAGCCTGCCCCGGCCGTCGAGCACTGGGCCGCCGGCGTCTCCGGGGCACAGCGCGCCGCCATCGGAGCCGGGGGAGATCGCCAGGGTCGAGGCGTCCACACTGTTCACGTCGAAGGACGCGGTGTGCGCCTGTCCGGGAACCCACTCGTCCTTGGTCCGCCCGTACCCGACGGCCCTGAGCTGTGCCCCCGGGACGGGAGCGGCGCTGCCGACCGTGGGCGTGGCGATGCCGGGAAACGGCCCGTCCAGGGGGTTGTCAAAGGTGGCCGGGTTGTCGATCCGTGCCATGACCAGGTCGCGGTCGGGGTGCGGGACGAGTTCCAGGACCTTTTGCTTGACCGTCTCCGTCGCGTCGGGGCTGTTGCCGTCGACGGTCACCACAGTGGTGTGTGCGGGAGCGCCGACGGGGACTTGGCCGCCCTGCTGGGGATCGGTGGCGAAGCAGCTCGCGGCGGTGAGCACCCACTGGGTGTCGACCAGGGCGCCGGAGCAGCTTCGTTCGTCGTCCCTTCCGACGTTGATGTGCACCTTGAGCGCATACTGGTCGGCGCTGTCCACGACCTGGTCGCCGACGACGGACTGGGCCGGGGGCGCGAGCATCAGTCCGGTCGTGAGGCCTGCTGTCAGGACCCCGGCCGTCCACACCGTGCGCTTCGCGCGCGAACGGGGCTGTGTCACGTCTTCCTCGAATCACAAGGCCTGTTCTGCGGATGCAGCAGGCGTGTCGGATCCGTGCACGCATCGCGCACGGAGGATGGGCGGTGGCTGGTCAGCCGGTGACGCGCAGTTCGACGAGCACCGACTTGGCACCGCCGACGGTGCCTTCACCGACGGACTCGTATTCGCCCTTGGGTACGTCGACCGTCGTGGTCCTGCCATTGGCGGTGAGGTCGGCGCTCACCGGGTGGTCTGCCGCCTCCACACCGAAGACGCGCGGAAGTTCGAGTGTCAGGCGGCCGGTCTTGGCCGTGGCCTTGAAGCAGTAGGTGTCCCGGCGGCCCACGGAGTCGTCCTTGACCGTGAGCACGCGGATCTGCTGGGCAGCCTGGTCGCAGTCGGCGAGCATGATGTGACCGTCGCCCTTCTTCAGCTTGATCCCCTTCTCCGCGAGGATGCGGTCGGCCTGGGGATAGCCGTAGTCCTCGACCAGGACGGGCGGAGCCGAGGCGGGCGGGGGTGCAGGCGGGTCGTCGGCGGCGGCGACAGTCACTCCCGCCAGCATGGCGAAGCCAGCCACGACCGCCGGGACAATGAGTTTCCGGGCACGGAAAGACACGCAGAAGCCCTTTCAGGAACGGGTTCTCGGGCAGAGCGGATCCCGCCCGGGAATGCGATGAACGAAAAGCCTGGTAACGCGCCGAAGAAATCAGACGAGTGCCGGACCACGGTAGGCAGGCCCACGCTGTTGAGGACGCCTCAGAACAACCCCCCGTAATGGCGTCAAGAATGCACGGCACCTACGTCTGCACAGACAGGAAGGCGCGTCACGAAATCCCCTGGATGCGTGCCACCGTTGGTCAAGCGGCGGCATGGCAAGCACAAGATAGCCACAGCTTGACCCTTCGTCAAAGTCGTATAGCCCCAAGGGAATCGGACCAGATCTGATGCAAATGCGGGCCCGAAGGTTGTGTGCGAAGGACCATGAGATGACTCACATTGTCATGTGCTGCTTGAGCTGTGGTCGGCCGACTACCGTGTGCGGCAAGTAATTCTTGCCGCGAACAGCTTTCTGCGGTCGGTTCTTCCCGACGACAAGAGGGCTGGCAAGGGGTGCAGCGCGCCGTGCGGTGTCGCACGGCCGACCGTTCATGGCCCGTCGGTCCGCTCACTGACCGGAGCGAACCGAGCGGTGCCGGCATTCGTCGAAGTCACGCAGTACCCCTGCGGCACTTGCACCGAGGGGGAAAAGGACGCGGATGAAGAGGCTAACCTCAATACCGGTAACTTAGGGGCAATCCGGTCGTTGTTGTTGATGTGCCGAGAGCGGGTCAACTGAAGTCATCTGGTGAGTGATTGCCGGACCGGGTCGCGGTCGGGGTGCTGACGCAGGCGTTTCCTCCGTCGCTTGTGGACGAGGTGCTGTTGAGACGGGTCGGGTGCAGCAGCGGAACCGGCTGTTGCCGGCGCGGCTGGTGGTCTATTTCGTCTTGGCGATGTGCCTGTTCTCGGGGCAGAGCTATGAGGAGGTCGCCCGACTGCTGACCGCGGGTTTGCAGGGTGCGCGGCGTTGGCGTGTGTCGTGGAAGGTGCCGAGTACGGCGGCGATCTGCAAAGCCAGGTCTCGGTTGGGCGTGACGCCGCTGCGGCAGCTGTTCGCGCGGGTGTGCCGTCCGGTTGCCACGCCGGGCACTCAGGGTGCCTTCTACCGCGACTGGCAGCTGACCGCGCCTGCGCGGCGGGCGCGGCGGACGCGAGGGCGGCCGTCAGTGCCAGCACGAGGACGGCTCTCGGCCCGCGTGCGCGCAGGACGGAGTACGAAGGTGACCGCATGGGCCCTCCTGGGTTCGGGGTCTTGGGCGGCTCAGCCCTTGCCCGTTGGGGTGGGAGATGAGGTGATGAAGGACTGGATCGCGGTGGCCGCGGCCCCGCGTGCCCACTCCTCGAAGGGGAGCGGGCGGGTCCGTACGTCGCACTGCGCGGCCGAGCCGAAGGCGGCCGCGGCGAACGAGTCACGGATCTGATCGGCGAACAGGTCGTAGGCGGCCAGGCCCTCGCCGGAGATGATCACGCGTGCGGGTCCGAGCAGGTTGGCCACGGTCGCGATGCCACGGCCGATGGCCTCCCCCGCCCTCGCGTAGACCTCACGGGCCCCGGGGACCCCCTGGTGGGCGAGAGCGACGGCCTCGGCGGCATCGGCCACCTGTCGGCCCGTCACTTCGCTCATCCCGGCGAGGATCGCGGCGTCCCCCGCGATCGCCTCCACACAACCACGGTTGCCGCAGTGGCACAGCGGCCCGGTGGGGTCGATGGCCACATGGCCGATCTCGCCCGCCACGCCGTGCGCGCCCGCGACCACCCGGCCGTGCACCACGAGGCCGCATCCGATGCCCGCGCCGACGGTGACGACGGCGAAGTCGGACAGCCCCACACCGGCGCCGAACCACTGCTCGGCGACCGTCAGGGCGCGGACGTCGTTGTCGACAGTGACCGGCAACCCGGTGGTGGTGGCGGCGAGTTCGGCGAGCGGTACGTCCCGCCACTCCAGGAAGGGCGAGTAGCGCACGACGCCCTCGGCACGGTCGACGTCACCGGAGACGGCGAGGCCGAGGCCGAACACCGGCGCGCCGAAGTCGTCCGCCTCCAGGCGCAGTTCCCGCACCAGCTCCGTCACGGAGGTGAGCACCGCCCCGGTCGCGCGGTCGGTCAGCGGGACGCGCCGGGCGAGGCGGATCCGGCAGCAGAGGTCGGTCAGCACGCCGATGATCTCGTCGCCGGTCACCTTGACGCCGAGGAACAGCGCCCGTCCGCCGTCGACACGCACCAGGTTCGCGGGCCGCCCGAGGGCGGCGCGGGGTTCGTCGTCGGCGTCCTCGACCAGGTATCCGGCCTCGATGAGCGGGCGGACCGCCTTGGTGACGGCGGCCGGTGACAGTCCGGCCAGCCGGGCCGCCTCCAGCCGGGCGAGGGGGCCGTGGGACAGGAGCGTGGTGAAGACCTGCGAGGCGGCCGGCGTGTGCGCCGGGAACGTCTCGGTGCGGGAGGTCGAGCGCATGGCCGGGAACCTAGGGCCATTATTTTCCGCTGTCAATAAAAGAAACAGCGGTGACGGGAAAGGAAGTTGTACCGGGGGGTGACATGCGGGTGCCCCGCGCATGGCGGGGCACCCTGGTCTGCCGTGGTCCGTCTGCCGTCAGTGGCGGGCGGCCGGCGTGTTGGCGGCGGTGACGTTGACCTCGGCCCACGCCTTGTCCACCGTCTGGTACTCGACGCTGGACGCGCCGTAGAGGTCCTTGGCCGCCTTCAGCGTCGCGACGCGCGCGTCGTGGAAGTCGGTCGAGGAGACCATGTAGCGGGTCAGGGCGCGGTAGAAGATCGCCGAGGCCTTGGTGCGGCCGATGCCCTGGACCGTCCCGCCGTCGTACGTGGGCGAGTCGTACTTGACGCCGTTGATCGTCTTCTGGCCGCTGCCCTCCGCGAGGAGGTAGTACGCGTGCGAGGAGACGCCGGAACCCGCATGCACCTCGGTGAAGTACACGGCGGGCGACCAGTAGTCGATCGTGCCCTCGAGCCGGTCCAGCGAGGGGTGGTCGAGGCGGCGCAGGAACTTCTGGGCCAGGCCCAGCTTCTCGCCGATCAGGTAGTCCGGCGTGTCCTTCGGGTTATTGGCGGAGAACTCGACGTTGGAGCCGAAGATGTCGGCCAGCGACTCGTTCAGCGAACCCGGCTCACCGTACTGGTTGCCCCGCGTGTCCTCGAAGGTCGGCTCGAGCTTCGCGGTCGCGTCCACCACCCCGTGGGTGAGCTCGTGGCCGGTGACGTCGAGGACGACGAGCGGCTTCTTGATCTGGCGCCCGTCACCGTCGCCGTACAGCATGCAGCCGCACGTCGGGTCCCAGAAGGCGTTGGCGACCTTGCTGCCCCAGTGGACCATGGCCTTGGCGGGCTTGCTGTTGTTCGCGATGCCCTTGCGGTTGAAGGTCTTCTTGTAGAAGTCCAGCGTCTTGGTGATGCCGAACTGGGCGTCCACGGCGGCGCTGGCGCGGCTGGAGGTCGCGCCGTTGCCGAAGGTGCTGGTCCGGCTGGTGATCTTCTTGCCGGCGCCGAAGCTCTCGGTCTCCGAGCCCCGGGCGTCACGGGTCTCGGTGCCGTAGCGGTTCGGGTCCTTCAGCAGGAAGGTCGTGCGAGCCGTCTGCTGAACGGTCAGCCCGACCGTGCCGACGAAGAGCGACTTGCCGGTGCCCTTCACCGTCTTCGGGTAGGCGGTGGCGCCGGACACCGACGAGGCCGACGACGACAGGGACGACGCGCCGAGGCCGGCGGCCTCGGTACCGAGACCGGTGGCCGGGTCGATCGACTCGCCCCGCTTGCGCAGGGTGTCGAGCAGCTTCGGCGACAGGAACTCGTCGCTGACGGGCGCGTTGCTGCGCACCTTGCCGGTGACGGCGTCGACGACGACCGTCCGGGTGCCGCTGCCCTCGGTGGTGCTGCTGTCGGTCACCGTCACCTGGTAGGCGAGGGCCGAGGCGCCCTCACGGGCGTCCACCACGAGCTGGGCGCTGCCCGCGTCACCCTTGGCGGCCGCGGCGGCCTTCTGCTCCGCCTGGTCGGCGGTCAGCTTGGCCTGCGCGGTGGCGGGCTTGACGGTGTGTTCGGCGGCGCGGGTGACACCCGCGTACGCCAGCTGCCGGGAGAGGTGGACGACGAGGTCGCCGCCGAGCACCGGCATTCCATTGTGGGTCCGGACGAACCGGACGTGCCGGGCACCCTCCGGGTCGATCATCACGTCCTGGGCGTGAAGCTGGTCGCCCTGGGAGACGCCGGTCGCCGACGCGTGGGCGAAGGCGGCGGAACGCGCCGCCGACACCACCGACGCGGTCGTCGTGGTCGCCGACGTAACGCCGTGCTCCACCCCCGTGGAGGGACCCGCGAATGCCGTACCGGCCAGGCCCGTGGCGGCCGTCGTCACGGCGACGGCAACCGCCACGCTGCGTATGTGCGGTCTACGCACTGATCAGGGTTCCTTCGTTCGAAGGCAGCCGGGATCACCAACCGCCTTACGGCATGGCGCCGTTGGGCACCATGGGGGCTGGTCGGGCCCCAGGGTGGAACCCTTGCGCAAAAGTCATGACCACGTAAAGCCGGAATGATCGCTTTCACTGCCTTCTATGGCAATCTTTTACGAATGCCTGCCGCAGAGTGATCACCGGACGACCAACTGTGTGTCAGCTGTGGAGATGTGACCGGGTGCGAGTAGGTTGCACCGTCGGGATGTGACCAATCTCGCACCAGAAACAGCGGAGATGGGAGACGGAGCCGGATGGTCTCAGCAACGGTGGGCAGGAGTGCGGTGCTCGTGGCGGTCGTGCTGTCACTCGTCGCGGTACCGGCACAGGCGGCGACCGGGGAGACGCACGCGCGGACGGCCTCCGGACTGCCGGCACCCGACACGGCGGGCCTGCGAAGCGTGCTGCGCTCGGCGGTCGCCCAGGGCGCGCCCGGCGCGATGGCGCGCATCGACGACCACGGCGCCTTCCACACGGAGGCACAGGGCTACGCGGACCGGAGCACCCGGCGGGCCATCGGCACCGGCGACCGCTTCCGCGTCGGCAGCGTCACCAAGACCTTCTCGGCGGTCGTCCTGCTGCAACTGGCCGACGAGCACCGGCTCACCCTGGACGCCCCGGTCAACCGCTATCTGCCGGGCCTGCTGCCCGACGACCGGATCACGGTGCGGCACGTCCTGAGCCACCGCAGCGGCCTGTACGACTACACGAACGACATGTTCGCCCAGTCCGTCTCCGGCTTCGAGGCGGTGCGCAACAAGGTCTTCACCTACCGCCAGTTGGTGAACCTGTCCCTCGGGAAGCCGCTCACCAACGCGCCCGGCGCCGCCTACTCGTACTCCAACACCAACTTCGTCGTCGCCGGGATGCTCATCGAGAAGATCACCGGCCACGCCGTGCGGACCGAGTACGAGAACCGCATCTTCAAGCCGCTGAACCTGCGCGACACCTTCTACGTCCACCCCGACAGGAAGATCCCCGGCCGGTACGCCCGCGGCTACCTCACTCCCGACACGGCGGGCGCGGCCCTGGTCGACGCGACCGAGCAGACGGCCTCGTGGGCGCAGAGCGCGGGCGCCATCATCTCCAGCACACGGGATCTGAACACCTTCTTCTCCGCCCTGCTCGGCGGCCGTCTGACCTCGTCCGCGCGCCTGGCGGAGATGGAGCGCTGGACGCGGGTCAACAGCACGACGGCGTACGGCCTCGGGCTGCGGCGCCGCGACCTGTCGTGCGGGATCTCGGTGTACGGCCACACGGGCGCCGTCCAGGGCTACTACACCTACGCCTTCACCACCAAGGACGGCGGGCGCAGCCTCACCGCGCTCGCCAACACCTCCAACAACGGCACCGTGCTCGACACCATGGCGGGCACGCTGGAGTCGGCGTTCTGCGGCAAGCCGGCGAAATCGCCGCGCGGCTCGGCGGTGGGCGAGCGGCGCGGCTCGGCAGTGGGCGAGCAGCGCGAGGACATCGAGCCCTCGACGACACGCGACTGAGACGGCCCGGGGAACCGGCTTGCCCCGCCCGGACGTTGCAGGGAGGTGACTCCCGAGCTGGTTCCCGGGGGCAATCTGCCCCTGCCGGGCGGCACGCTGACCCTGCGGGTGCCCGGCCCCTTCGACGTGTCCGCGCTCATCACGGGTGAGGACGGCAGGGTCGGGGGCGACGCCGACTTCGTGTTCTACAACCAGCCGGCCGCCCCCGGCGTCCGGCTGCGCGGTGACACGCTCACCGTCGAACCGGCACGGCTGCGCCCGGGTGCCGTACGCGTCACCGTGGCCGTCAGCGCCGCCGAGCCCGGCACACCCCTGGGCCGGCTGCCCGCGTCCACGCTGCATGTCACCGATGGGCGGGGCCGCGCGGTCGCCCGCTTCGCCCCGCCACGCCCGCAGCGCAAGACCGTGCTGCTGCTCGCCGAGATGTACCGCCGGGGCACCGGCTGGAAGCTGCGCGCGATCGGGCAGGGGTACGCCGACGGGCTGGCGGGGCTGGCCCGGGACTTCGGGGTGGACGTCACCGAGGACTCGCCGAAGTCACCGGCGCCCGACCCGGAGGGCGTCCTGGGCCTCGTCAACTCGGCCCGAGCGCAGGCCGGTTCCCCGCCCGTCCTGTTCGACGCCCGCCTGGTCGCCGCCGCGCGGGGCCACGCCCGCGCGATGGCCGCCGCCGGAGGCCTGGCCCCCGAGAGCCAGGACGGCACCTCGGTCCACCAACGCATCACGGCCACCGGATACGCCTACGCCACCGTCGGCGAGCACCTGGTCTCCGGCCCGCGCACCCCCGCCGAGTTCGTGGCGTACTGCCTGCGCACCGACCAGGCTCGGCGCACCCTTCAGGATCCGGCCTTCACCCATGCCGGTCTGGCGCATGTCATCGGTGACCGCACGGGCGACACGTACTGGACCGCCCTGTGGGCCAGGCCCCTCGCCGCGGGCGATCTGGCGCGGGCCTGCGCCGAGGTCGTCGGGCTCACCAACGCGGAGCGCCGCGGGGCCGGGCTGCCCCCGCTGACCGCCGATCCGCTGCTCACCGCCGCCGCCCAGGCACACAGCGCGGACATGGTGGCGCGCGACTTCTACTCCCACACCTCGCCCGAGGGTTCCCGGCCCTGGGACCGGGCCGCCGCCGCGGGCTCGGCCCGGCGCACGATCGGCGAGAACATCGCCTGCGGCCAGCGCACCCCGGCCGAGGTGGTGGACGACTGGATGAACAGCCCCGGCCACCGCGCCAACATCCTGAAACCCGCCTTCACCCACATCGGTGTCGGCTTCGGCGGCGGTGGCCGGGCCGGCACCTACTGGACCCAGCTCTTCGGCGGCTGAGGAACCACTGTCCGTGATCTTGGCGGAACGACACCCTCCGGGACACCATGCCCGCATGAAGGGTGATCTCTTTTCCAGTGAGCACATGGTGCAGCCGGCCGTGGCGCCGGGCATGTCCGTCGAGAACGCGAAGTGCCTCAAGTACACCGTGAACGGTGAGATGTTCGCCCGCCAGGGTGCGATGGTCGCCTATCGCGGCAGCCTCAAGTTCGAACGCAAGGGGCAGGGCGTGGGCGGCATGCTCAAGCGTGCGGTCACCGGCGAGGGGCTGCCCCTCATGGCGGTGCGCGGGCAGGGCGAGGCGTGGTTCGCGCACGAGGCGCAGAACTGTTTCGTCGTCGAGGTGGAACCCGGTGACGAGTTCACCGTCAACGGCCGCAACGTCCTGTGTTTCGACGCCTCGTTGTCGTACGAGATCAAGACGGTCAAGGGCTCGGGCATCGCCGGGGGCGGCCTGTTCAACAGCGTCTTCACGGGGCACGGCAGCCTCGGCCTGGTCTGCGAGGGCAACCCGCTGGTCATACCGGTCTCGCCGCAGCAGCCGGTGTACGTCGACACGGACGCGGTGGTGGGCTGGACCGCGCACCTGCAGACCTCGCTGCACCGCTCGCAGTCCATCGGGTCGATGCTGCGCGGCGGGTCCGGGGAGGCCGTCCAGCTGATGCTGCAGGGCGAAGGGTACGTCGTGGTCCGGCCGAGCGAGGAGACGCCGCAGAAGGCGCAGCAGCACTGACGTACTGCGGAGTGACCTGCGGAGTGATCTGCGTCTCGGAAGCAACCCCTCCGCTCGCACCGGCGTCTTGATCCTCAACAAGGCGATGCCCCGGCCCTTGGGGCCGGGGCATCTTTCCGACGGACTATACACACCATGTATACGCAGAGTGCATACGTGCCATGTATACACCCCGCGTATAGATCCGCGTACAGAAAGGCATCCATGTTCGGCAAGGCTTTCGCCCCGGAGTACCAGGGCACCCTGACCACTCTGTCCGTGAACTCCTCCCTGGTCGACGTGCTGGCCGCGGGCACCGAGCAGTTGCGGGAGGCCGAGCGGGCCGGGCGGCGCGACGAGGCGGCGCGCTGCGGGCTCGCCGTCGCCGAGGCGCACCGGCGGCTCGGCCAGGTGCGGGACGCCGACCGGGCGTGGAAGGCGAGTTACCGCGCCGCACGCGAGGCCGGGGACACGGCGGCGATGGCGTGGGCGCTGTGGAGCGGCGGCACGCTGGCCCGGCAGCGAGGCGCGTTCCCGCTGGCCTGGCGGCTGCTCGGACTCGCGGCCGAACTCGGCGAGCGCGGCGGCGACATCGTCGTACGGGGTTACTCGCTCGCCGGCCTCGCGGAGACCGGCCGCATCCAGGGCGACTACGAGGCCGTCGGCCGCCTGCACGAGCAGTTGCTGGCCGAGGCCCGCAAGCGGGGCGAGGCACGGCACACGGTGTGGGCGCTGGAGGGCATCGCGCAGATGCACCGCAACACCGGTTCCCACGACACGGCGTACGCGATGTTCGAGGAGGCGGCGGAGATAGCCGCGCGGGCCGACGACCGGCGCGGCCACGCCTGGGCGCTGCGCGGACTCGCCGACATCGTCTCGGTGCGCGACAAGAACACCGGCAGGGCACTGGAGCTGCTGTCGGAGGCGGAGGCGACCTGCCGCGCGATGAACCTCACCAGCGCGCTGGCCTACAACCACAAGATGCGCGGCAACGTCTTCTACCGGGCCGGTCGTTACGCCGAGGCCCGGGAACTGTACGAGCAGGCGCTCGACGAGTTCCGCACGATGGGCGAGCCGCGCGGCGAGGCACTGGCCCGGCTCGGCCTTGCCAAGTCGCGGGCCCGCCTCGGCCGCGACAGCGTCGAGACGGCCGCCGAACTGGCAGACCTGGCACGGACGTTGGAGGGCAGCGGACTACGGCACGCGCGGCAGATGGTGGCCCGGGCCCAGGAGGAGCTCGGCCTCGTCGAGACGGAGGCCGCACGATGACGGCGCTCCCCTCGACGGTACAGGCGCCCCCGTCCGCGCCCCGGATCCTCGGCCGCTGCCGGGAGTTGGTACGGCCCGCGCTGACGGAAGCCGTGGAGCGGCTGCACCCCTGGGTGGGTGAGATGGCGGCCTACTCCTTCGGCTGGTGCGAGGTCGGCGGCGCGCCCGCCGTGGCACCGGGCGGCAAGGGCGTACGGCAGGCCTTCGCCGTGCTCGGGGCAGAGGCGGCGGGCGCGCCCGGACGGACCGGCGTCACCGCGGCGGTCGCGGTGGAACTGGTGCACGCCTTCTCGCTGCTGCACGACGACATCATGGACGGCGACACGGACCGGCGCCGCCGCCCGACCGTGTGGAAGGCGTACGGCACGGGACCGGCGGTGCTGGCCGGGGACGCCCTGTTCGCGCTGGCCGTCGAGACCCTCGCCACCGCTCCCGGCGGGGCGGCGGGCGTACGGCTGCTGTCCACGGCCCTGGCCGACCTGGTGCGGGGGCAGGCGGACGACCTGCTGTTCAGCACACGGCCCTGGACCGGGCCGGAGCGGGTGCGGCCGGAGGAGTACCGGGCCATGGCGGAGCACAAGACGGGTGCGCTGCTGGGCTGCGCGGCCGCGCTGGGTGCCGCGCTCGGCGGCGCTCCCGAGTCCACCGTCGCCGCGCTGGACCGGGCCGGGCGGCATCTGGGGATCGCCTTCCAGGCGGTCGACGACGTCCTGGGAGTGTGGGGCGACCCGGCCGTCACCGGCAAGCCCGTGCACGGTGATCTGCGCGAGCGGAAGAAGACGTACCCGGTGCTCGCCGCGCTCTCCTCCCCCGCCGCCCGGCACCTCCCCGCGCTGCTGGACGCCGGCGAGACCGACGCGGCGGCCGCCCTGATCGAGGAGTGCGGCGGTCGCGCCGCGGCGCTGGCCGAGGCCCGCCGCCACACGGCAGCCGCGGAGTCCGCGCTCGCCGGGGTGCCGCTGGCCGCCGGGGCCGCGGGCGAACTGCGGTGTCTGCTGGACTTCCTGGTGCGCCGCGACCTGTGAGGCCGTGACATCACCGGCACTCGGATGTTTACCCTCGGTTACCTGCAGGTCGAGGCGAGGAAATACGCCGTTTTCCAGAAGTCGGCGGTGCCCGGGGCCGGTTGAATAAAAGGAAAGAAGCGCACCGGAGTTGCAGATCCATTGAACACTCCCCCGCGCGCCCTGCGTACCTCTGGGAAAGACGAGGCAGGGGTTTCTGCGAGGGATGACCATGGTCAAGGCGCACGTCTCCGGAGAAGAATTGGTCGCCGGGAGGTATCGGCTCCTGGAGGTCGTCCACCGTGAGGCGAACCGGGTCTGCTGGTACGCCGAGGATCTGGAGGTGGAGCGGCCCCGTCTGGTGTCGCAGGTCGCGCTGCCGGACGGCCCGGCGGAGGAGACCGTGCGCCGGACCACCGCCCGCATCCTGCGCACCTCCGAGCTCATGGCGGTCGTCCGGCCGGGGCAGGTGGCCATGGTGATCGACGCGATCGAGGAGTCCGGCACGCTGTGGACCGTCACCGAGTGGATCGACGGTACGCCGCTGGGTGAACTCCTCACACAGCAGGGCAGGTTCGACCATGCGCGCGCGGCCCGGATCGGCCTGGAGCTGCTCGACGTGCTGGAGGCCGCGCACCGCGAGGGCTTCACGCACGGCGAACTCAGTCCCGGCCAGGTGTTCGTGCGCGACCAGGGCCCGGTCGTGGTCACCGGCTTCGGACTGGCGGGCGCGACCCTGGCGCCACGGGTCACGGCACCGTCGTACGCCGCTCCGGAGCAGGCCCGCGACGAACCCGTCGGACCGGCCGCGGACCTGTGGGCGCTGGGCGCGATCCTCTACGCGATGGTCGAGGGACGGCCGCCGTTCCGCGACCGGGGCCGGCCCGACGCCACCCTCAAGGGAGTGGACCGGCTGCCCCTGCGCACCCCACTGCGCGCCGGACCGCTGGCCCAGGTCGTGCAGGGACTGCTGCGCAAGGACGCCCAGGAGCGGCTGCCCCGGCCCGCGGTCCGCGAGGCCCTCAGCCGCGTCCTCGCCGACGACACCGACACGGACCTGGAGCCCGCCCCCGTGCCCCGGTTGCGCGGCGCCTACCTCACCGCCCTGCGCACCGGCCGGGGATGGAGCCGGCGGACCATGGTCGCCGGAACCACGCTGGCCGTCGTGACCGTGTCCGCCGCCGTACTCGCCGCGACCCACGGGCTCCCCGGCACCGACAGCGCCGACACGGCGGGAGCGGCACCGCAGCCGTCCGCCACGGCCACCCCCACCGGCAACCGCACCGACGACAACGCCTCTCCCTCTCCCTCTCCCTCTCCCACGCCCAGCGCGACCACGGCCACCCCCACCGCCACGGCCTCGCCCTCCCCCTCGGCCACCACGGCCGCCCTGCCGGCCGGCTACCGCCGCTACACCGCCCCGGAGGGCTTCTCGGTAGCCCTCCCCACGGGCTGGAAGCGGCTGAACACCGCCCGCGCGGACGCCGCCTACCGCGTGACGTTCGGTCCGGGCGGCGACGACCCGCGCACGCTGGCGGTCACCTACAGCGAGGACGCCGGCCCGGACCCGGTCGCCGTCTGGCGGGACGACGTCCAGCCCAACCTGGCGCGCCAGGACGGCTTCCAGCGGATCGGCGCCATCAAGGCGACGACGTACCAGGGCTACAAGGGCGCGGACATGGAATGGTTCTCGGGATCCGGCAGCGCCCGGCTGCGCACCTTCGGCCGCGGCTTCCTGATCGGCGGCCACCACAGCTTCTCGCTGCGCTTCACGACCCCGGCCGACGCGTGGGACACCGCCGCCGACCGGCTGGCCCTGAAGACCTTCCTGCAGACGTTCCGGGTACCGAAGAGCTGAGTCCGCTCCCCGAGCGCCGGCGGACCGCTTTCGATCCGGCGGCCCGCAGACCCGGACCGTATGGTGCAGTCAAGCGCGCCCACGGGCAGTTCCGCCGGTTCGGCGGCGGCCGGAAGGTCAACGCGGAGCTGCCCCACCCGGTCGGCGAAGAGGCTGCTGCCCGCGCTGCGCGACGCCTTCGGCCGAGCGCCGGACCGCTCCGGGAGGGAGGTCCCGGGAGGACGGCGAGGAGAGCCGTGCCGCGCGGCGCACGAGGAAATCGGCCCGACGAGTGAGCAACTTGCGCCCGGGACGGGTACTAGAGGGCCCTACGTCGATTGTTCTCGGAGGCCCCCGCGTGAACCCCTTCGTGCACAAGACCCTGGCCGTGCAGCTCCAGGCGGGCGGCACGGACCGCTTCTCCGTGCTCGCCCATCTGACGTACGACGCCGACGACCCGTTCGCCGTCACTGCGGTGTTCGCCCACGACGGCCATGTGCTGGCCCGGTGGCGGCTGGACCGGGAGATGCTCGCCGACGGCCTGCGCGGACCGGTCGGAGTCGGGGACGTGCGGTTCCGTCCGGTGGCCACCGGCATGTGGCAGGAGCTGCGCATGGAGTTCCTCGGCGACGTCCGGCCCGACGGCAGCCGCCACCGCGCGGTGGCCTTCGCCTGGGCTCCCGCGGTCGCCTCCTTCCTGAGGGAGACCCGGGAGGTCGTGGCGCCGGGGCAGGAGCACGTCCGGGTCGACGACGTCCTCGCGGAGATACTGGCCACGGGCTGAGTAGCCGTACTCATGTCCCGCAGATCCGCCGGCACCACGATGGGCCTCCGACGACAAGGAGCCCGCCATGACCGCAGTGCACCCCGCCCCGCGCCGCGCCGCCCGCCCGACCCTGCCCGTCCTGCTCGCCGGGGTGGTGGTCGTGGGGATGGCCCTGTCGGCATGGGGCGCGCGCGACCGCACGACCTGGTTCCTGGAGACGGTGTGGGTGCTGATCGGGCTGCCGCTGGTGGTCCTGACCTGGCGGCGTTTCCCGCTCACCGGACTGCTGTGCGGCCTGCTGGCCGCGCACGCGCTGGTGCTCGCGGTGGGCGGCCACTACACCTACGCCCAGGTGCCGGCGGGCGACTGGGTGCGCGACGCCTTCGGCCTGGCCCGCAATCCGTACGACCGGTTCGGCCACCTCATGCAGGGCTTCGTCCCGGCCGTCCTGGTCCGTGAGCTGCTCAGCCGCACCTCGCCGCTGAGCGGCCGCTGGCTGGCCCCGCTGACCGTGTGCGCCTGCCTGGCCTTCAGCGCGTGCTTCGAGCTGCTGGAGTGGGCGGCGGCCGAGATCGGCGGGCACGGTGCGGACGCCTTCCTCGCCACCCAGGGCGACGTGTGGGACACGCAGTGGGACATGTTCTGCGCCCTGATCGGGGCCACGCTCTCGCTCGTCCTGCTCAGCCGGGTGCACGACCGGCAGCTGGCGGCGCTGCGGGACACTCCTCAGCGGCTCGTGTGACAGCGCCGCACCCACAGCGGCAGCCCGTACCAGCACGTCAGGTACCAGGCCACCACGGCCGCGACCAGCCAGGGCACGAAGCCGTCATGGGTGGCCACCCGGAGGATCAGCAGCAGTGAGGCGGTCATGGTGGCCAGCAGCAGGACGAGCCCGGCGAAGGTGAGCCGGGACGCCAGCCGCACCGCCCGGGGCTTCACCCGCCGCCCGGCCACCAGCCGGTGCAGGGACACCGGCCCGATGAGGGCGCCGGTGGCGCAGGAGCCCAGTACGACGGTCACGATGTAGATGATCTGGTCGGCGTGGGACAGGTCGTCGTACTTCGGGGTGAAGACGACGGTGAGCAGGAAGCCGAACAGGATCTGCACGCCCGTCTGGGCCACGCGGACCTCCTGGATGAGGTCGGTCCACATCCGGTCGGCGCGCTCCGCCTCGGTCTCGTCGCGGCCCGTCCGTCTCGCTTCCACGCTCATGCCGTGCGGGTAACCGCGGCGCCGATCGCTCAAACGAGAGGGGCCGCCGGGAGCGGCGGGGCGGCTGCTCCCGGCGGTACGCGGACTACCAGCGGTTCTCGACCTGGTCCTTGATGCGGCGGTCGTAGAGCTCCCGGATCGCCGTGACCGTCTCCTCGGGCAGCGCCGGCAGTCTGGCGGCGGCCGCGTTGGCGCGGGCCTGTTCCGGCGAGCGGGCGCCCGGGATCACGGTGGTCACGCCGGGCTGCTCGACGATCCAGCGCAGGGCCAGCTGGGCCGGGGTGCACCCCTCGGGGGCGAGGGCGGCGAACTCGGCGGCCGCCTCCACGCCGGTCCCGAAGTCGACGCCGGAGAACGTCTCCCCCTGGTCGAAGGCCTCGCCGTGCCGGTTGTACGTGCGGTGGTCGTCGGCGGCGAAGACCGTGTCCTTGGTGTACTTGCCCGACAGCAGGCCGGAGGCCAGCGGCACCCGGGCGATGATGCCGACGCCCGCCTCCCGGGCGGCCGGGAGCACCTCGAGCAGGGGCTTCATCCGGAACGGGTTCAGGATGATCTGCACGCTCGCCACGCCCGGCCGGGCGATCGCGGTCAGCGCCTCCTGGCAGGTCTCCACGCTGACGCCGTACGCCGCGATGCGTTCCTCCTCGACCAAAGTGTCCAGGGCGTCGAACACCTCGTCCGAGGAGTAGACGGGCGTCGGCGGGCAGTGCAGCTGCACCAGGTCGATGCGGTCGACGCCGAGGTTGCGGCGTGAGCGGTCGTTCCAGGCGCGGAAGTTGTCGAGGACGTAGTTCTCCGGGATCTGGTCCACCCGGCGGCCCATCTTCGTGGCCACCAGCACGTGCAGGTCCGGCCTGCCGCCGAGGAAGGCGGCGATGGTCTGCTCGCTGCGCCCGTCGCCGTACACATCGGCCGTGTCGAAGAAGGTCACCCCCGACTCGGCCGCCGTCTCCAGCACGGCCAGGGCCTCCTTGTCGTCCACCTCGCCCCAGTCGGCGCCCAGCTGCCATGTGCCGAGGCCGACGACCGATGCCCGCTGTCCCGACCTGCCGATTACACGTTCGTCCATGCCGTCAGTCTGTCATCCACCACGGCCGGACACGGAACGGACCGCTCCGGTCCCTCCCCGCTGTCCTGCGTGCCGGTCCGCGCCCGGTCAGGGCGTCAGCTGTGCCTGCACGAGAGGGCCGTAGCGGTCGGCGATGTCGTCGGTGGGGGTCTCGCGCAGGTGGGGGCCGCGTGCGACGCCGTACATCGCGCCCAGGCCGATGAGAGCGGCGACGGCGAGTTCGGCGCGCAGGCCCGGGTCGGGGCCGGTGAGGCGGTCGGCGAGGCGTTCGGTCACCTGGGCGCGGAAGTTGGCGCGGACCTCGTCGCCGTGGTCGCCGTGCAGGGGTGCGAAGGCGATGCGCAGCAGGGGGTCGGTGCCCAGCTCGCGCTGGCTGTGCACGACGTGCCGGACCATGTGCCGGCCGAGTTCCTCCAGGGGCGCGTCCAGCAGGGCGTCCGCGTCGGCCTCGAACGACATGACGCGGGCGAAGAGGGCGTCCTTGTTGCCGAAGTACTTCAGGATCAACGGCGGGCTGACACCGGCGCGTTCGGCGACGGCCTTGAGAGTGATGTCGGCGCGGGCGTTTCGGGCGAGGAGGTGGCGGGCCGCCTTGAGGATGGCCGCCTTGGTCGTCTCGGCGTCCCGGCGGCCGGGGGAGACGGCGGGTGCGCCGGATGGAGTGCTCACGGCACTCATGCTCCCTCCATCGCCCCGTCGCGCGCGCCCCGGGTGCGGCCGCGGGCCCGTCGCGTGTCGTCGGGCCCGGAGTCGCCCGGGATGGACAGCGCCGCAGCGCTCGCGGCCAGGGCGACCGCGCCCGCCATGGCGAATGCCAGCAGATAGCCGTGCAGGGTGGGCACCGGGGCCCCGCCGACGACGCTGGTGTGGTGCACGAGTACGGCGGCGACGGCGGCACTGGACGTGGCCTGGCCGATGGTGCGCATCAGGACGTTGACGCCGTTGGCGGACGCGGTCTGCCCGGCCGGGACCGCGCGCAGGATCAGGGTGGGCAGTGCGGAGTAGGCGAGCGTGGTGCCGGTCGCCACCACCGTGGCGCCGAGGATGATCATCCATAGATCGCGGCTGTCGGCGATGCGCACCGCGTAGCCGCAGGCGATGACGGCGGCGCCCAGGGCGAGGGTGATCCGTGGCCCGCGGGCCGCCGAGATACGGGCGGAGACGGGCGAGAAGAGCAGCATGGTGACGCCGCCGGGCAGCAGGCACAGGCCGGTGGCGACGATCGACAGTCCGAGTCCGTACCCGGTGGCCTCGGGCGCCTGCACGAGCTGGGCCGTGACCAGGGAGTTGGCGTAGAAGGCGAAGCCCGTCAGCAGGGCCGCCACATGGGACAGCCCCACCCGGGGGCGGGACACCAGCCGCAGGTCGACCAGGGGCTGAGCGGTGCGCAACTGCTGCCACCACCACAGGGCCAGGACGACGACCGCGCCGAGGAGGAGACCGAGCACACGGGGGCTGCCCCAGCCCCACTGCCCGCCCTGGGACACCCCGAGCAGCAGACACGTCAGCCCGGCGGCCAGCCCGAGCGCGCCCAGGACGTCGAACCGGCCCGGTTCCCTCACGGGAGACTCCTCGACCGCCCACCACACGGCCGTCACGCCCACCGCGCCGAGCGCGCCGGTCAGCCAGAACATGGTGTGCCAGTCGGCGTACTGGACGACCAGCGCGGCCAGCGGCAGGCCGAGTGCTGCGCCGACGCCGACGGTGGAGCTCATCAGCGCGACCGCCGAACCGCGCCGCTCGGGCGGCAGTTCGTCCCGCAGGATGCTGATCGACAGCGGGACGACGGAGGCGGCGGCGCCCTGCAGGGCGCGGGCGAGGATGAGCACCCCGATGTCGGAGGAGAGCGCGCACATGACGGAGCCGGCGGTCATCAGGCCGAGGGCCGCCATCAGCACGCGCCGTTTGCCGTACATGTCGCCGGCCCGGCCGAGCACCGGGGTGAGGACGGCACCGGACAGCAGGGTCGCCGTCACCATCCAGGAGACGGTGCCCGCGGAGGCGCCGGTCAGCCGGGGCAGGTCCGGCAGCAGGGGGACGACGACCGTCTGCATGACGGCCATGAGGATGCCGCCGAACGCCAGGACCGGAACCGTGGGCCGGCGGCGGGTCGGGGCGTCGGGTATCGGGGCGGGCTGGTCCATCGGCACTCCGGCGGGGGACGCGAAAAAGTGGTGAATGGCAATTCACCTTAGCCGGTGAATTGCCATTCACCCAAGCCCCGCCGCCCGAGCCCCGGCTTGATCGCGGCCACGGCGGCGCGGCACTCGAACCGGCACGGCGCATCGAGCGAATCGCGCCAGTTTGGCGGGGTGAGCCGCGCCACTCGGACGGGCGCCGTTCGCGAAAGATCACCCGGAACGCCCTCGCGACGACAAGGAATTGCCCCTTCCGGGGACGAGGGGACCCACCTCACAGCAAGATCATCTCTATTTAATCTTGTATGACATGTGACCGATTGTCCGGATCCGAGCCAACCGACTCGGGGCGATTTCTCCCGCTCTCGGACGGACCGATAGGCATGCCGGGTCATCACCCGAACGCACCAGGAGGTCCCGCATGCCGGAACTCAGCCGTCGCCGCGCGCTCACCGCCGCGGCCGCCCTCGCCGCGGTCGCAGGAACCCAGTCGCTCACCGCGCCGATTGCCTCGGCCTCGGCCGCCGAGCACCACCACGGCTCCCCCGACTCCTTCGACGAGGTCTACAAGGGCCGCCGAATACAGGGCCGTCCGGCGGGTATGGGCGGTCACCACCACGAGCACGGCGGCGGGTACTCCGTGTTCGTCGACGGGGTGGAGCTGCACGTGATGCAGAACGCCGACGGCAGCTGGATCAGCGTCGTCAGCCACTACGACCCGGTGCCCACGCCCCGCGCCGCCGCCCGTGCCGCGGTCGACGAGCTGCAGGGCGCCAAGCTCCTCCCGTTCCCCGCCAACTGACCGCCCCCGCAAGGACATCCGGAGTACCCCGCACATGACCGTACGCAAGAACCAGGCCAGTCTGACCGCCGACGAGAAGCGGCGGTTCGTCGCCGCCGTCATCGAGCTCAAGCGCAACGGCCGCTACGACGAGTTCGTCAGGACGCACAACGCCTTCATCATGTCCGACACCGACAACTCCGAGCGGACCGGCCACCGTTCCCCCTCCTTCCTGCCCTGGCACCGCAGATTCCTGCTCGACTTCGAGCAGGCACTGCAGTCGGTGGACGCGTCGGTGGCGCTCCCGTACTGGGACTGGAGCACCGACCGCACGGTGCGTGCCTCGCTCTGGGCACCCGACTTCCTCGGTGGCACGGGACGCAGCTCGGACGGCCGGGTGATGGACGGGCCGTTCGCCGCGTCCACCGGGAACTGGCCGGTCAACGTGCGTGTGGACGGCCGTACTTACCTGCGCAGGTCGCTGGGGACCGGCGTCCGGGAGCTGCCGACCCGCGCCGAGGTCGAATCCGTGCTGGCCATGACGACGTACGACATGGCGCCCTGGAACAGCGCCTCGGACGGCTTCCGCAACCACCTCGAAGGGTGGCGCGGGGTCAACCTGCACAACCGCGTCCACGTCTGGGTCGGCGGACAGATGGGCACCGGGGTCTCCCCCAACGACCCGGTCTTCTGGCTGCACCACGCCTACATCGACAAGCTGTGGGCCGAGTGGCAGCGCCGGCACCCGGAGGCGGGCTACGCGCCGACCGGCGGGACCCCGGACGTGGTCGACCTCGACGAGACGATGAAGCCGTGGAACAACGTGCGGCCGGCGGATCTGCTGGACCACACGAAGTTCTACACGTTCGACGTCTGATCGGGCCCAGGGCTTCCGATCAGTCCCAGGTCCTCCGGATCAGGCCTCGGCCGTACGGCACTCCGGGTGGCCCCAGCCCTGCGCGTTCTTGGCGATGGACTCCCCGGCCGCATAGGAGCGGCCGCACATACAGCGCCCCGGGAACTTCGCCTTGATCGTGCGGGACGACGAACCGCCGCCCTGCCTGCGGGGCGCCGCCTTGCGGCGCGGGGCGGCGGACGCCGCAGCGGCGGCCGAGGGCGGCGGCTCGGGCGAGCCGAGCGCGCTGCCCGCGGACTCCTGGACCGAGGCCGCCTGGCTGGCCGCGCGGTCGGCGAAGTCGTTCAGCGGGTCGCCGTCGACCTGGTGGGCGGCGACGTAGCGGAACTCGACGGAGCGGCCGTCGAGCAGTTCGTCGATGCGGACCACCAGGTCCTGGTTGGCGACCGGCTTGCCCGCGGACGTCTTCCAGCCGTTGCGCTTCCAGCCCGGCAGCCAGGTGGTGACGGCCTTCATGGCGTACTGCGAGTCCATCCGGATCTCGAGCGGCACGCCGGGGTCGGTGGCGGCCAGCAGCCGCTCCAGCGCCGTCAGCTCGGCGACGTTGTTCGTCGCCCTGCCGAGCGGCCCCGCCTCCCAGCGGTCGGGGGTCTCCGAGTCGTCGGACACCACCCAGGCCCAGCCCGCCGGTCCGGGGTTTCCCTTCGAAGCCCCGTCGCACGCGGCCACAACACGTTCACGCATGGGCTCGATCATGCCACGGCCGGGAGGGCCGCCCGGCCGGGCCGCCGTTCAGACGTCCGTGGTCTTCGGCATCTCCCCCTCGGTGGTCGTGATGTCGATCACCGAGAAGTTCGCGCCCTGCGGATCGCTGAGGGCCGCGAACCGGCCGAACGGACTGCTCATCGGTCCGAACCGGAGGACGGCGCCGAGCTTGGTGGCCTTGGCCACGGCCTCGTCGCAGTCGGCGACGGTGAAGTACACATTGATGTACGACGGCACTTCGGGCGGGAAGTCGTCGGTCATCTTCATCCGGCCCAGGACCGTGTTCTCTCCGATGTCGAACATCCGGAAGTCCACCGAGGCGTCGTCGATCTGCTTGGCGGTGTACGGGAACACCGCGGAGAAGAACGTGTCCGCCTGCTCGGGCTCGCGGGTGAAGACCTCGCCCCAGCAGTAGGCGCCGGGCACCGCCGTGGCCTCGAAGCCCTCATGGGTACCCGCCTGCCACACGCCGAACACGGCACCGCTGGGCTCGCGGGCCAGACACATGGTGCCGAACTCGCCGACCCGCATCGGCTCCATCAGCACGTCGCCTCCGTTGTCACGGATCGAGTCGGCGGTGGCGGCGGCGTCCGGCGAGGCGAAGTACAGGCACCACTGCGACTGCCCCTCCTGACCGGGCATGGGCGGGACGACCGCGGCCACCGCCTTGCCGTCCGCGTAGGCCTGCGTGTAGTGGCCGTACTCCGACGACGACTCGCCGAAGGTCCAGCCGAGGACCTCGCCGTAGAAGCTCTTGGCCGCCTCGACGTCGCTGAACATCGCGTCGGCCCAACAGGGGGTTCCCTCAGGTTGTACGGCCATGGTGCGGGACCTCTCCGGATAGACGGATCGCCTGAACCCTCACGGTCCTCACGCTAACCATCCGCCGGTCGGCCCGCGCGCCGAACCCACCGGGCTGCCGGACACTGGGAGACGGACACGGCGGCCTTCGGCAGGACGGGGCGCGGCATGACGGACGCGGTGGTCGCGGGGACGATGCGGGCGTGGTCGGTGGCTCGGACCGGGCCGGTCGAGGAGAACCCCCTCCGGTTGGTCGAACGGCCGGTGCCCGTGCCCGGGGACGACGAGCTCCTCGTCCGGGTGCGCGCCTGCGGGGTCTGCCGCACCGACCTGCACGTCACCGAGGGGGACCTGCCGGTGCGCAGGCCCGGGGTGACACCCGGGCACGAGGTGGTCGGCGTGGTGGCCGGGGCCGGGGCGGCCGTGGCGAACTTCACGGTGGGCGACCGGGTGGGCGTGGCCTGGCTGCGGTGGACCGACGGCGAGTGCGCGTACTGTCTGCGGGGCTCCGAGAACCTGTGCCCCCGGTCGCGGTACACCGGCTGGGACGCCGACGGCGGTTACGCCGAGTACACGACCGTGCCGGCCGACTTCGCCTACCGGCTGCCGGGCGAACTGGACGACGTGGCCCTGGCGCCGCTGCTGTGCGCCGGCATCATCGGCTACCGCGCGCTGCTGCGCACCTCGCTGCCGCCGGGCGGACGGCTCGGGCTGTACGGGTTCGGGGGCAGCGCCCATCTCTGTGCCCAGGTGGCGCTCGCCGAGGGTGCCACCGTGCACGTCCTGACGCGCGGCGCGGACGCCCGGCGCCTCGCCCTCGGCCTGGGCGCCGCCTCGGCCCGTGACGCGTACGACCTGCCGCCGGAGCCCCTGGACGGCGCGATCCTGTTCGCCCCGGCCGGCGACCTGGTCCCGGTCGCACTGCGGGCCCTGGACCGGGGCGGGATCCTCGCGGTCGCCGGCATCCACCTGAGCGACGTGCCGCCGCTGCGCTACGAGACCGACCTGTTCTACGAGAAGGAACTGCGCAGCGTCACCTCCAACACCCGTGCGGACGGCCGCGAGTTCCTCGCGAGGGCCGCGCTGCACGGGGTCCGTGCCACGACGCACGCCTATCCGCTGTCCGAGGCCCCGCAGGCGCTGAAGGACCTCAAGGCCGGCCGCTTCGACGGGGCTGCGGTGCTGGTGAACGATCTTTCCTGAGCACAAACGCCGAGTGATCCCGTGCGCCCGGGTGCGGGAGTCAGGGCCGGGCGCGTGATCATCCGCGCTCGTGCCGTACGCACCGAACGACAGGTTTGCACCACCAAGGAATGAAACCGCCCCTTTCGCGCCGTACCGGGAGATCACCAAGGCTGTTTGGCTTGTCCGAGCGCACCACCAACTTGCTCACCACCGACCGATCCGGTCACCCCTGTTCACCTGTCTGCTGGAGGGAATGTGTCCACACCGGACAGCGCCACCGGTTCCGCCGTCGACGAACCCGCCCCCGGTCCCTCGGCCGACGGGCAGCTCACGAGCCTCAGCACCCGGGCGGCACGCCAGCTCGCCACGACCACCAAGTCCGAACCGCAGATGCAGGCCATCACCTCGCGATGGCTGCTGAAGACGCTGCCGTGGGTGGACGTGAAGGGCGGCGCCTACCGGGTCAACCGGCGCCTCCAGCTGAGCACGGGACGCGGCCGGGTGCACTTCGAGCAGAACGGTGCCGACGACATCCGGGTCATCCCCGAGACGCTGACCGAGCTGCCGGTCCTGCGCGGCTATTCCGACACGGACGTGCTGCGCGAGCTCGGCACCCGGTTCCAGGTCCGTGAAGTGCGCGCCGGACAGGTCCTGTTCGAGGCCGGGCAGCCCGTGACGGAGACGTACCTCGTCGTCCACGGCCGGTTCACCCGGTACAGCGCCGGCAAGTACGGCGGCGAGGAGGTCATCGGGGTCGTCACCGACGGCGACCAGATGGGCGACGAGGCGGTCGGTCAGTCCGACCCGCTGTGGCTGAGCTCGGTGAGGGCCGAGACCGCGGGCGTGGTGCTGGCGCTGCCCTGGACGGTCGTCGAGGAGTTCACCCGGCGGGCGCCGTCCCTCGCCGCGCACCTGCAAGCGTATGTCGAGCGGCAGCTCAGGCCCATGAACCGCAAGGGCGAGGCGGAGGTCCCGGTCCAGGCCGGCCACGTGGGCGAGCCGACGCTGCCCGGTGGCTTCGTCGACTACGAACTCGCGCCGCGCGAGTACGAGTTGTCCCTCACCCAGACCGTGCTGCGGGTGCACACCAGGGTCGCCGACCTCTACAACAACCCGATGAACCAGACCGAGCAGCAGATCCGGCTGACCGTGGAGGAGATCCGCGAGCGCCAGGAGTGGGAGCTGGTCAACAACCGGGAGTTCGGGCTGCTGCACAACGTCGACTACGGGCAGCGCATCAGCACGTTCACGGGCCCGCCGACCCCGGACGACATGGACGAGCTGCTCTCGATGCGCCGCAAGACGAAGGTGTTCCTCGCGCATCCGAAGGCGATCGCGGCGTTCTTCCGGCAGTGCAACCGGCGCGGCCTGGTGCCCGGCACCGCGCACGTGGACGGCCACGAGATCCCCGCCTGGCGCGGTGTCCCGATCTACCCGTGCAGCAAGATCCCGATCACCGACGACCACACGAGCAGCATCATCGCGCTGCGCACCGGCGAGGCCGACCAGGGTGTCATCGGCCTGTACCAGACCGGCATCCCCGAGGAGTTCCAGCCCGGCCTGAACGTCCGCTTCATGGGCATCGACACCGCGGCGATCATCAGCTACCTCGTCACCGCCTACTACTCACTGGCCATCCTCGTCCCCGACGCGGCGGGGATCCTCGAGAACGTCCAGCTCGGCCGGACCGCCGACTGACGGCCTGGAGCACACCATGAGCGCACCCACCCACTCCTACACGCTGCCCGGGCCGCCGAACATCGCCCAGGGCATGCGCAGGACCCGGCGCACGGGGGTGATCCCCGGACTGCACCACCGGCCGGCCGCTCCGGCCGACCCGGAGAAGGCCGCCGAGATCGACCGTCGGCTCGAGACCTGGGCCCGTGACCTGGAACTGTTCCCCGAGGCCTGGAAGGGGGACTTCTCGGACTTCCAGTTCGGCCGGGCCGTCGTACTCCAGCATCCGGGCGCCCTCGACCTGGACCGCCTCACCGCCGCCGGCAAGCTGCTGCTCGCCGAGAACATCGTGGACTCCTGCTACTGCGAGGAGGACGAGGGCCGGGGCGGATCGCGGCGGGGCCTCGGCGGCCCGCTGATCATCGCCCAGTCCGCCCTCGACCCCTTCCACGGCATCCCGGAGCTGGAGGAGGAATGGCGCGAGGGCCTGCGGGCCGATGGACCGCTGCGCTCGTACCAGTTCGCCCTCGCGGACTACGCCGCCTTCGCCACACCCAGCCAGACGGACCGGTTCGTGCACGACATGGCCCGGCTGCACATGGGTTATCTGGGCGAGGCCGCCTGGATGGAGACCCGGTACGTGCCGCGGGTGTGGGAGTACCTGGTGATGCGGCAGTTCAACAACTTCCGCCCCTGTCTGTCGCTCGTCGACGCGGTGGACGGTTACGAACTGCCCGAGCAGGTCTACGCCCGCCCGGAGATCCAGCGGATCACCGCCCTCGCGTGCAACGCCACCACCGTCATGAACGACCTCTACTCCTTCACCAAGGAACTGGCGAGCGACCCGACGCACCTCAACCTGCCGCAGGTCGTCGCCGCCAACGACCGGTGCGGGCTGAAGGCGGCCTACCTGAAGTCCGTCGAGATCCACAACCGGATCATGGAGGCCTTCGAGGAGGAGTCCGCCCTCCTGTCCGCCGGTTCGCCCGTCGTGGACCGCTACGTCCAGGGGCTCGCCTCCTGGGTGTCCGGCAACCACGAGTGGCACGCCACCAACACCCACCGCTACCACCTGCCCGACTACTGGTGAAAGCACCGGCAGTCGCGGCCTTCCGAAACACCGTCAGACGCGTCACGAGGAGTCACTGTTGACCACCGCCCCCGTCGCCCGGACCACGACAGCACCGGTGCCGGCCCAGTCCACGTACCAGACCCGCGTGGCGGACTACTGGAACGCCGAGGAAAACCCGGTCAACCTCGAACTCGGAAAGATCGACGACCTGTACCACCACCACTACGGCGTCGGCAACGTCGACTGGACCGTGCTCGACGAGCCCGACCCCGACCTGCGCCGGGAGCGGGTCACCGCCGAACTGCACCGTGTTGAGCACGCCCAGGCCGAACTCCTCGCCTCCCACCTCGGCCCGCTCTCCCCCGCCGACCGCGTCTTCGACGCAGGCTGCGGGCGCGGCGGCGGCAGCGTGGTGGCGAACCTGCGGTACGGCTGCCATGCCGACGGCGTCACCATCTCCGCCAAGCAGGCGGAGTTCGCGAACGAGATGGCCCGCAAGCGGGACATCGACGACAAGGTCCACTACCACCACCGCAACATGCTCGACACCGGCTTCGAGTCCGGCGCCTACGCGGCCTCGTGGAACAACGAGTCCACCATGTACGTCGAACTCGACCTGCTGTTCTCCGAGCACGCCCGGCTGCTGCGGCGCGGCGGACGCTATGTGGTGATCACCGGCTGCTACAACGACACGTACGGCCGGGCCTCGCGCGAGGTGTCCCTCATCAACGCGCACTACATCTGCGACATCCATCCCAGGTCGGAGTACTTCCGGGCCATGGCCCGCAACCGCCTGGTGCCGGTCCACGTGGAGGACCTGACCGAGGCCACGATGCCCTACTGGGAACTGCGCCAGCAGGCCGACCACCTGGTGACGGGCATCGAGGACACGTTCCTGTCCGCGTACCGCAACGGCAGCTTCCAGTACCTGCTGATCGCGGCCGACCGCATCTGAGCCCGGCCCGGTCGACGGGGGCGGTGTCGCGGGACGCCGCCCCCGTCTCGCGCTCTCGAATTCGTTCAGCTGCTCGCCGAGGACCTCGCGTCGTTCGTCGGCGCCCTTCGCCGGATCGACGCACACGGCAGGCCTCCCGGCCACCGGGGAGTCCCCCTGGCGACCCGGGACACGGCCACGCGCGAGGCCATCGCCGGATTGGACGGCAGGGTCGACACCGCGGCGGTCACCGCCCGGTGGGAGGAGGCCCTTCAGGTCCCGGCGCACGCTGGCCCGCCCGTCTGGGCGCACGGCGACCTGTCCCCCGGGAACATGCTGGTCGCGGACGGCCGGCTCAGTGCCGTGATCGACTTCGGCTCCGCGGGGGTGGGCGATCCGGCCGTCGATCCGGTCGTGGCCTGGAACCTGCCGAATCCGCGTAGGGGCGCGGGCGGGCAGGCCCGCGCCCCGGCGGATCCTCACTCACCCGCGTATGCCTTCTCCAGGGCGGCGATGTCGAGCTTGTGCATCGACAGCATCGCCTGGGTGGCCCGGGCCGCCTTCGCCGGGTCCGGGTCGCTGATCATGTCGTCGAGCCGGTCCGGGATGATCTGCCAGGAGACCCCGTACCTGTCCTTGAGCCAGCCGCACGGGCCCGGCTCGCCGCCGTTCTCGATGAGCTTGGTCCAGTAGTAGTCGATCTCCTCCTGGTTCTCGCAGAAGATCTGGAAGGAGATCGCCTCGTTGAACCTGAACTGCGGACCCCCGTTCAGTGCCACGAACTTGTGGCCGTTGGCCGTGAACTCGACGGTCAGCACGGTGCCGGCGGGACGCGGGGCTCCCTCGGGGTAGCGGGCGACCCGGCCGACGGTCGAGTTCTTGAAGATCGAGACGTAGTAGTGGGCGGCCTCCTCGGCCTCGTCGTCGAACCACAGGCACGTGGTGAATCCGTCGGTCGCCATGAGCTGCCTCCTGGGGCGTGGGAACGCGGTCATCTGTGTCGACCGATCGTCGCCGTGAAACTCATCGGTCGGGCGGCCGATCGATGTGCGATCAGCGGCGGGACAGAGCACGACGGGCAACAGTTGCCTCGGCGCGGCTCTCGGCCTCGCGCGCACCGCAGCGTGATCAAATGGGGCATGGCATCGTCCTGGACCGGTGAACGGGTACGCCTACGCGCCATCGAGCCCGATGACTGGACAGCGTTCACGCGCTTCGCCGACGACGACGGGCGGCGAGGGAGCCGGCTGGAACTGCCGCGGTCCGCCGAGAGCTACCGTGCCTGGGCGAAGGAGCAAGCCGTTGCCGAGTGCGATGACGACCGCTTCCGGTTGGCAGTCGAAACGACGGCCAGGGGAGAGCTGGTCGGCACGGTCGGCTCACATCGCACCGGCCGTCGTTCAGGCTGGTTCGAGCTCGATGTCACGATCGGCGCCGACCACCGCCGCAAGGGCTACGCGGCAGAAGCCGTAGTGCTGCTGCTGCGCTTCATGTTCGCCGAGTGGCGCTATCACAAATGCCTGGCAGCGATCTTCGCCCACAACGAGGCGTCGCTGGCGCTTTTTCGTCGGCTCGGCTTCACCGAGGAGGGGCGCTTGCGGGAACACGTGTTCTTCGCCGGCCGGCACCACGACCTCGTCATGATGGGCATGCTCGCCGACGAGTTCGGCCAGCGGCATACGTTGAGCGAGCCATGAGCCGGCCATCAGGACCGCCCTCAGCTGCGGGAGGTGGCACGCAGGCGCAAGCCGACGGTGGCGAGACCTTCGAGGGTGGTGACCTGGTAGCCGGGTTCCGGTCCGGACGGCTCGCTCAACTGGTAGCGGCGGGCGGTCTGCGCCGTCAGGAGCGTCAGCATCGCCATGGCCAGAGCGGCTCCCTCGCAGCCGTGCGGCCCGGTACCGAAGGAGAGGAAGACCCCGGGTTTGGCCGGCGAGCCCGGATCGTCGAGCCAGCGCTCGGGCAGGAACCGGTCCGGCTCGAAGTGTTCCCGTGCATCGCGGTGGGCGGTGTAGGGGCAGACGAGAACGGTGGACCCGGCGTCGATGGTGTAGCCGGCGAGCTGAGTCTGTCGCGCGGCGCGCCGGGTCAGCAGCCAGCTCGGGGGGTACAGCCGGAGCACCTCGCGTACCAGTGCCTGGGTGTACCGCAGGCTGTCGAGGTGGGTGCTGGTCGTCGCGGCCGGGTCCGCGGGCAGCAAGGCGGCTTCGGCCGCGACGCGGTCCGCTGCCTGGGGGTGCCGGGCCAGGTGGAGCAGGATCCATCCGGCTGCCCGGGAAGGTGTCTCGAAGGTGGCGACGGTGATTCCGGGGAGGGTGTCGAGGACGGCCTCCTCCGGCAGCAGGCCGTAGCGGGAGGAGGGCCGGAGCATCTGTCCCAGCACGTCGTCACCGAGCAGGCCCGATGAACGGCGCCGGCGGACGATGGGCCGCAGAGCGTTGATGAAGGCGACTTGCTGCCGTGTGCGGAACCGCCGTGCCGGTGTGGGGATCCAGGCCGGCCAGACCCAGCGCGAGGGGCGTACGAGCACCTCGCGGGCCATGAAGAGCTGTGAGGCGAAGGGCAGCAGGGTCGGAGCGTCTTCGGAGAAGAGGTAGTGCACGCCGATCTCTGCCAGGGCATGCCGTACCGGGGGCAGAATCTCGACGTCCTGGTCCGTGGGCCACTGGTCGGCGAATCGAGCGGCCCTGGGCGCGATCTCACCGATCCGGGCTGCAACCGCCTGCGGGCGTAGTCCGCGCATGCGAGCGGCGTGAGCGTGCACACGCTCCTCAGGCGTCGGTGCTCCGCTCGACCGCTTCATCGGCGGGAAGAGAGGCGAGGAAGCCTTGGGGAAGTCCTGCGCGCGGCACAGGACTGCTTCACACGGCCCGGCCGTGGCGGCTACGTAGACACCTGGCTCCAACTGCCAGACGTCCCCGCACTCGTCGGCGCCACGGCGCGCCATGGCCAGCCGGTCGCGGCTCCAGGCCGCGAAGCTGCCTTCGGGCAACCGCGGCGGCTCATTCGTTCGGCCCATGAGATCGTCCCCGACTCCCGTACCTGTCCAGGCCGATGTCGTCGGCAGCGTAGCTGGGAACCGGCGGGCGCCCCTGGGGCGCCCGCCGGCACTGCGGTCAGCCCCAGTCGCCGGCGTACGCATCCCATTCGTGGGCCCCGTACGCACCGTAGTGGCGGGTGAAGGACAGCTTGCCGAGCAGCTTGGCGATCATGATTAACTCCTCTCGCCTGTCTTCAGCACCAAATGCCACACGTGCCATATTGCCACATATGAGATATTCGGCACATTGGTCGCACGCATGGATATGGTAAGGAGGGTGCCGGGTGTCGCCGGGCAGGCGGGCCCTTCGCGACAGGCCCTAGCATCCGGATCATGACGTCTTCGCCCGCAGAGAGCATCCGGCCCTTCCGCCTCGCGATCCCCCAGAGCGACCTGGACGACCTGCACGAACGACTCGACCGCACCCGATGGCCCGACGAACTGCCGGAGGTGGGTTGGGCGTACGGCGTGCCGAACGGCTATCTGCGCGAGCTCGTTCGGTACTGGCGGCACGAGTACGACTGGCGGGCGGCCGAGGAACGGCTGAACGAGTGGCCGCAGTTCACGACCGCGATCGACGGGGCGAACATCCACTTCGCACACGTCCGCTCCCCGGAACCGGACGCCACGGCGCTGATCATCACCCACGGCTGGCCGGGCTCGGTCGTCGAGTTCCTCGACGCCGTCGGACCGCTCGCCGATCCCGCCGCGCACGGCGGTGATCCGGCCGACGCCTTCCACGTCGTGGTGCCGAGCGTCCCGGGCTTCGGCCTGTCGGGGCCCACCACGGAACCGGGCTGGGAGGCGGGCCGGGTCGCCGACGCCTGGGCCGAGCTGATGCGACGGCTCGGCTACGACCGGTTCGGCGCGCAGGGCGGCGACTGGGGCGCCGCGATCTCCCGGGAGCTGGGCCGCGCCCATCCCGACCGTGTCATCGGCGTCCACCTCAATCTGCTGCCCGGCGCGCAGGCGGCCACCGAGCCCACGGCCGAGGAGCTGGCGGAACTCGGCCCAAAGGAGCGGGAGCGCACGCTCGCCTCGTGGCGCAGGTGGGCCGCATGGTCCCGCGAGGGAACGGGGTACGCCGTCCAGCAGTCGACCCGGCCGCAGACCCTGGCATACGGGCTGACGGACTCGCCCGTCGGCCAACTCGCCTGGATCGTGGAGAAGTTCCGCGAGTGGACCGACTCCGAGGAGCTTCCGGAAGAGGCCGTCGACCGGGACCGGCTGCTCACGAACGTGATGCTCTACTGGCTGACCGGGACCGCCGGTTCGTCCGCCCGGATCTACTACGAGCGGGCGCATGCCACTGACCGCGCCACCGCGCCCGCACTGCCCTCCATGGCCCCGACCGCGCTCGCCCTCTTCCCGGCCGAGGTCCAGATTCCGCTGCGGCACCATGCGGACCGCACCGAGAACATCGTGCGCTGGACGGAGTTCGACCGGGGCGGTCACTTCGCGGCCATGGAGGAGCCGGACCTGCTGGTCGGCGATGTGCGGGCCTTTTTCCGGCAGTTGCGCGAGCAGGGCATCGACTGACACCCCGGCGGGCGCTCCGTCAGGCGGCCAGGCACAGTCCCCTGTACGGCGCGGCGGACGTTCCACGGCTCCGGCCGGTCTGCCGGGTCAGCTCGCCCTGGGCGCGGGACAGCAGATCGCCGAGGCCCAGTCCGAGGGCGTGGGCGGCGGCCGCGAGGACCTCCGAGGAGGCCTCCTTGCGGCCGCGCTCGATCTCCGAGAGGTACGGCATCGAGATCCGGGCCGCGTCGGCCACATCCTTGAGCGTGCGCTCCTGTGCCCGGCGCTCACGGCGCAGGACGTCGCCCACGAGGTCGCGCCAGAGGGGCTCCTTCGGCGCGGGGGCCGGTGTTTGCGGGCGGGCGGTCCCCGGGGGCAGGGGAATCACGCGGGCTCGGTCCGGCTGCGTCCGCGGCTGTGTGAGGTCGGCCATACGACCGAGCATCGGTGGTGGCCGACCACGGCCGCCACCCAATTTCTGCCACGCCGGTCCACGCCACGCATGCGCCGGGTGACTCCGGGTACCCGCACGGTGAGGCACGCATGGGACCCCCGGTTCCGGGTACCCGGCCCCCGCGCGACATGGGCAGGCAGCCGGCACACGGAGGCCCTGGAGGCAGACGCCGAACCGTGACTTTCGTGGGGAGAGGAAATGAACACCGCCGGGATCCGGTCGGAAGCAGTGGTCGTCGAGAACACCGTCGAGGGCAGGACGGGGGACGGATCGCTGCCGGGAATCGAGGACCCGAGGACGGTCGCGCCACATGACGCGCGGGAGCTTTCCCGCCGGTTCTTCCAGCGCCTGTCCGAGCTGGAGGAGGGCACGCACACGTACCAGTACGCACGCAACACGCTGATCGAGATGAACATCTCGCTGGTGCGGTTCGCGGCCGGACGGTTCCGCAACCGCGGCGACGACATGGAGGACATCGTCCAGACCGGCATGATCGGGCTGATCAAGGCCATCGACCGGTTCGAACTGTCGCGCGAGGTCGAGTTCACCTCGTTCGCGCTGCCGTACATCGTCGGTGAGATCAAGCGGTTCTTCCGCGACACCACTTGGGCCGTGCACGTACCGCGGCGGCTCCAGGAGCTGCGCGTGGAGCTCGCGAAGGCGCGCGAGGAGCTGTCCAGCCGGCTGGACCGCGAGCCGACGGTCGCGGAGCTGGCCACGCTGATGAACATCGCCGAGAACGAGGTGGTCGAGGCTCAGCTCGCCTCCAACGGGTACAACTCCGCCTCGCTGGACGCCGCGCTGACCGGGGACGGTCCCGAGGACGGCGAGGCCGTGCTCGCCGATTTCATCGGTGTGGAGGAGGACGGGCTGCGGCTCGTCGAGGACTTCCAGTCCCTCGCCCCGCTCATGGCCGAACTCAGCGACCGGGACCGGGAGATCATCCATCTGCGGTTCGTGGAGGAGGCCACCCAGGCGGAGATAGGCGAGCGGCTCGGCTGCTCGCAGATGCATGTCTCGCGCCTGATCAAGCGCATCATCATGCGGCTGCGCCAGGGCATGCTGGGCGAGCTCGGCTGCGCCTGACGGCACGGCTCGGCTCAGTGGGCGAGGCCCCGCCGGCGCGTCAGTGGGCCAGGCTCACCAGCGCCCGCACACGCTTGCCGACCGGTACGCGTTCGGCGGTCACCTCCGAGGCCAGGGCGTGCACGATCTCCAGACCGTGCCGTCCGACCCGCTGGGGGTCCTTCGGGAAATGCCGGGGCAGCGCGGCGCTGCTGTCGTAGACGCACACCGTGATCGCGGTGTCCGTGCCCTCCAGTTCCAGGATGTACGGGCCATTGCTGTGCCGGTCCGCGTTGGTGACCAACTCGCTGACGACCAGCAGCAGTTCGCCGTCGGCCCGGTCGTCGATGGTGGCGCACCACTCTTTCCTGAGCTGTTCGAGGAAGAGTGCGGCGAAGGTCCGTGCCGCGGCGATGCATCCCGGTTCGCCGGTGTAGTGCGCCGCCCGCCGGAGCGGTTCCACGGGCACGTCGAAACCAGTGGGTATCACTGCGCCGTCCAGGTGCTCGGTCATGCGTTTCTCTCTCGGAAGCCGGTCCGGCCGGTCTCTGCTGCACCAGTGCTCGTACCCCGCGCGGGGCGTCACAGTCCCGGACGGTGTTCGCCGACCGCGCACATCGGACATCATGGCAGCGGTCCGGGCCCGCGATCGCCTCGCTAGCTCTGCTGCCCGCCCATGTCGTTCTGCTCCGGGGCGTTCCCGGTGTCGTTCTGCTCGGGCGGCGCGTTGCCCGTGTCGTTCTGCTCCGGCGCGTTCCCCGTGTCGGTCTGCTCGGGGGCGTTCGAGGTCGCCTCGGGCTGCTGCTGTTCCGTGTCGGAACCGCCCGGGGACCCCGGGGCCGATGACTCCGTGACCGTCTGCCCTTCCGTCGTCGGCTCGGAGGTGGGCCCGGAGGTGGTCTCCGGCTCGGACGACGGGGCCTCCGAGGACGGCGACTCCGAGGAAGGGGATTCCCCGGAGGGGGACTCCGACGACGGGGACTCGGACGACGGCGACTCGGACGAAGGGGACTCCGAGGACGGGGACTCCGACGACGGCGACGTCGAGCCGGGGGAAGTCGGCGAGGACGGGCCGGTCGAGGTCGGCGACGTGGGCGACGACGGTCCGGTCGACGTCGGCGAGGTCGGACCGGTCGAGGTCGGCGGCGGGGGCATTACGTACGGCGTGGCCCAGGGGTTCACCAGCTGCTTCGGCGGACTGGTCCACTGGTCCCTCTGGCCGCTCTGGTCGCCCCGGTGACGGTGGAACCACTTGTCGTTGTGACTGTCGAAGACGACGAAAACCACGATGATCTTCGCCGCGGGCCGCACCACGACCACGTTCGAGGGCCGGTACGACGCCCAGTGGTCCCCCGTCGTCTTCGGCGTGGTCCGCTGCGCGACCGGAGGGGTCAGCGGATTGCCGGAGACGCACCGCACCCGGGGCACCCCGCGCCCGTCCACCAGGACGGCCGTGCCCGACTGCAGGACGGCCTGGTAATCGGTGGCGGCGCCGCCGCGGTAGCCGTGATCGGTGACCCGGGTGTCCACACGGAGCTGTACCGGGGTGAGCGAGCGCAGATACGCGGGAACGGCCGACGGCCGGATGCCGACGACCGAGGCGAACGCACTGTTCTTGGCCGGGCTCGCCTGCAGATCCCTGATCTGTTTACCGACATCGCAGCTGGAGTTGTTCCGAGTGCCTGCGTAGAGACCGGGGTCCCCGCCCTTCACGCTGTGCAGCTGGTTGGGGGGAGCCGTAGCCACGGCCGCGGCCGCGGAGGGCGTGATCGGCGCTACGGAGCCGCTCTTCGCCGTCGACTCGGTGAAGGGGTCCTGGCCGGCCGCGTTCGCGGACTGCAGGAAGACCTTGCTCACCTTCGCCGAACCGCCGCCGCCCGAGCTGGAGAGGACGACGGCGACGATCACGGCGACCACCACGGCGGTGGTGAGCAGAGCGATGCGCGGTGCGGATCTCCACCACGGCTCGTGCGGCTCCGGCGCGCCGCGACCGCCGCCTGTCGGTGGCTGCGACGGTGGCCCGGAGGGCGGTTGGGACAGCGGGCCGGAGGGCGGTCCCGTGGGACGGCCGGACGACGGAGGTTCGACGCTCACGAGGTCTCCTCCCCAACGCGAGTGGTGGCTTTCGATGGCTTTTTCCACCCGATTGCCATCTTTGCCACAACTACCCCATTGTGTGCTCCAGTCCCGTACGGCCCGCAAGCCGACGCGGACGGCTCACCCGGCGGGCGTCCCGCTCCGGGGGTGCTTAGCGTGGCAGCGTGATCCACCGAACCGCCTCCGGCCGGGCCGTCGCCCGCCACGGCTGGGTGCAGGCCGTGGCCGTGGTACTGGCCGGGCTGGCCGCGATGCTCGTGGTGGCCGCCCTGGGGCTGTGGGCGGCGGGTGCGACGGACCTGCCGGACGACGCGTACCCCCGGGTGGTGGTGGCGGCCGTCGTGACGGCCGTGGGAGGCTCCGTGGAGCTGTCGGGGAACGCCGGAGCGCTCGCCAGGACGCAAGCGGGGCTCACGGTGATTCCGCTGTCCGTCACGCTGACCGGCGCCCTCGTGATCGCCGCGGGATTCCTGCGGCCGCTGCGGCACCGGGCGGTCGCCGGAGCCGGGGAGCTGGCCGGATGGGCCGCCCGGATCGCTGTGCTGTGGCTGCTCGCGCTGACCGGCCTGGCCCTGACAGCCCGTCAGACCTTCAGCGTGGACCTCGGCAGGGGCGTCCTGGCCGAGATCGGCGAACTGTTCGAGGCGGCGCCGACGGTCGGGTTCACCACGGACGTGCCGCCGACCGTGCTGTTCGGACTCCTGTGGCTGGCGGGCGTACTCGCGCTGGCGCTCCTGGTGTCGCGCGGGGCACCCCTGCCGGGGCGGCTGCTGCGGTTCCAGGAGTCGGTGCGTCCGGCGGCGTACGCCGTGGTCGCGCTGCTGCTCGCGTGCGTCGCCCTGGCCGCCGTCGTCGCGCTGGTCGTGGCGGCCACCCGCGGGCACCCCGCACAGACGTTCGCGGTGATCCTGCTCGGCCTGCCGAACCTGGCCTGGCTCGCCCTCACAGTCGGTCTGGGCGCCACCTGGCACGGCCGGGTGGACGGCCCCTTCGGACTGCCCGTGCCGCGCGTCCTGAACGAAGTGCTGCGCACCCCGGACGTCTCCACGCTGAACCTGCGGACGCTCGCCGAGCACGACGGCAGGGTGTGGTGGCTCGTGTGGGTGGCCGCGGTGCTCGTCCTGGCCGCCGGGTTCCTGATGGCGGCGCGTTCACCGGCCCGTGCGAGGCTCTGGCAGCACGCCCTGCACATGGCCGTCGCCCTCGCCCTCGCGGTGCTCATGATCTGCCTGCTCGGCCGCGTCTCCGCGCACTACGGCCTCTCCCTGCTCGGCATCAGCGACCTGGGCGGCGGTCTTTCCGGGGAGCTGTATCTGCGCCCCGACGTGTGGTCGGCGGTCGGCCTGGCGGCACTGTGGGGGCTGGTGGCCGGTTTCCTGGGCGGACTGCTGGCGCGGCCGGTGCGCCGCCGGGGTGAGGTGGGGACCCGTCAGGGCTGAATCCGTCAAGGCTGAATCCGTCAAGGCTGAATCCGTCAAGGCTGAACGGGCCGGTGCCGGGCCGACGCCCGCGGAGGCCCGGTCAGGGCCGACGGCCCCGGAACACCGGCTCCGCCCACGGTGGGGGCCCTGGGGCCGTCTCCGGTCCCGTGGGGACCCGGAGCTCCGCCTCGACCGGCGGGTGGCCGGTCTCCGGTCCGCCCGTGATGGTCGCGCGCAGGGCGGCGACGAAGGCGAGGCACGAGTCGTAGCGGTCGTCGGGACTCTTGGCCAGGGCCTTGGCAAAGACGCCGTCGACGGCCGCGGGCAGGTCGGGACGGGCCTCGGTCGGCGGTGGCGGCTCGTCGTACTGGTGGGCCCACAACAGGGCCATGTCGTCGTCGCGCTGGAAGGGCGGGTGACCGGACAGGGCCTCGTGGACGACGCAGGCGAGGCCGTAGACGTCGCAGCGGCCGTCCACCGGGCGGCCCGATATCTGTTCCGGGGCCACGTAGTCCAGCGTGCCGACGAACTGGCCGACGGTCGTGAAGCCGGTCAGGGACAAGGACTTCTTCGTCAGGCCGAAGTCGGTGAGGTAGACGTGCTCGGGGTGGTCGCTGTCGGTTCCCCGGCCCACCAGGATGTTGCCCGGCTTGACGTCCCGGTGGACCAGGCCGTGCTCATGGGCGGCGTCGAGCGCCGACGCCACCTGCGCGGCGATCCGCACCGCGTCCGACAGGGGCAACGGGCCTTGCTGGTCCAGGAGATGGCGCAGGTCGCTGCCGGAGACGAACCGCATCGCGATGTACAGGACGCCGTCCGTCTCGCCCGCCTCGAAGACCGGCACGATGTTCGGGTGGTCGATCGCGGCGGCCACCCGGGACTCATGGGTGAAGCGCTGCCGGAAGGTGTCGTTGCGGGCGAGTTCCGGGGCGAGCAGTTTGAGCGCGACCGTGCGGTCCAGGCGCAGGTCGCGGGCCCGGTAGACGACGGCCATGCCGCCGCGGCCGATCTCGCTCTCGATGCGGTAGTCCGCGATCTGCCGCCCGACCAGCTCGGAGGGCCGGCCGGAGAACACGCTCGTCTCGTGCGGCATCACCGCTCGCTCTCATGGGTCACGATCCGGGTCGGGGGATGGCCCGCGGTCCCGGCGCCGGGCGTCACGCGGTCCGTGGCGTAGGTGCTCAGCCGCCGGCCGTCGCCGTACATCCACCGTTCTTCCTCGGGGTCGTACAGCCACACGGCCTCCCCGTCGACCACCACCCCGATCCGCAGCCCCTGCGTACGGCCGCGGAAGGACTCCCCGTCGAGTTCACCGCCGGCCAGTGCCTCCACCGCGGCCCGGTAGCCGGCCAGGCTCTCCTGGGCGCGGGCCAGGAGCGGGCGCGGGTCGGTGGTGGCGTCGGTGGGCGGCTCACCGGTGGCGGGCGGGTCATCGGGTACGGCGACCAGATAGCGGCCGTCGACCCAGGCGGACCAGCCGTTGGCACACCGGATGTTTCCCCAGTCGCCGCGTCGCTCCACGAGCTGCACCGGCAGCAGCGGGTCGAGGGGCACGGTGGGCCGCGTGGGGTCCGGTGCCTCCCAGGCGGGCATCCCGTTCGGGGGGACGACATGCGTGGGGCGGAAGCCGAGGGTCGTCATCGCGCCGCCTACTTCCGCATCACCACGGGCTCGTACCGGCGCAGCAGCCAGGAGACCACGAGGCCGAAGACCACCGCCAGCACCACCAGCATGGTCATGTTCGTCAGCCACACGCCGGTCGAGTGCCGGAACATCGGGTCGGCGGTCAGCCGGGTCGGCACGATCCGGGACACCTCGACGGTGCCCGCCATCGCGCCCAGCCCCCATCGCGCGGGCACCAGCCAGGCCAGCTGCTCCAGACCGGGCACCCCGTGCAGCTTCAGCAGGGCGCCGCAGAAGACGACCTGGACGATGGAGATCAGCACCAGCAGTGGCATCGTCACCTCCTCCTTGCGCACCGACGCCGAGACCACCAGGCCGAGCATCATCGACGTGAAGGCCAGCAGGGCGACCGTGACGGTGATTTCGAGCAGCGGTGGCATCACCACGCCCTTGCCGCCCGGCGCGTTGAGATCGACCCCGAGCAGCGCAACCAGGGTGAGCACCACGGCCTGGAGCACGGTGATCGTGCCCAGCACCACGATCTTGGAGGCCAGGTACGCGGATCTGGACAGTCCGACGGCCCGCTCGCGCTGGTAGATCACGCGTTCCTTGACGAGTTCGCGCACCGCGTTGGCCGCGCCGGTGAACACGGCGCCGACGCACAGGATGAGCAGCGCGTTCATCGCGGTCTCCACGGTCAGTTTCGGGCCCGCCAGCGCCCGGGCCATCACGCCCATCACGAACGGCAGCGCGATCATCGTGACGACGAAGATCCGGTCGGCGAGGAGCGCGGCCGTGTAGCGGCGGATCAGCGTGCTGAGCTGGGCGCCCCAGCTGCGCTGCCGGGGCGGCGGGGCCATGGTGACCGGGCCCGTGTCGGGCCGGCGGGGCTGCGCGGTCTGCTCGGCGATGTAGTGCCGGTGGAAGGGCGAGTCCCGGTACTCCCCCGCCCAGTCCCGGTCCTGGTCGCGTTCGAAGGCCTCGAAGGCCTCCGGCCACTGCTCGAAGCCGAAGAAGGCGAGAGCGTCCTCGGGCTGTCCGTAGTACGCCACCTTGCCGCCCGGCGCGAGCACCAGGAGCCGGTCGCAGACGTCGAGACTCAGGACGCTGTGCGTGACGACGATGACGGTACGGCCGTCGTCGGCGAGGCCGCGCAGCATGTGCATCACCGAGCGGTCCATGCCGGGGTCGAGCCCGGAGGTCGGCTCGTCGAGGAAGAGCAGAGACGGCTTGGTCAGCAGCTCCAGGGCCACGCTGACCCGTTTGCGCTGGCCGCCCGAGAGACTGTGCACGGGCTGCCCGGCGCGCTGCTCCAGGCCCAGTTCCCGGATCACCTCGTCGACCCGGGCGCGGCGCTCCTCCGGGGCGGTGTCCTGCGGGAAGCGCAGCTCGGCGGAGTAGTTCAGGGCGGCGTGCACGGTCAGCTGGGCGTGCAGGATGTCGTCCTGCGGGACGAGGCCGATGCGCTGTCGCAGCTCGGCGTAGTCGCGGTAGAGGTCGCGGCCGTCGTACAGGACGGCGCCGTGGTCGGCGGGCCGTTGTCCGGTGAGGGCGTTGAGCAGCGTGGACTTGCCGGCACCGCTGGGTCCGACGACCGCGAGCAGGCACTTCTCGCCCACCGGGAAGGAGACGTGGTCGAGGAGGACCTTGCGTCCGCGGTCGACGGTGACCGTGAGGTCCTGGACGTCGAGGGAGACCTCACCGGTGTCGACGTACTCCTGCAGGGTGTCGCCGACGAGGCAGAACGCGGAGTGGCCGATGCCTACGATGTCACCGGGCCGGATGGCGGCGCGGGTGACGGGCTGGCCGTTGAGGTACGTGCCATTGTGGCTGCCGAGGTCGACGATCTCGTACGTGCCGTCGGTGAGGGTGCGCAGCTCGGCGTGGTGGCGGGAGACGACCAGGTCGTCGACGACCTGGTCGTTGTCGGGGGCCCGGCCGATGCGGACAGTACGTGTGGTGAGCGGCCGTACGGTGGTGGGCTGCCGGAAGGTGCCCGTCAGGGCGGGCATCGAGACGGCGGAGGGGCCGTCCGGGCTGGGCCCGGGGCGGCCGACCAGGACCGCGCGCGGTCCGTCGGAGGGGCTGCCGAAGCGGATGACGCTGCCGGGCCCGACGGCCGACTCGTGGACGCGGCGGCCGTCGGCGAAGGTGCCGTTGGTGCTGTGCTCGTCCTCGAGCGTCCAGTGGTCGTCCTCGGGCCGCAGCACCGCGTGGTGCCATGAGACCCGGGCGTCGTCGATGACGATGTCGCACAACGGGTCACGTCCCATGTGGTAGTCGCGCCCCGGGTTCATCACTGTGGAACCCGAGTCGGTCTCCAGGACGAGCTCGGGCGCAGTCGGGGCGACCGGCTGCTCCGCCATGGGCATGATTCTACCGATCTGCCCAAATATGCGCCCGCCCGCGGGCCGATGCCGGACGCCCGAAGGGCCCTTGGCACGTGTCAGGCGACGGGAACGACGAGCGCCGGGACGGTGCGCTGCATACGCAGGGCGTCGATGGACTCGGCGAGCAGCTCGTACTCGGTGGTGTCGTCGCTGATGGCGATCCGCACCAGCCGCCCTCCCGCCAACTCGTCGGCCACCAACTCCTGTTGGACCACATCGGCACACCAGGCGCGCAGCACGCCGGGCACGTCGGACACGGTCTCCGCCACCGGTACGAGCGCGCCGGCGGGAAAGTGCGGGTTCTCGGGAACCGGATCCAGCCGTTCGGCGATCCAGGAGGCCCGGTCCCGCAGCCACCACAGCGCCAGCGCCAGCGTGGGCGCGCGATAGGTGCCGAGCGGTACGCCGATACGCCGCCCGTCGCACGTTCCGTACGCGGTGACATGGCACAGGAATTCGTCGTGCACGATCACTCCCCCGTCGCGTTCCTCGTATGCCGGTCCGGCCTCGCTTTCCGTGCGGCTCCTGTGCGGTGAAGTGCCCCTGGCGTTCGAGTATCTTCACTCCCGAAACAGTGTCACCATGACTTTCCGGCCAGTCTCTTGGCATATTCACCGCGCTCTTTGGCCGGAATGCGGCGCCCACCCCGTCCCACCGTCATTACCCGGGGAGTAATCGACCCGTCCGGCGGACCCGGGCATGGTGGTCACACCGGATGGACGAACCCGGAGATCCGGTTCCTGACCAGCAAGAACGACCTCGATGGAGGCTGATTCCCCATGTCCGTGAACACCGACCGTTTCGAGAGCGCCGCCACCCGCTACTTCGAGGCCTGGAACGCCACCGAGCCGGAGGCCCTGGCGAAGGCGGTCGCCGCGGCCTGGACGGCGGACGGCGGCTACACCGACCCGCTCACCGAGGTCAGCGGTCATGACCGGATCGCGGCCGTGATCGCGGCGGCGCACGAGCAGTTCCCCGGTTTCGCCTTCCGCCCCCTCGGCGCCGTGGACGGACACCACGACACGGCGCGCTTCTCCTGGGAGCTGGTGAACCAGGTGGACGGCTCCGCCCCGGTGGCCGGTTTCGACGTCGTCACGCTGGACGACGACGGCCGGATCAAGCAGGTGCTCGGCTTCCTGGACCGGGTACCGACGGGGGTGTGACGCACGACGTCGACGATGAGTTTCCCCGCTCGCGGCGGTCTGAAGTTCCGCAGGGGAAGAGAAGACCACCGCGAGCGGAGGACACCATGCCCACGACCGGAAAAGTCGCCGCGGAATTCAGCGCCGTACTGCTCAAGAGCCCCGAGAAACGCGGCTGGACGTATGTCGTGTGGCCGAATTCCGTCGAATTCTTCGGCACCCGCGGACTCGTCAAGATCCGCGGAACGATCGACGGACACCCGTTCCGGAGTTCGTTCATGGCCATGGGCGACGGCACGCACAAGCTGCCGTGAAGGCCGAGGTACGCAAGGCCGTCGGAAAGGCGGAGGGCGACACGGTCACCGTGCGGCTGGAGGAGCGGCTCAATTCCTGACCGCCTCGCGGTACTGCCTCGGCGCGACCCCGACCGTGCGTTTGAAGGCGTTGCTGAAGGCACTCTCGGAGGTGTAGCCGACCGAGCGTGCGAGCGCGGCGACGGGGGTCGCGTCCTGTCTGAGGGCACGGGCGGCCAGGGTCATGCGCCAGTTCAGCAGGTAGGTCAGGGGCGGCGCCCCGGCCACCTCCCTGAAGCGCACGGCGAAGGTGGTGCGGGACATCGCCGCCGCGCGCGCCAGCTCCTCCAGCGTCCAGGGGTGGGCGGGGTCGGCGTGCATCAGGCGCAGGGCCGGGGCGAGCCGTTCGTCGGCGAGGGCGCGCAGCCAGCCGGGCGGCAGCCCGTCGGCCTCCGCGAGGCAGATCCGCAGCACCTGGACGAAGATCAGCTGGGCCAGCTGGTCCGTCGCGAACAGGGCACCGGCGCGGCCCGCCGCCATCTCACCCGCCAGCTGCCCGATCAGCCAGCGCAGCACGGGCGCCTCGGCCGCGTCGGCGCGCACGCGGACCAGCTCCGGCAGCGCTCGGCGAAGCAGGTCTCCACTGTCCCGGCTCAGGTCGATGTGCCCGGAGACGCAGACGACGTCCTCGCCCTCGCCGATCCGGGCCATCCCGGTACCGGGGTCCACGGCGACCTCCCGCGTCTCCAGGGGCTCGACGTCGGGGGCGCTGCACAGCACGTACGGCCGTCTGCCGTCGGAGACCACGAGGTCCCCCTCCACCAGCTCCACGGGGTCCCCGCCGGTCTCCGGGACCAGCAGACAGCGGCCCCGCACCACGGCGTTCACCTTCAGTTTGTCGCGCCCGCGCAGCCGCAGGGCCCAGTCCCCGCCGGCTGTGAAACCGCCGGAGAACACGCTGCGGGCGTCGGCGACCGTGAGGGCGTCGGACAGGGGATCCACGGACATGTCCGAACTATCACGCAAGTAATGCGGACTATCAAGCATTCATCGTACGGATGCACGGACCTACGGTGGCGGGGAAGGCTCACACCGAGGAGACAGCCGCATGACCACCGCACAGCAGCCCCTCCCCTCCGGGTTCGGCCCCGCGTCCACCGCCGACGACGTGATCAAGGGCATCGACCTCACCGGCAAGGTCGCCGTCGTCACCGGCGGCTACTCGGGCATCGGTCTGGAGACGGCCCGCGTCCTGCGGGCCGCGGGTGCCGAGGTCGTCGTCCCGGCCCGGGACGTGGCCCGGGCGCGGGCCGCGCTACGGGAGGTGGACGGGGCCGAGGTCGAGCCGATGGACCTGATCGACCCGGCGTCCGTCGACGCCTTCGCCGGGAGGTTCCTGGCCTCCGGCCGCCCGCTGCACATCCTCGTCAACAGCGCGGGGATCATGGCCACCCCGCTGACCCGGGACGCGCGCGGGTACGAGTCGCAGTTCGCGACGAACCACCTGGGGCACTTCCGGCTCGTCGCCCGGCTGTGGCCCGCCCTGGTCGCGGCCGGCGGGGCACGGGTGGTCCCGGTGTCCTCGCGGGGCATCCGCTTCTCGCCCGTGGTCTTCGACGACCTCCACTTCGAGCACCGGCCCTACGAGCCGTTCCTCGCGTACGGCCAGTCGAAGACGGCCAACGCGCTGTTCGCCGTGGAGCTGGACCGGCGGGGCCGGGCGGAGGGCGTGCGGGCCTTCTCCGTGCACCCCGGCATGATCATCGACACCGGTCTGGCCAAGCACCTCTCCGAGGAGGCGCTCCGGGCGGCCGGTGCCCTCGACGACCGGGGCCGTCCCGTACGCGACCCCGCCCGGCAGTTCAAGACCGTCCCGCAGGGAGCGGCCACCGGCGTCTGGTGCGCGACCAGCCCGCAGCTCGACGGGCTGGGCGGGGTCTACTGCGAGAACGTCGACATCAGCCCACTGGTGACCGCCGATGAGGAGGCCGAGTGGCGCTCCGGCTCGGCGCTGCCCGGCGTTCTGCCGTACGCGGTCGACCCGGAGGCGGCGGCCCGCCTCTGGGAGGTGAGCAAGCGCCTCACGGCCTGACGACCGCCTACGGCCTGACGATCGGCTACGGCTTGACGACCGGCTACGGCTTGACGATCGCGTCGATCCGCGCCAGTTCCTCGGCGTCGAAGTCCAGGTTGCGGGTGGCCGCCACGCTGTCCTCGATCTGCCGCGGGCTGCTCGCGCCGACCAGCGCGGAGGTCACCCGGCCGCCGCGCAGCACCCAGGCCAGGGCCAGCTGGGCCAGCGTCTGGCCGCGGGACTTGGCGACTTCGTCGAGGGCGCGCAGCCTGCCGACGAGTTCCTCGGTGACTGCGTCGGAGTTCAGGAACGGGCTGTCGCTCGCCGCCCGCGAGTCCTCCGGGATGCCGTCCAGGTAGCGGGCGGTCAGCAGGCCCTGCTCCAGCGGCGAGTAGGCGATGGAACCGGCCTGGAGCTCGTCGAGGGCGTCCAGCAGGCCCTCGTCCTCGGGGCGGCGGTCGAGCATCGAGTAGCGCGGCTGGTGGATGAGGAGCGGGGTGCCCAGCTCGCCGAGGATGCGGGCGGCCTCGCGGGTCTGCTCCGCCGAGTAGTTGGAGACGCCGACGTAGAGCGCCTTGCCCTGCTGGACCGCGGAGTGCAGGGCGCCCATCGTCTCCTCCAGGGGAGTCTCCGGGTCGGGGCGGTGCGAGTAGAAGATGTCGACGTACTCCAGGCCCATCCGCTTCAGGCTCTGGTCGAGCGAGGACAGCAGGTACTTGCGGGAGCCCCATTCGCCGTACGGGCCGGGCCACATCAGGTAGCCGGCCTTGGTGGAGATGACCAGCTCGTCGCGGTACGGCGCGAAGTCCGCGGCCAGCGCCTCGCCGAGGGCGGACTCGGCGGCGCCGGGCGGCGGGCCGTAGTTGTTGGCCAGGTCGAAGTGGGTGACGCCGAGGTCGAAGGCGCGGCGCAGGATGGCGCGCTGGGTCTCGACGGGGCGGTCGGGGCCGAAGTTGTGCCACAGGCCGAGCGACAGAGCGGGGAGTTTCAGGCCACTGCGTCCGGTGCGCCGGTAGGGCATGTCGGCGTAGCGGTCGGGGTGTGCGGTGTACAACGCGACTCCAGATTGGGTTGGCACACGATCTACCGGTTCCACTCTTCCCGAGCCGGGTACAGCGGTCCAACAGAAGAATCCGATGGAATTCAGCGGATAGGCTTCTCAATCATGGAACTGCGCCACCTCCAGCACTTCGTCGCGGTCGCCGAGGACCAGCACTTCACCCGGGCCGCCGAACGGCTGATGGTCTCCCAGTCCGGCTTGTCGGCGTCGATCCGGGCCCTGGAACGGGAGCTGAGGGCCCCGCTGTTCGTGCGCACCACCCGCCGGGTGACGCTGACCGAGGCGGGGCGTGCGCTCCTCGCCGAGGCGGAGCGGATCCTGGCACAGGTCAGGGCAGCGCACGAGGCGGTGGCCGCGGTGCAGGGCGTGCTGCGCGGAACGCTGGCGCTGGGTACCGAGCAGTGCATCGCGGGCGTGCATGTGGCGCGGCTGCTGGCCGCCTTCCGCCGGCGGCACCCGGACGTGGAGATCCGGCTGCGGCAGGCGGGCTCGGGCGCGCTGGCCGAGGAGGTCGCGGCCGGACGGCTCGACCTGGCCTTCGTCTACCGGACGCAGGACGACACGGACCAACTGCGCGCGGAGCCGCTGACGAGCGAGCCGATGACCGTGCTGTGCCACCCGCACCACCGCCTCGCCGCGGCGGGAGCGGCGCTCACACCGGCCGACCTCGGCGGCGAGGTCTTCGTCGACTTCCACCCCGACTGGGGCCCGCGCCGCACCACCGACGACGCCTTCGCCGCGGCCGGGGTCCGCCGTACGGTCGCGCTGGAGGTGAACGACGTGCACAGCCTCCTGGACCTGGTCGACGAGAACCTCGGGGTCGCCGTCGTACCACGGCACTTCCGGCACAAGCGGCCCTCGCTCATGGCCCTGCCCCTGAAGGGCACGGGCGAGGCGGAGTACAGGACGGTCGCGCTGCTGCCGCCCGAGACCGCCACCAGCCCGGCGGCCCGCGCGCTGATCACCCTGCTCGGAACAGAGGGCCTGGCGACATCCCCGGACGGGCCCCACCCCGGTTGACGCGACCGAAGGACGCGGCGGCGTGCGATGCGCGATGGTGGACGCATGCATGCAAGGGACATCCTCATCGACGGCTACGGCCGCATCCAGGAAGAAGTCCACGCCACCCTCGACGGCCTCGGACCGGACGACCTGCACGCGCGCCCGGCTCCCGGGGCCAACTCCATCGCCTGGCTGGTCTGGCACCTGACCCGGGTCCAGGACGACCATGTCGCCGACGCCTTCGACCTCGGCCAGGTGTGGCAGTCACAGGGCTGGGAGAAGCGCTTCGGACTCGACCTGCCACGCCATGACACGGGGTACGGGCACAGCGCCGCGAAGGTCGCCAAGGTGCGGGTCGAGTCCGCCGGCCTGCTGACCGGGTACTACGACGCCGTGCACGAGCAGACCCTGGGAGTGCTGCGCGAGCTGCCCGCCAAGGATCTGGAACGCGTCGTGGACGACCGCTGGGATCCGCCGGTCACCCTGGGCGTACGGCTGGTCAGCGTCCTGTCCGACGACCTTCAGCACATCGGACAGGCCGCCTACCTGCGGGGGCTGCTTCAGAGCGCGGCCGCGTAGCCCGGCAGGACCACGTCCTGGATGAGGGCGTTGCGCTCGTCGAACGGGATGAAGGCGCTCTTGAGGGCGTTCACCGTGACCGTGCGCAGGTCCTCCACCGTCCAGCCCGCCTCGTCGACCAGCAGGGACATCTCCCGGGTCATCGTCGTGCCGGAGACCAGACGGTTGTCGGTGTTGAGGGTGACCCGGAAGCCCAGGTCCTTCAGGGCCGTGATCGGGTGCTCGGCGATCGAGGTGGCGCAGCCCGTCTGGAGGTTGGAGGTCGGGCACATCTCCAGGGCGATGCGGCGATCGCGCACCCACCCGGCGAGGCGGCCCAGCTTGCCGTCGACGATGTCCTCGGTGATGCGCACGCCGTGCCCGATGCGCTGGGCGCCGCACACCTGGATCGCCTGGTGGATGCTGGGCAGGCCGAACGCCTCACCGGCGTGGATCGTGAACGGCACGCTCTCGCGGCGCAGGTGCTCGAAGGCGTCCAGGTAGTTGACGGCCGGGAAACCGTCCTCGGCGCCGGCGATGTCGAAGCCGACGACACCGGCGTCACGGTAGGCGACGGCCAGGTCGGCGGCCTCGCGGACGCGGTCGAACATGCGCATGCCGCAGAGCAGGGTGCCGACCCGGACGGGGGTGCCGGCGGCGGCCGCCTTGGCCATACCGGCGGCCAGGCCCTCCTGGACGGTCTCCACGACCTCGCTCAGCGACAGCCCGCCCTTGGTGTTCAGCTCGGGGGCGTAGCGCACCTCGGCGTAGACGACGCCGTCGGCGGCGAGGTCCAGGACGTACTCCTCGGCGACGCGCAGCAGGCCCTCACGGTTCTGCATGACGGCGAGGGTGTGCTCGAAGGTGGCGATGTAGCGGACCAGGTCGCCGGAGTTCGCGGCCTCGAAGTACCAGGCGGCGAGCTCGTCGGGGTCGGTGGTGGGCAGGGTGTGGCCGACCGCGGCCGCGAGTTCGACGACGGTGGCGGGGCGCAGGCCGCCGTCGAGGTGGTCGTGCAGGACGGCCTTGGGCAGGTGGCGGATCACTTCGGCATCTACGCGCGTAGCAGTCATGGCGGGTCTTTCCTTGAGCGGGCGGTTCGAAGCGGTGGTGGGAGCGTGCGGCGGGAGGAACGTGCGGCGGAACGAAGCTCAGCCGGCGGCGGGCTGGAGCAGGTCCCAGCGGTTGCCGTACAGGTCCTGGAAGACGGCGACGCTGCCGTACGGCTCGTGGCGCGGCTCCTCCAGGAAGGTCACGCCGGCGGCGGTCATCCGGGCGTGGTCGCGGGCGAAGTCGTCGGTGTGCAGGAAGAACCCGACGCGCCCGCCGGTCTGGTCACCGACCCGGGCCCGCTGGCCCTCGTCCTTGGCGCGGGCGAGCAGCAGTCCGGTACCGGCCGCCTCCGTGCCCGGTTCGACGACGATCCAGCGGGAGCCGTCGGGGCGCGGCGTGTCCTCGACGAGCCGGAATCCGAGGGCCTCGGTGTAGAAGCGGATCGCCTCGTCGTAGTCGTCGACGACGAGGGTGACCAGGGCGACGCGTCTCATCTGAGCCTTCCGGTGGAGGTGGTTAGCGGGTGAGGTTATACGTAAAACTTCGCTGACGCCAGTCGCTCCGAACGGCTCGTCGGACAGGTGCTTCCGCCTCCGGACAGCCGCCGGGCGGAGGCTCCGCTCAGGGGCTCGCCTCGCCCTGGGCGACCTCCACCCGGTGATGGAAGTCGATCATCCCGGTCGCCGAGGCGGCACAGGAGACGGTGGCGCAGGCGACCAGCAGGACGGCGATCCAGGAAGCGGTGCGGCGCGGGGCGGGCGGGGCGGACAGGAGGGCCTGGACGCGCTGCGGGACGGGGCCGGTGGTGGCCGCCGGGGCGAAGTCGGGGCGCCCGGAGCGGGCGGCCCGGCCCGCGAGTGCCGCGCGGGCGATGGCGCGGGCGGTCAGGCGCCGGTCGCCCACGGCGGTGGCGGCGGTCTCGTCGGCGGCGCGCTCGGCGGCGAGCCGGATGGTCTCGCGGACCGGTCGCAGCGCGGGATGGCAGTGGGCGGCGAATTCCGCGGCCACGAGGAAGTAGTGGTGGCCGCCCTCGTTGTGTGCCCGCTCGTGCGCGAACAGCGCCTCCCGCTCGGCGGGGTCCAGGCTGCGCAGCATCGCGGTGGTGACGACGATGCGGTGCGGGCGCCCGGGCAGCGCGTAGGCGTCGGGACGCGGCGAGTCGACGACACACAGATCACCCGCCGCCGGTCCGCTCCCGGCCTCCGAGCGGGCCGCGCGGAAGGCACGGGTCTGGCGCAGCATCGAGCGGACGAGGGTCCAGGCACACACGGCCAGGGCTCCCACGGAGGTCGCCGCCGCCGGGAGGACGAAGGCGTCGGAGGCGGCGCTCAGCGGATGGACGAGCTCACCGAGCGCGGCGAACAACGGCAGCCTGAGCAGCCCGATGAGGACGAACGCGCCGAGCGCGGCCAGGGAGCAGCCCGCGAACACCACGGCCGAGACGGTGATCACCCACAGCGCGGCGGCGGGCGCCAGCCGACCCAGCGCCCGCCGGGCCAGTACCGGCATCGCGAACGGCAGCAGCAGGGGCAGGAGCAGCAGCGCCGTCATCGCTCACCGGGTTCGAGCAGGTCGCGCAGGACGCGCTCGTCGTCGGCGCTGAGCTGGGCGACGAAACGGGCGAGCGCCGTCTCGCGGTCGCTGTCCCGGTCGAGTTCGGTGTGCATGCGGCGGGCGGTGAGGCCCTGGGCGTCCTGGACCGGGAAGTAGGCGTAGCCGCGGCCCTGCCGCCGCCGGTCGACGACACCCTTTTCGTGCAGGCGGGACAGGATCGTCGTCACCGTGGTGCGCGCCAGGCCCGTGCCGAGGCTCAGCTGCACCTGGCCGGGCGTCTGGGCGGCACCGGCGGCCCAGAGGGCGGCCATGACGCTCGCTTCGAGCTCGCCGGACGGCCGGCGTTCATCCTTCGAGTCCGCCATGGGAAAGTTCCTCACCCCGTCCTCGTCCACGGTCCACGGTCCGGTGAACCGTCTACGCGATTGTAGTCAGCCGGGTGGCCGTCGTACGACCGTGCCCGTGCGCCCATTATGAAAAGGGGCGCCGGACAGCGACCGCAGGGCTCGACACGCTCGGGCCACGACCGCGTCGGGGCGGGACCAGGACGGGAGACCTAGGTCATGGGCCGGAAGCGCCCGGCGCACCCGGTCGGTAGCGTCCGGGACATGAAGATCACCGAGCCGCCACGCGGCCCCGAGCAGCGCAAGCGCGACGTACTGGCCCGCCTGGAGCGGGAGTCGGACGTCTGGGTGGCCACGGCCGCCACGGACGGATCGCCGTGCCTCGTCGCACTGTGGTTCACCTGGGACGGGGAGTTCGTCTGGCTGTCCACCCGGGTCTCCAACCCGACCGGCCGCAATCTGCGCGACGGCGCCCGTACCCGGCTGGCCTTCGGGGACACACGGGACGTCGTGCTCGTCGACGGGGACGTGGAGATGTTCACCGCGCGGGACGTACCGGCCGCGGCCGCCGACGCGTTCCGGACGAAGACGGGATGGGATCCACGCGAGGACAGCCCGTCGTACGCCTACTTCCGGGTGCGGCCCGAAGCGGTGCAGGCCTGGCGCGAGGTGCACGAACTGCGGGGGCGGCATCTGATGCGGGACGGGGCGTGGGTCGTCTGAGCCCCGTCGGTCAGCCCGGCTCCGTACGGCCCCCGTTCAACCGTGCCAGTTCGTCCTCGGTGAACCGCAGCGCGCCCGCGGCGACGTTCTCGACGAGGTGGTCGGGGTTGCCGGTGCCGGGAATGGCGAGCACGTGCGGGCCTTGGTGCAGCGTCCAGGCGAGGCGGACCTGAGCGGGGCTCGCACCGTGCTCCCGGGCGACGGCGAGCACCGCGTCGTCGTGGTCCTCCGTGGCACCGCGCGGTCCGCCGGCTCCGGCGACCGCGAAGAACGGCACGAACGCGATGCCGCGTTCACCGCAGAGGCGCAGCATCTCGTCGTCGACGGGGTCGGGCCTGTCGATCGCGTACCGGTTCTGGACACACACCACCGGGGCGATCGCCAGGGCCTCGGCGAGATGGGCGGGCCCGACGGCGGAGATGCCGAGGTGCCGGATCAGGCCCGCCTCCCGCAGTTCGGCGAGGGCGCCGAAGTGCTCGGTGATGGAGTCCTGGCCGGCCGTCCGGCGGAGGTTGACGACGTCGAGGTGGTCGCGGCCCAGCTGGCGCAGGTTCTCCTCGACCTGGCCGCGCAGCTGGTCGGGCCGGGCCGGGGTGCTCCACTCCCCTTGACAGTCGCGGTACGGGCCGACCTTGGTGACGATCACCAGGTCGTCGGAGTACGGGGCCAGCGCGCTGTTGATGAGTTCGTTGGCGGAGCGCAGGGACGAGAAGTAGAAGGCGGCCGTGTCGATGTGGTTCACGCCGAGCTGGGCGGCCTTGCGCAGCACGGCGATCGACCGTTCGCGGTCGCTCGGCGTGCCCAGGTGGAAGGCCGCGCTGCCCGTCAGCCGCATCGCGCCGAAGCCGACGCGGTTGACGGGCAGGTCACCGAGGTTCCAGGTCCCCGCGATCTCCGCGGTGATCGTTTCGGAGGTCATCGGCGGAGTCTCGCACGCCCCTGACGCGGACGCGAGCGGGTTACGGATAGGTGTACGTGTTCAGGTCGGAGACGGCCGACGCCGGGTTGCCGAGGTCATAGCGGTCCACGGCGAGGAAGTTGGGCTTCTTGCGGGCCGCCGGCTGGCAGAAGCGCCGGGCGCGGTCGGCGAGTTTGGTGTTGTCCGTCTGCGCGGTGCCGGCGATGGCGGCGTCACGGAAGTGGTTCATGACGAACAGGGGCCGGAAACCGGTCTCGGTGCGGGTCAGGGGGATGTTGGTGCCCGCGTCGTACCAGCGGCTGTAGCAGGACCAGTCGGAGGAGCCCGCGCCCGATCCCATGGACCAGTAGTTCTCGACGGTCCACTCCCGCTGGTACATCACGCCGAAGCTGTCCCGGGTCAGCCCCGCGGACTCGTCGGCGGAGCGGCTGTGGTCGGTGAAGATCAGCAGCCGTTGGTTCGCGGCGACCAGGTCGGCGAGCCTGGGCCAGCCGTTCTGGCGCACACCCGTCCGGTCGGGGCGGTAGAGCACGTCCGACAGACCGCTGACGCGGGCGAGTTCGGAGCGCAGGACACCCGGATCGACATAGTCCTCCAGGAAGACGGTGACGAACTGGTCGGGGTGGGCCTTGAGGAAGTCGACCATCCGCTGCAGGTCCACCCACAGCGCGACCGGCTTGCTGACCAGCGTGCAGCTGTTGTGGCACAGGATCGCGCCGTCCGGGGTCTGATGTATGTCCAGCATGAAGCCGCGGACTCCGTCGGCGAGTTGCTGGTTGATCCCGCGGGCCTGGTTGGGGAACAGGTTCACGAAGGGCGGGGCGAAGCCGCCGTCGACGCCGTTGGCGTAGGCGTTGTGCGCGGTGAGGAACGTGACCTGGTCGAGCGTGCGCCGGTCCTGCGACGGCATGGGACCGGTGGCCGGGCTGACCGGGGTGAGGTACCAGGCGGCGAGGCTGCCCGAGGCACCGACGGCCAGTTGGGCGGGGTAGTTGGCGCCGGAGGGCTGGGCCGCCACGGTCAGGTAGCGGTCGGTGCCCGGGGCCTTGAGCGTGTACCGGTCGTCACCGGCCGGTGCGATCTCCCAGGCGGCGTCGGCGCTCGCGCAGGCCACGGTCCGGGCCTGGTCGCCGGAGCGGCCGAGGCAGCTGCCGGACGTGTCGGTGCTCTCCAGGACGTACGACGATCCGCTCGCCCTCAGGGTCCATTGCTGGTGGTCCTCGTTGCCCTTGGGTCTGTGCTGTTCCACCGCTCCGCCGTTGTCCGCCGCGTCGAGGCCGGTCACGGCGCTCTGGACGTAATAGGCGCCGGCGGCCGGGACCGCGGTGGCGGCGTGGGAGGGGGGTGCCACGACCGCGGCGACGAGCGCCGTGGCCGTGGCGAGCAGGGCGTGGGGGGTGCGCATGCGGGTGCCTTTCTCTGGGAGGCAATCAGGTGCATGACACCATGCCGTGAAAACGGGCCCCACGAGTGGCTTTTGGGCCCGGCCGCACCGGCGGCCGGGCCCGAAGGCTCCGCGGAGGTCAGCTCAGCGGCTTCTCCAGCACCGCCTTGCGGTGGCTGAACGTCTCGATCGAGTAGCGGCCGTGATAGCTTCCCGTCCCGCTCTCCCCGACACCGCCGAACGGCAGGTCGGAGACGGTGAGATGGGCGAGCGGCAGGCCGTAGCCGAGGCCGCCGGAAGAGGTCTCGGCGGCGATCCGCGCCCGGGTGCCGGCGGACTCCGTGAAGACGTACAGCGCGAGGGGCTTGTCGCGGTCGTTGATGAACCCGATCGCCTCGTCGAGGCCGTCCACGGTGACGATCGGCAGGATCGGACCGAAGATCTCCTCCTGCATCACGGGCGACTTGGGGTCGACGTCGGCCAGCACGGTCGGCGCGATGTACTTGTTCGTACGGTCGCTGCCGCCGCCGACCAGCACGCGACCCGAGCCGAGCAGGGCGCCGAGCCGGTCGAAATGGCGTTCGTTGACGATCCGGCCGTACTCGGCGCAGGCGGCCGGGTCCGCGCCGTACAGACCCTCCACGGCCCGGACGAGCGCGGACCCCAGGGCGGCGGCGGTCTCCGGATCGGTCAGCACATAGTCGGGGGCCACACAGGTCTGCCCGGCGTTGAGGAACTTGCCGCGCGCCAACCGGTCCGCGACCACCTCGATGTCGGTGCCGCGGTCGACGAACACCGGGGACTTGCCGCCCAGTTCGAGGGTGACCGGAGTGAGGTGCTCGGCGGCGGCGCGCATGACGACGCGCCCGACCGTGCCGTTGCCGGTGTAGAAGATGTGGTCGAAGCGCTCGGCGAGCAGGGCCGTGGTCTCCGGGACACCGCCCTCGACGACGGCGACCGCCTCGGTGTCGAGGTACGCCGGAACGATCCGGGCCAGCGCGGCCGAGGTGGCCGGGGCCAGCTCGCTCGGCTTCGCGACGACCGCGTTTCCGGCGGCCAGCGCGCCGACCATCGGGGCGAGCAGGAGCTGGGCCGGGTAGTTCCACGGGGCGATCACGAGGACGACGCCGAGGGGGTCGTACTGCGTCCAGGCCGTCGCGTCGCCGCCGAGGTGCGCCGGGACGGGCGCGGACTCGGGACGCAGCCACTCCACGAGGTGGTCCAGGGTGTGGTCGATCTCCCGGACGGTGAAGTCGATCTCGGTGTGATAGGCCTCGGTGGAGCTCTTGCCCAGGTCCGCGTGGAGCGCGGCGGCCAGTTCGGGGCCGTTCTCGGTGAGCATCTCGCGCAGGCGGCGCAGCTGACCCGTGCGCCACTCGACGGGCTTGGTGCGGCCGGTGCGGAAGGTGGCGCGCAGCCGGGCCACGACGTCGGCGGGCTGCTCGGGGGCGGAGTGGTTCACGGTGCCTCGCTGGTGTGCATGAGCCCTGGGGCCCAGAGTGCCGAGAGTACGGCCTCGAAGAGTCAGATGTAAACGCCAACCTTTCATACACGAAAATAAATTCAAAGGCCATGGAAATTACACTCGGTACACAAAAGAGCTCAGCGTGTGAGGTCCCGGCTGCGCTGTTCGAGGTGGGCGCGTTCCGCCGGGCTCTCGGTGAGCTCGGCGGCGGCCTCGTACTCCCGTACCGCCTCGGTGGGGCGGCCGAGGCGGCGCAGCAGGTCGGCGCGGACCGCGTGCAGGACGTGGTACGTGCCGAGGTCCAGGGCGTCCACCAGGTCGAGGGCCTTCCCTGGGCCCTCGACCTCGGCCACCGCCACCGCCCGGTTCAGGGCCACGACGGGGCTCGGGGCGACCGCCATGAGCTGGTCGTACAGGCACAGGATCTGCCCCCAGTCGGTGGCTCCGGCCGTCGGCGCGTCGCTGTGCACGGCGTTGATCGCGGCCTGGATCTGATACGGCCCCGGCCGGTTCCGGCGCAGACAGCGGCGTACCAGGTCCTGGCCCTCAAAGATCAGGTCACGGTCCCACAGCCCGCGGTCCTGCTCGGGCAGCGGCACCAGCGCGCCGTCCTCGTCCTGCCGGGCGGGGCGGCGCGCCTCGACGAGCAGCATCAGCCCGAGCAGACCGGTGACCTCGGGCTCGTCCGGCATGAGCTCGGCGAGCAGCCGGCCGAGGCGTACTGCTTCGGCGCACAGGGCGGGATCGCCGGTGTAGCCCTCGTTGAAGATCAGGTAGACGACGGCCAGGACGCCGTTCAGCCGGTCGGGGAGATCGGCGTCGCGGGGTACGCGGTACGGGATGCCCGCGTGGCGGATCTTGGCCTTGGCCCGGACGAGCCGCTGGGCCAGGGTGGGCTCCGGCACCAGGAAGGCGCGGGCGATCTGCGCGGTGCCGAGCCCGCCGAGCAGGCGCAGGGTGAGCGCGACCTGGGCCTGGAGGGCGAGCGCGGGATGGCAGCAGGTGAAGATCAGGCGGAGCCGGTCGTCGCGCACGGGGCCCTCCTCGGCCGGTGCGTCGGGCGCGTACAGCCGGGCGGCCTCGGCGTGCCGGGCGTCCCGGGAGGACTCGCGGCGCAACCGGTCGATCGCGCGGTTGCGTGCGGTGGTGATGATCCAGCCGGCCGGGCTGGGCGGTACCCCGGCCTCGGGCCACTTCCCCAGGGCGGTGATGAAGGCGTCCTGGACCGCTTCCTCGGCGAGGTCGATGTCACCGAGGAAGCGGACGAGGACGGAGACCGCGCGCCCGTACTCGGCACGGAAGACGGCCTCGACGGCGGAGGCGTCGGAGGCGTCGGGCATCAGGAGGCGTCCGGCATCAGTGCGTGTCCACGAAGGGGCGCACCTCGATGGGGAGGGTGGTGGCCAGCGCGGCCTTCCTGCCCCATTCCAGGGCCTCGTCAAGGTCCGTGGCCCTGATCAGGCACAGGCCGCCCAGGTACTCCTTGCCCTCGGCGTAGGGCCCGTCGGTGATCAGGACGTCGCCGTCCTTGGGGCGCAGCACGGTGGCCGTCTCCGGGCCGTGCAGTCCGCCCGCGAACACCCAGGCTCCGGCGTCGCGCAGCTCCTGGTTGAAGGCCTCGACGTCGTGCATGATTCCGGCCAGTTCGTCCGGAGCGGGCGGCTGTCCGCCGGCCGGCTGGACCACGCTGAGCAGGTAGTGCTTCATGACGTCCTCCATGGCGTCGTGGGGTGTCTGTCACCTACTGCACGAACGGCGGGCCCCCGGATCGACGGCTCGCCCCGCACGATCGGGAGAATCTCTTCCATGACCATCGCAGCACACCCGCTCGTCGCCGCCGCCCGCCGGCTCGCCGACGACCTGCTCGCCCCGCGGGCGGAACACGTGGACCAGGAGGGCGTACCGGCGAGCCACATCGAGGCGATCAGGAGTTCCGGGCTGCTCGGGGTGAGCGCGCCGCGGGAGTACGGCGGGGCGGGCGCCCCCGACGCGGTTGCCCGGGAGATCATGGAGATCCTGGTCGGCGCGTGCGGCTCCACCTGGTTCGTGCAGACCCAGCACCACACTCCGGTGAAGCTGCTCGCGAAGTCCGAACTCCCCGTGCGGGAGCGGCTGCTGCGTTCGCTCGCGACCGGCGAACAGCTGGCCGGGATCGCCTACGCCCATGTCCGCGCCTTCCCCCGGGTTCCCGTGCGTGCCACCGCCGAGCGGGGCGGCTGGCGCTTCGACGGCACCGTGCCGTGGTACACGGGCTGGGGTCTGAACGACGTCATGCTCCTCGCGGGTGTCTCCGAGCGGGACGACGTGGTGTTCGCGTTCGCGGACGCGCGCGAGCAGCCGGGGCTGCGCCCCTCGCCGCCGATGCGGCTCGCGGCGCTCACCGCCGCCCGGACGGTGTCCCTGGAGCTGGACGGCCTGTGGCTGCCCGAGGAGTCCGTCGTGCTACGCACCCCGCGGAAGAGATTCGCCCTGATCGACATCCCGCGCAGCACCAACACCTCCCCGGCGGTCTTCGGGGTGGCATACGCCGCGCTCCGCGTGCTGGAGGGCTCCCCGGACGGTCCGGAGACGGCACGTCCGCTGCGCGCCCGCCTCGACGAGGTGCGGCGGCGGGCGTACGCGCTGGCCGACCACCCCGTCCCGCACGAGCGCGTCGAGGAGCGTCTGGCGCTCAGGACCCAGGCGTACGACCTCATGCGCGCGGCCACCACCGCGGCGGTCGTGGGGGCCGGCGGGCGTGCCATGGATCTGCGCAGCCCGGCCCAGCGGCTGGCCCGCGAGGGGATGTTCCTGCTGGTGCAGGGGCAGACGGCGGAGGTACGACGGGCTCACCTGAGGGCGCTGTCAGGCCACGGCTCCTAGGGGCGCGGCGGAACGATCCCCTTCGCGACGGGGGCGCCGTCCGGGCGCCGGGGTGTGCGGGCGTGCATCCGCTGGGCCCGCCCGGCCGGAAACAGTTCACTGTCCGCACCGTCCCACCCGGAGCCGCGCCATGAACGTCTCGGTCGTCCTGTTCACCTCCGACCTGCGCCTGCACGACCACCCGCCGCTGCGGGCCGCCCTGGACGGTCCGCGCCACGCCGTGCCGCTCTTCGTCCGCGACAAGGCGGTGGAGAACGCCGGGTTCACGGCCCCGAACCGGCTGGCGTTCCTCGCCGACTGCCTGCGCGACCTGGACACGGGGCTGCGCGAGCGCGGCGGGCGGCTCGTCCTCCGGTCCGGTGACGTGGTGGACGAGGTGTGCAAGGTGGCCGCCGAGGCGGACGCCGACGAGGTGCACATGGCGGCCGACGTCAGCGGCTACGCACACCGCCGGGAGGAGCGGCTGCGGCGCGCCCTGGAGGCTGAAGGGCGCCGGCTGCTCGTCCACGAAACGGTGACCACGGTGGTCGCGCCCGGAGCACTGACCCCGGCCTCCTCCGACCACTTCGCGGTGTTCACGCCGTACTTCCGCCAGTGGTCACGGCAGCCGCTGCGGGAGCCGCTCGGCGCGCCCCGCACGGTACGGGTGCCGGACGGCGTCGGCTCCGAGGAGCTCCCCGCGCGGGCGTCGCTCCGGGGAGTGTCCGAGGGGCTGGCCCCCGGCGGCGAGGCGGCGGGCCGCAGGCGGCTCACCGCCTGGCTGCGCGGCGGCGTCGGCGCTTACGAGGACCGCCACGACGACCTGGCAGGCGACGCGACCTCCAGGCTCTCGCCGCACCTTCACTTCGGGACGCTCTCCCCGGTCGAACTCGTCCACCGGGCGCGGCGAGCGGGCGGTCCGGGCGCCGAGGCGTTCGTACGGCAGCTCGCCTGGCGCGACTTCCACCGCCAGGTCCTGGCGGCACGGCCGGGCGCGGCCACCGCCGACTACCGTACGAAGCACGACCGCTGGCGCACGGAACGCACCGCCCATGACGACATCGAGGCGTGGCGCGAGGGCCGTACCGGCTACCCGGTCGTCGACGCCGCCATGCGTCAGCTCCGCCACGAGGGCTGGATGCACAACCGCGGCCGCCTGCTGACCGCGAGCTTCCTGGCCAAGACGCTCTACGTGGACTGGCGCGTGGGCGCCCGGCACTTCCTGGAGCTGCTGGTGGACGGGGACGTCGCCGACAACCAGCTCAACTGGCAGTGGATGGCCGGCACCGGCACGGACACCCGTCCCAACCGGGTCCTCAACCCCGTCACCCAGGGCAGGCGCCACGACCCCGACGGCGCATACGTCCGGCGGTGGGTACCCGAGCTGGCGGGCGTCGCGGGCCCGGCGGCGCACGAGCCGTGGAAGCTCCCGGGCCCGGTCCGGGTCGCGCTCGACTACCCCGACCCGATCGTGGACCTGGCCGACGGTCTGGCCCGCTTCAGGCGGGCCCGCGGACACGGCTGAGCGAACCGGAAATCGTCCGCGTTGTCCCCGCCAAGTCAACGGGGCTCGTCCCGCGGCACGGCACGGTGTGCTCCGGCCAGGGTGTCGAGCGCGTCGCGCAGCGCCGTCGGACGCAGCATGCCGCGCGCCGGACGGCCGGCCCAGCCCGGACCGCCGAGCAGCACGAGCGGCTGCCGGCGCGCGCCCTTCACACCCCACTCCGTGACGGCGACGTGCTGGGCCAGCGGCAGGCTCGCCGTCGAGCGGGCCTGCGCCCACAGGACCACCGCGACCGGTCCGAGACGCCGTACCGCCGCCGCGAGCGCCTCGACGGGCACGGCGGCGCCGAACATCCGGGTGGGCAGCCCGAGTTGGCTCAGACCGGCGTTGAGCGCCTCCAGCGGCAGGGTGTGCTGTTCGCCGGGCACGCAGGCCAGGATCACCGGCCCGGGGGCCATGGCGTCGGCCGTCGGCACGGGCCGCCGGGTGTGCCGGCGCAGCACGGTGGAGACGTGCCAGGACAGCAGGTGCTCCACCTCGACGTAACGGTCCCCCGACGACGCCCACTTGCGTCCCACGGCGTGCAGGGTCGGCACCATCACCTCCTGCCAGGCCACGGTGAGGCCGTGTTCGGCGACCGCGGAGACCAGCTGGTCCTCGACGGCCGCGGCGTCCAGGCGCACCGCGGCGCGGGCCAGGCCCCGGCACTCCCGGCGCACGTCACCGGGGGACAGCGGGCGGGCCGCCGGGACGGGACGGGGGACATCTGCGGCGGCGTACGTCCGTCCGGTGGCCGCCGTCTCCTTCGCCGCGCGAGCCGCCTCGGCGGGCGGTACTCCCGCGGACGTCAGCCGGCACATCGTCTCCAGCATCGCCACGTCCCGGGGAGTCCAGCGCCGGTGCCGGCCGTCGGCGCGCCGGGCGGGGCCCAAGCCGTAGCGGCGGTCCCAGGACCGCAAGGTGGTGGGCGAGACGCCGAGCCTGCGGGCCAGGGCACCCGTGGTCAGTGCGGCGTCCCGGGTTGGGGAGAGCGGGCCGGGCGCGGCCGTGTCCGGCTCGTCCTCGGCCGAGCTCTCACCCATGGCTGAGTACTCACCCATGGCGCGACTATACGACGCACAATCGATGCGCGTTGATGCCTCGGTCGACGGGCTCACACGATGGCGACACCGTCACACGTGAGGAGCCGTGGTCATGCCCCCGTTTCCGGTGTATCCGGCCGACGAGTCGTTCGCCGACGAGGAGCTCGCCCGGGGCCTGGCCGCGGGCGAGGACGCCTGCCTGGCCGCGGCCTACCACCGCTGGTCCGCACTGGTCCACACCCTCGCCCGGCGTTCGCTGGGCGACAACGGCGAGGCGGAGGACGTCACCCAGCAGGTGTTCCTCGGCGTGTGGCGCGGACGGCACGGCTACCGGCCGGAGCGCGGCCCGCTCGCCGCCTGGATCGTCGGCATCACCCGGCGCAGGATCGCCGACGCGCTGGCCGCCCGGAGCCGGCGCGGCGAACTGGTCACCGCGGCCGCGTCGGCCCTCGTCCCCGACGGCACCCGGGCCGGCCGGCCCGAGGCCGTTCTCGACCGCGTGCTGGTGGGGCACGAGCTGGCCAGGCTCCCGGCGCCGCAGCGGAGGGTGCTGCGCATGGCCTTCTACGAGGATCTGACGCAGACCCAGATCGCGGCACGCACGGGGTGGCCGCTGGGCACGGTCAAGAGCCACGCGCGACGCGGGCTGCACCAGTTGCGGCGGCGTCTCGAACAGCAGGCAGGCCCGTGAGGAACTCGCATGCGCGTTCGCATTCACATTCTCATTCGATGCAGAAACGGTGCGTGTGCACCTGATCGAACACGGGAACCGTCCCACCTCTACAGATAAAGGAGAAATAAGCGCAGAATGTATGTACGCGGCGCTCACCGCACCGCACCAGACGCGGTCAGGCCTGCAAGTCAAAGGAGACGAGTCATGGCCAACGTCTCGCACAGAGGTGACATAACAAGCCACCCCGATGTCTCCGAAATGCGGGCCCGGTACGCCCGCATGCTCGGCGGGCGCGATGTCGCGCTCGTGGACGGACCGGTGTTCCTTCTCGGTCTGTACTGCGCGGCTTCCCCGTGGATCCTCCACTACACAGTGAGTCAGCCCGCACTCGCCACGCACAACCTGATCGTGGGCATCGCGATAGGCCTGCTGGCCCTGGGATTCACCACGGCCCCGGCGCGCATGTACGGCCTGAGCTGGGCCATGTGCGCGATGGGCGTATGGATGATCATCGCGCCCTGGATCGTCGGCAGCAGCCCGGACACCGGCGTCGTGCTGAACAACATCATCATCGGCGCCCTGGCCGTGATCCTGGGGCTGATGTGCGCCGGTACGGCGGCGAAGAGCGCCCCCATGCCATAAGGAGAACGCAGAGGAAAGGAAGAAAGAACACGGAGGCCGGTCCGCTCAGGCGGACCGGCCTCCCGTGTCCGCTCAGCGCGCCGGCACCGCCCACGGCTCCTGCGGCATCGGACCGCCCGTCTCCAGGAGGGACTTGAGGTTGGACAGTACCGCCGGCCAGCCGGACGACACGTCGGCGCGCTCGCCCTCGTCGTCGAGGTTTTCGTGGGTGACGGTCAGGCGGACGATGTCCTCGTGCCGCCGGATGTCGTACGTCACCCGGGAGTACTTGTCCTCCTGCCCCTCGGTCTCGGGCGAGGTCCAGGTCGTGACCAGCCGGGCCGGGGGCTCGCTCTCGACGACGGTGCCGACCACGTCGGCGATGCCCGAGCCATCGGCACGGACGTGCTCCCAACGCGAGCCGGGCTTCCAGTCCGAGACGTTCCGGTGTCCCCAGTAGGCGGCGGTGAGGTCGGCGTCGGTGAGCGCCTCCCAGACCTTCTCGGGAGTGCCGGCGATATACGTGACGTACACGAAACTCGGCTTGTCGGTCATGGCTTCCTCGGCTCGCCGCTTCACTTCGCCGAGCGCGCGCAGGCGCGGGCGCTCGAACTTGTCGATCCACCGCTCCTGGATGTCATGGAGCGGCACGGGGTTGAGGTAGTGCAGCTTCTCCCGCCCCCGCCGCACGGTGCTGATCAGGTTCGCGTCCTCCAGGACGGCCAGGTGCTGTGTCACCGACTGCCGTGTCATGGCGATGCGCCCGCACAGCTCACCCAGCGTCTGCCCGTTGTGCTCGTGCAGGCGGTCGAGCAACCGTCTGCGCGTCTCGTCGGCCAGCGCCTTGAAGACCTTGTCCATCCCGGAGTCGTCGTCTGATCGCACACTCAACGTTATGCAGTCAATTTCTTGCATGTCAAGGCGGGTGATACCCGCCCTCCCCCGGCCCTCACTCGGCCGCGTCGTCCTCGGGGTGCCGCTCCCACTCCGCGATCCCGGGCGGCTGCGCGTATCCGGGCACGCAGATCCAGGCGCGCAGCGTCTCCCCCTTCGTGCTGATCTCCACCGGACGGAACGGGCCTGTCTCCTCCCAAAGCGTGAGGCCGCCGTAGCTGACCATGTCATCGGAGATCACCACAGCGAGCGGTGAGCGGACTCCCGAGCGCAGAGCGGAGCGGAGAGCCGGGGCATCCGCCAGCCGGGTCGCCGTCACCACGGCCCGCCCGACCGGTCCGTGCTGATCCATAACGACGTCGCCGCAGTGCAGGGCGATTCGCAGACGCGGTGGCCGGTCCCAGAAGGGGTCGTCGAGTTCCCTGCGCAGACGACGCAGCAGGTCCACAGCACGGGGAACGAACATCCCCGGAAGGAAGACGATCGTGCCGTCACCGCTGTCCCAGTTCTGCCACTGCGGAGCCACGTCGCGAAGCACGCGGGCGAGGATGTCGTGCAGACGGCGGTGTGCCTGTCCCAGTTCGAACGAGGACGTGTCGTCGTCGGGCAGTCGCTCGATGTCCGCGACCAGGATGACGCCCCAGCGCGGTTCTGCGGGGCCGGCGCCTCCGCCGAGTCGGCTTCCCGCCGCCTGCATCCCCTCCAACTGGGCCGTCACGTCTGCGCTCAGGTCGGTGCGCAGCCTCAACGGGCGCTGAACGTACCAGGCAGACTCGTCGGCACCGTGCGTGCGAAGCCACTCCAGAGCCCGGTCCGCGGCCTCACGCGCCTCCTCCGCGGTCAGATCGTCGCGATACAGCACGGCGTTCAGAACGAATTGGGCATCGAGGCTGCCGCCGTGCGTTCGCAGCCAGTCGAGAGCCGCCTCCCTGGCCGGCCCTGCCTCTTCGGAAGTGAGGTCGGAGCGCTGGAGCAGGGGGCGGAGCACGAACTTGGCAGGTTCGGAGTTGCCGACGTCACGGATCCAGCCCATGGCGGCCTCCACCAACCCGGTGCGGGGCTCGGGAGCGAGGTCGTCCCTGCGCAGCGCGGCACTCAGCACGAACTGGCTGGTGGCGGCGTTGCCGTGGAGACTGAGCCACTTCAGCGCCGCCTGAGCGGCGAGATGCGCCTGCCGATTCGTCAGATCTCCGCGCAGGAGTACGGGGCGCAGAACGTACTGAGCCCACTGCGTGTCTCCCAGGACACGCAGCCAGTCCAGGGCGAGCACCACTGCCTGGTTCGCATCGAGCTCACCGAGGTCGGTCCTCGCCAGCAGACGCCCGAGCACGAACTGCGCGGCCGGGGTGTCTCCGTGCACCGCCAGCCAGTCCAGCGCGCTCCGTACCGCCTCGGACACCTCTTCGGCCGACAGATCGTCACGCATGAGCAGCCCGTTGAGAACGAACTGCGCGTTCTCGGTGCGGCCGCCGGCCCGTAGCCAGTCCAGGGCCTGCTCAACGGCGGCACGAGCCTCGGCCTGGGGAAGGTCGGTGCGCTGGAGGAGGCTTCGCAGGGCACGCGCGCCGCTCTCGGTCAGGTCGGCGTCGGCTCCCACACTGTCACCGGCTCGTCGGGCGAGCCCGCGGAAGCGCGCGGCGCGGCGGTGGTCTCCCTGCGCTTCCGCGGTCCGGGCGACGGCCTCCAGGTCCGGGCCCGACGCGTGCGCCGCCAGCGCCTCCCAGAGGTCGTCGGGAGGTGCGTGACGAGCACGGGTCGCGCGTCCGAATCGCTCGATGTGGTCGGAGAGCCGGTAACACGGCGATGCGGAAGCCCCCTCACCCGGCCGCGTGTGGTCGCGGGACAGCAGTCCGGCCACGCCGAGCGGGCTGCGCGTGAAGGGCGTGAGGTATTCGACGGCGGAGTGGATCCAGCCGTCGTCGAGGCCGTCCCGTTGCTCGTCCGTGAGATAACCGGGAACCGCCGCTTCCAGAAGCGCCAGCGGCAGCCTCGGTCCGTGCCCGCAGCGGAGGGCGTCGACCGCGGCCAACACGAGAGCGTGGGCTGCGGGCGGCGCGGAAGCCAACCGCTCGATCTGGGCGTCACCGCTCGCGAGATAGGGGATCACCTTGCCGTCCTGAGCCCGTGTCACCGCGTCGTCCAGGCGAGGGTCGATCCCGGTACTGGCGCTGAAGCGGGCCCGCTCGGCGGGGCTGAGCTGGGAGTGGACAGAGATGTGCGTGCAGTGGGCGAGCAGCTCCCGGGCGTGCCGATGGGGATCCGCCGCGACGGCTGGGGGCACCAAAGGCACCGACCCGACAACGTTCCAGTACTCGTCGCGCAATGATCCCAGGATCAATACCGGGCCGCCCCGCGGACGACGCAGAAGCTCCAGCAGCGCCTCCGCGACACGTTCGCCCCGGCCGCCCGTCACGTCCAGGAGGTGACGCTGGGCGTCGTCCAGCCAGATCACGGTGCGCGGCCCGATCGAGGTCGGGGCGCTCAGCACCTCCTCCAGGTCGGCACTCGAGCGGGGCTGCCACACCCGCCAGGTGGGCGGGAGGATGTGCAGTGCTTCCCAGCACAACCGGCTCTTGCCCGAGCCCGCGGCGCCGACCACCATGACCAGTCGGCTGCCTCGTTCGGCGCAGTCCTGCAGAACGGCGTGCAGCAGCTGATCGATTTCACGTGCAATGTAGGGCGGCCAGGCCGGCGTCGAAGCTTCCTCGTCCCCGAAACCGGACGGCATCACCACTGGGTGGACGCCCAGCACGGTGGGGTCGGCCAGTTCGCCGACCGGAACTCCGAGCGGCGTCGGCAGGGAGGACGTCGCGGGCGGGCCGGAGGCTTCGCGGCGCGCCTCCTCCCGCGCGCGGTCCAGCAACCTGGCCAACGCCGCGGGTGACAGAGCTCCGCCGCCCTCCTGACCCGAACGCTGTGTCAGGAAGCCCGTCAGCCAGGTGAAGTCGCGCTCGCCGGCCGGAACGGCCCGCCCGGCGAACCAGCGAGCCAGTGAGCCGCCGCTGAGCTGCACCGGAGGTGACTCCCGCGCCGCCTCCCGGACGATCTCTGCGTACGACGGGGATCCGGCGCGTGCCAGCAGGACCCGCAGGGCAGTGGCCAATGCCGCTCGGGCGGCGTTCGAACCGCTGCCGTGACGAGTCTGGAGGCGCAGGACGACCGCCGCCCGATCCCCTCGCCCGGGCTCCGGCTCGATCATCGCCACGCAGTCGCTCAGATGGTGCAGCCCCTCGGGTTTGTCGGACGTGTCGAGAATCATGAAGAAGTCGACCGGAGAGGAAGGCCGCGTGCCATCGGCGAACTCGCGATGGACGTCTGCCGTCACGCCCGCCCAGGAGAACGCGGCGCTCGTCCTGACCTTGACGTGCACGGGCCCGCCGGCGGCATGCCACACCAGGTCGTGTCCGGGCTTGTGCCCAGGCAGCGCGAGCCTCTGCAGCACGACGTCCGCCGAACCGGGATACAGGCGGAGGTCGCCGACCACGTCACGGAGCCTGATCTCTCCCCCGTCCGCACGCAGTTCGTCGAAATAGGTGCTCTCTCGCGGCCAGTCGCCCAGCGGAACCGGAAGTCTGGAATGCACGTAGTCGATCAAGTGTCGTAGCAGGGACTCGGCGTCGGGGCGGGCATGGCCTTCGACGGTCTGATCGAAGTACGTCCGCATACGCTGCCGCACCCGCGAGTAGACGGCGTACACCTCACTGTCCGGACCGGCGACCGGCTCCTCGGTCCCCATGTCGCCCGGGACCCGCACCGGCTCAAGGATGCGGCGCACCGCCGTCACGGCCTTCGCGAAGGGGCGTACCTCCGCGGGGAGTTCGCCGGCCACCGCCGGATCGTGCAGCACGGTGGCGATGCCGTGGGGAGCGTACGGATGGGCGGCGACGTGGCGGCTGAAGGCGCGCTCGACCTGCCATGCGTCATGCGTCGTCAGGAAGGTGCGCAGATACTCCTGGGCGGCGGCGTGGAACACGAGCACCGGATCGCCGTCGGGCTCGCGCCGCACCATGAACAGTCCGCTGGTGAGCATTTCGGCGAGATCCGCGTACCGGGCCTCGGGGACCGCCTGGTCGCGCAGCACATGCAGCAGGGGAAGGGGCAGTTCGGGCAGGCTGGAGCCGAGCACGGCGAGACGGACCGCGGGTGCCGGCGCGGTGTGCACGAAGGCCTCGGCGAGCCGCTCGGGGTCGGCCTGCCGTGCGGGGGCCGTGCCGGTGCGCGTCTGGGGAAGACGGCCGGTGGCGGGGATGAGCACGGCGTCGCAGCCCCGTGGGTCGGCTCGCATGAGGGTGCTCGCCCAGGCTCCGAGCGAGTGCGGAGTGCACGACACGACGGGGAGGGCGGACCAGGTGCCGAGGGCGTCTTCACCGGCCACGCCCGGCCGCAGCCGGGGCGGCAGCCGGAAGCGGAGCCCGCCGTTGTGGTCGCCGCACTGAGCGCCGCTGACCCGTACGGCGGGGAGGTTCAGTGCGGAGCGGCGCCACAGCCGCGGGGGCAGCGGGTCGAGCAGCGCCACCGGGATCTGACCGCCCCAGTCGCGAAGGAGCAGCCAGGGGGCAGGGGTGTGCCAGCCGCGGGCGGCGCAGTCGGAGACCAGCAGGACGAGCCGTCTGCCCTGGGGGCCACTGCCGTGGTGGGGCACTCGGTCGCCGGGTACCGCGCTGCCGTGGTGGTCCTGGACCAGTGGCTCGCCGTTGTGCCAGTCCAGGCGCCAGGTGTGGACGGCGCGGAAACCTCCGAGGTTGCGCAGCAGCCCGGTCACCGCACGTGTGGTCTCCTCCCACACGGTCATGGACAGCGAGGAGTCCACCAGAACGACCGCTTCGAACCAGGGTTCCGGGGCGGGCCGGAACATCGGCACGAGAGGGCCCCCGCGGGCGTAGTGCTCCACGGTGGCGTCGATGTCCAGCCGCGTGCGCCCGCCGTGGCGCCAGGGCAGACGGAACGGCTGGACGGCGCGGCCGACGGCCAGGGCGTCCGGAAGCGGACTGCCGCGTCCCAGTGTCAGGGGAACGCCGCGGACCCTGGACACCGCCCCCGGCCTGCGGACGGACAGCTCCCGGCCCTCCGCGCCGTGGAGGACGCGGCGGGCCCCCTGCGGCGCATGCCCGGCGGGCTGTGCCGCCGGACCGGCCTCCGGGACGGGAGCCGCCTCGTCCGTGGGCACGGCGTGCGTCGACGGCGCACCGTGGCCCTCGGAGCCGGACGCGGCCAGCCACAGGGCGTCGACCAGGGTGCGGGCGTCCGCACCGGGAGGCAGCGCCCCGCCGAGAACCCGCAGGAGGCGTGTCAGGGCGTCAGACACGGGACAGCTCACGCACCAGCAGCGCGTGGAGTTCCTCGTACTGCTCGTGCTCCGGTGCCTGGTCGCCGGTGAGCAGTGCCACGGCGTTCAGCAGCTGGTCGACGGCGAGGTGCTCGCCCGCCGCGATGCGCTCGGCGAACTGGGTGACAAGGTCCTCGCCGGTTGGCGGCACTTCGTCGAAGTGGGCCAGGACGATGTCGCGCAGCAGCTCCGCGGTCAGCGGGGGCATGGTGTACCGGATGCAGCGCCGCAGGAAGGCCGGTGCGAAGTCCCGTTCTCCGTTGCTGGTCAGGAGGATGAAGGGAAATTGGGTGCAGTGCACCCGTCCGCGTTCGACGAGATGCTCGTCATGGCTGTCCCACTGGCGGACGCCGACGCGGGGCCGCCGGTACCGCACGAGTTCGGGAATCTCGAACTCGCCGCGCTCCAGAACCTCCAACAGGTCGCCGGGCAGGTCCAGGTCGCTCTTGTCGATCTCGTCGACGAGCAGGGCACGGGGCCGGTCGGCGGGGAGCAAGGCGGTGCCCAGGGGCCCGAGTTGCAGGAAGGGAGCGATGTCGTCGCGGCTGCGGCCACGGCCCGCCCGGCCCGCCGCTCCGTGCGTCATCGCCGAACGCAGGCTCTGCGCGTGGATCCGGCCCAGGGCGTCGTAGCGGTAGAGGGCCTCGGCCAGTGAGCTGCGGGAGGTGATGTGCCAGCGCAGCACTTGCCCCAGGCCCAGTTCGTGGGCCACCTGCTCGATGACCGTGGACTTGCCCGATCCCGCGGGACCGGTGACGAGCAGCGGGCGGCGCAGGTGCAGGGACGCGTTGACGGCGTCGATGAGACCGGGTGGTGGCTGGTACTGCCGGTGTTGCGGCTCGCGGGGGAACGTCCGCCACGGGGGCGGAGGATCCAGCGGGGTGTCCCGCTGCTCGCCGTCACCACGGTAGTAGGGCTTCCAGGTCACAACTCCTCCTCAAGGCCGACCACGACGCGATTCTCGAACGGTCGGCAGAACTCCAGCCACGGCTCGTCGTGCCAGACCGCGCGCACGTCACCGAGGCACGTCCCGCATCCTTCGTGCTCCGGGTACCACCGCTGCTTGTAGGCGGGGGTGAAGCCGGCGGGGAGACTGTGCCAGTGCTGCTGCACCAACGTGCGCAGCGCGCCGTCGCCCGGTCGTGCTTCCGGGCGCGGCCACAGGATGATCGGCGCGTAGGGCAACAGGTCTTCGAGGACGTCCTGCAACGTCTCGGGATGGTGGTCGATCCCGACCGCCGTGTCGTAGCGGCCGGTCATGAGACTCTGCTCAAGTCCGTGCCGGTCGCCCAGGACGGTCGCGTCGATCCACTCCACCGGGACGACTCCGCGGGCTTCCATCACGCGCAGGGCCTTGCGGGCCGCGTCGTTCATCTCCGCGTTCTCCTCGGCCGGGTCCATCCGGCCGCTCCAGCGGACGACCACGGTGTTGTGGGCGCCGAGGAGGTGGCGGCCGACCTTCGCCTCCTCGGGCCGCCACCGTGCCAGCAGGTGGGCGGGGGCGGCCACGTCCACGTTGACCAGCTCCTCCGGGTCGGGGAGCCGCCCGCGTGCCCACGTCAGGGCCGTTCCCATCGCCGCGGCCACGCCCAGGCGGTCGGCCGATCCGCATCGGAACCGTTGGTGCACCGGGAGCTTCTCGCCGCTGCCGACCAGCCAGGCGTCGATCTCCTCCGGCCAGTCGGTGAGGGCGCCTGCCAGGCTGAGGACGAGGCGCAGGCTTCCCTGCCGGCTCCGCCTGGAGAACTCGGTCAGGGCGTCGTTGAACGTGGTGACCACGCCGCGTTCCTGCGCCCATGCCCGTAACCGCTGGGTCACGCCTTCCGCTTCGGACAGGTGGGCCAGGGCGGCCAGGAGACGCGCGGGTGCCTTCCACTGGGGCGCGTTCAGGCTCCTGGCCCGCAGCGCCGCGAACTCGACCAGGTCGCGCAGGAGTTCCGGTCCCTCCGCCTCGTGCGGGAGGCCGGACAGCCGCCGCGCCTCCCGCAGCAGGTCGCTGGTGACGACTTCGGCCAGCACCGTGTTGAGGATGGTGACCGTCCGGGCGCACTCCACGAGCGTGCCCACCACGTCGATCACGCGCTCGTGCCACCCGGAATCGGTCGTGTCCTCGATGCGGCCCTGTTGCGCGAACACATGCAGTTCGTCGAGTTCGTCACGCGTCAGGCGTACGGGCAGGCGCATGTTCGCACGCCACATCGACACGGCTTCTTCAAGGTCCTGTCGCCCCACGGGCCCCACCACACCTCCGACGCCGGGTGCGGAAAGCACGTTGCGGGCCAACCACAGGCCGTCCAGGGCGAAGGGGTCGTTGTCGTACTCGAATCTCCCGACGACCTGTCCGACGATACGGCCGCGCAGTTCCTCGGTCAGCCTCGTGTCGGCGTACACCGCGGTGCCCGCGCCGTTCAGCCCTTCACGCAGGACGTCGATCAGGGCGAAGGTCAGACGCATGCCGCGGGCCGCCTGGTCGGACGCGGACGCGGTGAGGACGGACAGCCTGGTGCGGCCGGCCCGCACCCCGCCGGCCAGGACGCCGGCATCCGGTGCGGCGCCGGCCGCGTGGCAGGTGTCGATCAGGGCGATCACCCCTTCGACACCCGGCTCGTCGACGGCATCGGCGAGCAACTGGCGGACGTTCAACGCCGACTTGATGCTCGTGGTCGTGGACCCGGCGACCATGAAGTACAGGTCGGTCTGCTGCGGTGGCGTGAAGCCGTGGCCGAGCAGGGCCACCACCAGTACGGCGCCGTCGGCCTTCGCCCGGTGGACCGCCTCGTGCACGGCCTTGCGTACGTCGTCGGGTTCCAGTGTTGCGCTCACCAGGAGGGACCCGTTGTCGCCGAGGCGGGCGGCGCACCCGCCGCGCACGGGATCGGTGAGCACCGCGTGCAGGCGCTCGGCCGCCTCTTCCAGGCGTGCCAGGGTTCCCATGGCCGTGCACTGCGCGCCCACCACCAGCAGGTGCCGCCGGGGCTGGTCGGTCACTTCCGCAGCGCCTCGACAACGGGGCCGGCGACGGCTGCCTGGCGCAGGTACTTCGTGCCGGTGTGGACCCACGGGCCGTCCGAGTCCACCCGGTCGGTGACCGGGAGGACGCCCAGGGTGTTGGGCAGCATCCAGTTCTTGATACGCGGACGCCCCACCACGACGTCGTCGCGGTCCCAGAAATTCAGCCACCGCTCCACGCGCTCCGGGGTGCGGGGCGGCTGGGGAACCACCCGTGGCAGCACCACCGCTGCGGTGGCCAGTGGAGAACCCAGTGTCACCAGTAGCTTGACCTGCCCTGGATAGTCGCGCAGCGCCTCGAACGCGACCACGCTCCCCAGGGAATGGCTCACCACGACGAGCGGACGCTCCGGGTCCGTGCCCCGCAGAACCCGCTCGCGGATGCGGGCGCCCAGGGGCCGCTCGCTCCCGTCGGCCGCACGGCGGTCCAGGTAGCGGCCGACCTGGCTCAGGTGCCACAGCAACGGCAGGCCGCTCGCCCACTGGGCGCCCTGGCGCAGTCCCGGCAGTTGCAGCAGGGTCGTCAGCGCCCTCCCCAGGGCGCGAAACGGTGCCAGAGCGCCCTGTGCCTGGTCGTCGAAGCGCGGCAGTTGTGCCCTGGCGTCCTCGATCACCGCGGACGCGCGCCGGTCACCCTGCTGCGCCGCCTGCTCACCCAGTTCGTCGAGCAGCGTCTCGACGAACTCCTCCAGGAACGGTGCCTGCTCGTCGTCGAGTTCCGCGAGTTCCGCCGTGTCCGAGCCCTGGGCCTCGGCATCGGTGAACAGGTCGCTGTAGTTCGCGAAGCGTGTCTGGGCCAGCCAGCCCTGCGTCAGCCCGGAGACGGCGTCGGAGTGCCCGGCCTTGCGGGCTCCTTCGGCCAGGGCATCGAGCCACTCACGGCGCTCACCGGCCGTGTCCCGGAGTCCCCCGATTCCGTGTACGAACACAAGCTGTGGAGTAACCGAACCGCTCACCCACGCCCCCCGAAGTACCGCTGGTGCGACACACGGCTCCGCTGGATCGACCGGTTGCCGCGCCGGACACCGCCTGGGCGATGCCCACGGTGAACCTTAGCCACATCGCACAGGGCGGGGCGGGAAACGGCGAATGTGGCACCGTCAGGGGGACGTCACCGCTCGGCCGAGGAGCGGTGCGCCGGTGACTCCGGCGCACCGCATGGCTGTTGGGCTCAGGTACCGGCGGGCTCCGCGTCCGGCGCCGGTGCCGTGGCGTACTCCTCGGCGATCTCCTTCTCCCCGAACGGCCACACCCTCTCCAGCCGCGCCCAGATCAGGAAGGCGACGCAGCCGAGGGCGAGCCAGGCCAGGGACCACTCGATGGGGTGACGGCCCGGGGAGTTCCTGTCGGCGTAGCCGTAGATCACGCACCAGCCGGCGAAGGCGACGATGCTCGGCAGCGGATAGAGCCACATGCGGTAGGGGCGGCGCAGCGTCGGCCGGCGTCTGCGCAGCACGGACAGGGCCACGATCTGGGCCAGCGCCTGGACGATCACCATCACGGTGGTGAGGAGCTGGATCAGGGTCGCCAGATCGGTGTGGCGGCCGATCAGGAAGCCGATCGCGGTGATCACGCCCATCGTCGCCAGGCCGAGCATCGGGAAGCGGTGCTCGGGGTGCAGCTTCCCGTACGGCCGGAAGAAGACACGGTCGCGTGCGGCGTCGTAGGGCACCCGCGAGCCGCCGAGCAGGCCGGTGAACACCGAGGCGAACGCCGTGATCAGGATCAGGACGGTCACGGTGTCCGCGGCGCCCTTGCCCCAGGTCTTTTCGAGGACCGCCGAGGCGACGGAGGTCGAGGCGATGTCGTCCGGGTTCGTCATCCGGTTCCAGTCGATGACGCCCAGCGTGCCGATCTGGAGGAGCAGGTAGATCGCCATGATGCCGAGGATCGAGAAGATGATGGACCGCGGCAGCGTCCGGCCCGGGTCCTTGATCTCGGCGCCCATGTAGGCGGTCGTGTTGTAGCCGAGGTAGTCGTAGATGCCGATGGTCAGGCCCGCGGCGAAGCCGGGCCAGAAGTGGTTCGAGGTGAGGTCGAAGGCGTGGGCCGGATAGGTGAAGGCCAGGTGCGGGCTGAAGTCGGTGGCCGCGGCGACGATCACCAGGAGCACCGAGGCGATCATCACGGCCCACATCACGGCGGTGATGCGGGCGATGTGCTCGATGCCGCGCCATAGCAGGATCACGACCAGGGCGATGATGCCGAGGCCGATCAGATCGCCCGAGGTCCTGCCGAGGTCGGGGGCGAGGTAGCCCAGGTACTGGACGAAGCCGACCACGCCGGTGGACATGATCAGCGGGATGAAGAGCATCGCCGTCCAGACGAACAGGAACGGCATCAGCCGGCCCGTGCGGTACTGGAAGGCCTGGCGCAGATAGACGTAGCTGCCGCCGGAGCCGGGCATCGCCGCGCCCAGCTCGGCCCAGACGAGCCCGTCGCAGAGCGCGAGCACCGCGCCCGCCAGGAACCCGATGACCGCCTGGGGGCCGCCGAACGCGGCGACCATCAGCGGGATGGTCACGAACGGACCGATCCCGCACATCTGGCTCATGTTGATGGCGGTGGCCTGGAAGAGACCGACGCGACGGACGAATCCACTCGTGGGTGGCGGGCTACCGGACATGGGGACTCCTGACGCGATGGACGGAGAGGCTCGCCCGGCGGGCCTGCACGGCCGATCCGGCTAAGCTGATGGCCGATAAAGTTAAGGAGACTTACTAGATGCGTCAAGTATGCGTGAGGAATGCGTGAGAATGGTGCGATGGCCGCCGGCGACGTCGTAGAGCAGCACGAACAGCCCTGGAGCCGTCGACGGCTGCGCAGCGCGAACGAGCGGCTGCTCCTCGACCGGCTGCGCGCCCTCGGCGCGGCGTCGCGTGCCCAGCTGGCCCGCGAGACCGGTCTGTCGAAGCCGACGGTGTCCAGCGCACTGGCCTCGCTGGAGGCGGCCGGGCTCGTCCACGAGGTCGGCACGCACGCCCCCGAGCGCGGCCGGATCGCGGTCCTGTACGCCCCCGACCCGGCCGCCGGTTACGCGCTCGGCGTGGACATAGGCCGCGGCTGGCTGCGGGTCGCGGTGGCCGACCTGGACGGCACGGTGGTCGCCCGGTCCGACGTACGCAACCGCGCCCGCGGCTCCGGCGCCCTGGCCGACCTGGTCGTCGACACCACCCGCCAGGCCGTGGCCAACTCCGGAACGGACCCGGCCGAGGTGGTGCACGGGGTGGTGGGCACGCCCGGCGTGTACGACGAGAAGCAGCGGCGGGTGCGGTACGCGATGCATCTGCCGGGGTGGGGCCGCGCCGGACTGCTCGACCGGCTGCGCGAGGAGCTGGGCGTACCGCTGGAGGTGCACAACGACGCCAACCTCGCCGCGCTGGGCGAGTACACGTACGGGGTCGGCGCGGGCAGCCGGCTGTTCGCGTACATCCTGATCGGCACCGGCCTGGGCATGGGGGTCGTCAGCGAGGGGCGGCTGTTCACGGGGGCGCACGGGCTGGCCGGGGAGATCGGGTTCCTGCCCTGGCCGGGACAGCAGAAGCCGGAGCGGCTGGAGGACGCGGTGTCGGGGCCGGCCGTCGTCGAGGCGGCGCGCCGGTTCGGGATGAGCGGGCAGCTCACCGCCAAGGCCGTGTTCGACGCGGCCCGGCAGGGAAACACGGCGGCGGTCAAGGCGGTTCACCTGGAGGGCGAGCGGATCGCGCACACCGTGGCGGCCGCGACGGCCGTGCTGGATCCGGATCTCGTGGTGCTGGGGGGCGGGGTGGGTCACAGCGTGGACCTGCTGCTGCAGCCGGTCCGGGAGCATCTGCGGACGCTCACCCCGCTCCGCCCGAAGATCGCGCCGAGCCGACTGGGTGAGGACGCGGTGCTCCTCGGCGCGGTGGCGACGGCTCTGGGCACGGCCCGGGAGAAGGTGTTCGAGCGCAGGTCGGCCGGGTGACGACCGGCTCCCGCACACGTCTCAGTGCAATTCCCGCAGGGGCCACGGTGATTGACATGGTCGTCTCGGCGCCCTAGCTTGAGGCGGGTTAGTAAAGTTTCCTAACTTTACAAACCAGGAGCTCTGCGTGTTCCCTCACTCCGCCCCCCGACGACGACTCGCCACGGCCACCGTGGCCCTGGCACTGCTCGGCTCGCTGTCCACCAGTGCCTGGGCCGGGCCCCGGCATCCGGTCCGGGCGTACGGGCACACCCCGGTCACCCGCGTGCCGTCCGCCGCCGGGACCGGCACACCGCTCTCCGGCTTCGCGATCCAGTCGACGGCGAAGGTGGACGACTCCGCGTCGGCCGTCTCCTCCCCCGGCTATCCGGCGACCGGCTGGTACTCGGCGGGTCCCCGCTCCACCGTCCTCGCCGCGCTGCTCGCCCACCACGTCTACGCCGACCCGTTCTACTCCACCAACCAGCAGCAGATCCCGAAGGCCGACTTCCAGATCCCGTGGTGGTACCGCTCCGACTTCCAGGTCGCCGACACCTCCGAGCGCACCCACCTCGACTTCAGCGGGGTGATCTCGGCAGCCGACGTCTACGTCAACGGCCGCCAGGTCGCCAAGGCCGCGGACGTCACCGGCTCCTACACACGCCACGAACTCGACATCACCTCGCTGGTGCGGTCCGGTACCAACACGGTGGCCTTCCGGATCCGGCCGAACGTGCCCAACAAGAACCTGACCATGGGCTGGATCGACTGGCTGCAGCCCCCGCCCGACGAGAACATGGGCATCGTCCGTGACGTGGTGGTCCGCCGGGGCGGCCCGGTCGCGCTGCGGGACGCGCACGTGGTGACCAGGCTGGACGTACCGTCGCTGGCCTCGGCGGACCTGACGGTCAAGGCGCGGGCCCGCAACGACTCCGACGCGCCCGTCACGGCCGAGGTCTCCGGCAGCGTCGGCGGGACCTCGTTCTCCCGGTCGGTCCCGCTCGCCGCCCACGAGACGAAGACGGTCACCTTCACCTCCGCCGACGTCCCCGGCCTGCATCTCACCTCGCCGAAGGTGTGGTGGCCTGCGGGCATGGGCAAACAGCCCCGGTACGACCTGGACCTCACCGCGTCCGTCTCCGGTGCGCCGTCGGACACCGCGCACGAGACCTTCGGCATCCGCGACATCCAGGCGCCGCTGAACTCCGACGGCGCCCGGCAGTACCGGATCAACGGCCGCAGGCTGCTCATCAAGGGCGGTGGCTGGTCACCCGACGAGTTCCTGCGCTGGGACCGCACCTACGTCGCGGACCGGCTGAAGTACGCCCTGGACCTGGGCCTGAACACCATCCGCCTGGAAGGCCACATCGAGCCCGACGAGTTCTTCGACCTCGCCGACCGCTACGGCGTCCTCACCCTGCCGGGCTGGGAGTGCTGCGACAAGTGGGAGGGCCAGGTCAACGGGACCGGCGAGTCCGGCGACCCGTGGACGGCCGCCGACTACCCGGTCGCCAAGGCGTCGATGGCCGCCGAGGCCGCCCGGCTGCGCGACCACCCGAGCGTCATCTCCTTCCTGATCGGAAGCGACTTCGCACCCGACGCGAAGATCGAGAAGAACTATCTGGACGCCCTGAAGGCGGCCGACTGGCCGACCCCGGTGGTCGCCGCCGCCTCCGACAAGTCCTCGCCCCAGCTGGGCAGTTCCGGAATGAAGATGACCGGACCCTACGACTGGATCCCGCCGAACTACTGGTACGCCAAGCGCGAGGGCGGGGCCACCGGCTTCAACTCCGAGACGAGTGCGGGCCCCGACATCCCCACCCTCGACACCCTGCGCCGGATGATGACCCCCGCCGAGCTGGACACGCTCTGGAAGAACCCGGGCATCAGGCAGTACCACCGCTCCCCGTCCCCGGTCTTCGGCACCCTGAAGATCTACGACGCCGCTCTCGCCGGCCGGTACGGCTCCCCCACCGGCCTCACCGACTACGTGCGCAAGGCGCAGCTCGCGCAGTACGAGAACGTCCGTGCCCAGTACGAGGCGTACGGGCGCAACGCGAAGGACTCCTCGAAGCCCTCCACCGGGGTGATCTACTGGATGTTCAACAGCGGCTGGACGTCGCTGCACTGGCAGCTGATGGACCGTTACCTCGACCAGGGCGGCGCCTACTTCGGAGCGAAGAAGGCCAACGAACCGCTGCACATCCAGTACTCGTACGACAACCGCTCCGTCGTGGTGGTCGACAACCGGCACGCCTCCGCCGCCGGACTCACCGCCCGGGCCACCCTGTTCAACCCCGACGGAAAGCAGAAGTACGACAGGACCGTCACCGATGTGGCGGTGAAGGGCGACGGCGCACACACCACCGTCCTCACGCTGCCCGCGCCCGCGTCGGTGAGCGGACTCTCGACGACGTATCTGGTACGGCTCACCCTGACCGACTCCACCGGCAAGGAGGTGAGCCGGAACGTGTACTGGCTCTCCACCGAGGCGGACACGCTCGACTGGGCCAGGACCGACTGGTACTACACGCCGACGACGAGCTACGCCGACCTGAAGGGGCTGGGTTCGATGGCGCGGGTGCCGGTCTCGGCCACGGCGTCGACGGAGTCGGCGGACAGAACGTCGACCACGACGGTGACCGTGCGCAACACGGGGAGCGGGAAGACCCCGTCACTGCTGACGGACGTCCATCTCGTCGACGCGAAGGGGAAGCCGGTACTGCCGGTGCGGTGGTCGGACAACGAGGTCAGCCTGTGGCCCGGCGAATCGGTGACGCTGACCGCCACCTACCGGACGGCGGATCTGCACGGATCCGTGCCGCGGGTGCGGGTCTCCGGCTGGAACACGGCGGAGCGGACGGTCCCGGCGGAATGACCCAGTGGGGCCCGGCGGACTCGTACCGCCGGGCCCCGGGGCGTCAGCTGACGTTGAGAGCCGTGTCGTCGATGACGAAGGACGTCTGCAGGGTCGAGCCCTCGGTCCCGGTGAACTTGAGCGTGACGGTCTGGCCGGCGTAGCTCGCCAGACTGAAGCTGCGCTGGGTGTAGCCGCTGGCGGCGTTCAGGTTCGAATAGGTCGCCAGGGTGCTCAGGACGGTCCCGGAGCTGTTCAGGACCTGGACCTTGAGCGTGTCGTACGCCGTGCTCGTCGAGGTCTCCGCCGTGTCGATGTGCAGATAGAAGCTCAGGGCGGCGGTGGTGCAGCCGGACGGGATGGTCACCGACTGGGAGAGGGTGTCGGTAGTGGCGCTGCCGTAGCCGTCCAGCCAGGCGTAGTACGAACCCGTACGCGCCGACTCGCTGCTGGAGTTGGTGATGACACCGCTGCTGGCGCTCCACGTGGTGTTGCCCGACTCGAAGCCGTTGTTGCCCAGCAGCTGGGCGGCGGTGCAGGTGCCGGACCCGCCGCCGCCCCCGCCGCTGGTGCCGTCACCGGCGAGCCACGCGGTGGCGTTGAGGGCGAGGGCCGCGTTGGTGGCGCCGGAGTCGTTCCAGCCGTCGTACAGGGTGTTGCCGGACTGGCCCGTGCCGTCGTCGATGGGCGAGCTGTCGCCCCAGAAGGCGACGCGGCCGCTGCCGAAGGTGCTGGTGAGGAAGAAGGCGCCGGTGTTGCCGGAGTAGCCGGTGCGGTAGAGCAGGCCCTTGACGGCGGAGTTGTCGGACGGCTTGAGCGTGGCGGTGGTGCCGCTGGCGATCAGGCTCTTGGTGACGGTGCCGAAGGAGCCGTGCAGCACGGGGTCGCTGCTGTCGCTGATCGCCGACGGGTAGTCGGAGCTGATGCTCAGCGAGTCGATCGAGAAGCCGAACGGGTCGGTCGAGTCGACGCTGTTGTTCGTCATCAGGTCGTTGAGGATCTCGACCGCGTCCTCGCCGTCGTTGTTGCGGTCGGCGCCGGTGTGGTCGGAGATCATGAACAGACCGCCGCCGTTCTTCACGAAGTTCATGATCGCCGTCTTCTCGGCGGTCGTGAACAGCGTGTTCGGCTCGGGCAGGACCAGCGTGTCGAAGTTCGACAGGTCGGTCGTCGAGGAGCCGCCGTAGCTGAGGCTGGAGCCCGAGGGCAGCGTCTTGAGGCTGTAGCTGCCGGTCTTCTGGAGGGCGACGCCCCAGGAGGACAGGGCGCCGGTCCAGTCCGTCTCTGAGGACGGGGAGGAGTCCTCACTGAGCGGGTCGGGCTGGCTGGTGGAGATGATCCAGTCGGCGTTGCCGGCCGTCTCGGCGTGGGCGTTGTCGAACAGGATGCGGTGCGTGGTGGCCGCGTGGGCGGGAGTGGCACTGGTGCTGACCTGGAGTGCGGCTCCCGTGACGAGCAGCCCGAATCCGGCCAGGGCGGTGGTGAGTCTGCGGCGGGATCTTCTGGATCCAAGCATCCGGCGAACCTCCGTGAGCGGTGGGGTAGAGGCGGTGCGGGCGTCAAGTCTGCGCGCGTAGAACCGAGTTGAGGGTTCTACACGCGTCGATTGATTGAAAGGTACATGGCATGTCCGGGGGGTGAACAGAAAGTCCCGGCAATAACCGCACCGGACTGTCCGGGCATTGCGCGGGCAGATTGAACATCAGTGGGCATCAGTGGTGAGCTCGACGAAGAGGGGCGGAGATGGAGATATCAGGCATCATCAGTGCCATCGTCATCGGCATCGTCATCGGCGTCCTGGGGCGCCTGGTCGTCCCCGGACGGCAGCGCATCGGTTTCCTGTGGACGATCGTCGTCGGCATCGTCGCAGCACTGCTGGGCTCGGCGATCGCCGCGGGGTTCGGGGTGGCCGACACCAAGGGGCCCGACTGGATCGAGTGGTTCATCCAGATCGGCCTCGCGGCGGTGGGCGTGGCGGCTCTGGACCGGGCGAAGCAAGGCCGCTGACACGGCGTTCGGACTGCGGCGGGGCCGCCCTCGGAAGGGCGCTCACGGGCGGACGGCGGGCTTTCGGCGGGCCTGCCGAAAGCCCTCGGACGGGAGTACTCACAGCTGAATGCGAGGCGGGAGCCCGTGGAGGCCTGGCCGATGTGCACCATGTGGAGCAGTCGGATCCTGAACGCCGCCGATCGGATCCCCGGAAACCGCGAGGTCCGTCACAGGCGGTACGCGAACTGGTCGATGCACCCGGATTCGGCCGACGCGCTGCTGCCGGTCCTGCTGGCGCTGAGCATCCATTCCTTGGTGCTGGACGCCGTCCGGCAGGGGCGGCCCTCCGCAGTCGGCATGATCGGCCGGATCCGGCTCGCCGATGTCGTGCGTGCCGCGACCGAGCGGCCGTCCCACGAGCTGTTCGCCGGACTGCCCGCACTCGACGAGGACGACCGGGTCCTGGTCGACGCGGTCAAGATCCTCGTCTACGACGCCGCAAGCGTGCTGCACCTGGCACGGCTGGGCCAGACGATCCGCAGCACTCTCGGGAAGCTGACGGCCGGCCTGTCCGCCTCGGACCCCGTCTGCTCCGACGTGGTCTGAGGAACCCGTTTCGCGTCGCTATCGGACAACCTGCCGGACTTCGTACACGTACGGCGTCGTCGTGCTCAGTGGCTGGAAGCCGAGGCGTTCCAGGATGGGGCGGCTGCGGGCCACCGCGTCGACCTGGAGGTACCGGTAGCCGAGGGCCGCGGCGGCGCGGGCGCGATGGGCCACCAGGGCGCGGTAGATGCCCCGGCCGCGCCAGTCCTCGACCGTGCCGCCGCCCCACAGCCCGGCGAACCGCGTGCCGGGCACCAGCTCCATGCGGGCCGCGCCGACCGGTTCGTCGCCGGCGAGTGCCACCACGGCGACGATCGTGTCCGGGTCTGCGGCGAGCCGGGCCAGCAGCCGGTGACGGAGCCGTGTCCCGTCCGTGCCGAAGGCCTTCTCGTGCACGTCCACCACGAGGTCGACTCCGGCGGGGCCGGTGGCGGGCACGATACGGATGCCGGCGGGCAGCTGCGTTTCGACGACCAGGCCGGCGATCTCGGCGGCCTCGGCGACCATCAGCGTCTCCTCGGGCTCCGGCGTGAACCCGGCCGCGGTCAGCCGTGAGGCGAGGTCGAGCGGGAGGTCGTGGCCGTACTGCTTCCACTCGAAGTCGCGGCCGAGGCCGGTGAAGTACGCGATCTGGCCGGCGATGGCCCGGTCCGCGCTCGACTCGTCCAGGTCTGACCAGACGACACCGTTCCAGCCGTGGGCGTCCGCGACATGGCGCACCAGGTTCGGGGTGCGCTCGATCCGGGCTCCGGGGCCGTCGGGCCGTGCGCCCTCGCGCATGTCACGGTCGTACAGGGCGAGCATCGAGGAGTGATCCATGGGCTCACTCCAGCATCCGGGGCGGGCCGGGGCAACGGGATTATCCCCTGGTCGGCTCCACGCACCGGCGCGGTTACGGCAGTTCGCCGCCCTTCGCCACCGGCCCGGCCGGTCAGCCGAGTTCGAGTGTGGTGACGCCGAACACGCTGTCCTGGGCGTAGTCGCGCACCGGGCCCGTGTACATGCGGGCGGTCTCGAAGGAGGGGGTGAATCCGGCCGCCTCCGCCAGGGCGATACCCGCGGTGTTCGTCTCGGGGACGTCGAGGGCGACCTCGCTGCCGGTGACGTCGGCGGTCAGGGCGGCGAACAGGGACCGGGCGTCGTCGGGGCCGTCGGCGAACAGCGGGCCGATGCGCAGGCTGTCGCGGCCGGGGCGGATCACGCCGTAGCCGGTGAGGCGTCCGCCGTCGTGGCGGACGACGGTCCGGTGGTCGGTGCCCGTCAGCCACTCGGCCAGGAAGCGGGGCCGGTCGGCCGGGTAACAGGCGCTGTCGTACGCGGTGATGGCCGCCAGGTCGGCGGGGCGGGCGGGACGGACGTCCGTGGCGGGCTCGGCCTCGCGGGCGGTTCCGGTGAACCGGATGGTGCGGTAGGCGAGTTCGAAGCCGGACTGGCGGTAGTTGTCCTGCTGGGCCACGACTCCGTCCAGGCCGACGCTGCGGTTTCCGGCGTGCGCCAGTGCCGTCTTCCAGGTGGTGATGCCGTGGCCGCGGCCGCGCAGGTCCGGGCGGACCAGATAGCAGCCGAGGAAGGCGTAGTCGGTGCCGTAGTTGACGACGGAGATGGCCGACACCGGCTCGCCGTCGATACGGCCGAGGAAGAACCCCTGCGGGTCCTGGGCGAAGAAGGCGGCGCCGTCGGACAGCCCGGGGTTCCAGCCCTCGTCCGCCGCCCACCCGCTGATCACCGGCCAGTCCTGGAGGGTGGCCCGCGTGACGACGAGGTCCTGGGAAGCCGGAGAGGTCATGCGTGCGCTCCATTCCGTAGCTGCGGGCGCGGTGGTCGACCGCGCCCGCAGCATCCTTCCGGATCACCCCGGGATGCGCCACGACGGGATCGAGCCGTCGAAGGCGTCGACAGGACGTCTCGGCAAGGCGGTTCACAACGCGACAGGTCTGCCGGTGTCAGCGCTCCGGCCTCGGGCGGAACCGCCGGTACAGGACAGCGCCGGTGACCAGGAGTACGGCGCTTGCGGCGCCGGCGGGCGCGGTCAGGTCCGCCCCCGTATGGGCGAGGGCGACCGTGGGCGGCGACTGAGGGCGGTGCACCGGTGGGGTGGGGTGGGCCGCCCTGGGCGGGGCGGGCCGCTCCGGGGCGGGGTGGTCGGCCGGGGTGTTCACGGACGTGTTGCCCGTTGCCGGGTTGCCCACGCCGACCACGTTCACGGCATTGCCGCTGACGTTCACCGGCACGTCGAGCGGGAGCTGGAGCACGTTGCCGGAGAGCAGGCCCGGCGAATCCTTTCCGCCGCCGTGCGCGGTCGCACCACCGAAGGACGTCGCCCCCGACACACTGGAGGACGTGGCCCCCGATCCAACGGAGGACGTGGCCCCCGACGCACCGGAGGACCTCGCCCCCGACAGACCGGAGGACCTCGCCCCCGATCCACCGGAGGTCGTGGCCCCCGACGCGGTCCCGCCGCCCTCGTTGACGCAGTTGTTGCCCGCGGCGGGGTTGAGGAGTCCCACCACGTTCACGGTGTTCCCGCACACGTTCACCGGGACGTGCACCGGGAGCTGGACGGTGTTGCCGGAGATCAGTCCGGGCGAGTCGGCCGTCGAGCCGTCCGCGGCCGAGTCGGCGTACGCCGGCACCACCACGGCCATCGCGCCGGAGGCGGCCGCGACGGCGATCACACCGTTTCGGGTAACCCGTCTCATAGGTTCCCTGCCTTCCAGACATGGTCGCGGGCACTCACCCGCACCGGATTAAACGCAGGCGAACCATCCGAGTTATGGCTTATCAGCCTTTCACCCCATCGAGTGGCACAGTTATCGAACCGGTCGCAAAACCGTCGAATGGCCACCGAACGTGCGGAGGGTACAACACCGCGTGCCCGCCCGCTTGCCCGGAGGCGGGCCCTCCGGTGCCCGCATATCGTGATCGAGGGCGCTGTCCCCGGTCCGCAGCATGACGTCCCTGGAGGCATCGATGCCGGCCAAACTGTCCACGCGGCCCGCCCTGCGCCGCTGCGCGGGAGCCGGGGCGGTCACCCTGGCCCTGCTCGGGGCGGGGCTGCCCGTGGCAGCGTCCGGCACCCCGCCCCAGCCCGGCCTGTCCCGCTTCTACGACCAGAAGATCAAGTGGTCGCGCTGCGAGGGCGAGCGGATACCCAAGGACCTGGAGTGCGGAAGGGTCACGGTCCCGGTCGACTACGCGAAGCCCGGCGCGGGCACGCTCGACGTGGCGCTGGCCCGCTACCGGGCGAGCGGGAGGTCGCGGGGCTCCGTACTGCTGAACTTCGGCGGTCCCGGCGCCGCCGGTGTCAGTGAACTCGCTTCGAGCGGCAAGGACTTCATGGATCTGACCAACGGCTACGACGTGGTCACCTTCGATCCGCGCGGCGTCGGCCGGTCCTCGCCCGTCAGCTGCGGCGAGAGCTACAGCACGGCCGCGCAGAAGGAGCAGAAGGCGGACCTCACCGACCCGCCGGCGATGCTCGCCCGGCTGCGACAGGTGGCCGCCGAGTGCACCGAGTACTCCGGCCCCGTGCTGGCCCACATGGGCACCGTGGACACGTCCCGGGACATGGACGTCATACGCCAGGCCCTCGGCGACAAGAAGCTCAACTACCTCGGCTTCTCGTACGGCAGCAGGCTCGGCGCGGTGTACGCGGCCCAGTTCCCCGGCAAGGTGGGCCGGATGGCGCTGGACGGCGTGGACACGCTGACGGAATCGCAGGCCGAGCAGGGGATCGTGGGCGCCGAGGGGCAGCAGACGGCCCTGGACGACTTCCTCGACTGGTGCGTGACGGACATCGGCTGCCCGTTCGGGCAGGACCGCCGGCAGGCCGGGGGCCAGGTCGTGCGGCTGGTGCGCTCGATGGACGAGCACCCGGTGCTCACGGGCTCCGGCGGGAGGTTCGCCGGTCAGGACCTGGTGGGTGCCATCGGGCAGGCCCTCTACAGCAGGGAGCAGTGGCCCTCGCTGGAGCGGGCCCTGGTCTCCCTGGTCGACGACGGGGACACGCGGGGGGTCGAGAACTTGAGGTACGGCGTCGTGAGACTCCCGCACGCGCCGGGCACCGACGGCGGGCTCGTCGGCACCGACGGCGGGCTCGTCGGCACCGACGACATCCCGACGGACAACCTGCCGGCCGCGCTGGTGGCGGTGAGCTGCGCCGACGACCCGGACCGCCCCACGGCCGCGCAGATCGCCAAGGATCTCGAGCGGCTCCGGGCCGAGTACGAGCAGGCGTCTGCGGTCTTCGGCGCGTACCGGCTCACCGAGGTGCTGATGTGCTACGGCCGTCCCAGGGGCACCGACTTCATCCGCGACGAGGTGAAGGACCTCGACACGCCGAAGATGCTCCTGGTGGGAACGCGCGGCGACCCGGCCACGCCGTACCGCTGGACCGTGGAGACCGCCGCGCGGCTCGGCCCGTCGGCCGTGGTGCTGGACAACAGGGGCGAGGGGCACACCGGGTACTCCTCCTCGACGTGCGTGCACCGCAAGGTCGACGACTTCCTGCTCTACGGCTCCCTGCCGCCCAGCGGAAGCTCCTGCGGGCCGGACGCGGCCGCTCGGCCGGCAGCGTAAAGCCGTCCGGGAGGGGGCTCCATGCCCCGGCCCGGTGGTCAGCCGAGGGTCAGCTCGGGTGAGTAGAGGTCCAGCCACATGGCCAGGTCGAGGGTGCGCTCCAGGCCGTGCCGTGCCGCCTGGGTGCTCGCGAGGGCGTCGCGGTGGGCGGCCCGGTGGACCTTCTCACGGTCCACGAGGCCGAAGACCGGGTGGGTGGTGCGGGCGAGGAGGTCCTTGGCCTGCTCCTGGAGGGCGAGGCCGTAGCGGGGGTCCTGGGTGGACGGGTAGGGGCTCTTGACCCGGTCGTACACGGACCGCGGGATGACATCAGCCGTCGCCTCCCGGAGCAGGCTCTTCTCCCGGCCGTCGAAGGACTTCAGGGACCAGGGCGTGTTGTAGACGTACTCGACGAGCCGGTGGTCGCAGTACGGCACGCGGACCTCCAGGCCGACGGCCATGCTCATCCGGTCCTTGCGGTCCAGCAGGAGGCGGACGAAGCGGGTCAGGTGGAGGTGGCAGATCCGCCTCATCCGGTACTCGAAGTCGCTCTCCCCGTCGAGGCGGCGGATGCCGGAGACGGCGGTTCGGTAGCCGTCGGCGATGTACGAGTCCAGGTCCAGGGTCTTGGCGAGGTCGGGCCGCAGGACGTCGCTGTCGTCCCCGAAGTTCCGGCCGGCGATCGCCAGCCAGGGGAAGGTGTCGGCGTTCCGTGCCTCCTCGTCGAAGAACTGCAGGTAGCCGCCGAAGACCTCGTCGGCGGACTCTCCGGACAGGGCGACCGTGGACTGGTCGCGGATGGCCCGGAAGAGCAGCAGGAGCGAGGTGTCCATGTCACCGAAGCCCACGGGCAGGTCCCGGGCCCGGATCACCTTCGCCCGTGCTCCGGGGTCGGCCAGGGTCCGCGCGTCGAGGACGATGTCCTGGTGGTCGGTACGGGCGAGGCGTGCCACGTCGTGCACGAAGGGGGTGTCCGGGGTGCCGCGCAGTTCGTCGGCGACGAAGTGGTCGGTCTGGCCGACGAAGTCGACGGCGAAGCTGCGGACCTTCTCGCCGTGCTCGGCGAGCTGCCCGGCGGCGATCGCGGTGAGGGCGGAGGAGTCGAGGCCGCCGGAGAGCAGGGTGCAGCGCGGGACGTCGGCCACCAGCTGGCGGCGGACGATGTCGTCGAGGAGCGTGCGGACGGTGGCGACGGTGGTGTCGCGGTCGTCGGGGTGCGGCCTGGTGTCGAGGCGCCAGTAGGAGCGGACGCGCATTCCCGTGCGGTCGACGGTGGCCACGGTGCCGGGTTCGACCTCGCGCATACCCTCCCAGACCGCGTGCCCGGGGGTCTTCACCATGGTGAACAGCTCACGCAGTCCGTCGAGGCCGACCCGGGCCGGAGCCAGCGGGTTGGCGAGGATCGCCTTGGGTTCGGAGCCGAACAGGACGCCGTCGGGGGTGGGGAAGCAGTAGAAGGGCTTGATGCCCATGCGGTCGCGGATCATCACGAGCTTGCCGTGGCGGCCGTCCCAGACGGCGAAGGCATACATGCCGTTGAGGCGCTCGGCGACGGTGTCGCCCCATTCGAGGTATCCGCGCAGGACGGCCTCGGTGTCGGAGTCGGTGGTGAAATGGTGACCGCGGTCGGTGAGTTCGCGGCGGAGTTCGGTGAAGTTGTAGGTCTCTCCCGAGTAGACCAGCGCGACGGTTCCGTCCGGCGTCTTCGCGGTCATGGGCTGCCGGCCGCCGGGCAGGTCGATGATCGCGAGTCTGCGGTGGCCCAGGCCTGCGGGCCCCTCGGCCCAGGTGCCGCGGTCGTCGGGCCCACGGCAGGCCATGGTCTCGGTCATCGCGTCCAATGCGGCGGCCTCGTTGCGCAGGTCGCGGTCGAAGGAGACCCAGCCGGTGATGCCGCACATGCCCTACCTCCAGCCTCCGGCCCGGCGGCAGCGCCTCGCTCACCTGTGGATTCACGGGTGGGAACGGATGCCCGCCGAACCAGTTGCACCCAGCACCTATATGACGAGCGTGTGCCAGACACCGAGGGCCGGTCAACGCGGCCGTAACCTGAACGGCCTAGGACTCTGACCCTTTCGGCCGCATTTTGCCCGCGCGAGGAGGACGGATCGCCGCCGTGCCGGGCCGGGCCCGCCCGGAACCGGCCGCGGGTAAAGACTTCCCCAAAGGGCCGGCCCGGGTCAGGCGCGGGCGGTCAGGAACCGGTCCAGCGTCGAGGTCAGCTCGGCCGGCTTCTCCACCGGCAGTTCATGGCCCGCGTCGATGATCCGGACCTCTGCGTCCGGGTAGGCCTTGGCCATCCGGAGCATCTGCTGCAGCGGCAGCTGGATGTCGTGGTAGCCGTGGATCACCAGGGTGGGCGTGTGGATCTCGCCGACCCGGTCGAGGACGTCGAAGGCCCGCATGGCGCCGTACAGCGTCATGACGACCTCGCGCGGGGTGTCCGCCGAGGCGCGGATGTACTCCCGGATCTCCTCGCGCGGATAGCCCGGGGCGAAGGCCCGCTGGATGTTGGCAGCGACGAACAGCTTGAACGGCACGAGGGTCGACGCACCCATGAGCAGGCCCCGGCCCCGGCTGTAGGTCATCCGGCTGATCGAGTTGACCAGGACCATCCGCTCGACGCGCTCGGGGTGGGAGAGGGCGATGGTCTGGGAGATCATCCCGCCCATGGAGTGCCCGATCAGCACGAAGCGCTCGACCTTCAGGTGGTCGAGGAGGGCGAGGACGTCCTTCGCCAGCTCCTCGATCGTGCGTACCCCCGCCCCGCTGCTCTCGCCGTGCCCGCGCAGGTCCAGCCGGATCACCCGCCGCTTCTCGGCGAAGTGCGCCACCTGGTGGTCCCAGCGGTGCCGGTTGGCGGTCCAGCCGTGGACGAACACCAGGGGCACCCCGTCGCCGTCGCGGGGGCCCTCGTCGTCGTACGTCAACGCGGCGCCGTCGACTTCGAGCTGCGGCATGGGGCCCTCCTGGGTGCGGTCCGGTTACTGCCCGGTACGGTAACCGGCCGCCCCCTCCCCCGTCACCGTCGTTCGCCGAGGAATTCGAGGATGTGCCCGAACACGTCGAGGGCGGCGCCCCGGCCGAGGAACGTGTCGAGATGGCCGTATCCGGGGATCTCGGTGTACGACACGTCCAGCTGCGGCTGCCGGTGGCTCAGCACCTCGTGGCAGAGCCGCTGCGAGTCCAGCCAGAGCCCGTTCTCGCTGCCCGCGAGGAGCAGCACCGGGGTGTCGATGCGGCCGGCCGCGTCGAGCGCGTTGGGCGGCAGCGACCGGTAGCGGTGGTCGGTGTCGTGCCAGCGGACGACGCTGCGGGCCAGTTCGATGCGACGCAGGTGCGGCAGGATCCACAGCGGTGCGGGGCCGAGGAGCTCGGCGAGCCGGTCGTGGGTGGCCTCGGCGAGGTTCTCGTGCACGAACAGCGAGGCGCCCGTGCCCCAGGCCGAGTTGTGCAGGATCTGGCAGGTGGGGTCGGGGCAGGTCGCCCTGCGGGAGGCCAGGGCGAACAGGGGCGTGTACCTGGACCACAGGCCCACCTTGCGGAAGTCGACGGGTATGTGGTCGATCCGGGTCTTGAGCAGTTCCCCCGCCACCGACATGCGCAGGGAGGTGCGGCCCGCGAGCTTCGGGGTCAGGAACACGCCCTGGGAGACGACTCCCGCGAGCCCCGGCACCAGGCCCGCCGTCATGCTCAGCGACAGGGTGAGGGAGCCGATGCAGTGGGCCACCACGAACAGCGGCCGGTCGCCGATGCGTTCGCGGATGTGCGAGACGGCCTCGGGGATGTCGTACAGGGCCACGTCGTCGTAGGTGTACCTGCCGCCGGTCTCGTTGTACGGCAGTCGGCGGCTGCCCCGCCAGTCGAGCAGCCAGGGCTCGTATCCGTCGTCGAGCAGGACGTCGACCAGGTTGCGGGTCTCGGGCAGCAGGAACATGTCCGCGGACGCCGTGTGCCCGTGCAGGAGCAGTACGGCGGGCCTGCCGGTGTCACCGGTGTCGACGCGGGTGAGGCCGAGGCGGACGCCGTCGCCGGCGCGGAACGGGATCTCCTCGACGCGGGCGGGGTCGAGGCGGTGGCGCAGCGGGCGGAGGGCCGCGGTGGTCCGGACCTTGCGGAGCGCCGGCCGGGTGCGGGGGGTCGTGGCCTTGAACATCATCGGTTGGGCTCCGTGAGGGTCGGGGTACGGCGCAGGTCGAGGAGGTCCGCGGCGGCCCGGGCGAACGGGCCGAGCAGTCCGCGGCCCATCTCCAGGCCGAACCAGGCGAGCCAGGTCAGCTTGGCGGCCCGCTTCTCCTGGCTGGTCAGGCGCGGGTCGACCCTGATGCCGTCGATCTGGTCGCGGACGTAGGAGCCGGCGGGTACGACGACCTCGCCGAGCAGGCTCGCCGCCTCGCCCTCGCGGCCGATCTCGACGGTCAGGGCGCGGGTCTGCCGCCACAGGTCCCGGCGGGCGCGGGCGTACTTGCGGCCCTCCAGCCACCACCGGCCGCCGTCGGCGTCGCTCAACCACAGCCGGTAACGCAGGAGTTGGTGCCTGAGGCCGTGCTGCTGCGGGATACCCTCCTCGGGGCGGATCCAGACGTCGCCGTGCTCGACGGTCAGCGGCTCGGGGTGGATCGCGGCGCACGTCACCTCGCCGGTGACGTCGACCCGGCGCTCGTTCACCAGCTGGTACATGCTCGCGATGGACAGGGTGAGCGCCATCGAGCAGGGCGTCTCGGCATTCGCGCCGACCGGGCCGACGGTGCCCTCGGTCGTCTCGGCGAACCACAGGTAGGGCTGATCGTCCTTCCGGGGCAGCCGGGCCAGGCCGTCGTCGGCGAGCTTCTCGAACGTCCGCTGCTGCGCGCGGGCGTCGTAGCGGGCCGCGGGCGGCAGGCCGAGGGCCTCGACGAGTGCGTCGGTGCGCTCACCGCCGGCCGCGGGGCCCTGCAGCGTGGCCTCGACCAGCTTGAGGGCGGTGGAGCTCTGCAACACCCGGCTCAGGAAGGCCAGTTCGGGTATCGGTTCGGCTTCGAGCCGGGCCAAGGCGTCGGTGCGCCACTCGTCCCAGTCCTGGACGCGCACATGCATGCCGCCGAGCGCCATGTCCGCCACGACGTCGTCGAGGGTGTTGGGGGCGCCGGTCAGGTTGTAGTCGAAGCCCCAGGCGTCGGGCTCGCAGATCGCGGCGACCGCGACCCGGCTCACCCAGTCGACCGGGGCGGCGTTGAGGTAACGGAACGCCGGCACGGTGCGGAAGCGGCCGAAGGCCGAGATCAGGCCGCTGCTGAGGTCGAGCGGGTTGTAGGCACCGGTCTTCGTGTGGCCGCCGATGCCGCCGGGCCGCAGCGCGGTGACCACCAGGCCGTGGTCGCGGGCCCGGCGCAGCGCGACCTCGGCGGCCCACTTGGACTGGTCGTAGCCGGAGATGAGCCGGTCGATGTGCGCGAGGGGGTCGTCCTCGCCCATCGACGTGATGCCGACCTCGTTGAACACCGCGATGGAGGAGATGTGGTGCAGCGGCTTGGGGCGGCCGGTCGCCGCGAGCTCGGCCAGGGTGAGCGTGCCGAGGACGTTGCTGCCGCGCAGCGACTGGTAGCCGCGCAGGAAGTCCACGGCCGCCGCCACGCCGACGACGCTGTCGAGTTCGTGGGCGAGGGTGTGCCACAGCTCATCGGACAGCCCGAGGCGCGGACGGCGGATGTCGCCGGGCAGCACGGTCACCCGGCGCCGCACCTCCGACGACCAGGGCAGCCGGTAGCTGCGCAGCTGCTCCCCGAGCCGGGCGGTGGCCGCCTCCTGATCGGCCGCGCGGACCAGGCAGTACACCTGGGCGTCGCTGTGCCGCAGCAGGTCGAGCAGCATGTGGCTGCCGAGGAAGCCGGTCGCTCCGGTGAGCAGGATCCGGCGCGGCGGCAGCGGCTCGGGCACGTCGGTGAAGGGGAGCCGGTCGGCGAGGGCGAGGTCGGCGAGGATCTGGTCGAGGTCCTCCTGGCGGGCCCGGGAGTGGGTGGAGGCGGTGGACCGGGGGGTGCCCGGTACGGCCGGTGGGGTACGGGGGGCAGGCACCGGGAGGGTCGCCGGGGCGAGGGGAAGGGTCGGACCAGGGGCCGCTCCCGGGGCCGGTGCGGCCGCTCCCGGGGCCGGTGCGGCGGCAGCCGTGGTCGGTACGGCCGGTCCCAGGGCCGGTGCGGTGGCAGCCGTAGCCGGTGCGGCCGCTCCCGGGGCCGGTGCGGTGGCAGCCGTGGTCGGCGATGCGCCGAAGACGCCCGCTGCGGCCGGCGCCGGGGCCGGCGACACGGCCCGGCCTCCGATGACCGGCAGCCAGCGCCGGGCCAGGCTGACCGGCCGGGCGTCGGCGAAGACGTCGTCCAGGTCGACCTCGATGCCCAGCTCACCCTCCAGCTCCGCGACGAGTTCCACCGCGTGGACGGACGTACCGCCCGCGTCGAAGAAGTCGGCGTCCGGAGCCAGCCGGCCGGAGGGCAGATAGCGGCCCGCCGCGGCGGCGATGGTGGCCGCCAGACCTTCCACGTCCTGGACCGGAGCGGTCGGCGTCGCCGCGCCCGCCGCCGTCTGCAGCCCGGCCAGCAGGTCGGTCACGCTGAGCCCGCCGCCGCCCCGCTCGATGGACTCGGCGGTCGCCTGCCGGCCGCCGTCGTCGTTCAGATCACGCATGAGAACCCTTCGCGTCGTGCACTGTCCTGTCGCTCACTGATGTCCCTCGCTCCATGGGTCCGTCACTGCTGCTCCCACGACCGGAACGCCCGCAGACGGTCCGGTGTGACCACGACGTCCAGCCGCTCGTCGTCCTGGTCGCCACCGCCGAGCGCGGCCAGCAGCCGCCGGGCGGGTACGTTGCGCGGGGTACGCTCCGCCGACAGCAGGACCTCGGCGCAGCCCAGGGCGTCGGCACGGTCGGCCAGCCACCGCAACAGCCGTTCCTCGACACCCCGGCCGAGCGCGCGGCAGCTCATCATCCAGGCGAGTACGTCGAGTCGGCCGCCGTCGGCACGGACGGCGAGCAGGGCGATCTGGCCGTAGTCCCCGAACCGGTCCCGGGCCGCCGCCGTCCACACCTCGCCGCGCTCCCGCCACCGGGCGAGATCAGCGCCGTCGGACGAGCGGGCGCGCAGGGTGAACTGGTTGGTGCGGCGCACGAGTTGATCGGCCCGCGGGACGTCGTCCTCGCCCAGGGCCCGGATGTCGACCGCCAGCTCCAGCTGGGCGAGGAACTCCTCGAACCCGCCCTGTTCGCGCACCGCGTCCCGCTCCCGCTCCTGATCGTAGAACCGCGCCCGCAGCGTGTCCTCGGCCGTCGCCGCCACCGGGACCAGCGGCCACAACCGGCCCAGGAAGTCGTCGAGTCCGTCCGCCGGCGGGCAGGTCACCGACAGCACCTGCGGCAGCGCGGACCGCATCTTCGCGATCTCGGCCGGGTTGTCGTCGAGGAACAGGAAGCTGTCCACGCCGAGGTTGAGGGTGCGCGCCGCCTCCGCGAGACGCGTCGGCTTCGGGCCCCAGGCGGCGGAGAGCACGCTGAAGTGCTCGGCCTTGAGCAGGCTGTCGGGGCGGTCCAGGACGGCCCGGACCGTGGCCTCGTCGTTGTTGCTGACCAGTGCCAGCAGGGCGCCCGCCGCCCGCCACTGCAGCAGCCTGCGCGCGAGCCGGGCACGCGGTCCGGTGAGATCCACCGCCTCCGGGCCGCTCTCCCCGGCCACGCCGCCCCACAGGGTCTCGTCGCCGTCCACGACGATCACCTTGGGCGCGGGGCGCCGCACGGCCCGCACGACCTCGGCGAGGCGCAGGGCCACGGCCGCCTGGAACTGCGGGGTGAAGGGCAGGTGGGCCAGCCGTTCGGTCCGCTCGTCGAAGCGGTCGTCGACCGGGCGGTGGCGGGTCCAGTCGTCGGGGCCGAGGACCGCGATGCCGGGCAGGCCGGCCAGTTCGGCGGCGATCTCGCGCTCCCACCGGGTGAGCCGGTCCTCCTCGCGGGCGGCCGGCAGGAAGCCGACGACGATCGGCTTGCGGGTCCGTTCGGACAGGGCCCTCAGCGCGGCCGGGTAGGCGGTGCGCAGTTCCGCGAGGAGCGCGTCGTCCACCGGGCCGAACCGTTCCAGGTCCGAGGCCCGCAGCAGCACCGCGCCCACCGCCGTCGCCGGGTCGGCGAAGACGCCGGACGGGTCCTGGAGGCTCGCGAGGACCTGGTGGTACGGCGCCTCCGTGACGCTCACGCCGTCCGCCGCGTCCTGGTTCAGCGCCGCCCCGCACATCAGCGGGAGGTTGCCCAGAGCGAAGGTGGCGGCGAGGGCGAGGGAGGACGGCCGTACCTCGACGGGCGCTGCCGCCGCCGCGACCTCGACGGGCGCTGCCGCCGCCGCGGTTCGACCGGCCTCCCGGACGACCGCCGTCGCGTCCTCGGCCGTCGCCCCGAGCAGCCGCAGGAACTCCTCGCCCAGATCGGTGGCGGTCTCGGCGTCCAGGATGTCGAGGTTGTGGTCGAGCCGGACCGTGCCCGCGTCCGGGGTCATGGTGATCATCAGGTCGAGGTCGGTGTAGCCGATCCCGGCGGGCAGTACCTCCAGCCGGTTCAGGCCGCCGGAGAAGCGGACGAAGTTGAAGTACACCTCGACGAGCGGGGCGTTCGCCCGGTGCAGCCCCTGCTTGGCCAGCGTGGCCAGGACGTCCGTGAACATGGCGCCCTTGGCCAGGACCTTCTCCAGCCGCCCGTCGGTCCGGCGCAGCACCTCCTCGACCGTCTCGCCCGCGGCGGCCTGCGCCGGGAACGGCACGGGCACGCCGTAGAAGCCCACCGCGCCGAAGGCGTCGGCGTGGATGCGGGTGTCCACGGGCACCGCGAGCACGAACCGCTCGCGCTCCCGCTTCCTGGCCAGCAGCACGGTCAGCGTGCCGAGGCAGAAGGCGGCGGGGGTGACGGCGAGGCGGCTCGCGGCCGCCGAGACCCGCTCCATGAGCCCGTCGGGGAGGGTGACGGTCACGCTGCCGGCCCGGTACGAACGGGCCTCGGGCCGGTCATGGGTGAGCGTCAGGTCCAGCCGCTCACTGCCGTGGAAGGCCTCGCGCCACTCGGCGCCGGCCCCCTCGCCGCCTTCCTGCGCCTTGATGAGCAGGTCGAGGTCCCGGTTGGTGACGGTGTCGCCGAGCAGGGTGCCGGACAGTTCGGCGTCGATCTCCCCGGCCACGAGCAGCAGGGACTGCAGGTCGCTGACCGCGTGGTGCGCGCCGAAGACCAGGATCTGACCCTGCGCGCCGCCGTCGAGCAGCTCGAACCGCCACAGTGACGGGTTCGCCGGCTCGAACGGCGGCTCCAGCAGGCGGCGCAGCCGGTCGGCCGGATCCGGGTCCTGGTCGGTGGTCCAGCGCAGCACCGGCTCCGTCAGTTCCCGGTCCACGCGCAGCTGTCGTACGCCGTCGGGCCCAGTGACGATCGCGGTGCGCAGGGCCGCGTGGCGTGCGGCGAGCCGGTCCAGGATGCCCGTGAGGGTCTCGCGGGTGGTCGGCTCGGTGAGGCGTACGGCGAGGCCGACGCCGTGCGCCGCGTCGGGCATGTCCGGCCGGGCGCTGCGCAGCAGACGGACGACGTCCCGGGTGGCGGGCCGCAGCTCGGTCTCGGGCACCTCCGCCGTCCGGTCCGTCCGGTCCGCCTGCTCTTCCCGCGACGCGGTCCGCCGCTCGGGCAGGGCCGCGCCCAGGGCGCGGGCGAGGCCGCGGATGTCGGCGGCGGAGAACATGTCGGCGGCGGGGAGTTCTACGCCCAGTTCGCGGGCGAAGGCGTTGCGCAGCCGGACCAGCATCAGTGAGTCCAGGCCCAGTTCCTTCAGGGCCGTGGTCGCGAACACGTCCACGGCGCCTCCGGACACCTCGCCGACCCTGGCGCGTACGTACGCCTCCAGCCACTCGGCGCGGTCCTGCTCCGTGGTCGCGGCGAACACCTTGTCGACGAGGTCGTCGGTGCCGGCGCCGCCGGTCGGGACGGTGACCAGGCCGGCCAGGATCGGGCGGCTGCGCACCGCGTCCGGGTCCAGGCCCAGCAGTTCCCAGTCGAGGACGATGGGCGCGAGCTGGCGGCGGGCGGTGTTCAGCACCCGTTCGAACAGCTCGCCGCCGTCCTGCGGGGAGAAGGCGACCAGTCCGGAACGGCTGGTCTCGGCGGCCCGGGTGCCGGACCCGGCGACCATGCCGACGCCGGCCCAGGCGCCCCAGTCCAGGCTGAGCGCCCGCCGGTCGGTGCGGGAGAGGTGGTGTGCCCAGGCGTCGAGGAAGGCGTTGGCCGCCGAGTAGGGGCTCTGTCCGGCCGAGCCGAGCAGGCCGGCCGCCGAGGCGAACAGCACCCGGTTCCGGGCCTCCGGGATCAGCTCGGTGAGCAGGGCGGTGCCGAGGACCTTGGGGGCGAGGACGCGCAGCACGCGCTCGTCCGTCAGGTTCGCCACGGTGGCGTCGTCGAGCACACCGGCCGCATGCACGACCGTGGTGATGGGTCCGGCAACGCGTCGTACGGCGTCCAGGGCGGCCGTGAGTCCGGCGCGGTCGGCGACGTCGGCGCGGGCGAGGTGCACGGTGACACCGCGCTCCTCCAGGCCCCGGATCCAGGCGGCGGTGTCCGCGTCGGGCGTGCCGCGGCTCATCAGGGCGAGCGCTCGGGCACCGCGGCGGACCAGCCGCTCGGCGACGACCCGGCCGAGGCCGCCCAGACCACCGGTGATCAGGTGCACTCCGTCGATCCCCGAGTCGGCGGCGTCGTCGGGGCGGGTGCGGGCGAGCCGAGGGACCAGGCGGCCGGACTCGCGCAGCGCGACGAGCCGTTCGTCGTCGGCGTGCCACAGCTGCGTGAACAGTTCCCCGGCGCCGCCCGTCGGCGGCAGGTCGACGAGCGTGGTCGCCAGTTCGGGGTACTCCTGCGCCACGGCGAGTGCGAAGCCCCAGGCCAGCGCCTGCTGGGGGTGCGTCACCCGGGTGCTGTCGCCGGCAGCCTGGCTGCCGCGTACGACCACGAACAGGCGTGGCGTGCGGCCCCCCGGCCGGTCGGCGAGGGTCCGCACCAGGTGCAGGGTGCTCAGGCAGCACAGCCGCGCCGCCTCCTCGGCGGTACGGGCGTCACCGATCGCCGGGGCGTCGAGCGCGGAGAGCTGGACCACCCGCTCGGGCAGCCCGTCCCCGTAGGCCTCATCCAGCAGGCGGGCCAGCTGGGCCGGGTCGGCCGGGTCGAGGACGTACCGTCCGGGTCCTTCGACGGAGAACGTCTCTCCCCTGCGGGCGATCACGTGCGGTGCCAGGCCGCCCAGCCGGTCGGCGAGTTCGCCGGCCACTCCGGTCTCGTCGGCGAGGATCAGCCAGCCGCCCCCGGTGGGCGGCTCCTGTGCCTCGGGGCGCGGCTGCCAGCGGGTCTCGAAGAGCGCGCCGTCCAGCGGTGAGAGCGCGGCGAGCCTGAAGCCCTCTGCTTCCAGGACGAGTTGCTCGTCCTCGTCCCACAGCCTCAGGTCGAGGGTCGCGGTGTCCCCCTCGACGCCGCGCAGGGCGCAGGTCGCCCAGGCCGGTGCGGTGCGCAGTCCGGTGAACCGGAGCCGTCCGACCCCCGCGGGCACGAACGCGCGTCCCTCGGGGGCGTTCGCGGGCAGCGCGGCCGAGTGGAAGGCGGCGTCGAGGACGGCGGGGTGCAGCAGATGGCCGGCCGCGGGCCTGGCGGCGAGCCGGCCGAGCGCGGCGGCATCGGTGCGGTGGCCCTCCTCCAGGCCTCGGAAGAGGGGGCCGTAGTCGATGCCGAGGGCGGCGAGTCCCGCGTACACGGACGGCATGTCGACCCGCTCGGCGCACCGCTCGCGCAGCGCGGCCACGCTCTCACCGTCATAGGTCTCCGGCCCGGGGGCGACGGCGACCCGGCCGGTGACGTGCCGCTCCCATCGCTCGCCCGTGGCGGCGGAGGCGATGGTGAAGTCCCGGAACCCGTCCTCGGCGGGCCGCAGCACGAGTTGCAGACGTACGGGGCGTTCCTCGGCCAGGCGCAGCGGCTGGACGAACGCGACGTCGGCCAGGCGTACTTCGCCGCCCTCCGTCACCGCGGCCGCGGCCTCGATCGCCATGTCGAGGAAGGCCGCGCCGGGCAGCCACACCTCACCGGTCACCTGATGGTCGGTCAGATAGGTGAACCGGCTGTCGCGCAGGTCGATCTCGCTCTGGAAGATGTCCTTATCCGGCTCGTCGCTGGCCTCGACATGGGTACCGAGGAGCGGGGAACCGCCGGTCGCACCGCCCGCCTGGACGGGGGCGAGCCAGTGCCGTTCGCGGGCGAAGGCGTACGTGGGCAGGTCGAGGCGGCGGCCCCGCGGGCACAGAGCCTGCCAGTCGGGTGTGTGCCCGGCCGCGTACAACTCGCCCAGCCTGCCGAGCAGTACGTCCTGTCCGTCCCGCTGCCGGCGCAGCGAGCCGACGCCCACCGCGTCGATCCCGGCCTCGGCCGCCACCGCCTCGACCGACGAGGTGAGCGACGGGTGCGGGCTGAGCTCCACGAAGTAGCGGTAGCCGTCGTCCAGCATCCGGCGGACGGTGTCCGCGAAGCGCACGGGCTGCCTGAGGTTGGCGAACCAGTACTCCGCGTCCAGCCGGTCCCCGGGCACGGGTTCTGCCAGCACCGACGAGTAGAACGGCGTCGGCGTGCGCGTGCCGCGGATGTCCGCGAAGTGGCCGAGCAGCTCGTCGCGGAGCGGTTCCATCAGCGGGGTGTGCGAGGCGAACGGCGTCGACAGGACGCGGGCGGGGATCTCCCGCTCGTCCAGGCCCTGCCGCAGCTCGGCCAGCGCGTCGAAGTCGCCGGAGACGGCCGTGGCATGGGCGCTGTTGACGGCCGCGACGAACAGCCGCTCCGCGTACGGTTCGAGCAGCTTCTCGACGTCGGAGCACGGGAGTTCCACCGCCAGCATCGCGCCGTGCCCGACCACGGGTACGACCGCCCGAGCACGTCCGGTCACCACGGTCACCGCCTCGTCCAGCGTCAGGGCGCCCGCGGCGTAGGCGGCGGCGATCTCGCCCAGGCTGTGCCCGAGGACCGCGTCCGGCGTGACGCCGAGCTCCCGCCAGGCGGCGGCCAGGGCCGCGTTGACCGCGAACAGCACCGGCTGGAGGTACTCCGTGCGGTCGAGCGGGGAGAACTCCTCGGGGGCGCGCAGCACATTCAGCACGGACCAGCCGACTTGCCGCTGGACGGCTTCGTCGATACGGGCCAGCTCGTCGTGGAACGCCTCCGAGTGGGACATCAGCTCGACGCCCATCCCGGTCCACTGGCCGCCGTGCCCGGCGAACACGAAGGCCACCTTGCCGGTCTGCTCCTCGCGCGGCGGAGTCAGGGGCCTGCGCCCGTTCGCCAACGTCTTGAGGCTGGAGAGCAGTTCGTCCCGGTCGCCCGCGACTACCCCGGTGCGCCACTCGAAGTGGCTGCGGTGGCGGGCCAGGGAGTGGGCGACGTCGGGCAGCGGGGTGTCGGCGGTGACGTACTGGGCCAGCCGCGCGGCCTGTCCGCGCAGTGCGGTCTCGCTGCGTCCGGAGAGCACGAACAGCCGCTTTCGCACCGGTGGTTCGGGCGCGGCCACCGCTTCTGCGGCCGGGGCCTCCTCGACGATCACATGGGCGTTGGTGCCGCTGATCCCGAAGGCGCTGATCCCGGCGCGCCTGACCCGCTCCCCCGTCGACGGCCAGTCCACGGTGTCCTGGAGCAGGTGCAGCCCGCTGCCGTCCCACTCGACGTGCCGGCTGGGCGTGCCGGCGTGCAGGGTGCGCGGCAGGGTCCGGTGGCGCAGCGACTGCACCACCTTGATCAGCCCGGCCACACCCGAAGCCGCCTGCACATGCCCGATGTTGGACTTGAGGGAGCCCAGGTACAGCGGGCGGTCAGCGGGGCGCGAGTCGGCGAAGACCTCGGCGAGGGCGTTCGCCTCGATCGGGTCGCCCAGCGTCGTGCCGGTGCCGTGGGCCTCCACGTAGTCGATGTCGGACGGTTCCAGTCCGGACAGTTCCAGCGCGCGCCGGATCACCTGTTCCTGCGCCGGTCCGTTGGGCGCGGACAGGCCCTGGCTGCGGCCGTCCTGGTTGACGGCGGTGCCGCGCAGCACGGCCAGCACCTCGTCGCCGTCGCGCCGGGCGTCGCTCAGCCGCTTCAGTACGAGCATGCCGGCGCCCTCGGCCCAGATCGCGCCGTCGGCGTCGTCGGAGAAGGAGCGGCAGCGGCCGGTCGGGGAGAGTCCGCGCAGACGGCTGAACTCCACGAAGGTCTGGGGTGTGACCATCAGCGTGACACCGCCGGCCAGCGCGAGATCGCACTCGCCGGTCCGCAGCGCCTGCGCCGCGAGGTGGGTGGCCACCAGGGAGGAGGAGCAGGCGGTGTCGACGGTCATCGCCGGGCCGTGCAGGCCGAGGGCGTACGCGAGCCGGCCCGAGGCCACGCTCAGCGCCGAGCCGGTGCCGACGTATCCGTCCAGCTGGTCGAGCCGGGAGCCGGACAGGTAGTCGCTGCCGAACATGCCGACGTACACGCCTGTGGTGCTGCCCGCAAGCCGGGCGGGCACGATCCCGGCGCGCTCCAGCGCCTCCCAGGACGTCTCCAGGAGCAGCCGCTGCTGCGGATCCATGGCCGCGGCCTCCTTCGGGGTGATGCCGAAGAAGCCCGGGTCGAAGGACTCGATGTCGTCCAGGAAGCCGCCCTCGCGGGCGTACGTCTTGCCCAGGGCGTCCGGATCGGGGTCGTACAGCGACTCCACGTCCCAGCGTCCCGCCGGGAACGGGCCCACCGCGTCACGCCCCTCCGCGACCAATCGCCACAGGCCGTCCGGGTCGTTCGCCCCGCCCGGCAGACGGCAGGCCATGGACACGACGGCGATCGGCTCGTCGGTGGCGGGTGTGCCGGCGCGTGCCGGGGCCGGCGCGGTCCGCCGGGCGGTACGGCCGCCGTCCGTGGCGAGGACGTTGGTCAGCAGATGATGTGCCAGGCGGTCCGCGGTCGGGTGGTCGAACAGCAGGGTGGCGGGGAGCCTGGCGCCGACGCGGGTGGAGATGCGGTTGCGGAGTTCGACGGCGGTCACCGAGTCCATGCCGAGGTCGCGCAGCGGCTGGTCGGGGCGGACGGACTCCGCCGAACGCAGGCCGAGGGCGCGGGAGATCTCGTCGCGGACCAGGGCCAGGACGCGTTCGGCGCGTTCCGCCTCCGGCAGCCGGGCCAGGCGGTCGGCCAGGCCGTCGCCGGTGTCCCGGGCGGTGCGGGGCGCGGGCAGCAGCGAGCGCCACAGCGCGGCATCGGCGGTGTGCTCGCGCAGGCGGGGCAGGTCCAGGGCCCAGGCGACCAGGTGCGGTGCGCCGCGCCGCAGGGACAGCTCGACCAGGTCACGGCCCTGGTCGGGGGTGAGGGCGCGGTGGCCGAGGCGGGCCATCCGGTCCAGGTCGGCGTGTACGGCGGCGAGGCCCTCGCCCGCCCACGCGCCGAAGGACACGGAGGTGCCGGGCAGGCCCAGGGAGCGCCGGTGGTGGGCCAGTTGGTCCAGGAAGACGTTGGCTGCCGCGTAGTTGCCCTGGCCGGCGTTGCCGACGACACCGGCGGCCGAGGAGACCAGCAGGAACAGGTCCAGGGGGGTGTCCGCGGTGAGCCGGTGCAGATGGGCGGCGCCGTCGGTCTTGGGGCCCAGCACCCGCGCTAGCCGCTCGTGCGTCAGCTCGGCGACCACCCCGTCGTCCAGGACACCCGCACAGTGCACGACGCCCCGTAGCGGCGCCTCCTCGCCGATCCCGGCGAGTACGCCGGCCAGGGCCGTCGCGTCGGCGACGTCACACCCGGCCACCTCGACCTCGGCGCCGAGCGCGGCCAGTTCGGCGGTGACCTGGGCCATGCGGGGGTCGTCGGCCCCCTGACGGGAGGTCAGGAGCAGCCGGGGGACGCCCTGTTCGGCGAGCAGGCGGGCAATGTGCCGGCCGACGGCGCCCAGGCCGCCGGTGATCAGGACGGTGCCGTCGGTGGGGACCAGGGCGGGGGTGCCGGCCAGGTCGAGGACCACGGGGCCCTCGGACGCGGCCTTGCGGCGCATCGCCTCCCGAACGGCCGTGACATGCAGGACGCGGGGGCGGTCGGCAGCGGCGGCCGCGGCGGTGAACGGCACCTCGTCCGCGAGCACCGTGACCCGCGACGCGTCCACCACCGCCTCGGAACCGGGAGCGGTACCGGCCGGGGCGCTCACCCGCAGGCCGGGAACGAGCCCCGGGACCTCGGCGGCGACTTCGGTCAGCACACCGGCGCACGCGGTGGGTGTCGCGTCGGGACCCGGGAGCGCGAGGGCGTGGACCTGGATCCGGACCTGCCCGGGGCCCAGCGGCCGGGGCTCCGCCGCACGCAGGACCGGCTCGTCCGCGAGGATCAGCTCGTACCGGTCTCCGGCCGGGACCCGGACCGTGTCCGCGGGCCGGGCGCGCACCAGCCTGGGGGCGAGCAGCGCTCCTGCGCGGAGGGCGAGTTCGGGCTCGTCGGGTCGGCCCAGGGTGGCGCGCAGAGCGCCGGCCGGGTCCGAGTCGTCGAGGTCGAGCAGGGTGAGCCCGAGCTCCGGGTGCTCGGCCCGGGCGCTGCGCGCGAGGCCCCACAGCACCGACCGGGCGAAGCCGTCCACCGTGTCGCCGTCGGCGGCGGCGACCGCGCCGCGGGTCACCCAGACGGTCCGGGCGGGCGCCTCGTCCGCGGGCAGTGCGAGCAGTGCGTGCAGCTCGTCCAGTGCCGTGGCCGCCGACTCCTGTGCCACGAGGTGCGGCGCGGCGTCCGCCGCCGGACGCGGCCAGAACCGTACGACGACGTCGGCCCCCGTCTCGCGCACCTCGGCCCCCGTCGCGCCGAGGCCGCGCAGCGCGGCCGCGACCTGCGGGTCGGACCGGTCGCCGACGACCGCCCACACGGTGCCGGGCGCGACGGCCTCGTCCGCGGGTACGGCCGTCCACGCGACCTCGTACAGGTGCCGCCCGTTCGCGGAGCCGCCACCCAGGTCGGCCGGGTCGGCAGCCCGCAGCCGCACGCCCTCCAGGCGGCCCGCCGGAAGGCCGTCGGCGTCCCAGAGGGTCACGTCGAGCGTGAGGTCAGTGGCGGACCCGCCGGTGCGCCGTACGGCCGCGGTCAGATCGGTGGCGCCGCCGGGCGGCAGGACGCAGCGGCCCACCGCGACCGGGAGGAGTACCCGGCCGTCGTTCGTCCCGAAGGCGGCGGCCGCCTGCAGGGCGGCGTCCAGCAGTGCCGGGTGGACCGGGTACGGGTCGGCCACGTCACGGGCGGCGGACGGCAGCGAGAGGCGCGCGAGCAGGGTGCCGTCGCCGGCCGGGGCCACCGAGCGCACGCCCTGGAACGCGGGGCCGTAGCCGAGGCCGAGCCCGCCGAGACGGTCGTAGGTCCCGGGCGTCCAGGCCTCTTCGGCCGTGTCCGGCCACACCGGCGGCCGCCCCGCCGCCTCGGACGCGGGCTCGGCCGCCGACGCGGTGGCGTGCAGGGTCCAGCCGATGGCGTCGCCGCCGCGGGGGCGGCTGTGCACGGTGACCTCCGGTACGGGACCGGCGGTGACCACCTCGACGGAGACCTCGACCGTGTGGGAGGCGGGCAGCACGAGGGGGCTGAGCAGGAGCAGGCCGGTGACGTCGGCCGGGGCGTCCGGGCGGGCCACGGCGAGGGCCGCGCGGCACAGCTCCATGAGGGTCGTGCCGGAGACCACGGTCCGGCCGAACACGGCGTGGTCGGGCAGCCAGTCCGCGGTGGCCGGGGACCACTCGTCGCGGAAGGTCCAGCGGGTCTCGTCGGCCGACTGGAGCTGGACGCCGAGCAACGGATGCGCGGCACGGTCGAAGAGACCGGGCCCGCCCGTCCCCGTCTCGGGCTCGGTCCAGTGGCGCTGCGGGTCCCACGCGTACGTCGGCAGGTCGGCCGGTGCGGTGTCGGCGATCAGGCGGCGCCAGTCGATACCGCGTCCGTGGACGTGGAGTTCGGCGGCGGCGCGGTCCAGGCAGTCGGGGCCGTCCTCGTCGCGGCGCAGTGAGCCGACGGCGAGCAGTTCGTGGCCGGACTCCTCGCCGGCCGTGCGCAGGGCGGTGAGCAGGGAGGGGTGGGGGCTGAGCTCGACGAAGTGGCGGTAGCCGTCGGCCACCATGCGCTGCACGGTGGGCGCGAAGCGCACGGGTTCGCGGAGGTTGGTGTACCAGTAGTCGGCCGACAGTTCCTCGGTGACGGGTTCGCCGGTGACGGTGGAGTACCAGGCGACGGACGTCGGGCAGGTGACGACTCCGTCGAGTTCGTCGAGGACCGTCGCGCGGACCGGTTCGACCCGGTCGCTGTGGGAGGCGTAGTCGACGTCGAGGCGGCGGACGAAGACCTGCCGGGCTTCGAGGTCGGCGAGCAGGGCTTCCAGGGGCGCCACGGCACCGGCTACGACCGTGGAGCGGCCGCTGTTCACCGCCGCGACGGCGACTCCCTCGGGGAGGTGTTCCTCGACCTCGGTGTGGGGCAGGGCGACGACGGCCATGGTGCCGGTGCCGGACAGCTCGGTCAGGGCCTGGCTGCGCAGCGCGACCACGGCCGCCGCGTCGTTGAGGCTGAGCGCCCCGGCGACACAGGCGGCGGCGACCTCGCCCTGGCTGTGCCCGATCACGGCGTCGGGCCTTACGCCCCGGGCCCGCCACACGGCGGCCAGCGACACCATCACGGCGAACAGCACCGGCTGGACGACGTCCACCCGGTCCAGGGACGGGGCGCCCGCGTCGCCGCGCAGCACCGATGCCACGGACCACTCGGTGAACGGGCGCAGGGCGGCGTCGCAGCGGTCGAGTTCGTCGGCGAACACCGGGTCCCGGTCGAGCAGGTCACGGGCCATACCGGTCCACTGGGCACCCTGGCCGGGGAGGACGAATGCCAGCTTGCCCGCCGGGAGCGTCCGGTGAGGGCCCACGGTCGGACCGGGGTCGGGTTCGCCCTCGGCGAGTCGGCGCAGGGCGGCCAGCAGGTCGTCGCGGGTGTCCGCCTGGACGACGGCCCGGTGGTCGAAGTGGGTGCGATGGTGGACGAGGGTGGCGGCGACGGCGGCCGACGACAACTCGGGCCTTGCTTCGAGGAGTTCACGCAGGCGGTCGGCCTGCCCCCGGAGGGCGGGGAGGCTGCGGGCGGAGAGCGGGAAGAGGCCGGCGTCAGCCGTGGTGTCCGCTCGCGCCGGCTCCCCCGGCGCCTCCTCCAGCACCACGTGTGCGTTCGTCCCGCTGATCCCGAACGCGCTCACGCCGGCCCGCCGCACCCGGCCCGGTTCCCGCGGCCACGACTCGGCGGCGCCGCGCACGCGCAGGCCGCTGTCCGTCCAGTCGATGTGCTCGGTGAGGGTCTCGGCGTGCAGCGAGGCCGGTATCCGCTCGTGGCCGAGGGACAGCACCGTCTTGATGACGCCGCCGATGCCCGCCGCGGCCTGCGTGTGACCGATGTTGGACTTCAGGGAGCCGATGCCGAGCGGCCGGTCGGCGGGGCGGCCCGGCCCGAACACGTTGGCCAGTGCGCGGCCCTCGATCGGGTCGCCGAGCCGGGTCCCCGTGCCGTGCGTCTCGACGTAGTCCAGGTCGTGCGGTTCCAGCCCGGCGGCGTCCAGGGCGGCGCGCAGCACCCGTTCCTGGGCGGGGCCGTTGGGGGCGCTGAGGCCCTGGCTGCGGCCGTCCTGGTTGATCGCCGAGCCCTTGACGACGGCCAGGATCCGGTCGCCGTCCCGGCGCGCGTCCGCGAGACGCTTGAGCAGGACCAGCCCGCATCCCTCGGCCCACACCACACCGTCGGCGTCGGCCGAGAAGGGGCTGCACCGCCCGGACGGCGACAGCCCGCGCAGCCTGCTGAACTCGACGTGCCCGCGGGGCGTGACGAGGAGCGTCGCGCCTCCCGCAAGAGCCAGGTCGCACTCGCCGCTCGCCAGCGCCCGCGCCGCCAGGTGCAGCGCGACCAGCGAGGAGGAGCAGGCGGTGTCGACGGTCACAGCGGGCCCCTGGAGGCCGAGGGCGTAGGCGATGCGCCCGGAGGCCACGCTGGCCGCCGCCCCGGTGCCGACGTGCCCGTCGAGCTGGCCGAGCGAGGCCGCGGCCAGGTATCCGCTGTCGTACAGGCCGATGTAGACGCCCGTGGAGGTGCCGTTCAGCGTGTCCGGGACGATCCCGGCGCGCTCCAGCGTCTCCCAGGCGGTCTGCAGCAGCAGCCTCTGCTGCGGGTCCATGGCGGCGGCCTCGCGTGGGGAGATCCCGAAGAACGGCGCGTCGAAGCGGTCGATGCCGTCCAGGAAGCCGCCGCGGAGGGTGTACGCCTTGCCGGTGGCCTCCGGGTCGGGGTCGAGGAGCCCGCGCGTGTCCCAACGGCCCGCCGGGACCTCGCGGATGGCGTCCTCACCCGCGGTCAGCAGCCGCCACAGCGCCTCGGGGTCGTCGGCGCCGCCGGGGAAGCGGCAGGCCATGGAGATGATGGCCACGTCGTCGTCCGGACGTGCGGGGGCCCGCTCCGCCGCGCGGTTCGTCGCTGCCGTGGCGGCGAAGGGCGGTTCGAGGACCGCTTCGGCGATGGCCGTGATCGTGGGGTGGTTGAAGACCAGGGACGGTTCCAGGGTCCGGCCGGTCCACTCGGAGAGCTCGGCGGCCAGTGTCACCAACTGGCGTGATCCGATGCCGAATTCGGCGATCGGCCGGTCCGGGTCGACGGTCGGCGGGGCGATCCCGGCCGCCTCGGCGACGGCCGACGCCAGCCAGGCCCGTACGCCCTCGGAGGTCGTCGGGGACGGCTCGGGGGACTGCTTCGGGGACTCGTTCGCAGGCATCTGGGCAGGTGTCCTCGTGAACTGGGGCTCAGGCGGATTCCGTACGGCCGCTCGCGCTGGGGCGACAGGGCGCGGCCGACGACATGCGGGCAGGGCTGACCGCCGTACGGCGGACATGCCTCGGGGAGTACGACGGCGGGCAGGCCTCGACGGCCGGCCACGCGCCGCCGGCGCGAACGGGCACGCCGGCGGCGACAGGGCCTGGCGGTGTCAGACCGCGGCGGGCTCGCCGACGGCGGCGAGGCTGCCGTCGAGGTAGGCCGCGCGGGTGGCGCGGCGCTGGATCTTCCCGCTGGACGTCTTGGGGATGGTGCCGGGGTGGACCAGCACGACGTCACGCACCGACAGGCCGTGGGCCTCGCCGATCGCGCTGCGGATCAGGTCGGTGACCTTCTCGGACTCACCGGCCGCCTCCGGGGACAACTCGGCCACGAGGACCGTCTGTTCGCCCTCCGCTGCCAGGTCCACGGAGAACGCGGCGGTGCAGCCGGGCCGCAGCGCCGGGTGGGACAGCTCGGCGGACAGCTCCAGGTCCTGCGGGTAGTGGTTGCGGCCGTCGATGACGATGAGGTCCTTGCGGCGGCCGGTGACGAACAGCTCGCCGTCGCGCAGGAATCCGAGGTCGCCGGTGCGCAGGAAGCGGCCCTCGTGACCGGGCAGCGTGGCGCGGAACGTCTCGCGGGTGGCGAGGGCGTTGCGCCAGTAGCCCTTGGCGACGCTCGCGCCGCCGACCCAGATCTCGCCGACCTCCCCCTCGGGCAGTTCCTGCTGCCGTTCGGGGTCGGCGACGGCCACGGTCACACCGGGACCGGGGCGGCCACAGCCCACGGCCGCCGCGTCCGCCTCGCCGGCGTGCGGCCCCGTCCCGTCGGGTTCCAGCAGCGTGGGCGGGGTGTCCACCGCGCCGCCGGTGACCATGAGCGTGGCCTCGGCCAGGCCGTAACAGGGGTAGAAGGCCTCGCGGCGGAAGCCCGCCTCGCCGAAGGTCTCGGCGAACCGTCGCAGGGTGGCCGCGCGCACCGGTTCGGCGCCGTTGAACGCGACCCGCCACGAGCTGAGGTCGAGGCTGTCGAGCAGGTCGGGGCCGGCGTGCTTCAGGCACAGCTCGTAGGCGAAGTTCGGGCCGCCGCTGGTGTGCGGGCGGTAGCGGCTGACGGCCTTCAGCCAGCGCGCGGGCTGCTGCAGGAAGTGCAGCGGCGAGAAGAGGGTGGCGGTGGCGCCGAGGTACATCGTGTTCAGGACCGGGCCCATCAGGCCCATGTCGTGGTAGACGGGCAGCCAGCTGACGATCAGTTCGTGGCCGTACTCCGCGATGGTGTCCGGGGTGTGGCCCATCCGCTCGGTGATGACCCGCTCGTTGTCCAGCAGGTTCCCGTGGGTCACGACCACGCCGCGCGGGGCGGAGGTGGAGCCGGAGGTGTACTGGAGGAACGCGACGGAGTCGGCGGTGAGTTCGGGTTCGCGCCAGGCCGCGGCCAACTCGTCGGGGATGTCCTCCGTGGCGACGCGGGCGATGCCGTCCAGCTCGGGCAGGTGTTCCGCCATGGCGTCCAGAGCGGCGATCACCTCGCGGCCGCCGAGGATGACCTTGGCGTCCGCGTCGGCCACAAGGCGCTTCATGCGGGTCAGGGCGCGGTGGTTCTGGGCCCGGCCCTGTGGGGGCACACCCGGTACGGCGGCCACACCGGCCGAGAGGCAGCCCAGGTATCCGCAGATGAACTCCAGGCCGGGCGGGTACAGCAGCATCGCGCGGGAGCCGGCCAGTCCGCGCTCCTGCAGCCAGGCGGCGACGGCCCGGGAACGGGTGGCGAGGCGCTCGTAGGTGAGCTCCTCGGTCTCTCCTTCGTCGTCGCCCGTGACGAGGTAGCGGTAGGCGGTCCTGTCAGGTCGGGTCGAGGCGTGCGTGGTCACTAAATCGACCAGAGAACGTGCCATATGACGAGTCTCACCTGTCTGAATAGGCGCGCAGGGAACTGGCATTCGAGGGACGCGTCATGCGTACACGCACAAGCCGTGGCCGACCCGGCCCCCTTGCCAGGTCGTTCGGCTCGGCACCCCCACCGCCGGAGTCGCGAGTCAGGCGACTTCCGGTCATCCCCGCTTCGGTTTGCTACCGGCAAGTAGCACCATAGCAAGTTCCGTTGATCGAAATGCCGAACGCATGTAAACGCTTCGTGTCCAGGGGACTTGGGCGGGCCGGCAACCGGTGACGGCCAGATGAACGTGGCCGCTGAACGGCAGGTTCACGCCGCCCGCCGGATGGCCCGCACGACACCCTCCGCGTCGGCCTCGGACACGGCGAGGCGGGCGAACGGCGCCGACGGTCTCAGGTCGACGATCACGACGGGACCGCGCTCACGCACGGCGAGGAAGTCCTGGCCCTCGGAGTGCCGCCACACGCCCAGACAGAAGCTGCCTGGAAGCCACCGGCCGGAGCGGGGCAGTCCGCGCAGCCCGCGCCACCAGTCCGGCTCGACGGCCGCCTCGCGGACGGCCGCGAGCGGCATGCGGACCTCACGGCGCCGGACCAGGAGCCGCTCCCGCAGGGCGAGCCGGAGGACCATGTCCTCCCCGTCGATGACGAGCCGGGCCACCGCGATCACCTCCACCGCCCATCCGTGCCCACAGTGGTTCACAGATACGTCCGGACATGCAGATAATTACCCCAAATGCCCGATCGGCGAATCGGCCCTATCGTGCTGTTATGGAGCACGCACTCAGTCCCGTGACCCTCGCAGAGCTGCGGCGTCCGCGCCCGTATCCCGCGGTGTCCGTGCTGACGCCGACGCATCGCCGCGAGCCCGACAACGCACAGGATCCGGTCCGGCTGCGCAACGTCGTGGCCGAGGCCAAGAAGCAGCTGGAATCCGATCCATCCGTCACCCGGGAGCGGCGCACCGACGTCGTCGAACAGCTCGACCGGGCCTTGGCCGAGGTGGACCTGGCCCACGTCGAGGACGGCCTGGTGATCTTCGCCGCTCCGGGTGAGCACCAGGTGTGGTCGCTGGGCCGCACCGTGCCCGAGCGGGTCGTCCTCTCGGACACCTTCCTGACCCGCAACCTCGTCTCCGCCCAGGCCGCCGAGCGGCCCTTCTGGGTGCTCTCGGTCTCCCCCGACCGCGTCACTCTGTGGAACGGCGGACCCGAACGGGTCAGCGAGGACCGCACCGGCGGCTTCCCGCTCACCAGGAGGCGCGAGAACTTCGACGCCGAGCGCCGGGAACAGATCGGCGACACCCCGAGCACCTACCGCGACGAGGACACCCGCCACTTCCTGCGCGAGACCGACACGGCCCTGGCGGCGGTCCTGCGCGACGACCCGAGGCCGCTGTACGTCACCGGCGAGCAGGCCGCGCTGTCCGCGCTGGACGAGGTCGGCAGCGTCATCAGGGACGCCGTGCACATCCCGCACGGCGGTCTGGCGAGCGGCACCCCCGAGGCGGTGTGGCAGGCCATACGGCCGGTGGTCGCCGCGGAGGCCCGCCGGAACACCGACGTCGTGGCCCGGGAGCTGGACACGGCCCGGGGGCGCAAGGCGTTCGCCGCCGGCGTCGACGAGGTCTGGCAGAGCGCCCGGGAGGGCCGCGTCCGGCTGCTCGCGGTCGAGGAGAACTACCGCATCACCGTCCGTGACGACGGGGACCATCTGATCCCGGCAAAGAGCGGCGACCTCGACGCCCGCGAGGACATCGTGGACGAGATCGTCGAGCAGTGCCTGGAGACCGGCGCCGACGTCCGCTTCGTACCGGACGGCACCCTGGACGACGAGAACGGGATCGCGGGAGTACTGCGCTTCTGAGGCCTCGGAGACCGCAGAGGCCCGCGGAGGACCTCGCCTCCCGGCGGCGTACGCTACGGCGTGATCGTCGGGTAGAGGGAGTACGCACGTGGGTGACCTGCTGGGCGTGGCCGTACTGGGTGCCGGACACATGGGGGCCGATCACATACGGCGCCTCGATCGTGTGGTGAGCGGAGCCAGGGTCGCCGCGGTCGCCGACCCCGACGCCACGCGTGCCCGGGAGGCGGTCGCCGGTCTGGACGGGGTCTCCGTGCACGCGGACCCCGTGTCGGCGCTCGACGCGCCCGGCGTCCAGGCCGTCCTGATCGCCTCCCCCGGCCCCGCGCACGAGGAGGCGCTGCTCGCGGCCTTCACCCGGGGCCTGCCGGTGCTGTGCGAGAAGCCCATGGTGCCGGACTCCACCGGAGCGCTCAGAGTGCTGGAGGCGGAGGCACGGCTCGGGCGGCGGCTGGCGCAGATCGGGTTCATGCGCCGCTACGACAGCGAGTACCGGCGCCTCAAGGCCCTGCTGGACGGCGGCACCCTCGGGCGCCCGCTGATGCTGCACTGCATCCACCGCAACGTCTCCTCCCCGCCCGACTTCACCAGCGCCATGCTGGTCGACAGCTCGGTGTCGCACGAGATCGACGCGGCCCGCTGGCTGCTCGGCCAGGAGCTGACCGCGGTGACCGTGCTGCGTCCGGCGTCCTCGGCCGGCGCCCCGGAGGGCCTGGTCGACCCGCAGTTCGTGCTCTTCGAGACCGAGCGGGGCGCCCTGGTGGACGTCGAGGTCTTCGTCAACTGCGGCTTCGGCTACCAGGTGCGCTGCGAGGCCGTGTGCGAGGCGGGCAGCGCCCGCATCGGCGACGAGCGCACCATGGTCGTGACCGCGCGGGGCAGTGCGCGCGAGGAGGTGGCACAGGACTATCTCGTCCGGTTCGCCGACGCCTACGACCGCGAGGTGCAGGACTGGGTCGACGCCACCCGGCAGGGACGCGTCACGGGGCCGAGCGCCTGGGACGGCTACGCGGCCTCCGTGATCGCCGAGGCGGGGGTCCGGGCGCTGGAGAGCGGCCGCCGGACGGCCGTCGAGCTCGCCCCGCGCCCGGACCTGTACGCCCGGCTCAGCCGCTGACGCTCGGCGCGCCCGTCTCGAGGTGCCCGGTGAACCGGCGCGACCAGGTCGCGTCGGAGTCGACGGTCACCGTGAAGTCGTACCAGCCGTTCTGGTACGCGACGGCGTTGAATCGGTCCTCGGTCGACGCGCCCGCGGCGACCGTGTAGGTCCAGGGGCCGTCGGTGCGGTACTGGTTCGAGGTGATCGTGAACTTCACCGCCGACGTGCCCGAGTTGGTCATCCTGAAGTAGATCGCCAGCTTACCGGTGCCGGGCTCGACGGCGTACCGCGCGCGCACCTCGGCCGACTTGCCCGTCTTCGTCGCGTCACCCTGGAAGCGACGCAGGAAGCGGTTGGGGCCGGTCATGGTGAGGTCGTACTTGCCGCTGCCGTAGCCGAGACCGATGTCGAAGGAGTCGGAGGCGGCGCCGCCCGGGTCGACCGTGTACTGCGAGGGCGTGGTGTCGCGGTAGGCGTTCGGATGGATGGAGAAGTGGGCCGCCCTCGTCGCCGGGGCGCCCTGGTTGGTCATGGTGAACCAGGCGAGGACCTGGCCGGTGGACCCGAACTCCAGGTGGTCCAGGTATCCGTTCGGCTGGTACGGCAGAGCGCGGGCCGGCCGGGTTCCGGGCTCCTGGGCGGGCAGCGCGTTGGTGGTCGGCACGGGGTTGGGCAGCGGCCCGCAGGTGCCGGCGCCGATGACGCTCGTCGCGGGCAGGGACACCGCGCCGGACACCGGGTCGGCGAAGTCGAAGACCCCGGTCAGGTCACCGCTCACCTTGCGCCGCCAGGCACTGATGTTGGGGCAGTTCGCGGGCTTGCCGAGGGCCGCGGTCCACGTCTCCAGGAAGCGCAGCACCGAGGTGTGCTCGAAGACCTCGGAGGAGACCCAGCCACCGCGCGTCCAGGGCGAGACGACGATCATCGGGACACGGAAGCCGAGGCCGTACGGCACGCCGCTGCGGAACTCCCCGGCCGTTCCCGCGGGCGGGACCGGCGGCGGGACGTGGTCGAAGCAGCCGTCGTTCTCGTCGTAGTTGAGGAACAGGACCGTCGAGTCGAAGACGTCCGCGTCCGCGGCGAGGGCCTGGTGGACGAGACTGACGAAGTGGGCGCCGTCGCCGGGCGGGGCGTACGGGTGCTCGGAGAAGGCCTGGTTGGGGACCACCCAGGAGACCTGCGGCAGCGTGCCCGCGAGGACGTCGGCCTTGATGGCGGCGGCGATGTCGTCGGGCGTCGAACCGGTCGCCTTCGGCACGGAGGACATGCCGCGGTCGTGGAGCGGGTCGCCGGGCTTGGCGTCGGCGAAGTTCTTGAAGTAGGCGCAGCCGTTGTCCCCGTAGTTGTCCTGGGCGTTCTGGTAGACCTTCCAGGTCACTCCGGCGGCCTGCAGGGCCTCGGCGTAGTTCTGCCAGGTCAGGCCCGACTCGTCGGCGCCGTCGTAGCTGGAGGGGTCGACCTTGCCGCTCCACAGATAGGTGCGGTTGGGGCCGGTGGCGCTCAGGGTGGAGCAGAAGTAGGCGTCGCAGATGGTGTAGTTGTCGGCCAGGGCGTAGTGGAACGGGATGTCGGAGCGGTCCAGGTAACCGAGGGAGCGGACGTTGCCGACGCCCTTGACCCAGTTGTCGAGGCGGCCCTGGTTCCAGGCGGAGTGCTGGGAGGACCATGAGTGCGCGAGGTCGCCGTTGCACTGCGCGAGGGTCTCGCCGTCCTTGCCGCCCGTGGGCGGGGTCGCACTGAGCTTCCAGGGGTACTGGCGGCCCGACCAGGTCGGCTGGTCGAACACCGAGTGGCCGCCGCTCAGCGTGATGCCGCTGCGGTCGTCGAAACCGCGGACGCCCCTGAGGCGCCCGAAGTAGTGGTCGAAGCTGCGGTTCTCCTGCATGAGGATCACCACGTGCCGCACGTCCTTGATCGTGCCGGTCGCCGCACTCCGGTCCGGCGCCGCGGCCGCGGCCGCCATGGGGGAACCCCCTGCTCGAGCGGGATCGAGAGCTTGGGGGCCGGTGCCGGCGCCCACCGCCATGCCCGCCGCCATGGAAGTGCCGAGCCCAACGAAGCCTCTTCGGCTGATCGGTGTCATTCGCCCCGTCCTCGTCGCAGGCGTGCCCCGGTGGCCCACCGCGCGCAAGGGTGCAAGGGATGACCGTCAAGGACCATGCCCGTGCGGTGAGATGGAGGTGAAGAGAAGTCGAAGCCGCCGCCGGGGGGGCGGCGAGAGGCGTCAGACGCCGCCGAACAGGGCACTCAACCCGCGTTCGACGACCGCGCCGACGTCCTCCTGCCCGGCCGGCACCGCGGCATAGGCGCGCAGCAGGAAGCAGCGCAGCGCCGAGGTGTCGAACTGGAGCAGGGCGATCCCGTACGGCGAGTGGAACTCCAGGACCGTACGCGTCCGGCCGCACGGCCAGATGTGCACGTCCCCGCGTCCGGCCGGGGCGCTCAGCCCCTCGTCGAGAAGGGAGCGCGCGAAGGTCCAGGTGACGCTGGCGCCGTCCAGAGTCGACTCGGGCGGGAAGTCGATGAAGACGGCCAGCGGATCCTCGGAGGTGTACCGGAGCGTGGCGGGCACGGGGACCTCTCGGTCCTCGGGGGTGACCAGGCTTGCGCGAGTGAGTTGTTCGAAGCTGGTGTCCATGCCTTTACGAGTCCGCAGGGGCGGCTCGCATGGCGCGAAAACCAGACAGAGTTGGTACGGCTCGCGCCATGCCTCGCCGGTGCCGCGACATCAGGGAACACATGCACGTCGAACATGCGCCTGAGCGCTACACCCAGGCCCCTTCGGTCGATCAAATCACGTACTCGGCCTACGACTTGGCACACCCAGCCGCGTACGTCATTCCTACCGGTCAGTCGCATCTTGAAGACTCTGGCACATGCCAGAAGCACCACCGGATCGGGTGTCGCCAAATCCCTTACAGGGCGTCGCGGGCTGTGCAACAGTCGTAACGGTCCTTCCGTCCCCCTTGGCCGAACCGTCCCCGCATCGGAGTGCGTCATGCCGTCCCACCTCTCCGCGGACCGACCAGCCGCCCAGCCGCCCGGGCCCGGCTCGGTCGACGCGTTGATATCACAGACGCGGCGGCTGAAGGGCGACGTGGACGCCGTGCGGCGGGACTCACGGAGCGACGGTACGGACCCGCAGGAACGGTGGCAGCGCGCACTGTACGACCTGGCGCTGCACCAACTCAACGATCTGGACGAGCACTTGGCACAGCTGCGGGACGGCCCGCGGCCGGCCTCGCCGGACGCTGCCCCCACGGCGCCCGGCGAGGCGGCGCGCGGTCCGCTGCTCAGCCGGGTCGGCAGTGCGGAGTGGAACCTGCTGACGGACGGGGCCAGTTGGTCCGGAGAGCTCTACGAGATCCTCGGCCGCGACCCGGCCGCGACCCCGCTAACCCTCGACGAACTGCCGTCCCTGGTCCTGGACGAGGACCGGCCGAAGCTGACGTCGATGGTGACGGACTGCCTGGTCGACGCCAAACCGATCGACGGTGAGTTCCGCGTCGTACGGCCCGACGGAAACGTCCGGACCGTACACATGATGGGCGAGCCCGTGCTCGACGCCGACGGCAGCACCACCTCGATGTGGGCCGTGCTGCGGGACGTCAGTGAACTGCGGTGCAGCCAAAGGACGGTGCGCGAGACCCGTGACTCGTTGCAGCGCCACCGGCAACAGGCACAGACCGAGCACCGGCTCGCGGTCGAGCTGCAGGAAGCCGTACTGCCGCCGTGGCGCGGCTCCCTGCGGCTCCCGCGCCGGGGGCCGCAGACCCTCGACCTGGCGGCCCACTACCTGCCGTCCGCGACGAGCGCGCTGATCGGTGGCGACTGGTACGACGCGCTCGAACTGTCGGACGGCGACACGCTGCTCAGCGTCGGCGACCTCACCGGGCACGGCGTGACCGTCACGTCCGGCATGGCGATGCTGCTGGGTGCCCTGCGCGGCATGGCGATGGCGGGCACCGAGCCCGGTCAGCTGATGGCCTGGCTCAACCAGTTACTCGACGCCACCGTGCAACCGGCCCTGGGCAGCGCCGTCTGCTGCCGCTACCGGCCGGCTTCCCGCACCCTGGTGTGGGCGCAGGCAGGACACCCCGCCCCGCTGCTGTTCCGCAACGGGACGGGGCGCATGCTGAAAGCACCGGACGGCGTCCTGCTCGGCGCGACCTCCGGAGCCACCTACGGGCAGGCCGAACTGACCCTCGAACCGGGCGACCTGCTCCTGCTGCACACCGACGGGCTGGTGCCCGGGCAGGGCGGGACGGCGGCCGTGGACCGCCTCCTCGGCCTGGCTGTGCGCTTCGGTACGGCCCGTACCGCACAGGACTGCGTGCGGGCGGTCGTGGAGGAGTTCGGCGGGACCGAGCGGCAGGACGACGCCTGCGTGCTCATCGCCAAGGTGACGTCATAGGACGACGCCTGACCTCGGGGTGAAGTTGTAGGAACCGTGATGTCGTGGAAACCGAAGCGGCACAGAGCCCCTATGCCTGTGCGCTGTCGAACCCCCTGCCCTTCGGCTTCGGCAGGGCGAGCCTGATCTCCTCCCGCAGTTCGCTGATCTTCGGATAGCCGGCGTACTCGGCGGTCAGCCGGTACATCTGGCGCAGCCGGTCCCAGGTGCGGTGGGAGGAGTTCGATCCCATCGACATCAGGGCCAGCCGGGCGTACCGGTCCGCCTGTTCGGGGTCGTCCGCGATGAAGCAGGCGGAGGCCATGGACAGGAAGTCGAAGATCTTCGACCGCTGCCGGCCGTCGATCCGCAGGGCGAGGGCCTTCTCCGCGTAGTGCTGGGCATGCACGGCCGCGCGCGGATCGTGCTCCGCCAGGGTGCGGTAGGCCAGGGCCTGCATGCCGTAGAGATCCTCCTCCTTGAACATCTGCATCCAGCTCGGCGGCGGCACGTCGCCCTTGTCGGAGACGAAGAGGTCCTCCGCCTGTCCGAGGGTGCGGCGCATCGCCTGGCCCTTGCCCATCGACGCCTGTGCCCAGGCCTCGATGGTGTGGAGCATCGCCCGGGTGCGCGGCAGCACCTCGTCGCCCGAGCCGGACTTGGCGAGCTTCATCAGGTCGAGTGCGTCGTCCGGCCGGCCGAGGTGCACCATCTGGCGAGCCGCTCGGGAGAGCGCCTCCCCGGCGCGGGGCCGGTCACCGCCCTCACGGGCCGCGTGGGCGGCGATGACGAAGTACTTCTGGGCCGTGGGTTCCAGGCCGACGTCGTGCGACATCCAGCCCGCGAGGACGGCGAGGTTGGCAGCGACGCCCCACAGGCGCCGCTGGAGATGGTCGGGGTGGCGGTAGGCGAGCATGCCGCCCACCTCGTTGAGCTGGCCCACCACCGCTTTGCGCTGCAGCCCGCCGCCGCGGGCCGCGTCCCACGCCCGGAACACCTCGACCGAGCGCTCCAGTTCCTCGATCTCCTGCGATCCGATGGGGGCGGCCTCGTAACGGTCGAACCCAGCGGGGTCGGCGTGCAGGGGGTCGTCGAGAACAGGGGCGTCGGCCTTGAGTGTCGGGTCGGTGTGCAGCCATTCGTACATGGCGCTGCTGAGTGCGGATCCCGTGGCGAGCGCGGCACCCGCGCCCACCAAGCCGCGTCGGTTGAGCATGAGGTCCATTCCCGTGAATTCGGTGAGGACCGCGGCAGTCCGTTCGGGCGCCCACGGCATGCCGTCGGGATGTTCCGCACTCCCGCCGCCCGGCCGTTTCCCCGTACGCCCGTGCCGCACCAGACCGAGGTCCTCGATGGTCACGACACGGCCGAGACGCTCGGTGAACAGAGCCGCCAGCACCCGCGGCACCGGATCGCGGGGGATCTCTCCCATGTCGATCCACCGCCGCACCCGGGAGGTGTCGGTCGACAGCTGGGGGTGGCCCATGGCCGCCGCCTGCTTGTTGACCAGCCTCGCGAGTTCGCCCTTGGACCAGCCGGCCAGGCCGAACAGGTCCGCGAGCCGGGTGTTGGGTTGTCCGCTCACGTCAAGCCCCCAGGTTCTCGGCTGAGTTGACAGTAGCCCCGGGAGAGTTGCCGGGCGACTATTCGCCATGGTTCGCCAGGGTGCGCCAGATGGTGTGCCACCGGGCATCGGGTGTCGAGTAGGAACGCGCCACCCCGACCCGGTCACCACCTGACAGGACGGGCACATTCCCCAGGATGTGGCCGTCCGGGCGACCGGGCCGGGTGGGCGCGAGCTGAAGGCAGGCACTGCAGGCACACGAAGGGATCTGTTTCGCCCATGTACGCAGCATCGTCCTCCGTGTCCGCCCCGCCCCGGCCGCTGCGCCCCCGTCCGGCGGGCAGCGGCCCCTATCTCGACCCCCCCGCGCGCCCGGGGACTCCCGTGCCGGTGGCGGGCCGACCACGGCGCGCCGCGGGGCTCGGCACCCAACCGCTCAGCGGGAGACTCGACTTGTCCGGCCCCCAGGGCGCCCAGCTGCGCACGGCGATCGCCTCGGTGCACCGCATCTGTCCGGAGTTCGCTCCGGTGCAGGTGCTGCGTCGCAGCGGCCGGTCCGTGCTCCTCGTCGGGACGACGGGGCGCAGCACGGTTGTCGCCAAGTGTCTACTGGACCACTCCCCCGCGTGGGCCGAGCGGTACCGGCACGAGATAGCTGCATACCGCTCGTTCGTCCGGCACCGCCCGCCGGTCCGGGCGCCGAGATTGATCGCGGCCGACCCGGACAACTGCACCCTGGTGATCGAGCGCATGCCGGGCCGGGTGGCGGCGTTCCAACGGCACCCGGCGGAGGCCCCACCGCGCGCGGACATCCGGGCGGCGCTCGGCGCGATCTGCCGACTGAACGCCTGGCGGCCCCCGGCCGGCACGTTCGACGCGCCCCTGGACTACGCGGCCCGTATCTCCCGCTACCACGAGCTGGGGCTGCTCACCGACCGGGACATGGGCGACCTGCAGAAGCTGCTGCACGGCATCGCGCACGCGGCCGGACGCCAGGGGATGGGCCAGTTCTGCCACGGCGACGCGCTGCTCTCGAACATCCTGCTCTCACCGGCCGGTCCAGTGCTGGTGGACTGGGAGCACGCGGGCTGGTACCTGCCGGGCTACGACCTGGCGACGCTGTGGTCGGTCCTGGGCGACGCGCCGGTGGCCCGGCGGCAGATCAGCCAGATCGCCCAGACGGCGGGGCCCGCGTCGCGCGACGCCTTCCTGGTGAACCTGATGCTGGTCCTCACCCGGGAGATCCGTACCTACGAGACGGCCGTGCAGCGCTCGATGCTCGACGCGCCCCCGGCGGCACCGGGCGCGGCCCACCCGGGTGCTGCGCCGACCGGCGAGGAACAGCGGCTGCTGCTGAGGCGGCTGCACGACGACTGCCAGCTGGCCCGCAGGGCGGTGCGCGCGGCGGTCGGCACTCGCTGACGGGGACACCGGTCCGCGGTGCGCCACAGGCAGCGGCGCACCGCGGATCTTCGTGTGCACACGGTTCTTCGCCTGTGCGCGTGTCTTCGCCGGTACGCGGATCTTCGTCTGTACGGAGCCGGTCGGCAGACGCGCATTGGTGTACGCCACTGACGCCCCGCAGGCCCGCGCGCCTCCGCCACGAAACTCACCGGACCTCACCTTGACATGGGAAGTCTCCCTGCTCCGGGCATCATTGACGGATCGTCGGCAAGCCGGTACCACTGACCCAGCTCGGCGCCGCACGCCCCGCCACGCCCGCCCGTCACAGGAGGCCGCATTGCGAGGATCCGCCACCGACCCCACCTCGACGCCCGGCAGCAGACGCACCCGGAGAACGGCCGGCGCGGTGGCCTCCGCGGCCCTGCTGCTCCCCCTGCTGGGCGCGGCCCCCGCCCAGAGCTCCGCCGGGCCCGCCCCCGGCGGGCTGCAGCGTGCCTTCGCCGCCGCGGCCGCCCGCTACCACGTGCCGCAGAGCGTCCTGCTGGCCGTCTCCTACCTCCAGTCCCGGTGGGACACACATGCCGGGGCGCCCAGTGTGACCGGCGGCTACGGCCCGATGCACCTGACCGACGCACGTACCGCGCTCGCGGCCACCGAGCACTTCGCCGACGGCACCGAGGACCCCCGCGGCGACGACGCCCGCACGGCCCTGCATCCCCACGCGGACGTACCGGCGGACTCCGCGCTCCCGGCCCGGCTGACGACGCTGCCCAAGGCGGCGGAGCTGACCGGGATCCCGGCCGCGAAGCTGCGGACCGACCCCGTGGCCAACGTGGCGGGCGGTGCCGCCCTGCTCGCCGCGGCCCAGAAGGAGCTGGGCGAGCCGCTCGGCTCCGACCCGGCCGGCTGGTACGGCGCGGTGGCCCGCTTCTCCGGCGCGGACGACAGGGCGACCGCGGCGGCGTACGCGAACGACGTGTACGACGTGCTGCGCACCGGCGAGCAGCGCACCACGGACGACGGCCAACGGGTGGTGCTGGCCGCCCGGCCGCACCTGAGCGCGAACACCGCGCAGCTGCGGCGCGCGGGTCTGCGCACGGTGTCCGACGACGGGACGGAGTGCCCGGCGTCGGTGTCCTGCGAGTGGATCCCGGCACCGTACGCGGAGTTCGGGGACAACGACTACGGCAACCACGACCTCGGCGACCGGCCGGCGTCGCAGAGCATCAAGTACATCGTCATCCACGACACCGAGGGCACCTGGGACGGAGTCCTGAACCTGGTCCAGGATCCCACCTATGTGTCGTGGAACTACACCATCCGGTCCACGGACGGTCTGATCGCCCAGCACGTCAAGGCGAAGGACGTGGCGTGGCACGCGGGCAACTGGTACATCAACGCCAAGTCGGTCGGCATCGAGCACGAGGGCTTCCTGGCGTCGCCGGACGCCTGGTACACGGAGGCGATGTACCGGTCGTCGGCACGCCTGGTGAAGTACCTCGCGAAGAAGTACGGCGTCCCGCTGGACCGGCAGCACATCCTCGGCCACGACAACGTTCCGGGCCCGACCACCTCGACGGTCCCCGGCATGCACACCGACCCCGGCCCGTACTGGGACTGGCGGCACTACTTCGAACTGCTGGGCCACCCCTTCAAGCGCACCGCGGGCAAGAAGGGCGGGCTGGTGACGATCCGGCCGGACTACGCGTCGAACCAGCCGGAGTACACGGGGTGCACGACCAGGGGCGAGCCCTGCGCGGCCCACGGTTCCGGCGAGGTTCGGCTGTACTCCGACCACGACGAGAACTCCGCCCTGATCAAGGACATCGGCCTGGGCACGACCCCGACCACCGGGGTGAACGACCTGTCGTCACGGGTCTCCACCGGCCAGCAGTACGCGGTCGCCGACCGCTGGTGCGACTGGACGGCCATCTGGTACCTGGGCCAGAAGGCCTGGTTCAGGAACCCGAAGGGCCGGCCGACGGCGGTGAACGCGTCCGGCCTCGTGATCACGCCGAAGGACGGCCTGACCAGCATTCCCGTGTACGGGCGCGCGTACCCCGAGAAGGCGGCCTACCCGGCGGGAGTCCCCGCCCAGACGGTGGCGCCGCTGCCGTACACCATCGCGGCGGGCCAGAAGTACGTGGTCGGTGACGAGGTGCCGGGCGAGTACTACTACGCGGTCACCTTCACCACCGACTCGCACAAGGTCGTCGTCGGTCAGGACCTGTACTACGAGATCCAGTACGGCCACCGGGTGGCGTTCGTCCGTGCGGCGGACGTCGGCGTCGAGCCGTCGGCGGCCGGCTAGCCGGCCGGGTCAGCCCTGCTGGAACAGTTCCGCCGGGAGCGGCTTCAGCAGGGCGTACAGGTCGTCGGTGATGGGGCGGTCCCAGGCGGCGATGGTGACCAGGACGCCGTCGCTGCGGTCGAACTGGACGCAGGAGATCCGGCCCTCGGAGAGCTTCAGGCGCCGCACGATCAGGAGGTTGTCGCCCTGGAGGACCGGCATGTCCTCCGTGTCGGTGACGGTCACCTCCTCGTCGTTCTCCAGCGCCAGCAGCAGCTGGGCGACCTCGAAGGGGACCTCTCCCTCGGCGACCTCGCGCGCCGGGGAACCCTCGGGCAGGTTGCCGATGATCATGGCGGGGCCACGGCCGCCGAACAGGTCGTAGCGCAGGAAGACGCCCTGGCAGCTGCCGTCGGGGGCGGGCAGCAGACCCGCGCCCAGATTGCCGGGCCAGTCGCCCGGATCCATGGCCAGTACGTCGAAGTCGGGCCCGGCGGGAGTGGCGCTGCGGCGGCGGAGGAACGACATGCGGCCATGGTACGTGCACGGACGCGATCGGTGACGTGTGGGAGCCGTCTCAACGGGTGCCGGAGGTCTCTCCGAGCGCCGCGCCGAGCCCCGAGGGATCGGTTCCCACCTTCCGGTACACCGCCGAGAGCAGGCGTACGACGGTCTGCTCGTCGGTGTGCAGTTCCGCGGCGATCTCCGCCTCGCTGCTGCCGCGGACGGCGAGGCCCGCGGCGGCGCGTTCGCGGGTGGTGAGGGTGTCGGTCTCGGCGTTGTGGAGGCGGCGGGGGCGCATGCCCGCGGCGGCGAGCTCGCTCCGGGCCGTGTCGACGAGGCCGTCGGCGCCGCACTGGACCGCCGTGTCGAGGCCCCGGTACAGGTGCTCGGTGGCCTCCCTGACGCGGCCGGCACGGCGCAGTTCAGTGCCCAGGGCGACCAGTGCGCAGGCGAGCTCGTACGCGGCCGGGGAGCGGTCCAGGTGGGTGACGGCCTCCTCCAGGTACTTGACACGGGTGGAGCCCGAGGACACCTCCGCGGCCGTACGCAGGGCCTGTCCGATGGCGGACGGGGCGCCGAACTGGCGGGCGCGGGCGACCGCTTCGAGTGCGGTGTCGAGGGCCCGTTCGGGGGTGTCGTGGCTTTCGGCGCGGGCGAGGTGGAGCTGCCAGGGGCACCAGGCCGGGTTGCGGATGCCGCGGGAGTCGAGGCGGCGCCCGACGGCGGCGAGCTCGGCCGCCGCATCCTTGTGGAGGCCGCGGGCCAGCAGCAGTTCGCCGTGCACTGTCTGGGCGTCGGGGAAGACGACGGCCGCCGGGAAGGGCTCCTCGAAACAGAAGTCGTCGGCGGTCTGTGCGGCCTCGGCGACACGGCCCCGGGCCAGCAGGATCTCGATGAGGATGCCGACGGCGTACCAGTGGGCGGGGGTGCCGGGCCCGACCCGTTCGGCGAGCCTGAGGCCCGCGCGGGCGAAGTCCTCGGCCTCGGGGAGCCGCCCGCGCCGGTAGCGGACGTAGGCGAGGAGGGAGTAGGCGAAGGAGAGGTGGCCGCCGCGCCAGCCCTGTTTCTCGTAGTCGGCGATCCCCTCGGCGAACAGTTCCTCCGTGCGGCCCGGACGGTCGGCGTACATGAAGGCGAGTGCCACGAGCACGGGCACCTCGAAGCCGCGGTCGGGCTCCGCCCAGCGGAGGCCTCCGGCGAGGGCGCGCTCGGCGTGCTGGAGGGCTGCCTGGGCGGGTTCGCCGCGCTGGATCGCGTCCCAGGTGCGCAGTCCGACGATGTACCGCTCGGTGAGGTCGCGGCCCTTGAGGCGGTCGGCGAGCCTGGCGAGGCGGCGGGAGCGCGAGGGGTGGTCGGGTTCGTCCGCGCGGAAGGCGTCCCACATGAACTGCTCGGCCACCATGCGCAGCCTGACGCGCGCGTCCCCGGTCAGTCGGATCTCGCGGGCAAGGGTGTCGGAGGCCTCGGCGAGGCGGTCGCTGTGGGCGAGGACCTGGGAGAGGCGATAGACGATGTTGTGCCGCAGTTCGGGGTCGGCGATGGGCTCCGCGAGGGCGGCGCGCAGGTGGTTGACGGTGGTCGCCGGTTCGGTGAGCAGGGAGGCGCTGCCCAGTTCGTACAGGATGGCGGCCCGGTCCTTGGGGGGCGGGGGTTCGCGCAGGGCGCGGGCGAGATAGCTGCGGGCGGCGTCGGGGGCGCCCGCCCTGAGGGTCTCGCCGGCGGCGGCGCGCAGTTGCTGCACGACCCAGGTGTCGCCCTCGGGGTGGGTCTCCAGGAGGTGGCGGGCGGCGGCGGAGGGCCCCTGCCCGTCGTCGATCAGGCACCAGGCGGCCTGTCCGTGCAGGGCGACGCGGACGCCGGGCGGGATGGCCCGGTAGACGGCGGTGGCGATCAGCGGGTGGACGAACTCCAGGGTGCCCGCGGTCGTCACGGTGCCGGTCAGGATGCGTGCGCCGCGCAGCGCGTCGGCGGCGTCGGCGGCCTCCTCGGGGCCGAGCCCGGCGACGGCGGCGGCGAGCCCGGGCTGGATCTCGGTGCCGAGGACGGCGCAGGCCCAGGCGAAGCGGACGGTGGAGGTGCCGAGGCGTTCGAGCCGGGCGATCAGGCCGCTGCCCTTGACGGCGGCGGCGAGGTCGCGCAGCAGGTGCGCCCCGTTCTCGGTGGGGGTGAGTCCGCGGTCGCGCACCTTGGCGGTCAGCTCGACGGTCTCGAAGGGGTTGCCCGCGGTGACGGCCCAGCACTCGCGGCAGAACGCGTCGTCGGCGTGCGCGCCCAGGGCCTCCCGCACCAGGCGGGCGACGGCGGCGGCGCTGAGCGGCTCCAGGCCGAGCGGGCGTCCGCCCGCGCGTCCGGGCATGCGGCGCAGCGACTCGGCGTGGTCGGGGAGTTCGTCGGGCCGGTAGGCGACGACGAGCAGCAGCGGGAGTTCCTCGGCGCGGGGCGCGAACGCGGCCAGCCAGCTCAGGGATTCGGCGTCGGCCCAGTGGGCGTCGTCGAGGACGAGGACCATCGGGGCGCGGCGTACGGCGAGGTGGGTGAGGACCCAGTCGAGGCCGTCACGCAGGCCCTGCTGGTCGGGCGGGGCACCCTCGGTGGGGGCGCACAGGCCGAGGGCGGGGCCGACGATGTCGTACCAACTGCCCAGCGACGCCCGCAGTTCGGCCTCGGGCACGCCCGCGAACTGCGGCTGGAGGAGCTGACGGGCGACGTGGAAGGCGACGCGCTGTTCCTGGTCTCCGCCTCGGGCGGACAGCACCGTGCAGCCCTGGGCGGTGGCGCGGCGGCGGACCTCGGCGAGCAGGGTGGTCTTGCCGATTCCGGCGCGGCCCGCGACGGCGAGCAGCGCGCCGCGCGGCGCTTCGGGCTGCTCGGCGCCCTCCGCGCGCAGGCCCGTGAGCTCGCCCAGCGCATCGTCGACGGCCGCGAGTTCGCCTTCCCGCTCGAAGAGTGTCCGCCTGCTCCGAACGATCCGATGCTCCATCACTACCCCCCGCCACCGTGTGCACTCGCGCGGGGAGCGGGCGCACAGCGTGGCTGTCAGGCTGCTCAGCGTACGCCTCGCCCGGCCCGCGCGAGTCCGCTGGGCACCTACTGCTCGAATCGGTCCCGTATCCGAGGGATGTTGGTACCACCGATCCCGCATGGGGCTGATGAGGAATGCGCTGCCGTCCGTCGACGCGGTCCGGCACCACTCCCCCCGGGGCCGCGGGCCGTCACCACCGCGCCGGGGCTCGCCGCCGCGCCCCGGAAGCCCAGCACCGACAGCTGTGCGGCGAAGCCGAGTTCGGCCGGCACGACGGCGGGCGTCCCGGACTCAGGTCAGGTCGAACTCCCCTTCCCGCGCCCCGGACACGAACGCGCCCCACTCCGCGGGTGTGAAGATCAGGGAAGGGCTCTCCGGACGGCCGCTGTTGCGCATCGCGATGAATCCCTCGACAAAGGCGATCTGGACATCCCCCCGGCCTCGGCTGCTGGACCTCCATTCGGCCCCGCTCAGGTCCAGCTCCGGCTTGTCCCAGCCCACGAGCGGCTGCTGCTGGATGGTGCTCTCGGCCACGTCCGTGCTCCTCCCGACTCGTCGTCCGCGGTCAGCCTAGCGACCGGTCCCGACGGCCGACAGGCCACGTGAGGAGGACCTTTCAGGAGTCGGGTGGTTCCGACCCTACGAGCCACATGGAGAAGAACTGGGAGCCGCCGCCGTAGGCGTGTCCCAGCACCTTCCGGGCCCGCCCCACCTGGTGCTCCCCCGCCTGCCCGCGCGCCTGGAGCGCCGCCTCCGCGAAGCGGATCATGCCCGAGGCGCCGATCGGGTTGGTGGACAGGACACCGCCGGACATGTTGACGGGCAGGTCCCCGTCGAGCTCCGTCACCCCGGACTCGGTGAGCTTCCAGCCCTCGCCCTCCTCGGCGAAGCCGAGGTTCTCCAGCCACATGGGCTCGTACCAGGAGAACGGCACGTACATCTCGACGGCGTCGATGTCCCGGCGCGGGTCGGCGATCTGGGCCTGCCGGTAGACGTCGGCGGCGCAGTCCTTGCCGGCCTGCGGCGAGACGAAGTCCTTCCCCGCGAAGAGGGTCGGCTCGCTGCGCATGGCGCCGCCCAGCATCCAGGCAGGGGGCCGGGGCGCGCGGGCGGCCCCCGCGCGGTCGGTGAGGACCATCGCGCAGGCGCCGTCCGAGGACGGGCAGGTCTCCGAGTAGCGGATCGGGTCCCACAGCATCGGGGAGGCCTGCACCTTCTCCAGCGTGATGTCGTGCTCGTGGAGGTGGGCGAAGGGGTTCTTCAGGGCGTTGCGCCGGTCCTTGTAGGCGACGAGGGAGCCGACCGTGTCGGGGGCTCCGCTGCGCCGCATGTACGCGCGCACGTGCGGCGCGAAGAATCCCCCCGCACCCGCGAGCAGCGGCTGCTGGAAGGGAATCGGCAGGGACAGGCCCCACATGGCGTTGGATTCGGACTGTTTTTCGAAGGCGAGGGTGAGCACGGTGCTGTGGACGCGGGCCGCGACGAGGTTCGCGGCGACGAGCGCGGTGGACCCGCCGACCGAGCCCGCCGTGTGCACCCGGAGCATGGGCTTGCCGACCGCACCGAGCGCGTCGGCGAGATACAGCTCCGGCATCATGACGCCCTCGAAGAAGTCGGGCGCCTTGCCGATGACGACGGCGTCGATGTCGGGCCAGGTCAACTCGGCGTCGGCGAGCGCCCGTTGCGCGGCCTCGCGGACGAGCCCGGCGATCGACACGTCCCGGCGGGCCGCCACGTGCTTGGTCTGGCCGATCCCTGTGACGGCCACGGGCTCCTTGCTCATCGTGGATCCCCTTCGAGTACGGCGACCAGGTTCTGCTGCAGGCAGGGGCCGGACGTGGCGTGGGCGAGCGCCCGGTCGGACTCGCCACGGTGGATACGGGCGGCGGCCTCGCCGATGCGGATGAGTCCCGCGGCCATGATCGGGTTGGCGGCGAGAGCGCCACCGGACGGATTGACGCACACGTTGCCGTCCAGCCGGAGCGCCTTGCGCAGGACGACCTCCTGGGAGGTGAAGGGTGCGTGCAACTCCGCCGTGTCGACGGGCCGTTCGAAGGCGCCGGCCTTCTCGGCGGCGAGACGGGCGGACGGGGAGTCGGTCAGGTCGCGCACGCCGAGTGCGTGCGCCTCGATGCGGTGGTCGATGCCCCGGATCCAGGCGGGCCGTGCGCACAGCTCCCTGGCCCGCTCACCGGCGGCGAGGATCACGGCGGCGGCGCCGTCGCCGACGGGCGGGCAGTCGCCGGTGCGGAGGGGTTGTACGAGGTAGTCGCCCTGCGGCACCGAACCACGCAGTTGCGCATGGGAGTTGGCGGCCGCAGCCGCGCGGCTGCGCGCCCCGACGGCGGCGAGCGCGGGCTCGTCGGTGTCCCCCGCGTCGATGAGTGCCTGTGCCTGGAGCGCGGCCAGGGCCACGGAGTCCGGCCACAGGGGGGCGACGTAGTACGGGTCGAGCTGCCGGGTGAGCACATCGCGGACCGAGCCGGGCGAGGACTTGCCGTACGCGTACACGAGCGCGGTGTCCGCGTCCCCGGTGAGCAGCTTGGTCCACGCCTCGTACAGCGCCCACGCGCCGTCCATCTCCACGTGCGACTCGGAGATGGGCGGCCAGGCGCCCACGCCGTCGAGGGCGAGGGTGAAGGAGAAGGCCCGGCCGGCCAGGTAGTCGCTGGAGCCGGAGCAGGTGAAGCCTATGTCGGCGGTCTTCAGGCCGGTCCGGCCGAGGACGTCGTGCAGCACCGGCATGAGCATCTCCACCTCGGAGAGCTCCTCGCTGGTGCGCCGGTGGTCGGTCTGTGCGAAGGCGACGACGGCGATCTCGCGGGGCGCTGGGGCTTCTTCGCGGGTCACAGGAGCTCCTTGTACGTCTCGTAGTCCGCGTCGGGTTCGCCGGTCGGCCGGTAGTGGTCGGGATGGCGGGCCCCGTCCGCCCACACCGGCTCGACGCGCAGGCCCATCCGCACCTGGTCGTAGGGGATGCCGCCGATCCGGCCGTGCAGGGCGAGGCCGGCGCCGTCGAGGGCGATGTGGGCGTAGACGTAGGGCACCTCTATGTCGAGGTTCTTCGCCTTGATGTTGACGATGCAGAAGGTGGTGACCGTGCCGCGGGGGCCCACTTCCACCTGTTCGGATGTGGCGACACCACATGTGGGGCACGCACCCCTCGGCGGGACGTACACCTTGCGGCAGGAGGGGCAGCGCTCGCCGACGGTCCGCCGGCCGGAGAGGGCTGCGATGTAGGCGGACTGGGCACGGCCGGGTGAGTAGGTGTAGTCGAGCCGGGCCTGGGCGACGATCCCGGTGACGGCGTCCCCGAACTGCCCGTCGTGGCCGCTCGTTCCGGCCTCCCCGCCCTCGTACGGCTCGAAGCAGGCGATGTCCGTGATGGCGCCGGAGCGCTCCCCGGCCCAGCGGACCCGCACCCGCATGCCGGCGCGCACGGCGTCGGGGCCGGGGGCGTCCAGGGCGTGCAGCAGCGCGGTGTCGGCGCCGTCGAGCCGGACCAGGACCCAGGCGAAGGGGGTGTCGAGGGGCTGGCCGCGGCGGGGTTCGTGGTTCCAGGCCCAGGTGGTGACGGTGCCGGTCGGGGCGACCTCGACGAGGTCGCGTATCTCCTCGGCGGTCACCGGGTCGTACTCGACGGGCGGCACGAGGACGCGGCCGTCGCCGGTCCTCACCCCGAGGACGACGCGCTCGCGCAGGCCGGTGAGGAAGGCGCGCTGGACCGGGCCGAGGGAACGGGTGAAGGGGAACTCCACGACCAGGGGGGCTTTGAGGACTTCGGGCATCGAAGGCTCTCCTTCGCGGGTCAGGCGCGCTTGTAGACGGGGGGTCGCTTCTCCGCGAAGGCGCGGGCGCCTTCCTTGGCGTCCGCGGTGTCGAAGACCGGCCAGCCGCGCCCCAGTTCGGCCGCGAGGCCGTCGGTCTCGGTCATCTCCGCGGTCTCGTACACCGACGCCTTGACGGCCTCGACGGCCAGCGGGCCGCAGGCGTTGATCTGCTCGGCGATCTCCAGGGCCCTGGCGAGCGCGGTGCCGTCGGGGACGACATGGCCGATCAGCCCGATGTCAGCGGCCTCGCGGGCGCTGTAGGGCCGTCCGGTGAGCAGCATCTCCAGGGCGTGCGTGCGCGGGATCTGGCGTTGCAGCCGGACGGTCGAGCCGCCGATCGGGAAGAGCCCGCGTCTGACCTCGAACAGGCCGAAGGTCGCGGACTCGCCCGCGACCCGGATGTCGGTGCCCTGCAGGATCTCCGTGCCGCCCGCGACGCAGTACCCCTCGACGGCGGCGATCACCGGTTTGCGGGGGCGATGGTGGCGCAGCATCGCCTTCCAGTGCAGGTCGGGGTCGGCCTTGAGCCGGTCGCGGTGGTGCTCGCCCTCCATGCCCCGGCCGGCCAGCGCCTTGAGGTCCATCCCGGCGCAGAAGGCGTCCCCGGCCCCGGTCAGTACGACCGAGCGCACCGTGTCGTCCTCGTCGGCCTCCAGCCAGCCGTCGTACAGGCCCACGAGCATGGGCAACGAGAGCGCGTTCTTGGCTTCGGGCCTGTTGAGCGTGAGCACCAGTGTGGCGCCTTCGCGCCGCACGGTGAGGTGTTCCGTCCCACCCATGGACCGTCTCCCCTCTGAAAGAACGAGAACAGGTTGCAGTAGGCGGGTGGGCACTTCAAGGGTTTTCTGACAGGTAGTCAGATTTCTTCGCGCGGACCCTTCACAGTTGCCGCGCCCTTTGCTCTGATGACCGGCGAACCGACACAGATGCCAGGCACGCCGGGGGTCAGGAGGAGCGGTGGAGTACAACCTTGCCGACCTGTTCGAGTCGGTCGTGGACGTGGTTCCGGAACGCGAGGCGCTCGTGTACATCGACCACCCCGGCACGGGTGCGGAGCGCCGTCTGACGTACGCGCAGCTGGACGCCGCCGCGAACCGCATCGCCCACCATCTGATCGACAGCGGGATACAACCCGGCGAGCACCTCGGCCTCCACCTCTACAACGGCGTCGAGTACCTGCAGACGGTACTGGGATGCCTGAAGGCGCGGATCGTTCCGGTCAATGTCAACTACCGCTACGTGGAAGAGGAGTTGGTGTACCTCTACCGGGACGCCGATCTGGTGGCCGTGGTCTTCGACGCGGAGTTCACCGACCGGGTGGCGGCGGCGCTGCCGCGAACCGGGAGGCTGCGGCATCTGGTGCGGGTGGGAAGCCCGGTGCCGGGGGCGCCCGAGGTCCCGGCCGTGGCGTTCACGGAGGCCGAGGCGGCGGGGTCGCCGGCCCGCGGATTCCACGCGCGCTCCGCGGACGACCAGTTCATCATCTACACCGGCGGCACGACCGGAATGCCCAAGGGCGTGATGTGGCGCCAGGAGGACCTGTTCTTCGCCGGGCTGGGCGGCGGGGCACCGACCGGTGAGCCGGTGAAGAAGCCGGAGGAGCTCGCCGAGCGGGTCGCGGCCGGCGGTTCGGGGATCACCTTCTTCCCCACCCCCCCGCTGATGCACGGCACCTCCACCCTCACCGCGTTCATCGGCTTCAACTTCGGGCAACGCATCGTGATCCACCGCAGGTTCGTGCCGGAGGAGGTGCTGCGGACCGTCGAGAAGGAGCGGGTCACCAGCATGTCACTGGTGGGCGACGCGATGCTGCGGCCGCTGATCGACGCGCTGAACGGTCCCATGAAGGGAACGGACTGCTCCTCCATGTTCAGTGTGTCCTCGTCGGGCGCGATCATGTCGGAGACGGTCCGCAGGCAGTTCCGGGAGCTGGTCCCGAACGCCATGCTGCTGAACAACTTCGGCTCCTCCGAGTCCGGCTTCAACGGCACGGCCACGGACGACTCCGGACCCGAGCGCGGCTTCCGCATCCGTGTCAACTTCCGTACACAGGTGGTGGATCCGGCCACGCACGAGCCGGTCGCCGTGGGCGAGATCGGCCGCGTCGCCCAGTGCGGCCACGTACCGCTCGGCTACTACAACGACCCCCGGAAGACCGCGGAGACCTTCTTCGAGAAGGACGGCCGGCGCTGGGTGCTGCTCGGCGACATGGCGACCGTCGACGCGGAGGGTGTCGTCACCGTGCTGGGGCGCGGCTCGCAGTGCATCAACACCGGGGGCGAGAAGGTGTACCCGGAGGAGGTCGAGCAGGCGCTCAAGTCCCATCCGGACGTGTACGACGCGCTGGTCGCGGGAGTGCCGGACGCCAGGTGGGGCAACCATGTGGCGGCGGTGGTGCAACTACGCAAGGGCGCGGACCGGCTGTCCCTGACGGACCTCCAGACCCACTGCCGCGCACATCTGGCCGGTTACAAGATCCCGCGCCAGCTCGTCATCACGGAGTCCATCCAGCGGTCGCCGAGCGGAAAGGCGGACTACCGCTGGGCGCGGGAGGTGGCGGTGGCGGCGGACCGGTAGGACGGCCGGCGGGGGCGTGAGCAGCGTACTCTGTGCGGGCGGTCGACTCGGCGTTGAACAAAGGGTGACGGTCGGCCGTACGGGTGATGACGGCCCCGGTCTCCTGAGCCTGGTCCACCGCACCAGCACCGGGCCACGCACGGAAGGACCTTCGGGTGTCGCACCTCACGCCTCCTCGTCAACTGCCGGACACCGAGACCGACTCGGACACGGTCACCGAGGCAAGCGACACACCGGACACAGGGAATACGGGGGACACAGGGGATACGGGGGACACAGGGGATACGGGGGACACAGGGGATACGGGGGACACGGCGAACGGCGACACTCCGGAGGCCGAGCGCACCCCGCAGGATTCCGCGTCGGCGCAGGCCGATCCCGCTGGTGCGCCCGAGCGGGCCGCGGAGCCGACCGACCCGAGCGCGAAGGCCTCGGAGGAGACCGCGCCTTCGACAACCCACCCCACAGCCGGCGCCGACGACGCTCCCGGCAGTGAGAACGCCACAGCGGCCCCGCAGGACGACGCCGTCTCCCCCGGTTGGTTCGCCTGGCGCCGCACGTACCCGCGGGTCGCGCGCGGCGTGCACATCGGGACCACCGTGCTGGCCGCCGCCCTGGTGCTCGGGGCGCTGCTGCTGCCGAACCAGCTCGACCGGCTCACGGTCACCGCGTTTCTGCGCATCCCCGCGGAGGGGATCCTGCTCGCGGGCCTGCTGCTCGCGCTGCCGCCGCGGCCGAGGCGGGTCACGGCGGTGGTCGCGGGCGCACTGCTGGGCCTGCTCACCATCCTGAAGTGCATCGACATGGGCTTCTACTCCGTGCTGGTCCGCCCCTTCGACCTGGTCCTCGACTGGATCCTGCTGGACGCCGCCGCGGAGTGGGTGCGGGAGTCCTTCGGCCGGACCGGCGAGATGTTCGCCATCGCCGCGGTGCTCGTGCTCGTCGTCGCCGTGCTCGTCCTCACGACGCTCGCGATGGTGCGCCTGTCGAACCTGATGGTCCGGCACCGCCCGGTGGCCGCGCGCACCACGCTGATCCTCGGCACCGCATGGATCACCTGTGTCACCGTCGGCGTGCAGTTCGGCGACACCCCGATCGCCGCCAAGATCGACGCAGAGCTGATCGACAACCGCGTCCAGCAGGTGCAGGCGGGCCTGCAGGACGCCCGTGTCTTCCAGCAGCAGGCCTCCGTCGACGCCTTCGCGAACACACCGTCCGACCAGCTGCTCACCGGGCTGCGCGGCAAGGACGTGCTGTTCACCTTCATCGAGAGCTACGGCCGCACCGCGATCGAGGACCCGGCGATGGCCGCGCAGACCGGCGCGGTCCTCAAGGAGGGCACCGCCGGACTCAAGGCGGCCGGGTTCGAGTCGCGCAGCGGCTGGCTCCGGTCACCGGTGACGGGAGCCGGCAGCTGGCTGGCCCACTCCACGTTCCTGTCCGGCCTGTGGATCAAGAACCAGCAGCGCTACCGGAACCTGACGTCCAGCGACCGCATGACCCTCACCCGCTACTTCCGAAAGACGGGAGCCTGGAACACGGTCGGCATCGTGCCCGGGGTGCGCCGGGCCTGGCCCGAGGGGAAGTTCTTCGGCCTCGACCACATCTACGACTCCGAGCACCTCGGCTACCACGGCCCGTACTTCAGCTGGACGCCCGTCCCCGACCAGTTCAGCCTGGAGGCCTTCCAGCGGCTGGAGTTCGGCAGGAAGGACCGGGGCCCGCTGATGGCGGAGATCATCCTGGCCTCCAGCCACAACCCCTGGGCGCCCGTCGCCCACATGATCGACTGGAACGACCTGGGCGACGGCTCGGTCTTCGAGCAGATCAAGAAGGAGGGCCAGGACCCCAAGGAGGTCTGGAAGAACGCGGAGAGCGTACGCGCCGCGTACCGGGGCGCCATCGAGTACTCGCTGCGCAGCCTGACCCAGTTCGTCGAGCGCTACGGCAACAAGAACACGGTCCTGGTCTTCCTCGGCGACCACCAGCCGGTCCCGACGGTGACCGCCGGCAGCACCAGCCGCGAGGTGCCGGTCACGATCGTCGCCCACGACCCGAAGGTCCTGGACCGGATCTCCGACTGGGGCTGGACGGAGGGCCTCAAGCCGGCGAAGGACGCTCCCATCTGGCCGATGAACAAGTTCCGCGACCGCTTCATGACGGCGTACGGCCCGAACGCCGGCTGATCTCCCTCACCGGTCCAGGAAGGCGACGACCCGGCGCACGAACCGCTCCGGGTCGTCCAGCCAGGGATAGTGCCCGGCGCCGGGCTGGACCTCGAACTCCGCGTTCGGGAAGGCGTCGGCGGCGCGGCGGGCGAGTTCGGGGCGAGGGCCGCCGTCGAGTTCGCCCGCCTGCACGAGGACGGGGGCGGTCAGGCCGGCGAGCGCGGCTCGGGTCGCGTCCGGGTCGAAGGCGCCGTCGGAGAAGTAGCGGCCCTCCGCCTCCTCGTTGGTCTGCTCCTCGGTGGCCGCGTCATGGGCCTCGGCCGTGGCGTCCCACCGGCCGAAGAAGAAGGGAGCACACGCCGGGTCGAAGTCGCTCTCCCCCGTCAGCCAGGCCTCCAGCGCCGGGAACGCCTTGTCGAACCACGGCTCGCGCGCCCGCAGCCGGGCCGCGGCCAGACGGTCCTCGGCCGTGTTCCGCAGACCGAGAGCCGACCCATTGGCGTGGACCAGCACGAGCCGCCGCACCCGCGCCGGATACCGTGCCGCGTACAGAATCGCCAGGCTCCCGCCCGCCGAGTGCGCGAGCAGATCCATATGCTCCAGCCCCATGTGGGCGCGCAATGCCTCCACGTCGTCGACCATGTGGTCACAGCGGTACGTCGCCGGATCCGTCGGCACCGCGGAGTCTCCGGTGCCGCGCAGGTCGAGCAGCACGAGCCGGCGGTGCGCGGTCAGCCCGCCCAGGTCTTCGAGGTAGACGGAGGCCCGCATCGGTCCTCCGGGCACCACGACGAGGGGCTCGCCCTCGCCGCGTACGTGGTAGGCAAGATGGGTCCCGTCGGGTGCGGTGAAGGTCGGCATGCCGCCGATCATCGCGGCGGATCGGCCGCCGTCGCAAGGGAGTTCCCGCGGAGCGCGACGGGCCGGTGCGCGAGCACGGCGTCGACGGGCCGCCGGGAAATGCGGGTGCCCCCTTGCCTGGACCGCGGTGGCCTGAATTACTGATCCCGAACGGGGCGACCGAATGATCGGTCGTCCGGACGGGCGCGGCTGGCGAGGGAGAGGACCCCCATGGCGGATGCGACGGAGCTGCTCGACTCGGGGGAACGGCTCGACGCGGAGGCGCTCGCGGCGCTTCAGCTGGAGCGGCTGCGGGCCTCGCTGCGGCACGCCTACGACCACGTGCCCTTCTACCGGGAGTCCTTCGACAAGGCCGGAGTCCGTCCCGAGGACTGCCGCACGCTCGCCGACCTGGCTCGCTTCCCCTTCACCACCAAGGCCGACCTGCGGGAGAACTACCCGTACGGGATGTTCGCCGTGCCCCGTGACCGCATCCGCCGGATCCACGCGTCGAGCGGCACCACCGGACACCCCACGGTCGTCGGCTACACGGAGACCGACCTTTCCATGTGGGCGGACATGATGGCGCGTTCGATCCGGGCGGCGGGCGGGCGGCCCGGCGACACGGTCCATGTGGCCTATGGGTACGGGCTGTTCACCGGAGGGTTGGGCGCTCACTACGGTGCCGAGCGACTGGGGTGCACGGTCGTCCCCGCGTCCGGTGGCATGACGGCCCGCCAGGTCCAGCTGATCCGGGACCTCCGGCCCGGAGTCATCATGGTCACCCCGTCGTACATGCTCACCCTGCTGGACGAGTTCGAACGGCAGGGCGTGGACCCGCGGAGCACCTCGCTGCGGGTCGGTGTGTTCGGCGCCGAGCCGTGGACGGAGGAGATGCGGCGCGAGATCGAGGAGCGGTTCGCGATCGACGCCGTCGACCTCTACGGCCTCTCCGAGGTGATCGGGCCGGGTGTCGCCCAGGAGTGCGTGGAGACCAAGGACGGGCTACACATCTGGGAGGACCACTTCTACCCGGAGGTCGTGGACCCGATCACCGGCGAGGTGCTCCCGCAGGGTGAGGAGGGCGAGCTGGTCTTCACCTCGCTCACCAAGGAGGCCATGCCGGTGATCCGTTACCGGACCCGCGACCTGACCCGGCTGCTGCCGGGGACGGCGCGGGTGTTCCGGCGCATGCAGAAGATCACCGGGCGCAGCGACGACATGGTGATCCTGCGCGGGGTCAACCTGTTCCCGACGCAGATCGAGGAGATCGTGCTGCGCACGCCGGGCGTCGCGCCCCACTTCCAGCTGCGGCTGACCCGGGAGGGCCGTCTCGACTCGCTCACCGTACGGGCGGAGGCACGGTCCGACGCGACCGCGGCGGTCCGGGAGACGGCCGCGCGGAGCATCGCCACCGCCGTGAAGGACGGCATCGGCGTGTCCGTCGCGGTCGAGATCGTCGAACCGGAATCGCTGGAGCGGTCCGTGGGCAAGATCCGGCGCATCGTGGATCTGCGGCCACGGTGAGGGCGGTGGGGTCAGGCGCGCAGGCCCGGTGTGCGCACCCGGAACGCGAACTGCCCGCAGAACGTGAGCTTGCGCAGGTTCACCAGGGCCGTCTTCCGCCGCCTTGCGCGCGCCCAGGCGTCGATCTCCGTGTTGAGCGGGGATTCCTGTCTCCAGTACCGGCCGTAGTGCTGTTTCCGCATGGCGTGACAGGTGCGCATGATCAGTGTCACGCCGTCGAGTGAGGGCCGGATCTCCTCCAGCGCGAGCCCGGCCTCCTCGACCAGCACACGGAATCCGCAGGGCGTGTAGTGCCACAGGCCGAAGGAGTGGTACGGCTCGAACTGGGACGTGCTTCCGGTGAACAGCACGTGGTGGTGTGCCGTCGGCCGGTCCGGCCCAGGTGATGACGGCGCGGTCCTCGGTCAGGGTGACCAGTTCCAGGTGGACGGCCGCGACGGCGTGGGGGGACGGGGAGGTGTCCTGTGTGCGGCGGCGGACCGAAGCGGGGCCGGGGCGAGCAGGAGACCGAAGCGGAGCACCTCGCAGGGACCGGGCACGGCCGCGAGGGCGGCGAGGGGAGCGGACAGCCAGCAGCGCATGCCTGGTATGTGCGCGTCCGCCGTGGACGGTGGACGCGGTGCCGGCGGCCGCGTCAGGTCGGGCACCGGACTTCCTGTCGCGTCACCGTGCGTGACCGAACCGGTCCCGCAGCTCCCGCTTCAGGATCTTGCCGCTCGCGTTACGGGGCAACTCGTCCACGAACAGCACCTGTTTGGGCGCCTTGAAGGACGCGAGCTTCTCGCGCGCGTGGGCGATCAGCTGGGCCTCGGTCACCTCGCCGCGCGGGACGACGACCGCCGTGACGGCCTCGATCCACCGCTCGTCGGGAAGACCGATCACGGCGGCCTCGGCGACGCTCTCGTGCGTGTACAGGGCGTCCTCGACCTGGCGTGAAGCGATCAGCACACCACCGGAGTTGATGACGTCCTTCACCCGGTCGACGATCGTGAAGTAGCCGTGCGCGTCCCGCACCGCCAGGTCGCCGGAGCGGAACCAGCCGTCGCGGAAGGCGGCGGCGCTCTCGTCGGGCCTGTCCCAGTAGCCGTCGCACAACTGCGGTGAACGGTAGACGATTTCGCCGGGCGTGCCGTCGGGCACGTCCTCGCCGTCCTCGTCGACCACACGTGCGTCCACGAAGAGCACGGTGCGTCCGCAGGAGTCCATCCGGCCCTTGTGCTCGTCGGGGCCGAGCACCATGGCCAGGGGACCGATCTCGCTCTGGCCGAAGCAGTTGTAGAGGGCGAGCTTCCCGAGCCGTTCGCGCAGCCGCTCCAGGACGGGCACCGGCATGATCGACGCCCCGTAGTACGCCTTGCGCAGACCGCTCAGGTCCCGGCTCGCGAAGTCGGGCCGGTTCGACAGAGCGATCCACACGGTGGGCGGCGCGAACAGGCTGTCCGCACGCCCGGCCTCGATCAGATCGAACAGGGTGTCCCCGTCCGGCGCGTCGACGATGACGTTGGTCGCGCCGACCGCGATGTACGGGAGCAGGAACACGTGCATCTGGGCCGAGTGGTAGAGCGGCAGCGCGTGCACGGGCCGGTCGCCGGCGCTCAGGTCGAGGGCGGTGATGGCGCTCAGGTACTCGTGCACCAACGACCTGTGGGTCATCATCGCGCCCTTGGGCAGCGCGGTGGTGCCGGAGGTGTACAGCAACTGCACCAGGTCCTCGGTGCGCGGTTCGGGCCCCTCGTACGGCACTGCCGTGGCGAGCCTCGCGAGGAGCGAGTCGTCGGCGTCCCGCAGCGGCAACACCCGTACGCCGTCGGGCAGTCGCCCGGCGAGTTCCGGGTCGGCCAGCACGAGCGCGCTGCCCGACTGGGCGACGATGTACGCCAGGTCGTCGCCGGTCAGGTTCTGGTTCACCGGCACGTGCACGAGGCCCGCGCGGGCGCAGGCGAGGAACGTGATCAGGTAGGCGTCGGAGTTGTGCCCGTACGAGCCGACCCGGTCGCCGGGGACGAGCCCCTCGCCGAGGAGCACGGATGCCGCGCGGGAGACGGCGTCGTCGAGTTCCTCGTACGTCCACCTGCGCTCGCGGTACTCCACCGCGACGCGTGCGGGCGTGCGCCGGGCGCTGCGCCGCAGCACCCCGTCAACCGTGCTGCCGTGTCCTTGCGTCATGGCACATGATCCTCGGCCCCTCGCCCGGAGAGGTCAAGGCGGACGAGGCCCGCGCGAACCCGTCGTGAGCGGGCGCGCGGGCGTCCCCCAGTACGGACGGCGCGCGCCTGTCATGCACCAGTACGCCCCCGAGGTACGCGGACGTACCTGAGCTCCGCGGGCGCCGCGCAGGCCAGAATTCCAGTCCGTGGCATCGGGGGGCCGGGTGGCGAAGACACAGAGCAAGGTCCGGGCGCTGCGCAGGAGGCTGGACGCCTTCGACGAGGACAGTGACGTCTCCCGCGTCCTGCCGCTCCTGCTCGCCCATGACGCCGTTCAGTTGTGGAACGCGGTGGACCGGGCCACCGATCTGGAGGCCATGGACACCTTGGGCCGGCTGTTCTGGGCCCGGTACGGCGCCCAGCCCAAGGGCCGCCGCATCGACGACCTCGGCTACGCGGCCGCCGCCTGTCTGCCCGTGCACCGGCTGGCGCCCGAGCGGGTCCCGGCGCCGCTGGCCATCGTCTACGCATGCATGGGCGTCGAGGCCGCCGAGGCGGCACTGTGCGTCCCGCACGAACCCCAGTGGGGCCCATCACCGCCTCGCTCACGGAATACCCGGATCCGCGAGATCGGGGCCATCGCCGATCTCGTGATCGGCGAGCGGCTGCGGCGAAGAGCGGAGCGGTCCACGCGCCGCTGGGAACTCTTCGGGGTGCTGGAGGCAGCGGTCCTCGGCACGCTGCTCATGATGCTGACGGCCATCCAGGCCCTCGACTGTCACGTGCCGGTTCCGGGTTCGGTCAAGGCGTACATCGTCGCGGGGCTCGGTCTCGTGGCGTTCGCGCTGAGCGCGATCGGTTTCGTCCGCCGGCGCAAGGGCCGGTGAACCGCCCTGGCAGGGCGGCCGAGGATGGTCAGGCGCACTTCCGACCGGACTCAGACCGGACGGGTGCGGCCCTCCCAGTACGGATCCCTCAGCCGTCGCTTGTAGAGCTTGCCGTTGGGGTCGCGGGGCATCTCGGTGGTGAAGTCGATGCTCTTGGGCCGCTTGTAGCCGGCGAGTTGTTCCGCGCAGTGGCCGAGGAGGGCGGCGGCGAGGTCCGGTCCGGGCTCGTGCCCAGGGGCCGGCTCCACGACGGCCTTGACCTCTTCGCCCCAGTCGTCGTGCGGGATGCCGAAGGCGGCGGCGTCGGCGACGGCGGGATGGGCCAGGAGGGCGGACTCGATCTCGGCGGGGTAGATGTTGACGCCGCCCGAGATGATCATGTCGATCTTGCGGTCGCGCAGGAAGAGGTAGCCGTCCTCGTCGAGATAGCCGAGGTCTCCGACGGTGAAGAAGTCGCCGATGCGGTTCTTCCTCGTCTTGGCCTCGTCCTTGTGGTACGAGAAGCCGCCGGTGTTCATCTTCAGGTAGACGGTGCCGAGTTCGCCGGGCGCCAGCCGGTTGCCGTCGTCGTCGAAGACGGCGAGTTCGCTGATGGGCCAGGCCTTGCCCACCGTGCCGGGCTTCTTCAGCCAGTCCTCGGCGGTCGCGAAGGCACCGCCGCCCTCGCTGGCCGCGTAGTACTCCTCCACACAGTGCCCCCACCAGTCGATCATGGCCCGTTTCACATGGTCGGGGCAGGGTGCGGCACCATGGATCGCGTGCCGCATGGACGAGACGTCGTACGACCGCCTTGTGTGGTCGGGCAACGCGAGCAGCCGGTGGAACTGGGTCGGCACCATATGTGTGTGCGTGCACTTGTGGGTGTCGATGAGCCGGAGCATCTCCTCCGGTGTCCACTTGTCCATCAGCACGAGCCGGTGACCGATGTGCAGGGACGCGCCCGCGAACTGGAGCACGGCGGTGTGGTAGAGCGGTGAGCAGACGAGGTGCACGTTGTCGTCGAACGGTTTGATGCCGAAGATGCCGAGGAAGCCGCCGAGGTAGGCCTCCTCGGGGGTCTTGCCGGGCAGCGGGCGACGGATGCCGCGCGGGCGGCCGGTGGTGCCCGAGGTGTAGTTCATGACCCAGCCGAGGGTGCGGTCCGCGGGCGCCGTTCCAGGCTGTCCGTCGAGGAGTTCGGCGTACGGCCGGAAGCCCTCGACCTCGCCGACCGCGTACCGGTGGGTGGCCGGGAGAGCCGCCTCGTCCGCGGCGTGCCGGGCGGCACCGGCGAACCGCTCGTGGGCGATGAGCACCTTGGCGCCGGAGTCGGAGACGATCCAGGCGATCTCCGGGCCGACGAGGTGGTGGTTGACCGGGACGAGGTAGAACCCGGCCTGGCTGGCGGCCAGGTACGCCGTGAGGAACTCGACGCCGTTGGGCAGCACGACCGCGAAGGCGTCGCCGCGTTCCAGTCCCGCGGCGCGCAGGCCGTGCACGAGCCGGTTGGCGGCCGCGTGCAGCCGGCCTGCCGTCCACTGCTCGGCGTCGGGGGCGACCAGGATCATGCGGTCGGGGTCCTGGGCGGCCTGGGCCCAGAAACCGACGGGGGGTGTGCTCACGACCGGCCGCTCCTTCCGGCGATGCGGTTGATACGGTCGACGGCCCGCTCGAAGCCGCGGGTGAGATCGTCGAGGACGGCCTGCACGCTGCGTTCGGCGGTCATCCGGCCGACGATCTGGCCGACGGGCGTGCCGAGCAGCGGCTCGACCTCGTGCTTCTGGATGCGGGAGACCGCCTCGGCGACCAGCAGTCCCTGCAGCGGCATGGGGAGGGTGCCGGGCCCGCCCGGGTCGTCCCAGGCCTCGGTCCATTCGGTGCGGAGCTGACGTGCGGGCTTCCCGGTGAGGGCGCGCGAGCGCACGGTGTCACCGGATCCGGCGGCGAGGAGCTTGCGCGTCAGTGCGGGCGAGTGGAGGTCGGCCTCTGTGGTGGTCAGCCATATGGAGCCCAGCCACACACCTTGGGCGCCGAGCGCCAGTGCGGCCGCCACCTGCTGTCCGCTGCCGATACCGCCCGCGGCCAGCACGGGCAGCGGGTCGACGGCGTCGACGACCTCGGGGGTGAGCACCATGGAGGCGATCTCGCCGGTGTGGCCGCCGGCCTCGTAGCCCTGTGCCACGACGACGTCGATGCCCGCCTCTTGGTGCTTGCGGGCGTGCCTTGCGCTGCCCGCGAGCGCGGCGACGAGCACTCCCCGGTCGTGGGCGCGGGCCACGACATCGGCGGGCGGGGAGCCGAGGGCGTTGGCGAGCAGTCTGATCGGGTAGTCGAAGGCGACGTCGAGCTGGGTGCGGGCGACCTGCTCCATCCAGCCGGTGATGCGCCACCCGGAGGCCTCGCCCTCCGCGAGCTCCGGAACGCCGAACTTGGCGAGGGTGTCCTGGACGAACTTCCGGTGCCCCTCCGGGATCATCGCCTCGACGTCGGCCTCGGTCACGCCTTCGACCTTCTTCGCGGGCATGACGACGTCCAGCCCGTAGGGGCGGCCGTCGACATGTGCCTCGATCCAGTCGAGGTCGCGCTTGAGATCGTCGGGGGCCGTGTAGCGGACCGCGCCGAGCACTCCGAAACCGCCGGCCCGGCTGATGGCCGCGGCAACGGCGGGGAACGGCGTGAAGCCGAAGACGGCGTGCTCGACTCCCAGTTTCCTGCTCAGCTCCGTCTGCATGGGCGCAGGATGCCGCAGTCCCCCGGACGACGGAAGAGGTTTTCTGATGCTCCGTCAGATTCCGTCAGATTTTTGCGGTGAGCACCGGCTGGTAGTAGCCGGTGCCGGGAGGCTCGTGCCAGGTGACGTCGGTGAACCCGGCCGCCGTCGCCGCCTCCGTCAACCGGCCGCGGGTCAGGGCCCGGGAGGCGGTGCGCCGGACGCGGACCTCCCAGCCGGTTCCGGCGGGGTGCAGCTGGAAGTGTTCCAGCTCGTAGCGTTCTCCGTCGTCCTGCCAGTGCCACAACTGGAAGGTGACCACCCGGCCGTCGGCCGTCCCGGAGACCTGGGGAGGCGTCGAGGCCGGACGGCTTCGGCGGAGTCCGTCGTAGTCCCGGACGGTGATCACCACGAGGCCGTCGTCCCGCAGGACCCGTCGTATGCCGGCCAGGGCCGTGTCGAGGTCCGCGTCGGTGAGCAGGTGCGAGAGCGCGTTGTCGGCGCAGAGGACCACGTCGAAGGCGGCGGGGTGGAAGGGCAGGGCCCGCATGTCGGCCGCCGCCGTCGGCAGCGTGGCGCCACGGGCGGCGGCCTCGGCGACGGCCCGGGAGACGGCGACCGGACTCAGGTCGGTGCCGAAGACGTGGTGCCCCATGAGGGCGAGCCCGATCGCCTGGGTGCCGATCCCGCAGGCGCAGTCCAGGATCCGGTGCGGTCCCCGGCCCAGCCGCTCCTGAACGAGGCCGTCGAGCGCGGCGGCCTGGCGGGCCATGCTCGCGTCCCAGTCCGGGAAGATCAGGTGGTAGTCGGGGGCCAGCCGGTCGTAGAAGTCACGGGCCGAGGGTGTCTCGGACATATGACCTCAGCCCCGCTCCAGCATCGCCATCGCCGCGTTGTGCCCGGGCACCCCGCTCACCCCTCCGCCGCGCACCGCGCCCGCCCCGCACAGCAGCACGTTGGCGTGCCGGGTCTCCACGCCCCAGCGGCCGGTGTCCTCCTCGGCGTAGGGCCAGGAGAGGTCGCGGTGGAAGATGTTGCCGCCCGGCAGGCGCAGGTCGCGTTCGAGGTCGAGCGGGGTCTTCGCCTCGATGCAGGGCCGGCCCTCGGCATCCGTCGCGAGGCAGTCGGCGATCGGTTCGGCGAGGTGGGCGTCGAGCTGCGCGAGCGTGGACTTGAGGAGCTCGTCGCGTACCGCGTCGTTGTCCCGGTCGAAGAGCCGTGCGGGCGTGTGGAGGCCGAAGAGGGTGAGGGTCTGGTAGCCCGCGTCGACCAGGTTCCGGCCGAGGATCGTGGGGTCGGTGAGGGAGTGGCAGTAGATCTCGGACGGGGGCGCCGCGGGAAGTTCGCCGGACGCGGCCTGGGCATGGGCGGTGGCCAGCTGTTCGTAGCCCTCGGCGACGTGGAAGGTGCCGGCGAAGGCCTCCCGTGGGTCGACAGAGCCGTCGCGCAGCCTCGGCAGCCGCTTGAGCAGCATGTTCACCTTCAGCTGAGCGCCCTCGGCGGGCGTCGGCGCCGGATCGCCGGTCAGTGCCGCCAGTTCCTGCGGCGAGGCGTTCACGAGGACGTGCCGGGCGGTGGCGATGCCCTCGCCGTCGGCCGTGCGGTGGGTGACCTCGGCGGACTTCCCGTCCGTCTGGATCCGTACCGCCTCGTGCCCGGTCGCGATCACCGCACCCGCGGCGCGCGCGGCGGCGGCCAGCGCGTCGGTCAGGGCACCCATGCCGCCCACGGGCACGTCCCAGGCGCCGGTGCCGCCGCCGATGACGTGGTAGAGGAAGCAGCGGTTCTGCCGCAGGGAGGGGTCGTGGGCGTCGGCGAAGGTGCCGATCAGGGCGTCGGTGAGGACCACTCCCCGCACCAGGTCGTCGGTGAAGTTCCGCTCGATCGTGGCGCCGATCGGCTCCTCGAACAGCGCACGCCAGGCGTCCTCGTCGTCGACGCGGCGGCGCAGCTCGTCACGGGTGGGCAGCGGTTCGGTGAGGGTCGGGAAGACCCGCTGGGCGACCTGGCCGGTCATGCCGTAGAAGCGCTGCCAGGCCTCGTACTCGCGGCTGCCGCCCGTCAGCCGGGCGAAGGCCTCCCGGGTGCGCCGTTCGCCGCCGCCGACGAGCAGTCCGGTCGGCCGTCCGTCCCGTTCGACCGGGGTGTACGACGAGACGGTGCGGCCACGGACCCGGAAGTCGAGGCCCAGGTCCCGCACGATCTTCTTGGGCAGCAGGCTGACCAGGTACGAGTAGCGCGACAGACGGGCGTCGACACCGGTGAACGGGCGGGTCGACACGGCGGCGCCGCCCGTGTGGTCCAGGCGCTCCAGTACGAGCACGGACTTGCCGGCCCGGGCCAGGTAGGCGGCCGCGACCAGGCCGTTGTGGCCGCCGCCGACGATGACGGCGTCGTACGTCCGGGATCCCTCGTGTGCAGGCATGGTTCTTCGTAACACGTGATGATCTACAGCGGCCAGAGGCGTGCCGTGCCTGCCCCGCTCAGCGTCCGCCGGACGCGCGCTGCTGGCGCAGCACCGCCACCCGGCGGTACAGCTCGACGGCCTCGGCGCCGCGGCCGAGCTGTTCCAGGCAGTGGGCCTCGTCGTTGCGGCTGGCCAGGGTGTCGGGGTGGTCGGAGCCCAGCACGCGCTCACGGGCGGTGGCGACCCGGCGGTACTCGCTCAGCGCGTCCGGCCAGCGGCCGAGCCAGCCCAGGCTCACGGCGACCTCGCGGCGGCTGACCAGGGTGTCGGGGTGGTCGGGGCCGAGGACACGCTCGCGGATGGCGCAGACGTCGCGGGACTCCGCGAGTGCCTCTTCCCAGCGGCCGAGCCGTCCGAGGTTCACGCCGAGGCCGTGGCGGGCGCGCAGGGTCTCGGGATGGGCGGGGCCGTGGACGCGGGTGCGGTCGTCGACCAGGTCGCGGTACAGCTTGAGCGCGTCCGCGCTGCGGCCGAGGCGGCCGAGGCTGATGCCGACCTCGTAGCGGGCGGCGAGCGTGTCGGTGTGGTCCGGGCCGAGTGCCTGTGCGCGGGCCTCTGCGACCTCGCGATAGGTGCGCAGCGCCTCCTCCCAGCGGCCCAGCTGCCCGAGCGCGTAGGCGACTTCGTAGCGGGTCACCAGGGTGTCGGGGTGGTCCGCGCCCAGTACCCGGGCGCGGGCGGCGGCCACCTCGCAGGCCATGCGGTACGAGTCGTCCAGGCGGCCGAGCCTGCTGAGGTTGAAGGCGAGGTTGTGGCGGCAGCGCAGGGTGTCGGGGTGGTCCGGGCCCATGGTCCGCTCCCGGGCGGCCAGGACCGACGTGTACGCCTGGTGGGCGTCGAAATGACGGCCCAACTGGCCCAGGACGTAGGCCGTTTCCTGCCGGGCGGCGAGCGTGTCGGGGTGGTCGGCGCCCAGCACCCGCTCTCTCGCCCGGGCGACCTCGGTGTACTCGCGCAGGGCGTCGGCGGCGCGGCCGGTACGGCTGAGGGTGAAGGCGATCTCGTACCGGCTGGCGAGCGTGTCGGGATGGTCGGGACCGAGCAGGTGGGCGCGCTCGGCGGCGACCGCGCGGTGCGCCTCGCCCGCCTCGGCCCAGCGGCCGAGCCGCCCCAGGCTGAGACCCGCGTTGTGCCGTCCGGCGAGAGCGGTGACAGCCTCCGGGGGCGGGGCGAAACGTACCGGCACGTGTGCCGGGCCGGTGTCCGGCCGGGCGATCCACTCGCAGGAGAGGCCCACTCCGGCGTCCGGGGGTGTGGTGCGCAGTCCGGCGCCGGTCGCCTTGTGGCCGGTGGTCATGCCCCGGGTCCAGGACGGCAGCCGGGGCTCGGGGGGCCCGGGTTCGGAGGACACGGGCCCGGAGGACACGGGCTCGGGGGGCCGCAGTCGGGGCTGGGGCGTCACGACGGTAGGCACGTACCCGGGTGTCGTACGGCCGGCGGTGATGCGCCGCCCCAGCTCACGGGCGTCGTACGGGCGTTGCTCCGGCCGCTTGGCCAGCAGGTCGAGGATGACCTTCTCCAGGTACTCCGGGAGCTCGGCACGGTGGCCGCGCGGCGGGCGGGGCGGGGTGTCACGGTGGCCGACGAGGATGGCCCAGGCGTCGTCCAGGTCGAACGGCGGTGCGCCGGTGGCGATTTCGTAGAGCACGCAGCCGAGCGAGTACAGATCGCTGCGGTGGTCGACCTCGGAGCCGCTGATCTGCTCCGGCGACATGTAGTGCGGGGTGCCCATCGCGATGCCGGTGCCGGTCAGCCGGGCGGTGAAGCCGATGTCGTGCCCGAGGCGGGCGATGCCGAAGTCGCAGATCTTCACCGTGCCGTCGTCGAGCCGCATGATGTTCGCGGGTTTCAGGTCCCGGTGCACGATGCCCTGTCGGTGGGTGTAGGCGAGGGCGGCGGCGACCTGGTCGGCGATGTCGACGACATCGGGGACGGGCAGCGGGTGGTGCTTGTTGTCCTCCAGGAGCTGACAGAGGTTGCGGCCCTCCAGCAGCTCCATGACCAGGTAGAGGATGCCGTCGTACTCGCCGAAGTCGTGGACGACCGTCACCCCGCGGTGCGAGAGCGCGGCGGCCACCCGGGCCTCGCGGCGGAACCGTTCCCGCAGAACGCGGGTGAAGGCCTGGTCGTGGTGCGGGCCGAGCGGCTTGAGGCACTTCACCGCGACATGCCGTCCCAGGGACTCGTCCCGGGCACGCCACACCTCGCCCATCCCGCCGCGCCCGATCAGATCGAGCAGCCGGTACCGGCCCTGGACCAGCCTGGTGTCCGCCATCGCCCGCCGTCGCCCCCGTCGCCGTCCGCCCCTCCGCCGGGGTTGCCGTCAAGGCGCGGCCGCGCCGAGCCGGCCCGATCCGTGACACACCCCCCTGCTCGTCCAGTATGGCGGCTTATCGTCCGACTTTGTACGGTGCCGGACGCGCGCCCGGGCCGAGTCTGGCCATGGCCCGCAGGATGTGTTTGGGCGGGAGCTGCCAGCGCAGACGTGCGGGAACACAGCGCAACAGGGTGCCCGTGGCACGCAGTCGGCGGGTGACCGTGGCCGGTGCGGGGGCCGGTCTGCCGTACAGCTCGTGGGCGTACGGCGGCAGGGAGGCGTACGCCAGATGGGCCACGCGCCGCCACAGCACCTCGCGCGCCGGCACCAGGAGGGGATGCGTCGGCGGACGGAGCAGGAAGTCGTCCACCACGCGTGCCTCGGGTCCCGCGGCGAGCCGGGGCCGCACCTTCTCGAAGTAGGCGGCCATCTCTTCCCGGTCGGCGGGTACGGCCTCGGGGTCGAGGCCCACCAGCCGGGCGCTGACCCGGTGTTCGGCGATGTAACGGTCGGCCTGCGCGTCCGTGAGGGGGAAGCCGGAGCGGCACAGGACGTGCAGATAGGAGTCGATCTCGGCGCAGTGCACCCAGAGCAGCAACTCGGGTTCGTCGACGCCGTACCGCTCCCCGGTGTCCGGATCCGTCGCCCCCAGCTTGCTGTGGATCTTCCGCACCCGGGCCCCCGCCCGCTCGGCGGCCTCCGTCGTGCCGTACGTCGTCGTGCCGACGAAGTTCGCGGTGCGCATCAGCCGGCCCCAGGCGTCCTGCCGGAAGTCGGAGTTCTGCATCACGCCGCGCACCGCGCGCGGGTGCAGCGCCTGAAGGTAGAGCGCGCGGATCCCGGCGACCCACATCATGGGGTCGCCGTGCATCTGCCAGGTCACCGACCGCGGAGTGAACAGCCCCGGGTCACCCGGACGGAGGTCTGCCATGGGGGCGGACATACCCGCAGGCTAGCGCCGTACCCGCGGCATCCCCAGACCGATCCAGGAGATGATCTCGCGCTGGATCTCGTTGTTGCCGCCGCCGAAGGTGAAGATGACCGCCGAGCGGTAGCCGCGTTCCAGGTCTCCGTGGAGGACCGCGCCCGCGGAGCCCTCCTTCAGGGGGCCCGCGGCCGCGACGATCTCCATGAGCCAGGCGTAGGCGTCCCGGCGGGCCTCGGAGCCGTACACCTTCACCGCGGAGGCGTCCTGCGGGGTGAGCGTGCCCTCCTGGACGGCGGTGACCATCTGCCAGTTGAGCAGCTTCATCGCGTCGAGCCTGGTGTGGGTCCTGGCCAGCCGGCCGCGGACCCAGGGCAGGTCGATCACCCGGCGGCCGTCGGCGAGCTTGGTCTCCATCGCCCAGCGCTGGACGTCGTGCAGGGCGCGGATCGCCATGGTGCCGTGGGCGGCGAGGGTGACGCGTTCGTGGTTGAGCTGATTGGTGATCAGCCGCCAGCCCTGGTTCTCGGCGCCCACCCGCCGCGAGACGGGGACGCGGATGTTCTCGTAATAGCTGGCCGTGGTGTCGTGCGAGGCGAGGGTGTTGATGACGGTGCAGGAGTAGCCGGGGTCCGAGGTCGGCACGAGGAGGATGGTGATGCCCTTGTGCTGGGGGGCCTCCGGGTCGGTGCGCACGGCCAGCCACACCCAGTCCGCGGTGTCGCCGTTGGTCGTCCAGATCTTCTGCCCGTTGACGACGTACTCGTCGCCCTCCCGTACGGCCCGGGTCTTCAGGGAGGCCAGGTCCGTGCCCGCGTCGGGCTCGCTGTAGCCGATGGCGAAGTCGATCTCGCCGGAGAGGATCCTCGGCAGGAAGTAGGCCTTCTGCTCATCGGTGCCGAACTGCATGATCGTCGGGCCGACCGTGTTCAGCGCCATCAGCGGCAGGGGTACGCCGGCCTGCGCGGCCTCGTCGAAGAAGATGAACTGCTCCAGGGGCGTCAGACCGCGCCCACCGTACTCCTCGGGCCAGCCCACACCGAGCCGGCCGTCCGCACCCAGCCGCCTGATGGTGTCGCGGTAGAACCGCTTCTGCGCGGCCGGGTCGGAGTAGCGGGCGTAGGCGTTGTCCGGCACCAGGTCGGCGAAGTAGGCGCGCAGTTCGGTGCGCAGTCGCTGCTGCTCGGGCGTGTGGTCGAGATGCACGGCGCCTCCAGGCTCCCGATTTGGCCGGTCCTGTCGGCGCACACCGTAGAACGTGTTCCAGAAATTGGGAACGCTTCTGTCTCAGCCCAGCGTTTCGATGAAGTCCCCGCAGGCCCGGGCGCACGCCAGGCACGCCGCCGCGGTCCCGTCGGCGTCGGGCCACCCGTCGAGAGCCCGCGCGCAGTCGAGGCAGACCGTCCGGCACCACTCCAGCTGCACCCGGATGCCGGTCTCGTCCTGGCTCTCGGCGAGCACCCGGCAGGTCGCGTCGCACACCTCCGCGCACATGACGGCCTGCCGGCGAACCCGCTCCTGGCTGTCGCCCCCGTCCGGATGCATGGCGCTCGCGCCCAGTGCGCACGCCCGAGCGCACTCCGTGCACGCCTGTGCGCAAGCGAAACGATCCTCCAGGAATCGGTAGGGTTCCTGGCGAAAATTCACCGGTGACACACTGGGCGGGTTACCGGAACCGGTGCGGCCAAACCCCGGATCCGATGTCGCCCGGCGTCGACGGACGGTCACGGAAGGTGTCCGGTTCGCCCCTGTCTGGGTGGGGTATCCCTGTGCTATGAGTACCGAATCGATGCAGCTGGCCGCGGCGAGCGGCGGATTGATGGGCCTCTTCTTCTTCCTGGTGGCCGTCGCCGTTCTGGGCGTGCTCGCCGGGGGCTACTGGATGACCTCCCGGGTCAAGTACAACGAGTCCCTCCGGCCGCGCCCCGAGGAGCAGCCGAAGCTGCCGCCGGAAGGCGCGGTGCACGAGATCCGCGAGAACCGGGAACCCGACGAGATACCGCTGATCCCCAAGGGCGAACGCCCGCTCACCCCGTACGACCTGGGAAACTTCGGCACCAAGCCGAGCGCGTCGCAGGACCGCCCGCGCTGGAGCAAGGGCACGAGCGGCTCGTTCGGCGGCGGCGGACTCGGCGCTCACTGAACACCGCCGGGGACCCTGCGCCGCCGGAGGCCTGTCAGCGGGCGTCGAGGCGTCCGACGTGGGCCACGTTCGCGCGGTCCTCGGCGTCCTCGCTGGGCTCGGCCGCGAACCAGGCGTCGAGGATCTCCCTGAGGACCGGCTCCGAGGTCAGGCGCAGACCGAGGGCGAGCACGTTGGCGTCGTTCCAGCGGCGGGCGCCGTCCGCCGTGTAGGCGTCCGCGCACAGGGCCGCCCGCACGCCCGGCACCTTGTTCGCGGCGATCGAGGCGCCGGTGCCGGTCCAGCAGCACACGACGGCCTGGTCCGCCGCGCCCGCGGCCACATCGCGGGCCGCCGCCTCGGAGCAGACCGCCCACTGCGGGTCCGCTCCCGGTTCCAGCGCGCCGTACGCGCGCACTTCGTGGCCGCGCCGGCGCAGCTCCTCGACGAGGTGGCGGGCGACGGGTTCGTCCATGTCGGAGGAGACGGAGATCCGCATGCTCCGGAGCCTAGTGGGTCCCGGGGCGGCGTCGGCCTGCGTGGTCGGCCGGTGCTGGGTCCGTGACGGCGCCGGCGCGGGCAGGCCGCCCCGGCCGCCCCAGACCTTCGTCTCCCGGACCGTGACGTCCCAGCCTGCCGCCTACCGTGACGTCCCAGCCTGCCACCCGCGGCACGCTCGCCCCGGCGGCGAGGACCCGTCGAAGCCCGCAGAGCGGGCGCCCCTGCGCCTGCCGGCTCCGGCAATCGCCTCGCCCGTCCTCGGCCTCGCACGGTAGACAGGGGCCCATGGCCCGCCTCCACGACATCGTCTTCGACTGCGCCCGCCCCGCCGCCCTGGCCCGCTTCTGGGCGGCGGCGCTGGACGACTACGCCGTGGCCCCGTACGACGAGGCCGAGCTCGCGCGTCTGCGCTCGCTCGGCTTCGCCGGGCCCGAGGACGACCCGACCGTGCTCGTGGAGCCGACAGGTGCGGGTCCGCGCCTGTGGTTCCAGCTCGTGCCCGAGCCGAAGCGGGTGAAGAACCGGGTGCACCTGGACGTGCGCGCCGCCGACGTGGCGGCCGAGACCGACCGGCTGTCCGGGCTGGGCGCGTCGGTCCTCGCGCGCCATGCCGACCACACCGTCCTGGCCGACCCCGAGGGCAACGAGTTCTGCCTGTTCGGGGCCGGCTGAGAGGGTGTCGCACGGATCAGGGTGTCGCCAGGGTCAGCCCCTCCCCCCGCTGAGGTTCCGCCACTGCGGGCCGACCCGCTTCCACTCCTCGTCCCACTCCGCGAGGCGCCGGCGGATCAGGTGCCCGCACACCAGCCGCCCTCCGCCCCACAGCGCGGCCCCCACGGCAGGGGCGACGAGCGCGCCGGTGACGGCCGCCTGCAGCCACGACTCCGCCGGGTCGAGGGGCTTGGAGACCAGGCGCCCCTCACCGTCCGTCCACAAGGTGACCCGGGAGCCGGCGGCGACGGCCGGGGCGACCTTCGCCCGGCCGGTGTGCTCGGAGCCGTCCGCGGCGGTCCAGCGCACCGGCGCCCACACCCTGCTGTCGTCGTAGCCACCGGCAGCGGGCACGGCGTCCGCCGAGTCCTTGGTCAGCACGGCGGAGACGGCGTGCGCCTCCGCACGCCGTGCGGCAAGGTTCCCGTCCACCATCGCCGCCGCCGCCGCGCCCGCGAACACTCCGCCCAGGAGAGCGAGGATCCAGGTGGCCAGCACGATGCAGGCCTCGACGGTGTCGCTGCGACGCCGGAGCGGGTTGCTCCGCCACCGCCAGCGCCAGCGCCGGAACCACACACCGGTCGCTTTCGTACGACGTGTCCTCGCCATCGGCCGTCGCCTCCTTCCCGCGCTCCGGCCGTCGTCGGAGTCTCAGGCGGGCTGAGTTCCTTCGGTGTCCGGAAGATCGGGTTCGAGGTCCGGGTGGGGGCGCGGTCCGGTGAACGCGGTGTCACGGACGCGGCCGGCCCTCGTCACGACGCCGTCGGGCACGGCGAGCGCGCCCCGGGCGTCCCGAGTGTCGTGCATGGCGACCTCCAAGGGGTTCAGGTGCCCGCGTACGACATCTTCAGCTTCGGTCAGAAGCCCGCCGAGTGCATAGTCCGAACGGCCCCGGCCGCTCCGCCACCGGGTGGCTATGCCTCGTCCGTGCTGCCGTGACCGTCCTGTCCGGCCACCGGCACCCGCCACACCAGCGTGGTACCTCCGTCGTCGGGCCTGCGCAACTCCAGACGGCCGCCGAGCTGCTCGGCCCGTTCCTGCATGTTCCGCAACCCGCTGCGGCGGCCGGCGGGCGGGATGCCCACGCCGTTGTCGGTGACCGTCAGGCGCAGTTCGCGACCGTCGGTCTTCAGGGCCACGTCGGCACGGTCGGCACGGGCGTGCCGGGCGACGTTGGTCAGGGCCTCGGAGAGGACGGCGACCGCATGGTCGGCGATCTCCCGCGGCACGTCGGTGTCCACCAGGCCTTCCATGCGCACGCTGGGGGCGAATCCCAGGACGGACGCCGCCTCGCCCACCGCCCGTACGACGCGTGCCCGCAACCCGGTCCCGGCCGTGCCCTCGCGCGCCCGCAGGCCGAAGATCGTCGACCGGATGATCTTGATGGTCTCGTCGAGGTCGTCCACGGCCCGCAGCACCCGCTCGGACGCCTCCGCGTGGTCGATGAAACGGCCTGCGCTCTGCAGCGTCATGCCGGTGGCGAACAGCCGCTGGATCGCCAGGTCGTGCAGGTCCCGGGCGATCCGGTCGCGGTCCTGGAGCACCGCGATCTCCTCCGCGTCCCGGCGGCGCTCGGCCAGTTCCATGGCGATCGCCGCCTGCGCCGCGAAGACCTGCAGGGGTTCGGTCTCCTTGTCCGTGAACGGCGTTGCCCCGGCCTCCCGGACCAGGAGGACCACACCGCGCACGCCGCCCTCGCCGGTCCCGATGGGTACCGCAACGGCCGGGCCGAGCCCGGCGAACCCCGGCAGCCCGGCCAAGACGCGTTCGTCATGGATGACGTCCTCGCAGGTGACGGGGGCGGCACCGGTGAACGCCTCGCCGATCAGGCTGCCGTCCTCGGGCAGCACCAGACCCCGCAGGGCCTCCGCCTCCTGTCCGAGGGCCAGTTCCACGGTGAGCGCGTCGGTGTCCGCCATCGGCATCGCGACCACGGCCCGGGCCGCGCCGGTGATCTCCATCGCGCGTTCCGCGATCAGGCCGAGTGCCTCGGTGCGCTCGGCCCCGGACATCAGGCTCTGGGTGATCTCCGCGTTGGCCCGCAGCCAGCGCTCGCGCAGCCGGGACTCCGCGTACAGCCGGGCGTTGTCGATCGCGACACCGGCCGCAACGGCCAGCGTCTGGATGACCGAGACGTCGTCCTCGTCGAACTGGCCGCCGCCCCGCTTCTCGGTCAGGTACAGGTTGCCGAAGACCTGGTCGCGCACGCGGATCGGAACGCCGAGGAAGGTGTTCATCGGCGGGTGGTGGGGCGGGAAGCCGTACGACGCCGGGTGCTCCGAGATCTTCGCCAGGCACAGCGGCTCCGGCTCGCGGATCAGCTCGCCCAGGATGCCGTGGCCCTCCGGATACGGACCGATCCTCGCGATCTGCTCCTCGGTGACCCCGACCGTGTGGAAGGCCGACAGCCGCTTGCCGTCGGGCCCGATCACGCCGAGCGCCGCGTACTCGGCGTCGACCAGTACGGCAGCGGCCTCGACGATGCTGTGCAGGGCCTGTTCCAGGTCGAGTTCCCGGCCGACCGAGAGGACCGCCTCCAGCAGGCTGTGCACCCGGTCGCGCGTACCGCGGGCCGCGTCCAGCCTCGCCTGCAACTCTTCCAGCAACTCGTCGAGCCTCAGCTGCGGCAGCCGTACCCGGGCCTCGTCGGGGCTTCCCACCTGCACTCCTACCCGTCCCCTAGCGCACGGACCGGACCGGTCCGGTCATGGGCCACGGTAATGGCCTGCGACCGAGGACGGTACCGGATCCGGCAGAGGCACCTGCACGGTGCCCCGGCCGTCCCAAGGGCCGTCCGGTCCCCCTCAGGGGCCGGTCGGCACCTGCCGTCAGGGCGCGGGCCGGGGCACAGTGGAGCAAGGAGCGGCACCGATCCCCCGCGGTGTCGCTCCGCCCGTGTCCGGTCCGGCCGTCGCCGGGCGGCCGGCGGAGTCGTACGGCGCACCGCGCGGTCCCCCGCGGCCGCCCGCTCGCAAGCAGGTACGACCGGCCGCCCGCCAGGGCCGAACGGCCCTGGTGCTACGGCCGCCCGCCGGGCTGCAATGGTCTGATGAGCCCGCCCGTGGCTGCCGGAGACGTGACGTGACTGAGATTCCCGGACGGAACCCCGTCCTTACCCCCGAAGACGACCCGACGGCCCCGGTGGGGCCGCGCCGGAAGGTCGAGCTCGACCGTGCCGAGGCGCTGCGGCTGCTGGGCAGTGTGTCCCTGGGGAGGATCGTGTTCACCCGGCACGCGCTGCCCACCGTCCGCCCGGTCAATCACGTCCTGTCCGACGGCGACATCATCATCCGCACCCATGAGGGCGCGGCCCTGACCTCGCATGCCGGACAGAGCAAGGACACCGGGGTCGTCGTCGCATACGAGGCCGACGTCATCGACCCGGACACCCACCTCGGCTGGAGCGTGGTGGTCACGGGTTACGCGCACCTGGTGACCGACCCGGACGAACTGGCCCGCTACCGGGCGCTGCTGCGCCCCTGGGTGGAGCAGACCATGGACTTCGCGGTCCGCATCCGCCCCGACCTGGTCACGGGGGTCCGCCTCACCGCCGGCGGGCGGCGGGGGGACGGCTGAAGGCGGTTCACCACGTCCCGGTGACGCGAACCGCCGCGCACCCGGTGCTGCGGCACCGCGGGACTCCACCCTCGACACGCACGGAACCGGACACTTCGGCCGTCGATGCCAACCGGTCGGGACATCGCCCCGGGACGGGCCGCCACGCGCCGCCCGCCGCGCACACGGACCCTCATGGCAGCGGAGCTGTCACTGACGGCACCGCAGGCGGCCAGGTTCGGGCGGTGTGCGGCCACTTGGCGACATCTCGGTGCGGATGCGCCCGAGTTGCGCTGGGATGGCCCACTCATCGTGAGCCGCCGATCGGGGATGAACATGAGCGACTTGGCCGAAGTGGTGACGCCTGGTTGCGCCGACGTCGTGGAGGAGTTGTGCCAGTGCGGCGCGAGCGTGACGACGGGCGGTCCGCGTGCCGCGGAGGAGCGTTTCCGCGGGCTGCTGGAGGCGGCGCCGGACGCCATGGTGATCGTCGACGACACCGGGACCATCAAACTCGTCAACGCCCAGACCGAGGTCCTCTTCGGCTACGGCCGCGAGGAACTCCTCGGCCGGCCCGTCGAACTCCTCGTCCCCGGCCGATTCCGCGCCCACCACACCGAACACCGCAACAACTACGCCCACAACCAGCAGGTACGCCCCATGGGCGCCGGCCTCGACCTCTACGGCCTACGCAAGGACGGCACCGAGTTCCCCGTCGAGATCAGCCTCAGCCCCCTCGAAACCTCCGACGGCCTCCTCGTCTCCGCCGCCGTCCGCGACGTCAGCGAACGCAAGGCCGCGGAGGAGCGTTTCCGCGGGCTGCTGGAGGCGGCGCCGGACGCCATGGTGATCGTCGACGACACCGGGACCATCAAACTCGTCAACGCCCAGACCGAGGCCCTCTTCGGCCACCGCCGCGAGGAACTCCTCGGCCGGCCCGTCGAACTCCTCGTCCCCGGCCGATTCCGCGCCCACCACACCGAACACCGCAACAACTACGCCCACAACCAGCAGGTACGCCCCATGGGCGCCGGCCTCGACCTCTACGGCCTACGCAAGGACGGCACCGAGTTCCCCGTCGAGATCAGCCTCAGCCCCCTCGAAACCTCCGACGGCCTCCTCGTCTCCGCCGCCGTCCGCGACGTCAGCGAACGCAAGGCCGCCGAGGAACGCATCAACGAACTCGCCGCACTGGTCGAGTCCTCCCAGGACGCGATCCTCGCCAAGACCCTGGACGGCCGCATCACGTACTGGAACGCGGCCGCCCAGCGGCTCTACGGGTACACCTCGGCGCAGGCGGTCGGGCAGCACGTGTCGGTGCTCGCCCCGCCCGACCGGGAGGACGAGATAAGCCGGCTGCTGGAGCGGCTGCGTGACGGCGAGAAGGTCGAGCACTTCGAGACCCTGCGCGTCACCCGCTCGGGCGGCCTGCTGGATGTCGATGTCACCCTGTGGCCGACCCGTGCCCCGGACGGCACGGTCATCGGGGCGTGTGCCATCGTCCGCGACATCAGCGACCGCAAGCGCGCCGAGGCGGAGCTGACGGAACTGTACGAGCAGCAGCGGCACATCGCCCTGACCCTGCAGCGCAGTCTCATGGGCACCCCGCCCGCCATACCGGGCCTCGCCACCGCCAGCCGCTATCTGCCCGCCACCCAGGGCGCCGGCGTGGGCGGGGACTGGTTCGACCTGATCCCGCTGGGCGCGGGCCGGGTCGGCGTGCTGATCGGCGACGTGATGGGCCGCGGTCTGGAGGCCGCCGCCGTGATGGGTCAGCTCCGGTCCGCCGCGCACGCCCTGGCCAAGACCGGGATGCAGCCCCGTCAGCTCATGCAGGCCCTGGACACCGTCGTCGCCGACCTGGACGTTCCCGACCAGTTGGTGACCTGCTGCTACCTGGTCATCGCCGCCGACGCGGGGGAGGTGACCGCGTGCTCCGCGGGCCATCTGCCGGTCCTGGTCACCATCCCGGGCGAGGGCGCCCGGACGCTTCCCGCGCCCGTGAACGCGCCCCTGGGCGTGGGCGGCGTCATCTACGAGCAGTGCTGTACGACCATCGCGCGCGGCGCCACCTTCGTGCTCTACACGGACGGTCTGGTCGAGACTCCCGGCGGCGACATCGAGGACCAGATCACCGAGCTCGTCGCCACGCTGGACAAGCTTGCGAGCCGCTCCCCCGACCTGGAGTTCGTCGCCGACGAGGTGCTGGCCACCCTGCTGCCCGACGCCGACGGCCACGACGACGTCACCCTGCTGCTGACGCGGCTGCCGGCGGCCCCGCTCGCCACGGCCACGACCGAGCTGCCCGCCCTGCCGCGGTCCGTGCCGGAAGGCCGCGGCTTCCTCGGCCGCGTGCTCGACGACTGGGGCCTCGTGGACCGGGCGGACGACGCGTGCCTCCTGCTGTCCGAGGTCCTCACCAATGCCGTACAGCATGCCCAGGGGCCGATCGAGTTGCACGTCTGCCGTACCGACACCGAACTGACGATCGAGATCGCCGACCACAGCCCTCATCTGCCCCAGCCCCGGGTCGCGGCGGAGGACGCGGAGTCGGGCCGGGGGCTGCTCCTCGTGCGTGCCCTCGCCGACGACTGGGGCGTCCGTCCGACGGACAAGGGCAAGACGACATGGTTCAGCCTCAAGGACACCGGGCCGCGTCGGAACGGGTGACGATCACCCGCACAAGGTCGTTACTTCCGAGAGCGGTCAACAGGTCGGCATCGGTCCCGGGAGTACACAGGTCGCCTCGTCAACGTGCCGTAGTTCGGCGCGGCCGCAGGTCACGGCCATGCCGAGGGCTCGTTGGTCAGCGGAACCGGCCACGAACGACACACGGTCGCCCGGCACCAGGCAGTCAGGGATTTCCACCTGGTGACCGATCAGAGGCAGGCAGGACGGGACGGTGTCGGAAAAGTCGGTGACCTCGCACGGCGGCCGGGGCGCGCACCCACCCTCGCCTGGTCAGCGGCTTCCTGGACAGGTACGCATGGCGGAGCAGGGCATGGCGATGCTGCGCTCGCCCTGGACCACGGGGCTGCATCCGGTGATCCATACGGGTCATCCGCTGCGGTGACGACGCCTCCCGACCCGTCGGCAGCCGGGCGGGGAACGGCCTCTACTCAGGCCGGAGAGCGGCCTGGATGGCCGGGGCCAGGCCGTCTTCGATCTCGTCCGGCGTCAACGCAGTCACGGCTGGGAGACGCAGCAGGTAGCGGGTCAGTCCCAGGCCGAGGAGCTGCGCGGAGACGAGACCGGCACGGCGTGTGGCGAGCTCCGGGCCCAGGGCCGCGCTCAGTGCCGGGGCGACCTGGGCCGCGAAGATCTCGTGCATCCGCGCCGCAGCATGTTCATTGGTGACCGCCGACCGAAGCAGGACCAGCAGGGCGTCGTCGGCCGGGTCACCCTCCCAGCGTTCGAGGAAATGCCGCACCATCACCCGAGCCAGTTCGTCGGCAGGGACCGCGGTGAGGTTCGGCAGGTGCAGGTCGATGGCCAGTGCCGCGTCGAAGAGCTGCGCCTTGCTGCCGTAGTAGCGCATGACCATCGAAGGGTCGATGCCGGCATCGGAAGCCACCGCACGAATCGTGGTGCGTTCATAGCCCTGGGCTGCGAATCGCTCACGTGCGGCGCGCAGGATCGCGGCCCTTGTCCGGTCGGAACGCTTGTCCGTGCTGGTCATCTCGTTGATCTCGGAACCCTGTGCCATGCCAACAACTGTAGGCCAACACGTGTTGACTTTCCAGTGCCAACCTGCGCACCATGTCAACACACGTTGGCCAACATTCGTTGGCAAACGGTCGTTGACTTGCTCCCCGGACCAGAACGGAAGACACCGCCATGAACACCGCCGCGCTCCCCGCCCGCACCGAGGTCGCCATCGTCGGTGGCGGCCCGACCGGTCTCGCGCTCGCCGTGACGCTCGCCTCCGCCGGTATCGACTTCGTCGTCCTGGACCGGCTGGCGGAGGGCGCGAACACCTCGCGTGCCGCCGTCGTGCACGCCCGCACCCTGGAGGTCCTGGACGAACTCGGAGCCTCCGAGGAGCTGATCGCGCGCGGCATCCAGGTCACCCGGTTCGCCGTCCGCGACGGCTCCCGCCGACTGCTCACCGTGCCGTTCGACAAGCTGCCCACGCCCCACCCGTACACACTGATGGTTCCCCAGTACGAGACCGAGAGCGTGCTGCTGGCCCGGCTGCGGGCGCTCGGCGGCGATGTGCACCGCCCCTACGAGGTCGCCTCCGTCGTCCAGGACGAGGACGGCGTGACGCTCACCATGACCACCGGAGAGACCCTGCGCGCCGCGTACGCCGTAGGCGCCGACGGCATGCACAGCATCGTGCGCGAAGCCGCCGGCATCGGCTTCACCGGCAACGCCTACGCCGAGTCCTTCGTGCTCGCCGACGTCGTCATGGACTGGGCTCCGGGCTCCGGCGAGGTGTCGCTGACCTTCGGCACCGCCGGCCTCACCGTCGTCGCCCCGCTCCCCGGCGGCCACTACCGCGTCGTCGCCACCGTGGACGACGCCCCGGCCACCCCCGACCTCGCCTTCGTCCAGCGCCTGCTCGACGAGCGCGCCCCCGGCCAGGCCAGGGTCACCGCTCTCGCCTGGTCCTCACGGTTCCGTGTGCACCACCGGGTCGCCGAGCACTACCGCACCGGCCGCCTGTTCCTGGCCGGCGACGCCGCGCACGTGCACAGCCCCGCCGGCGGCCAGGGCATGAACACCGGCATCCAGGACGGCTACACGCTCGGCCGGGCGTTCGCCACCGGGCAGCTCGACGACTACGAGGGCCGGCGCCGCCCCATAGCGCAGCGGGTCGTCGCCTTCACCGACCGGATGACCCGCGTGGCCACCACACGCAACCCCATGGTCCGCGGTGCCCGCAACGTCGTGCTTCCGCTCCTCGGCCGCACAGGCATGCCGAAGAAGCTCGCCACCGAACTCGCCGAGCTCAACTACCGATAGACCACGCCCCCCCCCGCGAAAGACGACCGGCCATGACCAGCACACCGCCGACAGCCGACACAGGCGCAGCTGCCGAGACCGCCGAAGGGACAAGCGCGAGCCGCCGGTCGGCACAGAAGCTCGCCGCCGTCGGCATCGGCTCCGTAGCCGCTGTCGGCGTGGGCGTCGGCGGCGTCCGGGCCGCGACCGACGGCGCCTTCAGCGCGGGATCCGACGATCCGTACGACCTCTGGCACCCGTGGACGACCAGGTCCGGGATCGACCGGATGGTCGCCGCCGGCATCCTGGCCTGCAACCCGCACAACACGCAGGCCTGGCGAATCGCCGTCAAGGGCGACGCGATCCACGTCCACTCCGACCCCGGTCGGCGGATGCCGCTCAACGACGCGAGCGCCCGCGAACACTTCGCCGGGCTCGGCTGCGCAATCGAGAACATGGTGATCGCCACCGGATCAGCCGGCCGCACCGCAAAGGTCATCCTGTTTCCGAACGGCACCGCCTCGGGCCACGTCGCACTGATTGCGCTGAGGGACGACGGCTTCCGGGTCAAGGCCACCCGAAACGTGCACACCGCAGGTGCATCCGGGCCGGCGGCCGCCCGCCGGCGATCCGAGAGGTCCGGTGGGTGACATCGTCCACGGTGGTGATGCCGTACGCGGCGGCGGTTCCTCAGCCCACGCCGCAGCCTGACACCCAGAACCCGGACACCCGGCGACCACCACGGCCGGCGGGCACCCCCACCCTTCGATCCTCCGCACAGCCGGACCAACGGGCCTCACATCTGCGTCAAGGTCGCTCGTAGCGCCGACAGCGACCTGCGACCGGCCGACGACACCAGTAGGCATTCGAAGGCATCCGCTCCACTCCACGTGACCTTCACTGCCGCAAGGTCGATACTGCCGACAGCAGGGTTTTGACCGCAACGCCGCCTACCACCAGGGGATACCTGACGATCTGTCAGGAAAGTCAGCATTGAGTCAGCATCAGGACCGCCGGAACCACCTTCCGCCCACCGTGGACCGCCAAGATCGAGAACTGACCTTACCCACTCTGACCAGCAAAGATACTTACCAGAGGCCCATCTTCCAGCCTCACCAGGAGGTACCCATGAAGATGCTCATCAACGTTCCGGAAACCGTGGTGGCGGACGCGCTGCGGGGGATGGCGGCCGCTCATCCCGAGCTGACCGTGGATGTGGAGAACCGGGTGATCGTACGGCGGGACGCCCCCGTGGCCGGGCAGGTCGCGCTCGTCTCGGGCGGCGGCTCGGGGCACGAGCCGCTGCACGGGGGATTCGTGGGCCACGGGATGCTGTCGGCCGCCTGCCCGGGTGAGGTGTTCACCTCGCCGGTGCCGGACCAGATGGCGCGGGCGGCCGCGGCCGTGGACAGCGGGGCGGGCGTGCTGTTCATCATCAAGAACTACACCGGGGACGTGCTCAACTTCGACATGGCGGCCGAGCTCGCGGAGGACGAGGGAATCCAGGTCGCCAAGGTGCTCGTCAACGACGACGTGGCGGTCACCGACAGCCTCTACACGGCGGGACGGCGCGGCACCGGTGCGACGCTGTTCGTCGAGAAGATCGCGGGCGCCGCCGCGGCCGAGGGGCAGCCGCTGGAGCGGGTCGAGGCCATCGGACGCCAGGTCAACGAGAACTCCCGCAGCTTCGGTGTCGCCCTGAGCGCGTGCACCACCCCGGCGAAGGGCAGCCCCACCTTCGATCTGCCGCCCGGAGAACTGGAGTTGGGCATCGGCATCCACGGCGAGCCGGGCCGGGAACGGCGGGCGATGATGACCTCGGGCGAGATCGCCGACTTCGCGCTGAACGCGATCCTGGAGGACATGCCCCCGCGCAACCCGGTCCTCGTCCTGGTCAACGGCATGGGCGGGACACCGCTCCTGGAGCTGTACGGCTTCAACGCCGAGGTGCAGCGGGTACTCGGAGAGCGCGGCGTCGCCGTGGCCCGCACCCTCGTCGGCAACTACGTCACCTCCCTGGACATGGCGGGCGCCTCGGTCACCCTGTGCCAGGTCGACGAGGAGCTGCTGCGGCTGTGGGACGCGCCGGTGCGGACGTCTGCCCTGCGCTGGGGAATGTGAGACGGCGGCCGAAGCGATCAACACCCCTACCACGCAAGGAGTTCCAGTGCTCGACGCCGACTTCTTCCACCGCTGGATGGCGGCGACCGCCGCGTCCGTCGACCGCGAGGCGGAACGGCTCACCGCTCTCGACTCGCCCATCGGGGACGCCGACCACGGCACCAACATGCAGCGTGGTTTCAGGGCCGTGACGGCCTCGTTGGAGAAGGAAGCGCCTCAGACCCCCGGGGAGATCCTGACGCTCGCCGGACGCCAGCTGATCTCGACGGTCGGCGGCGCCTCCGGGCCCCTGTACGGCACGCTGCTGCGCCGCACGGGCAAGGCGCTCGGCGACGCCGCCGAGGTCAGCCCGGAGCAGCTGGCCGAGGCGCTGGGGGCGGGCGTGGACGGGGTGATGGCCCTCGGGGGCGCCGCGCCCGGTGACAAGACCATGATCGACGCTCTGGTGCCGGCGGTGGACGCGCTCGGCGAGGGCTTCGTCGCGGCTCGGGCCGCCGCCGATGAGGGCGCCGAGGCGACGATCCCGCTGCAGGCCCGCAAGGGCCGGGCGAGCTACCTCGGGGAACGCAGCATCGGACACCAGGACCCCGGAGCCACCAGTTCCGCGCTCCTGATCGCCGCGCTCGTGGAGGCTGCCGGTGAGTGACGAGAAGCTGGTCGGGATCGTACTGGTGTCCCACAGCGCCGAGGTGGCCTCGTCCGTCGCCGAACTGGCCAAGGGCCTGGCGGGCGGCGCGACGACGGTGCCCGTCGCGACGGCGGGCGGCACCGAGAGCGGCGGGCTCGGCACCAGCGCCGAGCTGATCTCCGCCGCGGCCGCGGCCGTGGACCGGGGCGCCGGGGTCGCCGTGCTCACCGATCTCGGCAGCGCGGTGCTCACCGTGAAGGCGCTGATCGCGGAGGGCGGCGAACTGCCCGACGGCGCACGCCTGGTGGACGCCCCCTTCGTGGAGGGCGCGGTGGCCGCGGTCGTCACGGCGGCCACCGGGGCGGGCCTCGACGCGGTGGAGGCGGCGGCCACGGAAGCGTACTCGTATCGGAAGGTCTGACCACCGGGGAACACGCGGGGTGGTTCAGCCGCCCCTGACGAACCGGCCGGCCAGCCGTTCCCCGGTCGCCACGGCCGCCGCGTGGTCCTCGATGGGCTTCACCCGGGAGCCCTTGAAGACGATGTACGTGACACCGGCGGACGTCCCGCCCCGGCCCGGGTCGGGGTCGATGCCGAGGCCCCGCGCCGTGGCGTAGGAGGCCTCGCCGATGATCCCGCGTGGACCCGTGTCCCCGACGACGGCGTACCGGACACGGCCCCGGTACACGACGGCGGCCACGGAACCGCCGCGGACGCCGTGCGCTCGCGGGTTCCAGAGGCCGCTCGGGGCCGGAACCACGATGTACGGCAGCCGTTCGGCGTTCAGGCAACGGCCGTCGGACTGCTGGAACGCGGTGGTCGCCGAGAAGAACGGGTCGGCGCGGCGGTTGCAGCGGGCGGTGGACTGCCCGTCGCAGTCGATGTCCATGTCGGCCTTCCAGAAGACGGCGTCACGGGTGCCACAGACCCGGACGGACGCGGACGCCCTGTCGTCGGTGCGGTAGCGGCCGCGCGAGACGGGGGCGCAGTGACGCACCCGGGCCAGCAGGGCGGCGGCGCGGACCTTCCCCTCGCCGCGCATCACCGGCCCAGGGCGCGGGCCGACAGAAGCGGGGGCGGCAAGCGCCGTCGGGGCGAGCAGGGCGGCGCTTGCCGCGGCCAGCGTCAGCGACTGGACACGCACGACGAGGGACCCTCTCCCGGGGACATCGAGTCCGAGGTCCCGTCAACTTCTTGCGGGAGCCGGGGGCCTGAGCCGGTGTCGGCCCAGGTCACCCCGGCCACCCGCGTCGGCACGGGATCAGCGACGACAGCGTTCCGCGCCACAGGCACGAACTTCCCTTCCTTCTGTGGGAGTTCGGCCAAGAGGAACCTCAGCATACGTAACTTTCCCGGGTGGTCACCAATGCGGCCGCCCTCTTGCTGCGATCGCACCAGCGGAGTCATATTGGTCCGGACCTTTGCTGTCACAGTCATCATGCCGTCCCCGGGGAGGCAGAGCCGTGCGACGCGTTGCCATTCCTCCATTCGTGGCCTGTGGCGCACTGCTTCTGGTGGTGTCCTGCGGATGGGGCGGCACACCCGACGGCGGAGGCGAGCGACTGCCCGGCGTGCCGACCGGCGTCACCGCCACCGCCGGAAGCGCCACCAGCATCCACGTCATGTGGAACACGGTGCCCGACGGTCCCAGCGTCCGGGCCTACGAGGTATATCGCGGCACTACGAAGGTCCGGGAAGTGCCCGGTTCGGAGCACATGGTGGACGTCACCAGGCTCAGGCCGTCCACCATGTATGTCTTCACGGTGCGGGCCCGGGACGACGAGGGGCGTCTCGGCCCGAGCAGCCGGGAGGTGCGCGCGACGACCCCGGCCTTCCTCGCTGCGGACGACTCGGCGCCGACCCGCCCGCGCGAAGCGGCGGGCCGCGCGGTCGCCGGCCGGGCGGTCCAGCTGTCCTGGGCCGCGTCGGCGGACGACCGGGCCGTTGTCTCGTACGACGTCTACCAGGGCGAGACGAAGATCCACAGCGTTGGAGGCGGCCAGACCGCGACGGTGGTCACCGGGCTGCGCCCCGGAACCCGCTACACCTTCACCGTCCGGGCCCGCGACGCGGCCGGCAATCTCTCCCCGGCGAGCGCCCCGGTCCGGCTCACCACGCCGGGCACCGACGACGGCCGGGGCACCGCGCCCACCGGCTTCCGTGCGACGACCCACCGGGCCGACGGGGCGTACTACATCGACCTGTCCTGGGTCCCGCCGCGCACGGACGGGGTGGTCACGGAGTACCAGATCCAGCTCGACGACAGTCCGGCCACGTCCCTGGTGTGGGGCGGCACGCCGCCGCGGGGCCGAGCGACCTACAGCTTCTACACGGGGCGGGACGCGGGGGCCGTCCACCGGGTGCGGATCCGGGCCAGGCTGCCGGACGGCACGTGGGGCGGGTTCTCGGCGGAGCGGACGGTGACGACCGGGGCGTGACGGCCGGCTGGGCCTGCCGCCGGGGGCGTGACAGACGGCCGGACCTGACCGACGGAGGCGTGACAAACGGCCGGACCTGACCGACGGAGGCGTGACAAACGGCTGGGCGTGCCGCAGGGACGCCCCCGTGGCCGGGCAGGTCGCGCCGCCCCGCCTTCCGCGGCTCCTCTCGCTTCCACAACTCCGGTTGTCCCGCCTCCCCGGCTCCCCCCGCTTCCGCCGGGGGAAGGAATCCCTCACCCGCCCGGGGGACGTCCGGATGCGGGACAGGCCCGGGGCACGTTGGCTTCCCCTGAGGCAGCACGGGCGTTTTCCGACCCTCGGCGGCGCATGGGACGTTCCGCCAACCGTGCCGCCGGAGGGCAGCCCAATGCGCACTAATCGACTCCTCCTCCGCTCCGGCCTGACCCTGGCGGCCGCCGCGCTTCCAGCCGGCCTCGCCGGGCCGTCCGCCGCGGCCTCGGGGATCTCCGTGAGCACGATCGGGTCCACCGTGTCGGTCACCACCAGCGCCTGCGCCCTGAACAACGGCAGCTGGGGCAACGCATCCCTGCTGGGCAGCAACCAGGGGAACTTCGCCCAGGGCCGTCAGGCGGCGCTCGCGGGCACGACCGTCAGCCAGTCGGCAGCCTGGTCGAGCGTCAGTCCCGGGACGTACACCGTCGTGGTCGTCTGCTCGAACGGCGTCACCGCGGGCAGCCAGTCCGTCATCGTCTCCACCGGCACCGGCACCGGCCCGACGATCTCGACGACCGCGGGGACCTCGGCGAACTCGACGGGAACGGGCAACTCCGCGTCCCGCGGCGTCATGGGCGGCCTGGGCGGCGCCGCCCGGGACTACGGCGCGCTCACCCTCGGCGTGGGCGCGGCCCTCGTGGGAGCCGGCGTCATCGCCACGGGCTGGTATCTGCGGCGCCGCTCGAAGCCGTACCGGCTCTGAGCACACACCGGGCCGGGCGTCCGGGCGGGACCCCTACTCGGTCCCGCCGCCCGGGGGTTCCACGTCGTCCCCCGGCACCGCCGCCCCGCCCTTCCCGGGCATTTCGTCGAACTCCTTCAGCGCATGCGTGAGCCACTGCGTCCAGAAGGTCTCCAGGTCGATGCCCGCCCGCAGGACGAGGTGGCGCAGCCGGTCCTGCGGGCTGTCCTTGCCCGGCGGGAAGTCGCGCTGTTCGATCTGCTCGTACTCGGCCAACTGCCGCCGGTGCAGGTCGAGATGGCGGCGCAGGTCGGCTTCGAGGCCCGCCGTGCCGACGACCGCTGAGGCGCGCAGCCGCAGCAGCAGCACGTCGCGCTGCGGCTTCGGGTCCTGGGCGGCGGAGGTCCAGCGGGCCAGTTCCGCACGGCCCGCGGGCAGGACCTCGTAGCGCTTCTTCTGCCCACGGGCCGGCTGTTCGGCCGGCAGGGTGCGGATGTACCCCTGGGCCTCCAGTTTTCCCAGCTCGCGATAGATCTGCTGATGCGTCGCCGACCAGAAGTAGCCGATCGACCTGTCGAAACGGCGGGTCAGCTCCAGCCCGGACGACGGCTTCTCAAGCAGGGCGGTGAGGATCGCGTGCGGGAGTGACATGACCTCATCCTAGGGACGCGGCGCCGGGCGTCCGGCGCCCGGCTACAGCGCCGCCGCCAGCTCCGTGCCCTGCTTGATGGCGCGCTTGGCGTCCAGCTCGGCCGCGACGTCGGCACCACCGATGAGGTGCACGCTGCGCCCGGCGGCGACGAGCGCCTCGTACAGGTCGCGGCGCGGCTCCTGACCGGTGCACAGGACGATGGTGTCGACCTCCAGGACCGTGCTCTCGTCGCCCACGGTGACGTGCAGCCCCGCGTCGTCGATCCGGTCGTACCGGACTCCCGGCACCATGGTGACGCCGCGGTGCTTGAGCTCGGTGCGATGGATCCAGCCGGTGGTCTTGCCGAGACCGGCGCCGACCTTGGTGGCCTTGCGCTGGAGCAGGTGGACGGTGCGCGGCGGGGCGGGCCGCTGCGGCGCCGCCAGGCCGCCGGGGGCCTGGTAGTCCATGTCGACGCCCCAGTTGCGGAAGTACGTCGCCGGGTCCTCGCTCGCCTTGTCGCCGCCGTCGGTGAGGTACTCGGCCACGTCGAAGCCGATGCCGCCCGCGCCGAGGATCGCGACCCGGTCGCCGACGGGGGCGCCGTCGCGCAGCACGTCGAGGTAGCCGAGGACGCGCGGGTGGTCGACGCCGGGGATGTCGGGGGTGCGCGGGGTGACGCCGGTGGCGACGACGACCTCGTCGTAGTCGGTCAGCTCCTCGGACGTGACCCAGGTGTCAAGGCGTACGTCCACTCCGTGCTCGTCGAGCTGGTGGCGGAAGTAGCGCAGCGTCTCGTCGAACTCCTGCTTTCCGGGGACCTTGCGGGCCACGTTGAGCTGCCCGCCGATCTCGCTCGCGGCGTCGAACAGCGTCACCTCGTGGCCGCGTTCGGCCGCGCTCACCGCGCAGGCCAGACCCGCGGGCCCCGCGCCGACGACGGCGACGCGCAAGCGCCGCCGGGTCGGGGAGAGGACGAGTTCGGTCTCGTGGCAGGCGCGCGGGTTGACCAGGCAGGAGGTGATCTTGCCGCTGAAGGTGTGGTCGAGGCAGGCCTGGTTGCAGCCGATGCAGGTGTTGATGGCCTCGGGCCGGCCCTCGGCAGCCTTGTTGACGAAGTCGGGGTCGGCAAGCATCGGGCGGGCCATGGAGACCATGTCCGCAGCCCCGTCGGCGAGCAACTCCTCAGCCACTTCCGGGGTGTTGATGCGGTTGGTGGTCACCAGCGGCACGGACACCTCGCCCATGAGCTTCTTGGTGACCCAGGTGTACGCGCCGCGCGGGACGGAGGTGGCGATGGTGGGGATGCGGGCCTCGTGCCAGCCGATGCCGGTGTTGATGATCGTGGCTCCGGCGGCCTCGACGGCCTTGGCGAGCGTGATCACCTCGTCGAAGGAGGAGCCACCGGGAACCAGGTCGAGCATGGACAGCCGGTAGATGATGATGAAGTCCTCGCCGACGGCCTCGCGCACGCGCCGGACGATCTCGACGGGGAACCGCATGCGGTTCTCGTACGAGCCGCCCCAGCGGTCCGCGCGGTGGTTGGTCTGCGCGGCGATGAACTCGTTGATCAGGTAGCCCTCGGAGCCCATGATCTCGACGCCGTCGTAGCCGGCCTGCCGGGCGAGGAGGGCGGCGCGGGCGTAGTCGTCGATCGTCCGCTCGACGTCGGCGTCGGTGAGCTCGCGCGGCGGGAAGGGGCTGATCGGCGCCTGGATCGGGCTGGGGGCCACCAGGTCCTGGTGGTAGGCGTACCGCCCGAAGTGCAGGATCTGCATCGCGATCTTCCCGCCCTCGCGGTGCACCGCGGCCGTGATCGCGGTGTGCTGCTCGGCCTCCGCCTCGGTGGTGAGCTTGGCCCCGCCCTCGTACGGACGTCCCTCGTCGTTGGGCGCGATGCCGCCAGTGACGATCAGTCCCACTCCCCCGCGCGCGCGGGCGGCGTAGAACTCCGCCATCCGCTCGAACCCGCGCTCGGCCTCTTCCAGGCCCACATGCATGGAGCCCATGAGTACGCGGTTGGGCAGTGTGGTGAAGCCCAGGTCGAGGGGGTTCAGCAGGTGCGGGTAACGGCTCATCGGGCCCTCCGTGCGCGGTGTCGTCGCTTCTGTTGTAGAGGACGGCCGCCGCCTTTTGCAACTAGTTGCATAAACGGAGGGAGGTGAGCCCGGCCACTCCGCGACCACGGATGCGGTGTGGCCGGGCGGGCGTCACCGCCTTTCGAGCAGGACGTGCAGCTCCTTCTCCTGGTCGCCCGAGGCCGAAGAGAGGTTGCGCAGCGTGAACAGGGAGTCCAGGGTCGTACGGAGCCGGTCGATCGCCCAGTAGCCGCCGTACGCGTCGGCCTCGACGGTGGACGAGAGCCGCGTCGGAGCCGCGCACTCGTGCGCCTCCGTGACCTCGAACGTGCCGAGCCACACCATCGGGCGCGTCTCGTGGAGCTGCTGCGGTACGTCCTCGGCGCACCGGTCGGACTCGAAGCACGTGCACAGCGCGTCGAACACGATCCGGGCGTCTTCCTTGCTGCATCCGCTGATCTCGACGGAGACGGACTCGTCATGGGTTCGCTCACGGGCCATCGTGATCGCTCCTCTCGTGGCGAAGGCGCGGTACCGCGGGTTCCCCGCGAACCGCGCCACACCTCAGAAAACCACCACTTTCCGGGCGCGCACCACCCGTCGCACCACTCCGACGAGGACTCAGCCGCGGGTGAACCGGTAGGTCTTGCTGTCCGTGAGGACGCAGAAGCCCGGTGACACCACGATCACGCGCAGGGTGCCGGTACGGCGGTCGTAGTCGATGCCCTCGGCCTCGAAGGTGCCGGAGCAGGAACTGCGCAGCGGGAGCTGGCGCAGCGCCGTGACATGGCCGGACACGTCAGCCGTGCCGTTCGGCTCGGCCGACAGGTCGATCTGCAGGAGCGGCTTGGTCATGCCGAAGAGGGTGCCCGCGGGGTCGTCGGAGGAGCACAGCAGGGTCGTCGGACCGGAGAAGTCGCAGCCCTGCACGTCGCGCACGGCGTGGTCCAGGTTGACGGTGGAGGCCTGCGGGAGGTTCGCCGAGGGCGAGGTGCTCGGGTTCACGCCCGGGGTCGGGAAGACCAGGAGCCGGCTCATCGTGCCGTACTCGCCCGCGAGCATCCACTGGCCACCCGGCGAGATGGCGTCCCAGGAGTTGTTGAGGGCCTCCCCGGAGCTGAGCGTGTGGACGTACTCCGACCAGGCACCGCCCGGCGCCTGCACCCGGAACATCTTGGTGCTGCCGGAGTCCCGCTGGTACGGCTCGACGTAGTAGCCGTCGTAGGAGGCGTCGGGGTCGCCGACATGGTTCCAGCCGCGGCTGCTCACATCGGCGGGGATGGTTCCTATGCCGGTGTACCGGTTGGGGCTGCCGGCGGGTACCTCGACCGAGGTCAGACCCTGGCTCTCGGTGAGCGGGTCGGCGCGGTCGGAGCCGACCTCGGTCCAGGTGTCGGCGGCGGAGGCGGGCACCGCGGGTGCGGCGAGGGACACGACGACGGCGGTGGCGAGGGTGACGAGTCCGGTCAGGACCGTGTGACAACGTTGCGGGGCGGACGCGGGCATGGGGCCGACTCCTCGGTTGTGGGGGGACGCACGTTCGGCCGACAGTCTGGACCGGCGATCTGGTCATGTACAGACCAAGATGGGAACGGGGGGTGAACTCGCACGCCCGCCGCGGCAGTGGTGAGGGTCATACCCCCGCGTGGCCCCGGCCCTGCGGCTTCGCCGTACGCCCACCGGCTTGTTGAGGGATGGTGGAGACAGTCGGCGGCGGCGTCGGAGATGCGGTGTGAGCGCGGTAGAACAGGGAGAGTCGGCACGGGGGACGGCCTGCCGTGCGGTCGGTCGAAGGCGGTGCGTGCGATGAGTTCAGCCGAGGCTCCCGTGGCAGGCGGCGACGGGCCGGTGCGTCCGAGCGGGCTGCTCGACGTGCTGGGCGTGGCCTCGGTGGTGCTGGACGACGAGGGCCGCATCGTGCTGTGGAGCCCCCAGGCGGAGGAGCTGTTCGGCTACTCGGCCCAGGAGGCGCTGGGCGAGTACGCCGCCCGGCTGATGGTGCACGAGCAGCACATCCCGCTGGTCGGCAAGCTGTTCGCCGACGTGATGCTGACCGGTCAGAGCTGGGCCGGCGCGTTTCCCGTCCGGGTCAAGGGCGGCGGCACGCGTCTGGTGGAGTTCCGCAACATGCGCCTGCTGGACGACCAGGGGGAGGTGTACGCGCTGGGGCTCGCGGCCGACCAGTCGACGGTCCACCGACTCGAGCAGGATCTGGCACTGTCGGAGCGGATCGTGCAGCAGTCGCCGATCGGACTGGCCGTGTTCGACACCGAGCTGCGGTTCGTCTCCGTCAATCCGGCACTCGCGAAGATCAATGGCGTCGCCGCCGAGGAGCACCTGGGGCGGACGGTCCGCGAGGTGCTGCCGCGGCTGGACACCGACACCCTGGAGGACGCGGCACGCCGCGTGCTGGAGACCGGCGTTCCGCTCATCGACCAGTCCACTGTCGGCAGGACCCCGGCGGACCCGGACGAGGACCACGCCTGGACGGTGTCGGTCTACCGGCTGGAGGACGCCCTGGGCAGGGCGCTCGGCGTCGTGGCCTCCGTCCTGGACATCACCGAGCAGTACCGGGCGGGGATCGAGGCCGAGGCCGCGCGGCGCCGTCTCGCGGTCATCGCGGACGCCTCCGCCAGGATCGGCACCACCCTGGAGCTGGACCGCACGTCGCGCGAGCTGGCCGACGTCGCCGTGCCCGAGCTCGCCGACTTCGCCGCCGTCGATCTGCTCGACGCGGTGGTGGAGGGCCGCCGCAGCACGCTCGGTCCGTCCGAGCCCGCGGTGATGCGCGCCCTCGCCGTACGGGCGGCGCACGGGGAGGACGCCCTCCGGGCCGCCGCCCCGACCGGGCAGCTGACCCGGTACGCCCCCGACCGCCTGATCACGGAGTCCGTACGGACCGGTCGCCCGGTGCTGGTGGCCCAGGTGAAGGACGAGCATCTGCCCCGTATCGCCTGCTCCCCCGAGGCTGCCGTGCTGCTCGGCCGGGCGGGGGTCCACTCCTATCTGGCGGTGCCGCTGATCGCGCGCGGCGAGGTGCTCGGCGCCCTCGAACTCAAGCGCACCCGCAATCCCGAGCCCTTCGGCGTGGACGACCTGCTGCTGGCCCGTGAGCTGGCCGCCCGCGCGGCCGTGCAGATCGACAACGCGCGCTGGTACCAGAACGCCCGCAACACCGCCCTCACCCTGCAGCGCAGCCTGCTGCCCGGCCATCCGCCCGTGACCACCGGCCTGGAGGTCGCCTCCCGCTACCAGCCGGCCGGAGCCACCACCGAGGTCGGCGGCGACTGGTTCGATGTCATCCCGCTGGAGGGCGGCAGGACGGCGCTCGTCGTCGGCGACGTGATGGGCAGCGGGATCAACGCGGCCGCCACCATGGGCCGGCTGCGCACCGCGACCACCACGCTGGCCTCGCTCGGCCTCGATCCCGCGGTGCTCCTGGAGCACCTCGACAAGATCACCTCGGGCCTGGACCACTCCATCGCGACCTGTGTGTACGCCGTCCACGACCCCCATCTGCGCCAGTGCCGCATCGCCAACGCCGGGCACCTGCCCCCGGCCCGCGTCCGTCCCGGCCGGCCGCCGGAACTGCTCGATCTGCCCACAGGGGTGCCGCTCGGCGTGGGCGGCGTGCCCTTCTCCACCGTCACCGTCGACTTCTCCCCCGGTGACGAGCTCGTGTTCTACACCGACGGTCTGGTCGAGACGCGCAGCCACTCGCTCGACGAACGCCTCGACTTCCTCCTCTCGCTGCTCGACGACCCGGCCCGCCCCCTGGAGGAGACCTGCGACCTCCTGCTGCGCACGCTGCACCACCCCGACAACCACGACGACGTGGCGCTGCTCATCGCGCGGGCGCAGGAGCTGACGTGACCGCCTGATTCACAGCGACTCGTTACCCGGGCCTTATCGGCCTCATCGGAGAATCAAAGGGAGGCATGCGCACGAAATGCCGCGTGTCATGGCTGATGGGAGTGAGCTGTGATGCACGAACCGGACCGCGGGCGCGACTCCGGCGACGGGCCCGCCGAGCCGATTCCGCCGATACCCTCGCACTCGCCGCAGGCAGCCGCGCAATGGGAAGTGATCGCCGGACCGGGACAGGACCGTGAGCCGGGTCCGCCCCTTCGCGTCCGGTGGCGCAGGCAGTCCGCACGGACCCGCGCGGTGACCGTGGCGGTCACGTTCGTGGCGCTGGCCCTCGGCGGCACCGTCGCCTACGCCGCCGGCTCGGGCGGCTCGGGCGGTCACGTCGTACCCGCAGCCGCGGGCACCTCCTCCACATCGCCCTCGCCGGACGGGCACGGGCACGGCCCGGGGTTCGGCTGGTTCTTCGGCCTCGGCGGTGGCGGGGTGCACGGCGAGGCGACCGTCAAGGACCGCGGCACCGGGAAGTGGATCGTCCGGGCCTGGCAGCGGGGCACGGTCGAGAAGGTGGACGGCGACCAGGTCACCGTCAAGAGCGACGACGGTGCCCGGTGGACCTGGACCGTGGGCTCGGACACCAGGGTGCTCGCGGACGGTTCGTCCCACTCGGGCGCCGCCGCGCTGAAGAAGGGCGACACGGCCTTCGTCGCCGGTACACGCGCCGGCGACGGAACCCGGACCGCGAAGATCGCCGTCTCCGGCGTCTTCGAACACATGGGCATGGGCATGGGCATGGGCATGGGCGGCCAGGGTGACGATCGGGGCCGATTCCCCGACCGCGGCCCGTGGGGCCACTCCGACCGCACCGCGTCCCCGAGCCCGTCGGACAGCGGCGCGACGACCTGACCGGGGATCGCGAGGCCCGTGCGCGGGGCACGGTTGATGCCTGGTGGCCCGGGGAAGCCACCAGGCATGCCGCTGCCCGGCGAGAGGCGCGAGCGGACGCCGATCCGATTCCGCCAGGGCCTGCGAAGGGCCGCCGATCCGGCCCGCTTCGGGGGCGTGGCGGCGCGACCGGCCCCGAACCGCCGAACGGACTCCGGCCGACCACCGGACACCCGCCGTCGAGGCCCCGAAGGCCGACCGCGCCCGTGAACCCCGGTGACGCGGCCGAGCCCCGGCCGCCGGACGGACCCCTGACCGGACGCCGATCGCCGCTGGCCGGCACCCGGCGGTCCTCGGAGGCCGCCCGAACGCTGTGCGCCCCGTGAGGTCTACGCGCTGACGCCGATCACCACCGTCGTGTACAGCTCCTCCGACACCGCCAGGCGTGTGATCAGCCCGGCGCGGGTGAACGCCTCCGCGGCCACCGCGGCCTGGCGCTCGCTCGTCTCCACCAGGAGGCAGCCGCCGGGGGCGAGCCACTCCGGTGCCTCGGTGACGACCCGGCGCAGGACGTCGAGACCGTCGGCGCCGCCGTCGAGGGCGACGAGGGGTTCGTGTTCGCGGGCCTCGGCCGGGAGGAGGCCCACCTCGCCGGTGGGGACGTACGGCACATTCGCGGCGAGGATGCCGACCCGGCCGCGCAGGTGCCCGGGGAGCGCCTCGAACAGGTCGCCGGTATGGGCGTGACCGCCGTAGGCGGCGATGTTGCGGCGGGCACAGCGCACCGCGGCCGGGTCCACGTCGGCGGCGTGCAGCTCGACCCCGTCGAGGGCGGCGGCCAGGGCCGCGCCGACCGCACCGGAGCCGCAGCACAGATCCACGACGACGGACGCGTGCGGGGACCGGGCGAGGGCCTGGTCGACCAGGAACTCGGTGCGGCGGCGGGGGACGAAGACACCCGGTTCCACATGGACGCGCAGTCCGTGGAACCGGGCCCAGCCGAGGACGTGTTCGAGAGGCAGTCCGGCGACGCGCCGGTCCACCATCGTGGCCAGCTCGTCCGGTGTGCGGGCCGTGGCGAGTATCAACTCCGCCTCGTCCTCGGCGAAGACGCACCCGGCGGCGCGCAGCGCGGAGACGACGGTGGCAGGGGTGAACGGGGGCATAAGAGGCGAGAGCCTTTCGGAGACCAAGGACCGAAGGGTGCTCTCGTGGTCACCTGCTACCGATGACCCGCAAGGCCTTGAGGTGAGAGCACCCCGCCTGACACAGCGGTAATGGGTCTCACCTCCTCGACGGATCATGGCCGGGGCAGTCCGCGGCCGAGCCGCCACCTTACCCCAACGGTCAGACACCGACCGTCTCTTCGACCTCCGCCTCCGCGGCCTCCGCCTCCGCGACCTCCTGCGCCACGGTCACCGGCTCCGGCACGACAACCGCCGGCCCGGACGCCCTGCCCCGCTCGTACACCGCCGCGATCCCGGTCACGGCGAGGCCGACCAGCAGCCAGGCGGCCAGCGTGCCCACGTTGCGGCCCAGGCCGTCGCCGCCGAAGTACAGCAGGCTGCGGATGCCCTCCACGAACCCGGCGCCATTCCAGAAGGCGTGCAGGGTGCCGAAGAAGCCGTTCTGCAGCTCGGGCCGGAACAGACCGCCGGAGCTGGTGAAGTTGAGCATCACGAACAGCACCATCATCGTCAGCGTGGTCCACCGCTTCAGGAAGGTGTGCAGGCCGACACCGATGAAGAGGATGCCCGCGGAGTAGAGCCAGGCCATCCCCCACAGTCGGGCGAGGTCGTGGTGCGCGAGGTGGAACACGGGTCCGGCGAGCAGCACGCCGATGCCGCCGACGACGGCGGAGACGCCGAGCGCCAGTAGCGCCCGCACCCGCATGGGCAGCGTGGAACCCGCGGCGCCGAGTGCGGCCACCGAGGCGTACGAGCCGATGCTCAGCGCGATCAGCAGGAAGAACAGGCCCTGCCCGGTGGGGTCGTCGGCGACCGGCTCGGCCACGTCGGTCACCTTCAGCGGGACACCCGCCTGGTCGGCGACCGGGGTGAAGGCCTTCTCGACGGCCGTGGCGCCCGTGTCGGACGCGGCACTGGCGACCAGCAGCTCCGGCGCCTTCCGGCTCGGCACATAAGCGCCCGTGACATCACGGGACTTGAGCAGGTGCACGGCTTCGGCGCGCGTGGTGACGGTACGGACGTCGAGCCTGCTGCCCGCGCTGTCCTTGACCGTCTGGGCGAGAACCTTGGCCCTGGGGCCGGAACCGACGACGGCGACGGGCAGGTGGTTGGGCTCCGGGGTTACGAAGGCCCCCATGTACGCGAGCCCCATGCCCAGACACATCAGCAGCGGCGTGATCAGGTGCGTGAGCACATGGCGGAGCGCTGGTGACCTCATCGGGCGACAACCTCCAATAGTTGGCTTATACAACCTTCAATCTAAGTTGTACTGTACAACTAGACCGTCGGAGGAGGAATTCCCGTGACCGCAGCGCAGACGGCCGTCGAGACCATCCAGCGCGAGATGACGATCTTCGCCCGCCGGGCCCGGGCCTCGGCGGGGCGCATGCACCCGGAGCTGTCGCTGGTGTCGTACACACTGCTGGGGCACCTGGAGGAGAGCGGCGGCTGCCGGGCCACCGACCTGGCCGCGCACTACGCCCTGGACAAGTCCACGGTCAGCCGTCAGGTGGCCGCGCTGGAGCGAGCCGGGCTCATCGAGCGTCGTACGGACCCGGAGGACCACCGTGTCCAGGTGCTGCACCTGACGGAGGCCGGTGAGGAGATCCTCGCCCAGGTCACCCAGAGCCGCCGGGCCGCCTTCAGGGAGCGGCTCGCGGGCTGGCCGGAGGAGGACCTGACGCGGTTCGCCCGGTATCTGGAGCGGTACAACGCGGGGCCGGCGACGGCCGCCGGCCCCGACTGACCGGCTTGCCTACGGCACCGGTACGGCTTCCCGGCCGTCCGTGAGCCGCTCGGGCGCCCGCGCCGCGAGGAACGCCGTCCTGCGCCGCAGCCGGAAACCGAGCGACTCGTACAGCCGGATGGCATGGGTGTTGCCCGCGCCGGTGTGCAGGAACGGGGTCTCGCCGCGCTCCCGGATGCCGTGCGCGACGGCGAGGATCAGCCGGGTCGCCAGGCCCTCGCCGCGGAAGGCGGGGTCGGTGCAGACCGCGCTGATCTCGGTCCAGCCCGGCGGGTGCAGTCGCTCCCCCGCCATGGCGATCAGGGCGCCGTTGCGGCGGACGCCCAGATAGGTGCCGAGCTCGATGGTGCGGGGCAGGAACGGTCCGGGCTGGGTGCGCTCGACCAGGTCGAGCATCTCGGGCACGTCGGCGGGACCGAGCCGGACCGCCTCAGGGTCCGGCGCGGCGGCCAGGCCGTCGTCCACCAGCTGTACGCCCTCGACTCGGAAGGTGATCTCCCAGTCGTCCGGGACCCGCCCCCGGAAGCCCAGTAGCGGAACCTCTGTGCCCGGCCCGGCCAGCGCCGCGAGGTCCGCCCAGTCGTCCGCGTCGGGCTCGGCGGGCAGCACCAGCCACGGGGACACGTCGACCGGGTAGCGCAGCACGCGGCCGCGCCGCTCGGCGAAGTGCGCGTGCGGGCCGGTCAGGGACGCGAGGGCGGGGTTGTCGAGGACGTGCGGGGTCTCGCCGCCGGCGGGGCTGATCCCGCTCATTCGGCCACCTCGATCACGATCTTGCCGCGGGCGTGGCCGTCCTCGACGGCGCGCAGCGCCTCTCCGGCCAGGTCCAGCGGGAAGGTCCGGGTGACGTGCGGGTCCAGGGCGCCGCTCACCACCAGCTCCGCCACCGCGTCCAGAACGGCGGAGGTGCGGGCACGTTCGACCCGCGCACCGCCCAGCTCCGCCACGGTCTGCGCCGGGGCGCCGGCGGTGATCAGCCGGGTCCGGTCGGTGAGGAGAGTGGCCGCCTCGGCGAGCACCTGGTCGCCGACGAGGTCGTAGACACCGTCGATGCCGTCGGGCGCTACCGCCTCGACACGTTCGGCCAGGTCCGGCCCCGAGGGCACGTGCACGGCTCCCAGCGACTCGACGAAGTCCTTCTTGGCGTCGCTCGCCACGCCCACGACCCGCAGCCCGAAGGAGCGGGCGATCTGCACGGCCGCGGCACCCACCCCGCCGCCCGCTCCGGTGACGAGCAGGGTCGCGCCCGCGGGCAGGCCGAGCTGGCGGATGCCGTCGTACGCGGTGGCCGCGGCGACCGGCAGGGTGGCCGCGTCGGCGAAGGACAGCCCGGCGGGCTTGTGGGCGCTCACCTCGGCGGGCAGCAGGGCGTACTCGGCGTATCCGCCGGCGACCGTGTTGCCGAAGACCTCGTCCCCGACGGCGAACCCCGTCACGCCGTCCCCGATCTCCTCGACGACCCCGGAGACCTCGTTGCCGAGGACGGCGGGGAAAACGCGCTCACCGGTCTCGCCGGGACGGCGGAAGCCCGTGCGCAGCTTCCAGTCGACCGGGTTCACGCCCGCCGCGCGGACCGCCACCAGGAGCTGACCTGGACCGGGGGCCGGCCGGTCCACGTCCACGAACGCCTCGGTCTCCGGTCCGCCGTACCGGGTGAAGACGTATGCCTTGGGCATCTGCTTCCTCTCTCCCTTGTGCTGCCGCCGGGACCGCCGGCCCCGACACTCAGCGCCAAGGAGCAGCGCGCGACGGCTATTCCCGGACCGCGCAGAGTTCATGCCGCCGCAATGATCGGGGCACTGACCTGGGGCGGAGCACCGGCGACGACCGCGTACGGTTGAAGCATGAACGTCACCCGAGCCTTCACAGGGCGCCCCCGCGTCCACAATCCGGGGCTGCCGCCGGGCCAGTACGACGCGGGCGACGACTGGCCCGTCCTGTCGGCCGAGGTCACCCCCGACCTCACGCCCGCCGACTGGACCTTCCGTGTCGACGGACTGGTTGCCGAGCCGCGCACCTGGGACTGGGACGAGGCCCGGGCGCTGCCCGCGTCGGCCTACGAGGGCGACATCCACTGCGTGACGAGCTGGTCGAAGTTCGGGGTGCGCTTCGGGGGCGTCTCGCTGGACGCGTTCCTCAATATGGTCCAGCCCCATGTGTCCGCCACACATGCCATTGCCTATGCGCACACCGGCTACACCACCAGCCTTCCGCTCGCGGACCTCACCGGCGGGCGTGCCTGGATCGCCTGGGAGTACGACGGCAAGCCGCTCGCGGCCGAGCACGGCGGTCCGGCGCGGCTGCTGGTGCCGCACCTGTACTTCTGGAAGAGCGCCAAGTGGATCGCCGGCCTCACCCTGCTCGACCACGACGAGCCGGGCTTCTGGGAGCAGAACGGCTACCACGCGCGGGGCAACCCCTGGGAGGAGCAGCGGTACTCCGGTGACTGAGACCTTCACTCCCCCGACACGCTTCGCGGTGCCCGGGCGCATCGCCGTCAGCGAGCAGGCCGCGGCTACGTGGCAGACGGCCACCCTCATCGAGATCCGGCGCGAGACCCCGTACGCCGCCACCTTCCGGTTCGCCGTGCCGGCCTGGGCGGGGCATCTGCCCGGGCAGCACCTGATGCTGCGGCTCACCGCCGAGGACGGCTACGTGGCACAGCGCCACTACTCGATCGCGTCCGCGCCCGACGACTCCGGGCACATCGAGCTGACCCTGGACCACGTCGAGGGCGGCGAGGTCTCCGGCTGGTTCCACACGGTGGCCAGGCCGGGCGACACCGTCGAGGTGCGCGGCCCGCTGAGCGGTTTCTTCGCCTGGCCCGGCGACCGGCCCGCGCTGCTGATCGGCGCCGGTTCCGGAGTCGTGCCGCTCATGTCGATGCTGCGGCACCACCGGGCGGGCGACCTGACCGTTCCGCTGCGGCTGCTGGTGTCCGCGCGCAGCCCCGAGGAGCTGATCTACGCGCGGGAGCTCGGCGCGGAGACGACGGCAGTGTTCACCCGCAGCGCACCGGAGGGTGAGCGAGTGGGACGTATGGGCGCCACACATGTGGCACCCCTCCTGGCCGAGCAGCCTCCTGGTGGGTGGGAGGCCTATGTGTGCGGTTCCAACGGGTTCGCCGAGCACGCCTCACGGCTCCTGGTCGAGGCGGGCCAGCCCGTGGACCGTATCCGCATCGAACGCTTCGGCTGACGCCTCCCCTTCTCCGACGGACCCGCACGCCAGTGGGTGTCGAGCGTCGCTGTGGATGCCTTTGTCATGCTCGGTCCCCCGGCGAGGTGAGCCGACTGCCCCGTACGGGGTACGAAACCGGTGTGGACGCTCGCATGCGTACACGGTGCGCGCGGACCGGCGGCCCGGTCCCGGCCTGGACCGTCCCGTCTCTCGGGCTCCGGTGACGGCGAGGAGGTCGACATGCGAACCCGGGTTCACGGCTGGCGCTGGCGGAACAACCCGCTGCGGCGCCGGTCGGACGTCGTGGAGGCGTGGACTGCGCTGGCCGTCGCCGTCCTGCTGCTGGTGGGCGCGCCCCTGGCCGGCGCGCTGGCGGGACTGTGGGCCCATGACGGGGCCCGGACGGTGGCCGCGGCGCAGCGGGCCGAGCGGCATCGTGTCCGCGCCGAGGTGACCGGCGGCACGCCCCACCAACTGCCCTCGGTACCGGGCGGCCGGGAGCACGCCTACCGTGCGACGGTGCGCTGGACGGAGCCGGGCGACCGGGTTCGCACGGCCGTGGCGCGCGTCCCGGCGGGGTCCCGGCAGGGTGACGTGGTGGACGTGTGGTTCGACTCCGAGGGGCGCGGTGTCGCCCCGCCGCCGAACGACGTGGCGGTCTGGCAGCACTCCGTCGCCGTCGGCCTGTGCGCGGCAGGCGGAGCGGCGGCCGTGACCCTTCTCGGGCACGGCGTCGTACGCCGTGTCTCGCTCCGCCACCGGATGTCCGAGTGGGAGCGGGAGTGGGCGCGTACGGGTCCCGAATGGACGCGGCGGAAGGCCTGAGCCTGCGCAGGCTCGGACCAGGACGCGGCCTGGCGAGGTCTGTGGCCGCCCACGTACGGTGTGATCATCCGCACGACCACTCTTCGAAGGCGGTTGTTGATGGCCCTGTTCGACCTTGCTCTCGACGAACTCCGTGAGTACCGCAGCGAGTCAGCGGAGCCCGAGGACTTCGACGCCTTCTGGTCGAAGACCCTCCAGGTGGCCCGCGAGCACGATCTGGACGCCCGCTTCGAACCGGTCGACGTGGGCCTGTCCACGGTGCGGGTGTACGACGTGACGTTCGCGGGGTTCGGCGGTCATCCGGTCAAGGGCTGGCTGCTCCTGCCCGCCGGGGCCGAGGAGCCGCTGCCGCTCGTGGTGCAGTTCGTCGGTTACGGCGGGGGGCGCGGTCTGCCGCACGAGCACCTGCTGTGGGCGTCGACGGGCCGGGCGCACTTCGTGATGGACACCCGCGGCCAGGGCAGTGCCTGGGGCGGCGGGGGCGGCACCCCGGACCCGGTGGGCGGCGCCCCGGCGTACCCCGGTTTCATGACGCGGGGCGTCGACGCGCCCGAGAGCTACTACTACCGGCGGGTGTTCACGGACGCGGTGCGCGCGGTCGAGGCGGCCCGCTCGCACCCGCTGACGGACGCGGCGCGGACCGTGGCGCTCGGTTCGAGCCAGGGCGGCGGCATCACCCTGGCGGTGGGCGGGCTGGTCCCCGACCTGGTGGCGGTCGCCCCGGACGTTCCGTTCCTCTGCGACTTCCCGCGCGCGACGACGCTGACGGACCGTCACCCGTACCGGGAGATCGGCCTCTACCTCAAGACCCACCGGGGCCGTTACGAGGACGTCCTGCGCACGCTCTCCTACTTCGACGGCGTCCACTTCGCGGCACGCGGCCGGGCCCCCGCGCTGTTCTCGACGGCGCTGGAGGACCAGACGTGCCCGCCGTCGACGGTCTTCGCGGCCTTCAACGCCTGGGCGTACGACGACAAGGCGATCGAGGTGTACGACTTCAACGACCACGAGGGCGGCGGACCGTTCCAGGAGGCCGAGAAGATGCGCTGGCTGCGGTCGTACGCCTGAGCGGAGCCGCCGGGCGGCCTTCCCTCCAGTCCGACCAGTCGGTATGTTCAGGGGCCCGGGTCGCAGCGTCGCGCCCCGGGTATCCCCGCGACGACGGAGGACCCATGTCCGAGCACGAGCCAGACGTTCACGGTCACTGCGACGCACGCTTCACCGCGGTGCGGCAGGCGTTCGAGGAGAACTTCCGGGACCGGGACGAGCTGGGTGCCGCGGTGACGGTGACGGTCGGCGGCGAGCCGGTGGTGGACCTGTGGGGCGGGTGGGCGGACGCGGCGCGCACGCGTCCGTGGGAGCGGGACACCCTGGTCAACGTCTGGTCGACGACGAAGGGGCCGACGGCGCTGTGCGCGCACATCCTGGCCGACCGGGGGCTGCTCGACCTGGACGCGCCGGTCGCCGCGTACTGGCCGGAGTTCGCGGCCGCGGGCAAGGAGAAGGTTCTCGTACGGCATCTGCTGTCGCACCGGGCCGGACTGTCCGGTCTGCGTGAACCGCACTCGCGCGAAGAGCTCTACGACTGGGAGCTGACGACCGCGCGGCTCGCGGCGACGGAGCCCTGGTGGGAACCGGGGACACGGTCGGGGTACCACGCGTTCACCTACGGCCACCTCGTCGGCGAGGTCGTTCGGCGGGTCTCGGGACTGCTCCCCGGGGCCTTCCTGGAGCGGGAGGTGACCGGGCCGCTCGGCATCGACTTCACCATCGGCCTGCCGCGCGAGAAGTCCGGGCGGGCGGCCGAGCTGGTGCATCGGCGGACCGTCGACTCCGGTGAACAGGCGGCGATCTTCAGCCAGTTGACGCCGGCGGCGATCGCGGCCCTGGCCAATCCCCTGATGGGTGCGGCCGATGCCAACTCGCCCGAGTGGCGGGCGGCCGAGCTCCCGGCCGTGAACGGACACGGCACGGCACGGGCCGTCGCCGCGTTGTACGGCATCTTCGCCGGGCGCGGGACCTACGACGGCCGGCGCATCCTCTCCCCCGAGGCGGTGGAGCGGGTGCGTGAGGGGCAGGGCAGCTGCCGCGACCTGGTGCTCGGGGCCGGTTTCGACCACGAGACGGAGATCGGGCTCGGTCTGTGGCTCAGCGGACCGCACGGCTCGTACGGACCCGACCCGCGGGCTTTTGGACACGACGGCTTCGGCGGCTCCTGCGGGCTGGCCGACCCAGACCAGGGTGTGTCGTTGGGCTATGTGATGAACCGGATGGGGCCTCACATCGCCGATGATCCACGGAAGACGGCGCTGGTCGACGCCGTGTACCGCTCACTGTGACCCGGGCCCCGCGCGGTCCGGTTTCGGCCGAACCGGCCGACCGCTCTTCCCTGATGGTTTAGACCAATGCTAGATGTGGTCGCGCAATGAGCCCGCACGGCTACGTCTTGTGACCAACAGGAGGCGCGGCATGGCCCGCACCACCCCGCACGACCATCCGAACGACCACCCGCAGACGGACGACCAGCCCCTGTACTGGCAGATCGCGACGAGGTTACTCGCCGAGCTGCGCGAGGGAACCGTTCCACCCGGTGAACGGCTGCCGGGCGAACGGCAGTTGGCCGACCATTTCGGGGTCAGCAGGCAGACCGTGAGGCAGGCGCTGGAGGTCCTGCGGCGCGACGGTCTCGTCGCCACCGACCGACGGGGCAGCCACGCCACGCTGCCCGGCCGCCCGGTGGAGGACCCGGTGTCGCTCGCCTTCCCGGTGGGCGTCCGGACCACCGACCCGTGCGCGGTCGACCGGGCCACCGTGACCTGGGAGACGCCCCCGGAGGAACACGCCGCGGCCCTGGGACTCGCCCCGCACCGGCCGACCCTGGTGCACCGATACGAGTCGGCCGCGCCCGACGGCCGCACACTGCGCACCGCGTTGACGTCCTTCTCGGCGGTGGCGCTGTCCGAGGTCGAGGAGCTGGGCCGTTACCGGGACCGCGCCGACGGGGCGGCCGCCGCTCAACTGCAGCGGGCCTACGACTGGATGCGCAGGGCGGGCCTGGCCCTGCACCACCGGGACTCCATCACCCAGGCCATCGACGCCTCCTCGGTACGAGTGACCCGGCGGGTGCACGACCAGTACGCCCGCCCGCTGGAGATCACCGACCTGGTGGTGGACGCCCAACAGGACGCGCTGGTCTACGAGTTCACCCTGCCGGCGGCGGGCTGACCCCGGGCCGCCGCCCCGCACGCCGGACGCTACGGCAGCCGTCGCGCCGCCACCAGCCGGGCGCGGGGGCTGCCGTCGGCGCGCCGTCCGAACTCCGGCAGGGCGTACAGGTCCACCGCGAAGCCGGCGCGTTCCAGCTCCCTCAGCACGCTCCCGAACCGGAACGCCCGGTAGTACATGACGAAGGGCGGCCGCCACACCGCGTTGCGCACCCGCATGACCGCGTCGAAGCCGAGCAGGATCCAGAATCCCGGGCGGGACGGGCGGGGCGGGGCGAGCACGGGGAACGCGAAGCGGCCGCCCGGCCGCAGTACGGAGCGGACCTCGGCGAACAGCTCCGGCAGTTCGCGCGGCAGGAAGTGACCGAAGGCCCCGAAGCTGACCACCAGGTCGAAGGCGGACGCGAACGGCAGGGCGCGGGCGTCCCCGCGCACCCAGGCGATCCGCGGCCCCTCGGACCGGGGCTGGCGCCGGGCCACGTCGAGCATGCCGGCACTGAAGTCAACGCCCGTGACGCTCTCCCGGCACACCCGCGCCAGCACGTCCGCCCCGGCGCCGGTGCCGCAGCACAGGTCGAGCCCGTCTTCGAACGGGCCGAGCCGGGCGAGCGCCTCGCCGACGGATTCCAGCACCGAGTCCGGCGTACGGAACGGGGTGTGGTCGAACTTGGGCGCCAGCAGGTCGTAGCCGTGCTCGACCGACGACAGCGCCTGGACGGCGAGCTCTCGGAGGCTGGGTCCTTCGGGGCTGAACATTCGGCCAGCCTAGGGGGGAGGTGTTGTTTCTGTGGACAAGATACCGGGGGGTAGCTTAGTCTCCTCGGCATCTAATCAACTAATTGACTATGAGGTGAGTCGATGCGCGCGTTCCGTGAGGCGGTCGAGGCCCGCGATCTCGATGCCGTCGAGGCGCTGCTGGCGCAGGACGTCGTCTTCACCAGCCCGGTCGTGTTCAAGCCGTACCACGGCAAGGCGATCACGGCGGCGATCCTGCGCGCGGTCATCCGGGTCTTCGAGGACTTCCGGTACGACCGCGAGCTCGCCGGCGCCGACGGCCGCGACCACGCACTGGTGTTCACGGCCCGGGTGGGCGACCGGGAGATCAGCGGCTGTGACTTCATCCATGTCAACGAGGACGGTCTGATCGACGACTTCATGGTCATGGTGCGCCCGCTGTCGGGCGCCCAGGCACTGGCGGAGGCCATGGGCGCCCAGTTCGACCGCATAGCGAAGGAGGCTGAGGCACAGTCCGCCTGAGGGCCGCGCCTCCGCCTCATCGTCACACCACGGTGAGGGTGATGGCACCGCTTTGAAGTGCTCTCCCGGCTGAAGCCGGGAGATTCCCTCCTGCCTTGCGGTGGCGGGTCGGCATTGCCGGACCAGCCGCAGCCTTCGTTCTTGCATGCAAGGTGCCGCCGTGGCGAGCGGCCTTGTACGTCAGCATCGTCACGTGCGCCCCCACGTCTCTTGGCTGATGGAGCGGTTGAGGCCGGACTTCCGGGTGACGTTCTCCCCCGGGTTCTCGACGGTGCCTCCGGCACTCTTGACCATGTTCGGGATGTCCGAGCTCACGGTTGGCGGCGACGGCCTCACGGGGGCCGATGCCGGTGGCCACGGCCTGATCGCACAGGTGGTGCGGTCGGCCCCCGAACTCCGCCTCCAGGGCGATGAGTTCGCTGATGACGCCCATCGGCAGGGGCAGCGCGAAGTGCTGTCGCAGATCGGCGACGCCGTCGCCGCCTCCGCCGCCCGCCCCAGGCCGTCGAGCAGTGAGGCCGTCAACTCCTCGACGTGGGGCCGCAGTTACTCGACGCGGCGGGAAGTGAACGCCCGGCTCACCAGCGACCGCAGCCTGCGGTGGTCGTCGCCGTCGGCGGTGGTCATACCCCGCACGGTCGCGAAGGTGGCCGGCGGCCGGCCTTCGGCTGCGGTGGCATGGGCGACGAGGTCTCCACCGGGTACTCTCCCGACGGCCGTACGACGGGACGCGACGCCGCCGATCGTGAGTTGACCGGGGCCTTTCCCGAACCGGCATTCCGCGTCGACTCGTCCCACGACCCGGCTGCCGCCACGGGCCCGCCGTCGGCGGAATAGATCGCGGCTACGGCACGTTGACGTAAACGACAGCCGCATCGCTCCATCGAGTGGTACTCTGCGGTCAGCACTCGTGCACGCCCCGCTGTGGGCGCCGGTGCCGGTTCCTCTTCATCACGCTGATCCGCCCGTCGGTTCTCGACCCGCGCGTCGGCTTTCCAGCACCACCTCGCATCCCTCACGTCCGAGGTGCGGTTCCCGCCGCTCGGAGGCGCACAGGTACGCCTCCCTCTTCGCGGCCCACTCCCCCCTTCCTCATGCCTTCCGTCCGCGAAAGGACCCCCGATGACCACCACACTCGAACACCCTCCCGTACAGCAGCGGCCCGCGACACCCCAGGGCGTCACCGGTGTCCTCGACATCGACGCCGGCGGGAAGGGGCACCTGCGGGCCCCGAGCTGCCTGCCCTCGCCCTCCGACCTCCAGGTCGGCCTCGCGCTGATCCGCCGTCACGGCCTGCGCAAGGGCGACCTCGTCGAGGGCGTCCGCGGAGCGCAGCGCTCCCTCACCGAGGTCGGGCGCGTCAACGGACGTACCCCCGAGCAGCTCCGCGGCCGCCGGCACTTCCGGGACCTCACTCCGCTCCACCCGCGCGAGCGGATCCGTCTCGAACATCCGGCGTCGGGCCTGACCGGACGCGTCACCGATCTGTTCGCGCCCGTCGGCAAGGGCCAGCGCGGGCTGATCGTGGCCCCGCCGAAGACCGGCAAGACCGTGGTGCTCCAGCAGATCGCGGCCGCGGTCGCCGGCAACCACCCCGAGTGCCGTCTGATGGTGGTGCTGCTGGACGAGCGTCCCGAGGAGGTCACGGAGATGCGGCGCTCCGTACACGGCGAGGTGTACGCCTCGACCTTCGACCGGGCGCCCAAGCAGCACATCGCGCTCGCTGAACTCGTGATCGAACGGGCCAAGCGCCTCGTCGAGGACGGCGAGGACGTCGTGATCCTCCTCGACTCCCTGACCCGGCTGTGCCGGGCCCACAACAACGCGGCGGCCTCCGGCGGCCGCACCCTCAGCGGCGGTGTCGACGCGACGGCGCTGCTCGGCCCCAAGCGGTTCTTCGGCGCCGCGCGTCAGGCCGAGGAGGGCGGCTCGCTCACGATCCTCGCCACCGCCCTGGTGGACACCGGCTCCCGTGCCGACGGCTTCTTCTTCGAGGAGCTCAAGAGCACCGGCAACATGGAGCTCCGGCTGGACCGGGAACTCGCCTCCCGCCGTGTGTTCCCGGCCGTCGAACTCGACTCGTCCGGCACCCGCCGCGAGGAACTCCTGCTGTCCCCGGCCGAGTTGACGGCCGTACGGGGCCTGCGCCGCGCCCTGCAGTCACGGGACGGCGGTCCGGCGAACCTGGAGACCCTCCTGGCCCGGATGCGCGAGACCCCCGACAACGCGACCTTCCTGCGCCGCGTCCAGCCGACGCTGCCGACGGGCTGACGGTGCGGCATCCGGGTTGCTCGCGGGCGCCGTCCGGCCCTGACAGTGCGGGGTACAGCGGGACCATTCCTAGGTTGACCATATGACTATCGGATTCGCTACCCGGATGGCCGTGTCGACCTGTGCCCTCTGTGTGGCGGGCGTCCTGGCGCTCACGCCCGCCGCAACCGCCTCCCGCACCGGAACCTCGGTACCGCAGCCGTCGGTCCTCTACCGGTCCGGAACGCAGGTCAGACCGCACCCCGGGGCGCCCGAGGTCCCGGACGTCTCCGCGCTGTCCTGGCTGGTGGCCGACGCCCGCACCGGTGACGTGCTGGCCGCGAGCGACGCACACCGCAAGCTGCCGCCCGCGAGCACCCTGAAGACACTGTTCGCCCTCACCGTGCTGCCGGTCCTGCCCGGCGGCGTCCGGCACCGGGTGACGGAGGCGGAGCTGGCGGACGTCGGCCCGGGCAGCAGCATGGTCGGCGTCGTCGAGGGGCAGACGTACCGGGTGTCGGACCTGTGGCGCGGGGTCTTCCTCAGCTCGGGCAACGACGCCGTGCACGTGCTGGCCGCCCTCAACGGCGGCTGGCGCAGAACGACCGCCGGGATGCAGGCCAGGGCCCGCACCCTGGGGGCCCTGGACACCCATGTCGTCTCGCCCGACGGCTACGACGCGCCCGGCCAGGTGTCCTCGGCCTACGACCTGGCGGTATTCGGCCGGGCCGGGCTGCGCAACGCGGACTTCGCCCGGTACTGCTCCACCGCCGACGCCATGTTCCCGGACGGCGCCGGGTCGTTCGCCATCGAGAACACCAACCGCCTGCTGACCGGCGAGGACGGTGTCGCCCGTTATCCGGGGCTGATCGGCATCAAGAACGGATACACCAGCGAGGCCGGCAACACGCTCGTCGCCGCCGCGCACCGGGGCGGGCGCACGCTCGTGGTGACGGTGATGAACCCTCAGGAGGGCGGCGGGTTGACCGTGTACGAGGAGGCGCGCGCATTGCTCGACTGGGGATTCACGGCCGCGGGACGGGTCGATCCGGTCGGCTCGCTGGACGGGCTGCGGCCGAAGTCGGCGACGGCCCCGGTGGCCGCGGCCGTCCCGTCGGCTCCGGACGGCGAGTCCGACTGGCCCGGCACCGGCGTCATCGCCGGCGCCGCCGGTCTGGGCGCCGGGGCCCTGGTGCTCGCACTGCGGGTCAAGGGCGGCCGGTCCGCACGGGGCTGACCGGCCGGCAGTCCCAGCAGCAGGCCCAGCGTGACCCACGTATAGGTGTTGCTGCCGAGGAACCCGTCGATGCCGGACGCGTCCTCGAACCACAGCCACACCACGCTGGTGCACAGCACCGCGTACAGGGCGCCCGCGACCCGCGGGTGCCCGGCCCGGACCAGCACGGCGAAGGACGGCAGCAGCCACACCAGGTGGTGCACCCAGGTGATCGGGCTGACCAGACAGGCCGCGAGGCCGGTCAGGGCGAAGGCGGCCGTCCAGTCCCCTGCCACGACGGCGCGGCGCGTCCGCCACGCCCAGACGCACAGGACGAGCAGGACCGCCGTCACCCAGAACGGGCGGTCGGGCACGCCCAGCCGGGCCAGCACGCCCTGCAGCGACTGGTTGGAGACGTAGTCGAGGCGGCCCACCCGGCCGGTGTCCCACAGCGCCTCGGTCCAGTAGTAGCGCGAGGCCGCGGGATCGGCCAGGGCCGCGAGCGCGGTCGCCGCCGCGGCGACGGCGGTGGCCACACCCGCGGCGCGCCGGCGCCGGGCGAGCAGCAGAAGCCCGATGAACAGGGCGGGCGTGAGCTTGACCGCGGCGGCCAGGCCGATCCCGGCGCCCGCCCAGCGGCCCCGGCCGGTCGCCAGCAGCAGGCAGTCGGAAAGGACCAGGGCCAGCAGCACGAGGTTGACCTGGCCGAAGCTGAAGGTGTCGCGCAACGGCTCGAACAGCGCGAGTCCGCAGGCGGCCAGCGACCAGGCGTACCAGCCGTGCCGCCGCCAGTCGGGCCCGGCCAGGACGCGCAGCACGACAGCGAGCGCGGCCAGGTTGAGCAGCAGGGAGGCGACGATCGCCGTCCGGAGTCCGACGAGAGCCATCGGCAGCATGGCGACCGCGGCGAACGGCGGATACGTGAAGCCGTACGTCGTCCCGGGCACCAGGTAGTCGTAGATCCGGCCGCCGTGGTGGACCCAGCTGTCCACGGTGCCGTAGTAGACGCGCAGATCGAACCAGCCGCGCAGGAGCGGCACGGTCGCCGTGAAGACGGTGACGGCGGCGGCGAGGGCGACGACGAGGAGCAGCCGGCCCCGGTCGGTCCGGGGAGCTCTCATGCCGTCCGTCCCAGCGCCGGGGCCTGCGCGGCCTGGTGGGCCTGCCACAGGACGACCACCCCGAGCACCCCGCCGGAGACGGCGAGCACCAACTGGCCGGTGTCCACGGGGCCGCCGCTGGGCAGGACGGCGAGCGCCAGCACTCCGGCCAGGGCCGCCACCCGGTGCCGTACCGACGTACTGGGCGCGGCGGCCGCTATCAGGAACAGGCCCCACAGGGCGTACCAGGGGCGGATCGCCGGGCCGAAGGCGGCCACTGTCAGCAGGCTCAGCCCGAGCGCGTACACCGGTCTCGGGCGCAGCCGCACCCATATGAACAGGACCGCGACGGCGGTGACCGCGAGGCCGAACACGTGCCAGAGCGGGACGGCCAGCGGTGCCAGGTCGCTGCCGAGGTGTTCGAGCAGTGCGCCGGTGGCCCTGCCGAGCAGGCTGGTGAGGGCCCAGTTGTGCGAGGAGACGGGGGTGTCCAGGGCGCCGATCCAGCCGTAGCCCGTACCGGCGACGGCCGTCGCGGCGACCGTCGTGGCCCCGGCCGCGGCTGTCGTCGTCAGGACGGCCCGCACGGGGCTTCGGCCGGCCCGCGCCTGGACGACCACGATCGCGAGCAGGCCGAGTGCGGCGGGTGCCTTGACCAGGGCCGCGAGCGTGACGAGTGTGCTGCCCAGCACGGGCCACCGGCCGAGCGCCGCGACCATGCCGACCCCGAGCAGGCCCAGCATGATCGCGTCGTTGTGCGCGCCCGCGACCAGATGCAGCAGGACGAGCGGGTTCAGGGCGCCCAGCCACAGCGCGGCGGCCGGGTCGGCGCCGCTGTGCCGGGCCAGGCGGGGCAGCGCGGCCGCCATCAAGGCCACGCCGAGCAGGGCGACGAGCCGCATCCCGATGAGCCCGGCGGGAAGTTCGCCGCGGGTCAGGCCGGACAGGGCGGACGCCACGGCCAGGAAGGCCGGGCCGTACGGGGCACCGGTGTTGCGCCACACGGGGGCGACCTCGTCGGCCAGCGGACCGCCGAGCCGGGCGGGCCCGTGCGCGTACACGTCGATGTGCGCGTCGACCATGGCGCCCTGCGCGAGGTAGCTGTACACGTCCCGGCTGAACAGCGGCGGCGCGAGCAGCAGCGGGGCCGCCCAGACGGCGAGGACCAGCAGGAGGGCGCGCGGGGTCGGCGGTTCGGCGCCGCGGACGAGGCGTCCGAGCAGCAGCCAGGCCGCTATCAGCAGGACGACGCCGAAGTACACGCCCACCAGGCCGAGAGCGGCCCGGGCGGAGGCGGGGGCCAGGAGTTCTCGGACGGGCAGGGCGCCGGCGGTCTCACCGCCCAACGCGAGGAAGGCGGTACCGGCCAGGCCGAGTACCTGGCAGCGGCGGAGATCGACGGGAAAAGCCATGGCCAACACTGGGAAAGCGTGTCAACGCCGGGTGGCCGGAAGACGACGCGGCACCCTCCGGTGGGCGGCCTGCGTGTGACCGGAGTGTAATCCGCCCGGAGAACCGCTCGACCCCGGCAACGGGAACCGTTCGTCGATCAGAACACCGACAGTCCGGTGAGCGTCGTGAAGCGGTCGAGGGCCGCCACGCCCGCCACGGAGTTGCCGCGCTCGTCGAGCCCCGGGCTCCACACGCACAGCGTGCAGCGGCCCGGCACGACGGCGATGATCCCGCCGCCGACGCCGCTCTTGCCGGGCAGGCCGACCCGGTAGGCGAAGTCCCCGGCCGCGTCGTACGTCCCGCAGGTCAGCATCACCGCGTTCACCTGCTTGGCCTGGCTGCGGGTGAGCAGCCGGGTGCCGTCGGCGCGGATGCCGTGCCGGGCCAGGAAGCCGGTGGCCAGGGCGAGGTCGGCGCAGGAGGCCTCGACGGAGCACTGCCGGAAGTACTGGTCGAGGAGGACCGGGACCGGGTTGTCGATGTTGCGGTACGACGCCATGAAGTGGGCGAGGGCGGCGTTGCGGTCGCCGTGCGCCGTCTCGGAGGCGGCGACCTCCTTGTCGAAGTCCAGGGCGGGGTTGCCGCTCTCGGCGCGCAGGAAGGCCAGCAGTTCTCCGGCCGCGTCTCCGGTCCGGGTCTGGAGGCGGTCGGTGACAACCAGTGCGCCTGCGTTGATGAAAGGATTCCGCGGGATGCCGTTCTCGTACTCCAGCTGGACCAGGGAGTTGAACGGGTTGCCGGAGGGCTCGCGGCCCACGTGCTCCCACAGCTCGTCGCCCTCGCGGGCCAGGTCGAGGGCGAGCGTGAAGACCTTGGTGATGGACTGCGCCGAGAACGGCTCCCGCCAGTCCCCCACCCCGTACACCGTGCCGTCCAGTTCGGCGACGGCCATCCCGAAGCTGCGCGGGTCGCGGGCCGCGAGCGCCGGGATGTAGTCGGCGGGACGCCCGCGCCCGGGCGTCCGCCCTGTCTCCTCGGCGATGCGCTCCAGGACCGGCAGGAAGGCGGGGGACGACGTCGTTGTCATGATCACCATTGTGCCTCCGGGCCGGTCCTGGCGCGTAGTCGCGGGCGTGTGGCCGCAGGTCAGGCGCTGGGTGCGCCGCTGCCCGCGACGATCTCGGGACGCAGCAGGTCCGCGAGGGTCTCGGCGGGCAACAGGCCCTTCTCCAGGACGAGTTCGGCCACACCCCGGCCGGTGACGAGGGCCTCCTTGGCGATGTCGGTGGCCGCCGTGTACCCGATGTACGGGTTGAGGGCGGTGACCAGGCCGATGGAGTTCTCGACCGTCGCGCGCAGCGCCTCCGTGTTGGCGGTGATCCCGTCCACGCACCGCTCGGCGAGCGTGACGCAGGCGCTCTGCAGGTGGGTGATGCTCTCCGACAGGGAGTGCAGGATGATCGGCTCGAAGGCGTTCAGCTGGAGCTGGCCGGCCTCGGCGGCCATGGTGATGGCGACGTCGTTGCCGATCACCTCGAAGGCGACCTGGTTGACGACCTCGGGAATGACCGGGTTGACCTTGCCGGGCATGATGCTCGAACCGGCCTGCACCGGCGGCAGGTTGATCTCGCCGAGGCCGGCGCGCGGGCCGGAGGACAGCAGCCGCAGGTCGTTGCAGCTCTTGGAGAGCTTGACGGCGACCCGCTTGAGCACGCCGGACATCTGGACGAAGGCGCCGCAGTCCTGGGTGGCCTCGACCAGGTTGGCCGCGGTCACCAGGGGCAGCCCGGTGATGTCGGCGAGGTGGCGGCGCGCCGACTCGGCGTATCCGGCGGGGGCGTTGAGCCCGGTGCCGATCGCGGTGGCGCCCAGGTTGATCTCATGGATCAGCTCGGCCGCCTCCGCGAGCCGGCTGCGGTCCTCGTCCAGCATGACGGCGTACGCCGAGAACTCCTGCCCGAGCGTCATGGGCACCGCGTCCTGGAGCTGGGTGCGCCCCATCTTCAGGACGTCCCGGAACTCGACGGCCTTGCGGGCGAAGGAGTCCTGCAGCAGGGCCATGGCCTTGAGCAGCCCGCGCACCGCGAAGACCGTCGCGATCTTGACCGCGGTCGGGTAGACGTCGTTCGTGGACTGGCCGAGGTTGACGTCCTCGTTGGGGTGCAGGTGCCCGTACTGGCCCTTCTCGTGCCCCAGCAGTTCCAGCGCCCGGTTGGCGACGACCTCGTTGGCGTTCATGTTGGTCGAGGTGCCGGCGCCGCCCTGGATGACGTCCACGACGAACTGGTCGTGCAGCTTGCCGCCCCGGATCTCGCGGCAGGCGGCGACGATCGCGGCCGCCTTCCTCGGCTCCAGCAGGCCGAGTTCCTCGTTGGCGAGGGCGGCGGCCTCCTTGACCGCGGCCAGGGCGTCGATCAGGTGCGGGTAGGCGGAGATCGGCGTGCCGGTGATGGGGAAGTTCTCCGTCGCGCGCAGGGTGTGGACGCCCCAGTACGCATCGGCGGGGACGTCACGGTCGCCGAGCAGATCGTGTTCGCTTCGGGTGGCGACGGTCGTCATGGTGGTGCGGCCTCTTTCTGAGGGGTGAGGATGAGCGCCCCCGAAGGGGCGCGGGGAACTGCGCGGCCGGCCACGGACGGCCGCGCAGATCAAGAGCGTGCCGGTCCGGCGGAGCCCTACGCGCAGGCCTGCAACGGGACCGGATCCAGCGAGCGCACCGGTCGTACACAGCCGACCGGCTCCCCTCCGCCGAGCAGCGGCTCGCCCGCGAACTCCGTGAGGAGGGCGGGGTCGACCCCGGCGAAGGCGAGGGCTGCCGCGGCGACGGGGACGCGGGCGCGGTTGGCGCCGTCGGCGATCTTGACGGCGACGGCCCGGCCGTCCGGCAGTGCCGCGACCTGGACGCCCTCGAAGCCGTCCTTGGCGAGCAGTCCGGGCACGGCCCGCATCAGCGCGGCCACGTCCCGGCCGGAGCCGGAGGCCATCTCGGCGTGCTCGCGCATCGCGTCGGCCACCCGGGCCTCGGGGGTGCCGGGCGCCGCGGTGGTGATACGGGCGAGCGCGCGGGCCAGGCCGTGCAGGGAGACGGAGAACAGCGGGGCGCCGCAGCCGTCGACCGTCACCCGCGCGATGCGCTGGCCGGTGAGGTCCTCGACGATCTCGGCGATCGCCTGCTGGAGGGGGTGGGCCGGGTCGAGGTAGTCGTCCAGGGACCAGCCGTTGAGCTTCGCGGTCCAGAGCATCGCCGCGTGCTTGCCGGAGCAGTTCTGGGCGAGCCGGGAGGGCAGCCGGCCCTCGCGCACCCAGGCGTCCCGGACGACGGGGTCGTAGGGCATGTCGGGCACGTTGCGCAGGTCGCCCTCGGCGAGGCCGGCCAGTTCGAGGATCCGCCGGGTACCGGCGAGGTGGTACTCCTCGCCGGAGTGGCTCGCGGCCGCCAGCGACAGCAGGTCGCCGTCGAGCGGCAGCCCCGCCCGCAGCATGGCCACGGCCTGGACGGGCTTGAGGGCCGACCGTGGGTAGAAGGCGGCCTCGATGTCGCCGAGCTGGAACTGGACCTGGCCGTCGGCGCCGAGGACGACGACGGAACCGTAGTGGATGCCCTCCACGACCCCGCCGCGTATCAGGTGGGCGACGGGAGCGTGGAGGGGCTCACGGACAAGGGGTGCGTCCGCGGGGAGACTGCTGTTCATCACTGCCTGGATCACCGTGGGTTGGAGTGGACCGGCGCGGGGTTCACGCGTCGGCTCCGGCGGACTTGCGCGCGATGCGGCCGCGGATGGCGTACCAGCCGGCGACCAGCGCCCCGACGATCAGCGGCAGGCACAGCACGGTGGTGCGTCCGGCGCCGCCGTCGGCGTACATGAGGACCAGGACGGAGGCGAGGAAGGCCAGCGTCACGAGTTCGGTCCAGGGGGAACCCGGCAGTCGGTAGCCGGGCCGGGTCAGCTCGCCCTTCTGGGTCTTCCGCCAGAAGAGCAGGTGACAGAGCATGATCATGCCCCAGGTGGCGAGGATGCCGATCGCCGCGAAGTTCAGCACGATCTCGAACGCGTCGGCGGGGACCACGAAGTTGAGGCCGACGCCGAGGACGCAGATGCCGCTGGTGAGCAGGATGCCGCCGTACGGGACCTGGCTGCGGCTCATCCTCGCGGTGAAGCGCGGGGCGGAGCCGTTGACGGCCATCGAGCGCAGGATGCGGCCGGTGGAGTAGAGGCCGGAGTTCAGCGACGACATCGCCGCGGTGAGGACGACCAGGTTCATCACGCCGCCGGCCGCCGGGACGCCGATGTGGGACAGGACCGTCACGAAGGGGCTCTCGCCGGCCGTGTACTTGTTCCAGGGCAGCAGCATCGAGAGGAGGACGACCGAGCCGACGTAGAACAGACCGACACGCCACATGATCGAGTTGATCGCCTTCGGCATGATCTTCTCGGGGTTCTCGGTCTCACCGGCCGCGACGCCGACCAGCTCGACGGAGGCGTAGGCGAAGACGACGCCCTGGATGATCAGCAGCATGGGCAGCAGGCCGTTGGGGAAGATGCCGCCGTTGTCGGTGATCAGGGACGGGCCGGGGGTGGCGCCGTCGACGGGGTGCTGGGTGACCAGCAGGAAGATGCCGACGACCATGAAGACGACGAGCGCGCTGACCTTGACGATGGCGAACCAGAACTCCAGCTCGCCGAAGACCTTCACCGAGATCAGGTTCACGGTGAGGACCACGGCCAGGGCTATCAGCGCGATCACCCACTGCGGGATGTCGGAGAACATGCCCCAGTAGTGGGTGTAGGTGGCGACCGCCGTGATGTCGGCGATGCCGGTGGTCGCCCAGTTGAGGAAGTACATCCAGCCCGCCGTGTACGCGCCCTTCTCACCCAGGAACTCCCGGGCGTACGACACGAAGGCGCCGGAGGACGGCCGGTACAGGACCAGCTCGCCGAGGGCGCGCACGACGAGGAAGGCGAAGACGCCGCAGACCGCGTACGCGACGAAGAGGGAGGGGCCGGCGTCGGCGAGTCGCCCGCCGGCACCGAGGAAGAGGCCGGTACCGATGGCCCCGCCGATGGCGATCATGTTGACGTGCCGGTGCTTCAGCGACTTGCTGTAGCCGTGGTCTCCGGCATCTACGTGACCGGACGAGGGGCGCGTCTCGTCTTTGAGGAACTGCTCGCTCACGCCTCGGGTCCGCCTTCCGTGGGGGTGTCCGCGCGCCCGGGGCGCACGATGTCGGTCAGGGTCGTCTCGACGCGGTCGAGGTGGTGGGACATGGCCTCCACCGCGTCGAGCTCGGAACCGTCGGTCAGTGCCTCGACGATGGCCCGGTGCTCCCGGTTGGACTGCTCGCGGCGGCCGCCCAGCTCGTTGAGGAAGGCCGACTGACGCGCCAGTGCGTCCCGGATCTCCTCGATGACCCGGCGGAACACCGGGTTCTGGGCGGCCTCGGCCACGGCGAGGTGGAAGAGGGTGTCCATCGCGACCCACGCGGTGGTGTCCGTCTCCCGCTCCATGCGGTCGAGCAGGTGGGCCAGGTGGTCCAGGTTCTCGGGGGTACGGCGCAGGGCCGCGTACCCGGCGACCGGGATCTCGATGTGGCGGCGCACCTCCAGCAGGTCGCTGGCCGCGTAGTCGCCGAAGGTGGGGTCCTCGACGGCGTTCGCCACGACGAAGGTGCCCTTGCCGGTCCTGGAGACCGTCAGGCCCATCGTCTGCAGGGCCCGCAGGGCCTCACGGAGCACCGGGCGGGAGACCTCGAGGGTGCGGCAGAGCTCCGCCTCGGAGGGGAGCTTGTCGCCGATGGCGTAGTCGCCGCGCTCGATGGCACCGCGGAGGTGGGCCAGCACCGCTTCCATGGCGCTGACGCGCCGCGGTACCGCACCACCTGTCTGGCTGTCTGACAGGTTCACGGGAGAGATGTTCCGGGTGAGCGAAGGGTGCTGTCAAGGGAGCCGAAAGGAAAAATTCAAAGGGCGTGAAGTCTGAAAGAAGACTTCACGCCCTTCGGTGACCGGCCGACCGGATCCGGCAGCCGCGGATCAGCTGCCGATGACACCGCCCGCGAGCAGGCCGAACAGCGCCAGACCGATGACGATGCGGTAGATCACGAACGCGTTGAAGGAGTGCTTGGCGACGAACTTCAGCAGCCAGGCGATGGAGGCGTAGGCGACCACGAAGGAGACGACCGTGCCGACGACCAGCGGAGCGGCGCCCACGCCCGCACCCAGGGCGTCCTTCAGCTCGTACAGGCCGGCGCCGGTCAGGGCCGGGATGCCGAGGAAGAAGGAGAGGCGGGTGGCGGCGACGCGGTCCAGGTCCAGGATGAGACCGGTGGACATGGTGGCGCCGGAGCGGGAGAAGCCGGGGAAGAGCAGGGCGAGGATCTGCGAGCAGCCGACCAGCATCGCGTCCTTGAACGAGGCGTCGTCCTCACCGCGCTTGTGGCGGCCCATCTGGTCCGCCGCCCACATCACACCACTGCCGACGATCAGTGAACCCGCGACCACCCAGAGCGAGGCCAGCGGTCCGTCGATGAGGTCCTTGGCAGCCAGGCCGACCAGGACGATCGGGATGGTCGCGTAGATAACCCACCAGGCGAACTTGTAGTCGTGGTGGTAGCGCTCCTCACGGTTGCGCAGACCGCGGCCCCAGGCGGAGACGATCCGCTTGATGTCCTTGAAGAAGTACACGAGCACGGCGGCGATGGCGCCGACCTGGATGACCGCCGAGAAACCGACGACGGACTTGTCGTCGACGGGGATGTTCATGAGCCCCTCGGTGATCTTGAGATGACCGGTGGAGGACACGGGGAGGAATTCGGTCACCCCCTCGACGACTCCGAGGACGACGGCCTGACCGACAGAGATGGCGCTCATGGGATCCAGTTCTGAGGAGTTGGTCGACAGTGCTGTAGACAGTCTCACTATGCCCGGGCGTCTGACAAATGCCTACGCCCACAGCACTTCGGCGATCGACACTCCGGCGAAGGCCGCTCCGAGACCCGCCACCACACTCGCGACGACGTTGGCGGCAGCGTAGAGCCCCGCACCCGTCTCGGTCAGCCTGAGGGTCTCGTAGGAGAAGGTCGAGTAGGTCGTCAGGGCCCCGCACAGGCCGGTGCCCAGCAGGAGCTGAAGGTGCGCACCCGCGGCGCCCGCCGAGACCGCGCCGGTCAGCAGGCCGAGGATCAGGCATCCGGTGACGTTCACCACGCAGGTGCCCCAGGGGAAGACCGAGTCGTGCCGCGACTGCACCGCCCGGTCGGTCAGATAGCGCAGCGGAGCGCCGACCACGGCCCCGAGGACGACCAGCAGCCAGTTCACGACGACTTCTTACCCTTCGCGTCCGTTTTGCCCCGACTCTCGTCGCGACCCACGTACCGGATGACCTCACAGTCGTCGAGGGTCACCAGTCCCTCGGTGACCAGTTCGTCGAGCTGCGGCAGGAACGCCCGGACACGCTCCTCGGTGTCCACGATGACGACGGCCACGGGCAGGTCCTCGCTCAGCGACAGCAGCCGCGAGGTGTGGATCCGCGACGAGGCGCCGAAGCCCTCGACACCGCGGAAGACGCTGGCGCCCGCGAGGCCGGCCGTGTGCGCGCGGTGCACGATCTCGGAGTAGAGAGGCTTGTGGTGCCAGGTGTCGCTCTCGCCGATGTAGACGGTCACGCGCAGGGCGCGCCCGGTGAGCCTGGTCATGACTGCCTCCCGGTCAGGACACGGCGGGCCGCGGCGGAGCCGAGCCACACCGCGGCGAGAGCCGCGCACAGGGTCGCGGCGAGATAGGCCAGCCCCTTGGCGGGGTGGCCGCTGTCGGCCAGCCTCTGGATGTCGACGGCGTACGTGGAGAAGGTGGTGAAGCCGCCGAGCACACCGGTGCCGAAGAAGGGGCGCACGAGGCGGTGGGCGGCCCACACGTCGGTGATGATCACCATGAACACGCCTATCACGGCGCATCCGACGACATTGGTCACGAAGGTGGCCCAGGGAAAGCCTCCGGACGGTGTGGGCCACCACAGGGTCAGGGCGTAGCGGGCCGTCGCGCCCAGCGCGCCGCCGAGCGCGACCACCGCGAGGACGGGAGCCTGGGCACGCCGGGCGGACCGTCTCGACGGGCCGGGCTGGACGCGGAGGCTCTCGGCTTCCGGGGCGGTCATGGTCGTACGTCTCCTGTTCGGCCCCACCGCTGTTCGGCCCCACTGCCGGGTGATCACGGTCGGGGAACAGGGTACCGCCGGGTGTACGCGCGGGTCACTTCGCGGCGGGCCGCTCGCACACCGCGACGCCGCGTTCCCAGATGCTCCCCAGGATCAGGTGTCCGTCGGTCTCGCAGACGCTGGTGACCATGCGGAAGCGGGAATGACGGCGGGTGAGGTGGTGGACGATCCGGCCGTCGTCGTCGAGGGCCAGGACGCCGACCGTGCCCGTCGGCCGGTACGGGGCGCGGACGGCGGCCCGGGCCGCGGCGCGGCGCACCGCGGGCGGGGTCCGGTGGAGCAGGTCCAGCGGGGGGACGCGCGGTCCGGCCAGGGCCACCCAGATCGGGCCGTCGCCGCGGCCGCGCCAGAGGTTGTCGGGCATGCCCGGGAGGTTCTCGGCGAAGGGTTCGGTGTGTCCGGCACGCGGGCCGGAGAGCCAGAAGCGGGTGAGGCGGTACGCACCGGTCTCGGCGACGACCAGGAAGGACTCGTCGGCGGCGGGCGCGAGACCGTTGGCGAACTGCAGCCCCTCCAGGACCACTTCCGGAGTGCCGCCGCCGGCCGGGAGCCGCAGCAGGCGTCCGGTGCCGGTGTGCTCGACGACGTCGCCGATCCAGTGCGCGAGGGGGTAGCGGCGACTGGAGACGGTGAAGTAGACGCTGCCGTCGGAGAGGGCGACCGCGTTGCTGCAGAACCGCAGCCGCTCCCCCGCGACCGAGTCGGCGAGGACGCGGACGACGCCGTCGCCGAGGCCGACCCGGAGCAGCCCGCGTTCGGCGTCGCAGACCAGCAGGTCTCCGTCCGGGAGGGGTTCGAGTCCGAGCGGGCGGCCGCCGGTCTCGGCGAGTACCTCGACGCGGGCCGCGGCCGGGCCCGTCAGCCCGTCGAGGCGCAGGATGCGGCCGTCGTCGACGCCGGTCAGGACGCGGCCACGGGCGTCGACCACCACGTCCTCCGGACCATGGCCGCCGATCGCGACGTGCTGACGGGGGACGAGTGCGGTGGGACGGTCCATGTACGTGCCCTTCGCGGTCGGGGACGGCCATCCTCGCAGCCGGGTCCCCGTGTCGGGGGTCGCCTACCAGCCCTTCTCGAACATCCGGGCCACCTCGGCCACGCGGACCTCGTCACGGCGGTAGTACGTGCGGTGGCGGATTCTCCTGGTGCGCAGGAGGCCGAGGCGGGTGAGGAGGCCGAGGTGGGTGACGGCGACGCGGCGCGGCACGCCGAGCTTGGCGGCGGCAGCCCGTGCGGTGACTCCGTCCTCGACCAGGTCGCCGTGGCGCTGCGGCGGGAAGTGGGCCGCCGGGTCCTTCAGCCACTCGAAGATGTCCAGGCGCCTCACGCCGAGGGCGCCGAAGGGCCCGGCCGTCCCCTAATACGGCCGGGCCCGGTCAGCGATGGCTCAGCGGTGGCTGAACCACGTCATGGAGGAGAGCGCCTTGTCGTCGTAGCCGAACAGGGCCTGGTTCTCCCAGCCGTTGCCGGAGGTGGCGTCGGTCGGGTCCCAGCCGTTGCCGGTGACGGCGGTCCAGGTGGCCTCCCAGTAGAAGACGCCGAGGCCGCGGCCGTTGGGGACGGCCTCCACGATGCTCGCCACGTCGTTCATCCACTTGGTCTGGCCGGCCACGGTCGCCGGGTAGCCGGAGACCAGCTCACCGGTGGTGTCGATCTGGTTGGTGAGCGAGTCGTCGCTGTCCAGGCGGAAGGGGTAGGCCGTCTCGGCGACGAAGACCGGCTTGCCGTAGCGGGAGGCCGCGTCGTCCAGGGTGGTCTGGAAGTCGGAGAGCGGGCCGTGCCAGTAGCCGTAGTACGACAGGCCGATGGCGTCGAACTTCACACCGTTGGAGACCGCGTTGTCGAACCACCACTCGGTGCCGGCCTTGTCACCGCCCTTGGCGAGGTGCAGCGCGACGACGGTGGACGAGTTGACGGCCTTGACGGCGTCATAGCCGGAGTTGAGCAGACCGGCGAGCTGCGACCAGTTGTCCGTCGATCCCTCGGACCACAGCATGCCGCCATTGATCTCATTGCCCACCTGGACCATGTCGGCGGTGGTGCCTTGAGCCTTCAACGCGTTCAGCACGTCGTACGTGTGGTTGTACACGTCTGTCTTGAGCTGACTGTACGAGTGGCTCGCCCAGGCGGCCGGCTTGGTCTGGGTTCCCGGGTCGGCCCAGGTGTCGGAGTAGTGGAAGTCGACCAGGAGCTTCATGCCCTGGGCCTTGATGCGCTTGGCCATCGCCAGCACGCGCGCCCTGTTGTTGTAGCCGTCGGCCGGGTTCACCCACACCTTCAGCCGGGCGTAGTTCATGCCGTACGACTTCAGGATGGCGAGGGCGTCACCGGTGGTGCCGGAGCTGCTCTTGTAGACGCCGCCCTTGGCCTCGCTCTTGGCGAGGGAGGAGATGTCGGCGCCATGGATCGACGTGCTCGTCGTACCGGACGTGAAGGTCAGGTCGTCAACATTGATCCAGTTGCCCGCGTTCGCGTCACTGTTGATGCTGACGGTGCACTGGTTGTTGGTCACGTTGATCGGCGTGACGACACGGATCCATCCGCTGGACGAGATCGGCAGGTCCGTGCGCTGCTCCGAACTGCCGCAGTTCTTGAGGGCTATGTAGGCGGAGTTCTGCCCGCCGCTGGAGCGGACCCAGGCGGTGAGGGTGTAGTTGCCGTTGGTCAGCCCGGACAGGTACTGGTACGTCTCCACCTTGTAGGCGGCGGACGAGTAGTGGGTCAGGCGGTAACTCCCGCCGTGGCCGCCGGACTCGGTGTACGAGGCTCCGGTGGATCCGGACTCCGACCAGCCGCTGGGCACGGCCACGCCGGCGCCGTCGGACTCGAAACCGCCGTTGGTGAGGGTGCTCGCCGCCTGGGCGGGCAGGGCGGGCAGGGCGGTGAGGGCGAGCCCGGCCGCGAGCGGCAGCAGCAGGGCTCTGATGGTGCGTCTGGGATGGAACATCATCGTCCGTCGTCCCTTCGACGTAACTGGGTTGGAGGTGTCCTCCGATGGGGGCCGGAGGAGAACCCCTCCGCCCGCGGCTCTACCGGCTCGCGCGGGCGGAGGGAACCGGCTCAGCCGTCGAGTCGTACGACCCGGACGGCCCCTGCGGGTACCGCGAGACGGCCCGCGGCTCGTTCGCCCGTCAGCAGCTCGGTGCCGTGCGCGTCCAGCGGCACCTTGGCGTCGCTGGCGGTGTGGTTGATCGCGAACAGGAAGGTCCCGGACTCGCCGGTGCGGCGTACGACCTCGACGTCGCGGGGCAGGTCGGCGCGCGGCGCGATGCGGGCGTCGTCGGCGGCCCAGCCGAGCAGGGCGTCCAGGCCCTGCGCGTCGAGGCGGGTCGACACGTACCAGGCGGTGCCGCCGCCGAGCCGGTTTCGGGTGACGGCCGGGTGGCCGGCGGTGAGCCCGTCGGCGTACGTCCACACGGTGTCGGCGCCGCGCGGCACCACGAACTCCGTCCACACGTCGCCGGTGAGCTCGGAGCCGTCGAGGCCGGTGACGCGCACGCGTTCGCCCTGGAGCAGCGGTGCGAACTCCTCCACGGTCAGGCCCAGGACATCACGCAGCGGGCCCGGATACGCGCCCTCGTGCACGGCGTCGTGTTCGTCGACGATCCCGGAGAAGTACGACACGACGAGGGTGCCGCCGTTCTCGACGTACTCCCTGAGGTTGTTCCCCGCGGCCTCCGTCATCAGGTACAGGGCGGGGACGACGACAAGGGGATAGGTCGACAAGTCGGCTTCCGGGTGGGCGAAGTCGACCGTGAGGTGACGGTCGTAGAGGGCCTCGTAGAAGGCGTCGGCACGCTCACGCGGGTCGTGGTCCTCGCTGGGGCGCCACTGCAGGTTCTGCCCCCACCAGGACTGCCAGTCCCACAGGACCGCGACATCGGCCTGCGTGCGGGAGCCGCGGACCGAAGCCAGCGAGTCCAGGGAGGCACCGAGTTCGACCACCTCGCGCCACACGCGGGTCTCGGTGCCGCCGTGCGGGAGCATCGCCGAGTGGAACTTCTCGGCGCCGCGCCGGGACTGCCGCCACTGGAAGAACATGGCGCCGTCGGAGCCGCGGGCCACGTGCGCTAGAGAGTTGCGGGCCATCTGGCCCGGGGCCTTGGCGGGGTTGCGGGGCTGCCAGCTGACGCCCGAGGTGGAGTGTTCGAGCAGCAGCCAGGGGGCGCCGCCGGCGACGGAGCGGGTGAGGTCGGCGGCCATCGCGAGGTTGACGTGGGTGCGACGGCCGTCGGTGATCAGATAGTGGTCGTTGGTGACGATGTCGACCTCGCGGCCCCAGGCCCAGTAGTCCAGGGAGTCGCACTGGCTGAGCGCGGTCATGAAGTTGGTCGTGACCGGGATGCCCGGGGACAGGCGGTGCAGGATGTCCCGTTCCATACGGAAGTTCTCCCGGATGGTGGCGTCGGCGAACCGCTTGTAGTCCAGCGCCTGGCCCGGGTTGCCGACGGTCGGCGTCACGCGCGGCGGGTTGATCTGCTCCAGATCCGTGTAGCGCTGGCCCCAGAAGGCGGTGCCCCAGGCCTCGTTGACGCCCTCGACGGTTCCGTGGGTGTCCGCCAGCCAGCGGCGGAAATGGGCGGCGCAGGAGTCGCAGTAGCAGGCCGAGACAGGGACGCCGTACTCGTTGTGCACGTGCCACATCGCCAGCGCCGGGTGGGCGCCGTAGCGTTCGGCCAGCTTCGTGGTGATGCCCGCGGCGGCCGCCCGGTAGTCGGCATTGCTGTGGCAGATGGCGCCGCGGGAGCCGAACTCGTGGCGCACGCCCTCGGCGGTCACCGGCAGCGCCTCGGGGTGGGCCCGGTAGAACCAGGCCGGGGGCACCACGGTGGGCGTGCCGAGGTCGACGCGGATGCCGTTCTCGTGCAGCAGGTCGATGATCCGGTCCAGCCAGCCGAAGTCGTACTCGCCGGGTGAGGGCTCCAGGAGCGCCCAGGAGAAGATCCCGACGCTGACCATCGTGACGCCGGCCTCCCGCATCAGCCGGACGTCCTCGTGCCAGACGCTTTCCGGCCACTGCTCGGGGTTGTAGTCCCCACCGAAGGCAAGCCTGGTGAGGCCCCTGGGGGTGGTGTCCGGCATGGATCTCTCCCGTTTAGTCGATCATTTGGGAACGTGCACACACATCGTTGGCGGCGTGAGCCCAACATAACCGCACAGCAACAACCATTGACAAGTGTCCGGGATGTTTCTCTACTGTGAACGCTCACAGAAGCATGGCAGCGCCTCGCGACGGGCGGGACTCGGCCATGTGAACGATCACACATCTGCATGGCAGGTCTCCGCAGCAGGCGGGGACCCAGGTCAGGGGAGAGATCCATGCCGTACACGAAGCGCCGTCGCCTCGTGACAACCGCCGTCGCCGTCGCGCTCGGCGCCACCGCCCTCGCCGCCTGCGGCTCGTCCGACAACAGCAAGACCGAGTCCGGTCCGGTCTCGCTGACGTACTGGACCTGGACGCCGGGCATGGACAAGGTCGTGGACCTGTGGAACAAGGGCCCGGGGAAGAAGGACCAGATCACGGTCACGGTGAAGAAGCAGGCGTCCGGCGACACGCTGGTCACCAAGATCCTCACCGCGCACAAGGCGAAGAAGGCGCCCGACCTGGTCCAGGCCGAGTACCAGGCGCTGCCGACGCTGGTCAGCAATGACGCGCTGGCCGACATATCCAAGGAGGTCGGCGACGCGAAGAGCAAGTTCGCCGACGGCGTCTGGCAGCAGACCACACTGGGCACGGACGCCGTCTACGCGGTGCCGCAGGACATCGGCCCGATGATGTTCTACTACCGCGCGGACCTGTTCAAGAAGTACGGCCTCAAGGTCCCCACCACCTGGGAGCAGTTCGCCGAGACCGCCCGCGCGCTGAAGAAGAAGGCACCGGACAAGGCCCTGACCACCTTCTCCGCCAACGACTCCGGGCTCTTCGCGGGGCTCGCCCAGCAGGCCGGCGCCAAGTGGTGGACCACCTCCGGCGACAAGTGGAAGGTCGCCATCGACGACGCGGCCACCCAGAAGGTCGCCAAGTTCTGGGGCGGGCTGGTGAAGGAAGGAGCCATCGACAACCAGGCGATGTACCAGCCGGCCTGGAACAAGGCGCTCGACACGGGCAAGGAGATCGCCTGGGTCAGCGCAGTGTGGGCGCCGGGCACGCTCACCACGGCCGCGCCCGACACCAAGGGCAAGTGGGCCATGGCCCCGCTCCCCCAGTGGTCGGAGACCGAGCACGTGACCGGCAGCTGGGGCGGCTCGTCGACCGCCGTCACCACCGACTCCCAGCACCAGGCGGCCGCTGCCAAGTTCGCCGCCTGGCTGAACACCGACGGCGACGCCCTCAACGCCCTGGCGAAGGAGGGCGGCATCTACCCCGCCTCCACCTCCGCCCAGACCAGCGGCGCCTTCTCCAACCCGCCCGCGTTCTTCTCCAACCAGGCGGACTTCTACACCAAGGCCGCCGAGATAGCGAAGACCACCGCGCCGTCCGCATGGGGCCCGAACGTGAACGTCGCCTACGCGACCTTCAACGACGCGTTCGGCACCGCCGCCAAGAACAAGTCGGACTTCGCCGCCGCCCTGAAGACGATGCAGGACGCCACGGTCGCCGACATGAAGAAGCAGGGCTTCGGGGTTTCTCAGTGACCAGCCCGGCACGCCGGAGGTCGTACGGGGTCAAGGGGGCCCCGTACGCCCACCCGTCTCCCACCACCGCCCTCAAAGGAGCGCTTCGCGCGCCCTACTTCTTCCTCCTCCCCGCGACGATCCTCTTCACCCTGTTCTTCGCGCTGCCCATCGGGTACGCGGTCTGGCTCAGCTTCCGCAAGGTGCACGTCTCCGGCCTCGGCCTGGGATCGGGCGCGCGGAAGGAGGTCTGGGCCGGCCTGGAGAACTACACCGACGCCCTCACGGACAGCGAGTTCTTCGGCAGCGCGCTGCGCGTGCTCGGCTACGGCTGCATCGTGGTCCCGATGATGCTCGGCCTCGCCCTGTTGTTCGCGCTGATGCTCGACTCCGACAAGGTCAGGTTCGCCCCGTTCAGCCGGCTGGCGATCTTCCTGCCGTACTCCATCCCCGGTGTCGTGGCGGCGCTGATGTGGGGCTTCCTCTATGTGCCGGACGTCAGCCCGTTCTTCTACGTGCTCGACAAGCTGGGCCTGCCGCAGCCCGACCTGCTGGACGGCGGCCCGCTCTACCTGGCCCTGTCGAACATCGCGGTCTGGGGCGGCACCGGCTTCAACATGATCGTCATCTACACCTCGCTGCGGGCCATCCCCGCCGAGGTGTACGAGGCGGCGAAGCTGGACGGCGCCACGCCGCTGCAGATCGCGCTGAAGATCAAGATCCCGATGGTGGCGCCCTCGCTGGTGCTGACCTTCTTCTTCTCGATCATCGCGACGCTCCAGGTGTTCAACGAGCCGACCACCCTCAAACCGCTGACCAACTCCATCAACACGAGCTGGAGTCCGCTGATGAAGGTGTACCACGACGCCTTCGGCCGGAACGACGCGTATTCGGCGGCCGCCGAGGCGACGCTGATCGCCCTCGCCACGCTGGTGCTGTCCTTCGGGTTCCTGCGGGCCGCGAACCGCCGCAACAGGCAGGAGGAAACAGGATGAGTTCTCTTGCCGTCCGCAAGGCCGCGCCGGCCGCCGGCACCACCCCGGGTACGGCCCAGGGCCCGCCACTGCGCCACCGGATCGCGCTCGTCCCGACGCTCACGCTGCTGATCGGCGCGGTCTACATGCTGCTGCCGGTCGCCTGGGTGGTGATCGCGTCCACCAAGTCCGGGCACGATCTGTTCTCCACCTTCACCTTCCTGCCGGGCACCGGCTTCGTCGACAACCTCAAGGATCTGAGCGCCTACCGCGACGGTGTCTACTGGAAGTGGATGGGCAACTCCGCCCTGTACGCCGGGCTCGGCGCCCTGCTGTCGACCGCGGTGTCGGCGTTCAGCGGCTACGCCCTCGCGACCTACCGCTTCCGGGGCCGCGAGACGATGTTCAACGTCCTGCTCGCGGGCGTGCTCATGCCTCCGGTGATCCTCGCGATTCCGCAGTACCTGCTGCTGGCCAAGGCGGACCTCACGGACACCTACCTGTCCGTACTGCTCCCGCAGATCCTGTCCCCCTACGGCGTCTACCTCTCGCGGATCTACGCGGCCGCCGCCGTCCCCGGTGACGTGGTCGAGGCCGGGCGGATGGACGGGGCGAGCGAGTGGCGGATCTTCACCCGGATCGCGCTGCCGATGATGATCCCCGGCATGGTCACGGTGTTCCTGTTCCAGTTCGTGGCGGTGTGGAACAACTTCCTGCTGCCGTACATCATGCTCAGCGACGACGAGAAGTTCCCGATCACGCTGGGCCTGTACACACTCCTCGAACAGGGCTCCAACACCCCGGCGCTCTACACCCTGGTGATCACGGGCGCGTTCCTCGCGGTGATCCCGCTCATCGCCCTCTTCCTGGTCATCCAGCGCTTCTGGAGCCTGGACCTGCTGTCCGGGGCCGTAAAGTCATGACCATGAGCAGCAATCCGGGGGGACGGCGCAAACCACCGACGATCCACGACGTGGCGCGTGAGGCGGGCGTCTCCCGAGGCACCGTCTCGCGCGTGCTCAACGGCGGCCACTACGTCAGCCCTGCCGCGCAGGAAGCGGTCGACGCCGCCATCCGCCGGACGGGGTACGTCGTGAACCGGCACGCCCGCTCCCTGATCACCGGGCGCTCGGACTCGGTCGGCTTCCTGCTGACCGAGCCGCAGGAGAGATTCTTCGAGGACCCCAACTTCAATGTGCTGCTGAGCGGCTGCACGCAGGCACTGGCCGCGCACGACATCCCGCTGCTGCTGATGCTCGCGGGCACGAAGGACGAGCGGCGGCGCATCACGCGGTACATCACGGCCGGGCACGTCGACGGGGTGCTGCTGGTCTCCAGCCACTCCGGTGACCCGGTCGCCGAGGAGCTGCGCGAGGCGGGCGTGCCGCTGGTCGCCTGCGGCAAACCGATCGGGCTGGGCTCCAAGGTCAGTTACGTGGCGGCCGACGACCGGGACGGTGCCCGTGACATGGTGCGCCATCTGCTGTCGCTGGGCCGTCGGCGGATCGGCGTGGTCACCGGCCCGCTGGACACCCCGGGCGGTATCGAGCGCCTGGCCGGGTACAAGGAGGTCCTCACCGAGGCGGGCGTCGAGATCGACGAGCGGCTCATCGCCTCCGGGGACTACAGCCGGGCCAGCGGCGAGGCCGGCGCGGAGCGGCTGCTCGACCGGGCGCCGGACATGGACGCCGTGTTCGTCGCCTCCGACCTGATGGCGCAGGGCGTGCTCACCGTGCTTCAGCGGGCGGGCAAGCGGGTGCCGGACGACATCGCTGTCGGCGGTTTCGACGACTCCCCGGCGGCGACCGCGGTCAGCCCTGCCCTCACCACGATCCGCCAGCCGTGGGACCGGATCAGCAACGAGATGGTCCGCGTGCTGCTCGCCCAGATCGGGGGCGAGGACCCGGCGGCGGTGATCCTGCCGACGGAGCTGGTGCGCCGCGAGTCGACATGATCGCAACCACGCGGCTGGTCAGCGCTCCCCCGGCCTGACCAGCCCCGTCCTGACCGTGACCGAGGTGCCGCACAGCGAAGGGCGGGGGCGGGGCGAGGGACCGTAACCGGTCAGGATCGGAGAAGCCTCCCGGCGCTCCCGCGGCCTAGCGTGGGACCACCGACGGACCCGTCGGCCCCGCAGGCACCGAGGAGTGAGTCCACCATGACCGCCGGTCTTCAAACGATCATCTACCCCGTCAAGGACATCGAGCGGGCGAAGGCCCTGTTCACCGCCCTGCTGGAAGTGCAGCCCTACGCGGACGAGCCCTACTACGTCGGCTTCAAGGACGCCGGGCAGGACGTGGGCCTCGACCCGAACGGGCACGCCAAGGGCATGACCGGGCCGGTGCCGTACTGGCACGTCCCCGACATCCGGGCGCGGCTCGCGGCCCTGCTGGAGACGGGCGCCGAGTTGCTCCAGGACGTGCAGGACGTCGGCGGCGGCAGGCTGATCGCCTCGGTGAAGGACGCCGACGGCAACCTCGTGGGGCTCATCCAGGACGCGGCCGCCTGAGCCCCGTTTTCCGTACCGCTGTGTGGCGGCCGTACGCCTGCTTGCACCCGCACTAGTTGCACACTCAACGATTGGCTGAATCGGTGTTACCGTGCGGGTATGGCAGTTGGTATGGCAGTCAAGACGGCCGAGGCCCGGCTCGAAGAACGCTGGCGGGACATCCTGTCGGTGCACGCGCGCACGATGTGCGAGATAGACCGGGTCCTGCACCCGCACGGCCTGGGCGCGAGCGACTTCGAGGTGCTCGACATCCTGGCCTCCGAGTCTCCCCGGGAGGGCGACCAGTGCCGGGTGCAGAACCTCGTCGGACGGGTCCATCTCAGCCAGAGCGCGCTGTCCCGGCTGATCGGACGCCTGGAGAAGGACGGCCTGGTGGAACGCTCGGTGTGCGCGGAGGACCGGCGCGGGGTCTGGGTCGCGCTCACCCGCAAGGGCCGCGACCTGCACACCGAGGTGCAGCCGCTCCAGCGGGCGGTGCTGGCGCGCATGCTGGAGCCCACCGGGGAGAGCGTCGGTTAGGGCCTGTCCGGCGGATCAGGTCGCAGGAAAGCAACGGCGCCTCATCAGCCCAGGTGAGCGGGGTCATGGGGTCCCCCCCGCGCGAGCGCAGCCGAGCGTGGGGGAGTCGGCGAGTGACGACAACGCGGCGGACGGGCGTGCCGGGCCCCGCGTCCGCGGCATGGTCCGCCGGTCAGGTCCTGGATCGCGCTAGACCACGATCTCGGCTCCGTCCGGCAGGACTTCGACGCCCGTTTCGGCCACCCGCGACCGGGCCGCAGAGGCCGGGTCGAGCAGTGGGTTCGTGTTGTTGAGGTGGGTGTAGATCCGGCGCGTGCCGGGATACCGGGCCAGCGCGGCGAGGCTGCCGTCAGGACCCGCGACCGGAAGATGGCCCATGGCTCCCTGCCCGGCCCCGGGCCGCACGGCCGTCCCCATCTCGTCGGCGGTGAAGAACGTGCCGTCGAACAGCACACAGTCCGCCGACGCGCACAGCTCGTCCAGGACGGGGGACCAGGCGGCCACACAGGGCGCGTAGACGAGGACGCGCCCGGTGGCCAGGTCCTCGACACGGTACGCCGTCACCCAGCGGTCGTCCGGACTCCCTCCGAGGGACGGTACGTACTTCGGAGTCTTGGCCCCCACCGGGCGGGCCGTGACGACCAGGCCGCCGGCCAGCACGAATCCGCCGTCGGCCAGACTGTCGGCCCACTCCCAGGGGGTATAGCGGTCGAGCGCGCCTCGGGCCGGGGCGAGTACGGCCCGGACCGGCGCGGCCGCGTACACCTTCAGGCCCGCCGCGCCGCGCAGCACCGTCAGGCCGGCGACATGGTCGGCCTCGGCGTCCGTGAGCAGCACGCCCCTCAGCGGGGTGTCGCGGGGGCCGGGTCCCGGCCACAGCGCCGGGGTGGCGGCGAACTGGGTGCGGATGTCGGGCGAGGCGTTGAGGAGCCACCAGTCCCGCCCGTTGCCAGTGAGCGCCAGGCACTCCTGGGTGCGGGAGGGCAGCTTGCCGTCCCGGGCCGCCGCGCACAGCGCGCAGGCGCAGTTCCACTGTGGGAAGCCGCCGCCGGCGGCCGTGCCCAGCAGGACGACCCTCACGACCATCCGCTCCTCTCGCTCACCCGGTTCCTCCGCTTGGACCTTCCCTCCTGTGGCCGGTGGACCACCCCCCGGAAGGGGGCAGTTCCGGCCGACCTTCGCCGGGGCGCCGGTCCGCCGGGCGCCGGGGCGGGATGGGGCTCGCGGGGAAGTCGCGCGGGCCGGTCCACAGAGCGGGGACCGCGTCGCAGCGGCGGCACAGCTCGTAGGCGACCGCCTCGTAGTTGACCCGCCAGCCCTGGAAGTGCGGCCAGGCCTCCTCGGCGCCGCGCTCGGGAAGGAAACCGGCCTCCTCCAGCCTCGCCACCGCCGTCTCGAACTCGCCGAAGGTCAGCTGGAGCGTGGCTTCGGGGGCCGGGTCGGAGTCGAAGGGGATGTGCAGCGCGCGGGCGATGTCGCGCAGGGCCGAGAACCCGGCGCGCAGCACCAGCCGCGCCTCCGGCGGGGCGGAACGCGGGGCCAGGCAGAGCTGCATGGCGGCCGCGTCCATGACGGCGACGAGTCCGACCAGTGCGCTGCGGTGCGGGCGCGGGGAGCGGAAGGTCAGCAGGATCGGGTACGTGGAGTGGCTCTCGCCCATGTCCGAGGCCAGCCGCTCCCAGGCGCGGTACAGCTCGGGCAGCGCGGTCTCGGTGTCGACCAGCCACTGCCGGGCCAGGAGCTCCGGGCCCCAGGCGGGCTCCCCGGCCCGGGACTGGAGGAGGGTGACCTCCAGTTCACGCCGGTTGTAGGCGCTGTAGAGCGTCGGGAGATAGGCGATCTGCAGGGCGATGACGACGGGGCCGGTGGCCGCCGCGACGAAGTCGAGCGCCGACAGGTTCAGCCGGTCGCCGCTGGCGAAGCCGAGGGTGAGCAGGCTGGAGCCCGCCTCCCGGAAGGCGCCGGCCCACGACAGCGGGGACAACGCGTGCAGCAGGAGCCCGAACGCGAGGAGGGCCCCGCCGAGCCAGCTGGCGAGCATCCCGATCAGCATCAGCGGCGCGAGCCAGGTCTGCGCGTGGTCGATGGCCTCGTAGCCGCCCCGCCGGTGGGTGAGCCGCAGCAGCCTGCGCAGCACCCACCACAGGCGGAACACCAGCACGGAGTACAGCCCCCGAGGCACCACCAGGGTGCGCAGGATGCTGCTGAGGACAGTTGCGAGAACCAGTGCCCCGGCCACGGCGGAGATCCATGCCATGCGGTCATTCTGAACCGCACCCCGCTCCGAGGACGGCGGGAGCCTCGCAGACGGGTCACGCGCGCCGTACGGGCTCGGCCGATCCCGGCCGGTTCGCGCGGCGCCGCTGAGCCCGAGGCGGTCCGGGAGGGCGTCGTCCGGATTCCGCCGAACGGTGCGGACAACGGCCACGCATTGCGGAGTGCCGGGTACGTACCGTACGCCTACCCTGTGCTCGCGGCGATCGGTGATCGCCGCCCGGACGAGCGGGGTCGGCGCCGCTCGTTCTCCTCCGGGTGGAGCGAGGCGCGGGAGTGCGCCACAGCCGCCCACCCGTCGGGCCCGGTCACTCCCCGTGCACACGGCGGCCGGGCCCACTGTCCGGAACGTCGCCCGGCCCGGCGCGTACCGGATACCGCCAACCGGGTTCCGACGGCGGAACCGGGGGTGGTGCGGAGGCAGTTCGCGGCGGACCGTGCCTCGCACGCCCTCCCGGGTCATCACTCGACGTGACCGGACCCGGGTACCTGTAGGCACGGAAGGTGACGGCACGCGCATGAGCCGTCACCGGTGCTACAGGAGAGAAGGAAGTATGTCGGTCGAGACCGGTACGGCTCCCGCGGCGGGCGCCGAGGAGCGGGAGCAGCAGAGCCTCGGTACCACCGCGGCACGGAATCTCACGACGACGACCAAGTCCGAGCCCCAGATGCAGGGGATCAGCTCCCGGTGGCTGACGCGCCTGCTGCCGTGGGTGAACGTGCCGGGCGGAACGTACCGCGTCAACCGGCGGCTGTCGTATCTGCTCGGCGACGGGCGGGTGACGTTCGTACGGACGGGCGCGCAGGTCAGGGTGGTCCCGGCGGAGCTGGGCGAACTGCCGCTGCTGCGCGGGTTCGCGGACGGGGACGCGCTGCACGCGCTGGCGGCGCGGTTCGAACAGCGGGAGTACGCGCCCGGGCAGGTGATCGCGGCGGCGGGCCGGCCGGCGGACCATGTCTACCTCGTCGCGCACGGCAAGGTGGAGCAGGTCGGCGAGGGCCCGTACGGGGACGAGACGGTGGTGGGCCTGCTGAGCGACGGCGACGCGTTCGGCGGCCAGGTGCTGGCAGGCCTCGACGGTGCCTGGGAGTTCACCGCCCGCGCGGCGACGGCCACCGTCCTGCTGGCGCTGCCGCACACGGCGTACCAGGAGGTGGCGGAGCGGCACGGCGACCTGCGGGCACACGTGGACCGGGCCCGGCAGGACGGGCACCGGGTGGTCAACGACTCCGGCGAGGCCGAGATCGCGCTGAGCTCGGGGCATGTCGGCGAGCCCGACATCCCTGGCACGTTCGTGGACTACGAGGTGGAGCCGCGCGAGTACGAGCTGAGCGTCGCGCAGACCGTGCTGAGGGTGCACACCCGGGTCGCCGACCTCTACAGCCGGCCGATGAACCAGACCCAGCAGCAACTCCGCCTGACGGTGGAGGCGTTGCGGGAACGGCAGGAGCACGAACTTGTCAACAACCGGGACTTCGGACTGCTGCACAACGCCGACCACGACCAGCGGATCTCCACCCGCTCCGGACCGCCGACCCCCGACGACCTGGACGAGCTGCTGAGCATGCGACGCGACACGCGCCTCCTGTTCGCGCATCCGCGGGCGATCACCGCGTTCGGCCGGGAGTGCAACAAGCGGGGCCTGTACTTCGGCAGCGTCGAGCTGAACGGCCACAAGCTGCCTGCCTGGCGCGGGGTGCCCCTGCTGCCGTGCGGCAAGATTCCGGTCACCGAGGCCCGTACGTCGTCGATCATCGCGATGCGTACCGGGGAGGACGACCAGGGTGTGATCGGCCTGCACCAGACGGGTATCCCGGACGAGATCGAACCGGGTCTGAACGTCCGCTTCATGGGCATCAACGAGCAGGCGGTGGTCTCCTACCTGGTGAGCACCTACTACTCGGCGGCGGTGCTGGTGCCGGACGCGCTGGGCATCCTGGAGTGGAGGTCTTCCGCCGGGACCGGGACTGAGGGCGCGGCCGACCGGATTCGGGCGCCGGCCGGCCGGGCAGCAGCGCGCCGGTTCCTGATCACCCGCGCCGGAACCGGCCTCAGTCGCCGAGGAGTTCCGCGAACCGCTGGGCACCGATGTTGCCGCCGGACAGAATCACCCCGATCCTGCGCGGTGCCGGGTCGAGGCCGGTCCGGTGGGCCAGCAGGGCGGCGAGAGCGCTCGCGCCGCTGGGTTCGACGACGGTCTTCATGCGCTCGAACGCGAACCGCATCGCGTCACGGATCTGGTCGTCGCCGACCAGGGCGATGCCGTCCAGCAGGCGCCGGTTGATGGAGAAGGTGAGTTCTCCAGGAATCTCGGCGGCCTGACCGTCGGCGATGGTGCGGGGCACGGGGACGGAGACGCGCCGCCCGGCTTCGAGCGACCGCTTGGTGTCGTCGCCGGCCTCCGGTTCGACCCCGATGACGCGGATGCCGGGGAGCAGCCCCTTGGCGGCGGTGGCGCTGCCCGCGATCAGACCGCCGCCCCCGACCGGTACGACCAGGGCGTCCAAGTCCCCCACTTCCTCGATGAGTTCGAGGGCGGCCGTGCCCTGTCCGGCGATGACGTGCGGATGCTCGTACGGCGGCACGAGCGCCAGGCCCCGCTCGGCCGCGAGGGCCTCCCCGATCGCTTCCCGGTCGCCGGTGTAGCGGTCGTAGGTGACGATCTCCGCCCCGTAGCCGGCGGTCGCCTCCAGCTTCGAGCGAGGCGTGTCCTCCGGCATCACGATGACGGCGGTGGTGCCGAGTTCCCGGGCGGCCAGGGCGACGGCCTGCGCGTGGTTGCCGGAGGAGTAGGCGGCGACTCCCTTGGCCAGTTGCTCCACGGTCAGCCTGGACACGGCGTTGTACGCGCCGCGGAACTTGAAGGCGCCGACGCGCTGGAGGTTCTCGCACTTGACGAAGACCTGGGCACCGACCAGTTCGTCCAGTGTGCGTGAGCGCAGCACGGGCGTGCGGTGGGCCACTCCCTCGATTCGCGCCGCGGCGTCCTGGACGTCCTGGAGGGTGACGGGCTGGGCGTCGGACATGGTCGTGGTCCCTTCGACGATGCGGAGTCATCAGGTCTTGGTCTGGAATTATTGTCCAACATCCATACTTCATGTCCAGGCCGCTCGCCGGATCGGCATTCAACCGACCGGTTGAACGGAGCTTCCCCCGCCGGCACGGCCGTCGCGCCGTACGGACGACGCGGTGACCTCCCCCGCCCGACCAGAATCGACACTGCCCATGGCGCCGGGGCCCCTTGTACGTCACCCCCCATCAGAGAGGTCTCCACAGCGTGTCCAGCTTCCTCAGCAGACGACGTGTTCTCGCCACCGGCGCCGGTGCCACCCTCGGTCTCGGCGCCCTCGGCACGAACGCGACCCCGGCGGCCGCCTCCCCCGCCGCGTCCCGGAGCACCGCCGGGCCCGAGGAGACCCGGTCGCTCGACGAGCTGTACCGGGCCGCCCTGGCGGAGGGCGGCAGACTCATCGTCTACGCCGGTGGCGACACCCCGACCCAGCAGGACGCCACCAGGGCGGCCTTCCTCAGGCGCTTCCCGGAGATCGACCTGACGGTGGTCGTGGACTACAGCAAGTACCACGACGTCCGCGTCGACAACCAGCTCGCGACCGGCACCCTCGTCCCCGACGTCGTACAGTTCCAGACCCTGCAGGACTTCGTGCGCTGGAAGGAACAGGGCCGGCTGCTGCGCTACAAGCCCGCCGGTTTCTCCCAGGTGCACGACGGCTTCAAGGACCCGCAGGGCGCCTGGGTGGCGGTCGCGGCGATCGGTTTCAGCTTCATGTACGGCGTGGAAGCGGTCGGTCCGGACGCGCCGCGCACCCCGCTCGATCTGATCGACCCCAAGTGGCGGGGCAGGATCGCCTCTTCGTACCCGCACGACGACGACGCGGTCCTCTACCTCTATTCGCTCTACGCCCGCACATACGGCTGGGACTGGGTGGCCGCCCTCGCCGCGCAGGACGTGCGGTTCGCGCGGGGCAGCAACTCCCCGGGGGAAGCGGTGCGTGGCGGGCAGAAGGCGATCGGCATCGGCGGTTCGGGCTCGCCGCTCGCATCGGCCCCCGTGAAGTGGGTCGTCCCCGACGGACACCCGTTCATGGCGTGGGGACAGCGCGCGGCCGTCCTGAAGCAGGCCGCGCACCCGACCGCCGCGAAGCTCTACCTGAACTGGCAGTTGTCCACCACCCAGCAACAGGCGTCCTTCAACGGCTGGTCCGTACGCACCGACATCACTCCCCCGGCGGGCCTGAAGCCCATCTGGGAGTACCCGAACGCGCACGTCGACGGCTTCCCCCGGTTCATGGCCGACCGCGCCGAGGTCGAGCGCTGGAAGCAGACCTTCGCCCTGTACTTCGGCGAGGTGAAGGGCGACCCCACGCCCGGCTGGCTCGGCCTGCACCCGGGCGCCCAGTAGTGCTCCGGGCCGCCGGTCCCGCCTTCCCCGCGGGACCGGTGGCCCAGCCCCTCTCCTCACGCCGGTCGCAGAGGTCACGGATAGACTCGGACGCCCTGTCCGAGTGGATCAGTCCGTCCAGGGAGATCTGCCGTGCCCGACCGCGTCGCCACCCACGCACCACCGACGGCCCGCGGCACCCGTTTCACCCTCGAACACGCCCCGCACCTGGTGTTCTTCGTGGTCGTCGGCACCGCCGTCGTGCGCCTCGTCCGCCTGCCCAGTCCGCTGTGCTGGGACATGGTCGTCGTCAGCGGACTGCTGGCGCTGGTGTACACGGCCGGACTCGCCGCGTGGAACCGGCTCGGAACCGTCCACCGGGGCGCCTGGGTGCTGGCTCTCCTCTCCCTCTGGGGAGTTCTCACCCTCCTCGCCCCGCCGCCGTTGACCGCCGCCTACGCCTGGTGCGGGGTGCCGCTGGCGTGCGCGGCCCTGCGCGGGCTCGGACGGCGGGCGGCCGTGGTGGCGGTGGCCGCGATCACCGTCGCACTGGGTGGTCAACTGGTGCGGACCGCGGGGTGGTTCGACCCGGAGCTGGTGCTGATCCCCGTCGCGGCCGTCTGGGGCACCGTCGCCCTGTACCGCGCCCAGCAGCGGGATGTCGCCGAACGGCAGCGTCTGGTCGAGGAGTTGCGCGGCACGCGGGGCGTCCTGGCGGAGGAGCAGCGGCGGGCGGGAGTCCTCGCGGAGCGTACGCGGATCGCCCGCGACCTGCACGACACGCTGGCCCAGGAACTCGCCGGCAGCCTGATGCTGCTGCAGGCGGCCGAACGGGACTGGGAACGGCGGCCGGACGTGGCCCGTACCCGGGTCCGGGCGGTCGCCGACGGCCTGGACGCCAATCTCGCCGAGACCCGCCGTATCATCCTGGGCCTCACGCCGGCCGCCGTCGCCGAGGCCGGTCTCGAGGGCTCGCTGCGCCTGTTGTGCGCGCAGGCCGGGGGCGACGGGTTCGCGGAGCGGGTGAGGTTCCGCTCGCTGGGGGACAGCCGCCCGGCCCTGGACGAGCGGGCGGCCGCGACCCTGTTCCGCGTCGCGCAGAGCACGCTGGCGAACGTGCGTGAACACGCGCACGCGGTGGACGTGCTGGTCACCCTGCGGCACCGGGCGGACCGGATCGAACTCGAGGTGTGCGACGACGGTGCCGGCTTCGACCCGGCCGACGGGCGCGCGGCCGCTCGGCCGACCCGTGGTTTCGGTCTGCCCGCGGCGCGGGCCCGACTGCGCGAGTGCGGTGGTGATCTGCGGGTCACCAGTGCGCCGGGCCGGGGCACCCGGGTCCGGGCGGTCGTCCCCGCACGTCCGGTCGTCCCCGCACGTGCCCGCATCACGTCGGCGGCCGCCGGATGACCGGCGTGCGGATCCGGTTGCTCGTCGCGGACGATCACGCCGTGGTACGGGCCGGGCTGCGGGCCCTGCTGGACGGCGAACCGGACCTCACAGTGATCGCGGAGGCGGGGAGCGGCGAGGAAGCCGTCCGGCTCGCCGTCCTGCTGACACCGGACGTCGTACTGATGGACCTGCGGTTCGCCGGTCCGGGAGCCGGGATCGACGGCATCGAAGCGGTACGGCGGCTGGCCGTCGAGGCACCGGTCGTACCGGTGCTGATGCTGACCAGCTACTCCGGCCGTACCGACGTCGTACGCGCGCTGGAGGCGGGCGCCCGCGGCTACGTGCTGAAGGCGGGCCCGGCCGAGGAGCTCTTCCGCGCCGTCCGCGGCGCGGCCACCGGTGCCATGGTCCTCTCCCCCGAGGTGGTGGGCGAGCTCGTCGGCCAAGTGGTCAGCCCCGAGCCCGACTTGACCGAGCGCGAGGTCGAGGTCATCGGCCTGCTGGCACGGGGGCTCGGCAACCGGGCAATCGCACAGGCCCTGTTCCTCAGCGAGGCGACCGTCAAGACCCACCTCGTGCGCATCTACCGCAAGCTGAAGGCCGAGAACCGGGCGGCGGCCGTGTCGGAGGCGGTGCGCCGGGGGCTCATCGACCTCGGACAGCCGGGAGGACGCCGATGACGCCGGTCTGCGGCCACGACGCACCGCCGTACGGCCCGCCGCTGTGCGCTCACATCCGCTCGTCCCGTGCCAAGGTGCTCGACCACTACACCTGGTACACCGGTGCCGGGACGAACTCGGCCCGCATTTGCGGGGATTGCCGCGCCCTGGTGGATTCCGGGGCCGTGGCCGCCGTGGAGCAGGTCTGCGAGGACTGCTTCGACGACACCGAGGGCGATCTTCTCGGCGCGGCCGGTCGACCGGAAGTCCTGGACCGGCCACGGGAGTTCGACCGAAGGGTGGTGGCCACCCCGGTGCCGCCCGCGCTGGGTCCGGCCGAGGACCTGGCGCCCGTGGCCGCGGCCGGCGTCACCTGGCTGGTGCTGTGCGCGGACGGGCGGATCGTGCGCTGGAACTGCGACACGGGTGAGTGGGCGGAGGAAGCCCGCACGACGGTCGAGGTTCCCGCCGACGCGGAGCCCTATTGCGGTCGTGCGCCGAGCCGACGGCTGATCGCCTCGGCGGACGGCCGTTTCGCCGCCGTGGTGGTCGACCACGCGAACCAGGGGGAGGTGTTCGACCTCTCCACCGGCGCGGTCACCCTCACGCTCGACGGCGGTACGTACCACAACGACACCGTCCCGTTCTCCGCCGCGTTCGCCGGCCACGACGGCCGTACTGTCCTGATCCACCGTACGGAATGGAACCGGCTCGACCTGTCGGACCCCGCCACCGGCGAGCTGCTGACGGCACGGGAGTTCGAGCCCGGCGAGGACCCCCGGAGCGAACGGGTACTCGACTACTTCCACGGTGGTCTCACGGTCAGCCCCACAGGCGTGCGTATCGCCGACGACGGCTGGGTGTGGGCTCCGGTGGGCGTCGTCACCGCGTGGAACCTGCGGGACTGGGTGGCGGGCAACCCGTTCGAGTCCGAGGACGGTCCGAGCCGGACCGAGCTGCCCGGATGCCTCTACCACTGGAACCGCCCCGTGGTGTGGCTCGACGACGATCGGCTGGTCGTCGGCGGAATCGGCGAGGACGACTACGAGATCGTCGGTGGCGCCCGGATCTTCGACGTCGGCGGGGCGGGCTCCCGGCCGGCCGGTCACCGGCCTGCCCCGGTCGCCCCCGAGGTCATGACCTTCGGCGGCCCGGAGGGCAGATTCTTCGCGGCCGGCGGACTGCTGTTCTCCTCCGACTCCGCGGGCCTGAAGATCTGGGACCCGGCCGACGGCAGCCGCCTGGGAGCCGTCGAGGGCTTCAGCCCGACGCATCACCACCCCGCCGCCGGAGAGCTGGTGGCCCTGACCGACGAGCACCTGCTGCTGCGCTGGCGACTGCCGCTCGACAGGGTCTGACTACAGGTCGTCGCCCTGATCCGGTGCCGGCCGGCGGACCGGTCATCGGATGGCCCGGAGCGGGGTGCGGCCGAGGTCGCCGCACCCCGCTCCGGCCTCAGTGCACGTGCGGGCCGCCGGTCGCCTGCGGCTTGCCGTGCGGTACGAGGACAAGACAGACCAGCGCGCTCAGCGCGGCCACGGCCGCGCTGAGGGCGAAGGCGTCCCGGAATCCGCCCGCCACCCCCTGCTCGATACCGGAAGCGGCGACGGTGGACAGTACGGCGACACCGATCGACCCTCCCACCTCGTGGAAGGTGTTGACGACTCCCGAGGCCAACCCGGCCTCCTCCGGGGCGACCAGGGCGAGCGCGGTGGTGGTGGCGGTGACGAAAACCGCGCCAACGCCGAACGAGGCGACGACCAGGCCGGGCAGCAGCCGCGCGTACACGCTGCCGTCGCTGGGCAGCCAGGCCAGCGGCACCATCCCGCCAGAGGCCACCACGAGGGCGGCCACCGCGGTCACGCGGCTGCCGATCCGGCCGACGAGCCGCGATCCGAGGTGGGCGCCGATCCCTGTGGCCACGGCGACCGGAAGGAACACCAGGCCGGTCTTCAAGGCGCTGTAGCCGCGCAGATGCTGGAGGTAGACCGAACCGAGGAAGAAGAACCCGATGAGCAGCGCGGTGGCGACGAGCATCAGGAACGCGCCTGCCGCCACCGGGCGCCGGGTGAACATCCGCAGGTCCATCAGCGGGGCCCGGCTCGCCCGCTCGACGGCGGCGAACGCCCCGTACAGGAAGAGGGCGCCGAGCAGCGGCAGGATGGCGGTCGCGCTCCCCCAGCCCGCGTCCCCCGCCTTGACCAGGCCGTAGATGAGCGAGCCGGTGCCCGCGGTGACCAGCACCGCGCCGGTCGGGTCGAGCCGGGCGGGCTGGGGAGCGCGGCGAGGGAGCAGTGCGGGCAGCGTCGCCAGGGCGACGAGGCCGACGGGCACGTTGACGTAGAACACCCACTGCCAGCCGGGCCCGTCGGTCAGGGCGCCGCCGAGCAGGACGCCCGCGGCCGATCCGGTGCCGCCGAGTGCCGCCCACACGCCGAGGGCCTTGTTGCGTTCCGCGCCGTGGAAACTGGTCGTGACGATCGACAGCGCCGACGGGGACAGCAGCGCGGCCCCGATGCCCTGGAAGACACGGCCGGCCAGCAGCACGGAAGCACCGCCCGCGAGGCCGGTCACCAGCGAGGCCGCGGTGAACACCGCCAGGCCGGCGAGCACCGTGCGGTGGGCGCCCAGCGCGTCCGCGAGCCGGCCGCCGAGCAGCATCAGCCCGCCGAAGCACAGGGTGTAGGCGGTGACGACCCAGGTGAGCGCCTCGCGGCCGAGGTGGAGGTCAGCGGCCATGTCGGGCAGTGCCACGTTCACGACGGTGACGTCCAGGATGAGCATGAACTGGGCCAGGCAGAGCAGCGCCAGCATCGACCAGCGGCGTGGTACGGGCGGCGCGGACGCGTGCTCCGCGGGAAGGGTGTGGTGGGCATGGCTCATGACGATTCCTCCGTGCGGGCCGTTGTGTTGTCGGTTCGGTGGGAACGCGGCGAGCTGCCGACAAGCCATGGCTCCGGCACACGGCCATGACCCATGGGCTGCACTTGAACTGTACGGCTCAGTTCATATGAACTCAACCGTTCAGTTCAAGTGCTGGGTAGACTGATTCCATGACCTCCACGGACGCAACGTCACCCGTCAGGCAGCCACCCGCCGGGCCGCGCGCCGAGGCCAAGCGGCGGGCGATCGTCGGGGCGGCCCGCGAGCTGTTCCTGCGCGACGGCTTCGACGTGAGCGTGGACGCCATCGCCGCGGCGGCAGGCGTGTCCAAGGTGACCGTCTACAACCACTTCGGCAGCAAGGAGGCCCTGTTCATCGGGGTCGTGAAGGATTCGCTCGACGCCCCGCTCGGGGGCACGCTGGTCGCCGCGATCGACTGCCTCGCCGACTCCGACGACCTACGCGCAGCCCTCACCGACGCCGCCCACGCCTGGGTGCACAACATCCGCACCGACCCCGACGTCCTCGCCCTGCGCAACGTCGTCGCCCGCGAAGTTCACCGCTTCCCCGAACTCGGCGCCGTCTGGCACCAGGCCGGACCGGAACGCCATCACCCCGCCATGGCGGGCGCGCTGCAGCACCTGGTGGACAAGGGGCGGCTCGACATCCCCGACATCGAGGTCGCCATCCTGCAGTTGTACGCGCTGATGGTCTACCCGCACCTGGTGTTCAGCGCCCACGGCACCTCCCTCGACGACGACCTCACCGAGCGCCTGATCACCAGCGGGGTCGACATGTTCCTCGGCCACTACGCACCGGACGCCGACAAGCCGTAAACCGTCCGGGGAAGCGGTCCCCGGTCCGGCAACCGGCGGCTGTTCCTGCAGCTCCGGACCGGCGGCAGGCTCCACACGGCAGCGTCAGCGCGGGCTGGTTCCCGCGGTAACGAAGATCGGCAGGGCCAGGAACGAACGGTCCCGTTCCGCGCGGGCGCGCAGGGGAAACATGGTCCCCGTGCCAAAAGCTGCTCGGAGCAGCCGAAACCTGATGCCGACAGCCGGTTTCGAGGTGCGCGTGAGGGCGGGGTCGCTCGCGTCGCGGTCATCCTGCGGGCCAAGGAGGCCGGCCTGCCCCTGGGCACGGTCCGCTCCCTGTCCGCCGCCGGCGATCCGGCGGCGCGCCGGGACATTCTTCAGCAGGAAGCAGACGCACCGCGCCCCCGTAGCGCCGCCGCCCATGCCTCACTCGAACTCATCGAGTGCGCCCTGGACTGCGACCACGAGGACTTCACCCAGTGCCGGCACTTCCAGCAGACGGTCGCCGATCGAATCGGCATCGAAGCAACCGCTCACACCCGCGCGTGAGGGCGCCAGGCCATCCAACTCGTTTGCGAACTCCCGCCAGGTGTCCGCGTACCGCCTCGTCAGGTCGGCGATGAGATCCCCGTGATGCGAGGGCACCGCGGCGGCCCGCTTGGACCATTCCTGGGTGCCGATGGCGTTCTGCCATCGGATTCTCCGTGACCAGCTCGGCGGCCCGTCGCTTTCGCGATGCTGCGGTTCGCCGAGGCGATCGCCGCCGGCCAGGAACTTGTTGTGGCCGTATGCGCGACGGGTCCATGTGTGGCCCGCGTGTGTACGGCGTAGCCGCTCGGACCGAGCCGGATCAGCAACCTGTCCACGGGCAGGTCGCTGATCCGGCTCTCACGTGGGTCGACGCCCGCGGCCCGCGCCGCCAGGCGTGGGGCGCGGCTCACGCGTTCTTGCGGCCACACTCGTCGCCGCGCCGCGCCTGCGTGCTGGTGACGAGGTGGACGAGGTGTTCCGCGAGGTCGGCGTCAAGGGGGGAGCCGGTCATGAGCCGCCGGTAGAGGATGGTGCCGGCCCAGATGTCCTGGACGAGGTCGGTGTCGAGGTCGTCGGGCAGATCGCCGCGCTGGATGGCGCGGCGCAGCGCGACGGCGATGTTCTCGCGCTTGCGGAACAGGAAGGCCTCCCGGAACCGGCTCATGAGTTCGGGGTGGGGAAGCAGGCCGGCGGCGAGCGCGGGCAGCGAGGCGGCTATGTCCTCGTTCGCATAGTTGTCGATGGTCATGTCGACGGCATAGCGCAGCTCGGCGTGGGTGTCGTCGAGGTCGGGGATGTCATCGGCGCGGAAGACCTCGGCGAGCGCGTCGGCCAGGAGCGCCTCCTTGTTGGGCCACCAGCGGTAGATGGTGGACTTGCCGACGCCCGCGGCCGCCGCGACGGCTTCGATGGTCAGCGCCGGATATCCGTGTTCCGACAGGACCCCCCGTGCCGCGTCGAGGATCTTCGCAAGAGAGCGCGGCCCACCGGCCACCTGGGCCGAGGAAAAGACAGATGTCATGGATTGAACGATACGTATCGTTTCACTTCAGGGTCAAGGCGTGCTACGGTCGTGGACGTCGATGAAACGATACGTATCGTTTCCCTCCGCCTCTTCCTCAAGGATGTGACATGAAGGGTTACACCGTCCCCCTGTCTCCCCGCGGCATAGCGAACCTGGCGCCCATTCCGCCGTGGCACTACGCCGGCACCGTGGTGGGTGTGGAGTTCTTCGCCGACCCGGCAGCCGCCGCCGCGACCCTGCCTGAGGGCCTTGCCCCGGACCCGGACTCCGCCGGCCGCGGCGTCGCGATGTTCATCGACTGGCAGTACTCCTCCACGGACCTGGAGTACCTGGACCCCGCACGCTCGCAGTACCGCGAGTTCCTGGTCACCCTGGACGCCCGCTACAACGGCACACCGGTGGCCTGGTGCCCGTACATCTACGTCGACAACGACTCCGCCATGGCCCGCGGCTGGGTCCAGGGCTTCCCCAAGAAGCTCGGCACCGTCCACCAGACGCGCGCCTACTCCGTCGGCGGACCCGGCACCCCTGTCCTCGGCCCGGGCGGACAGTTCGGCGCCACCGCATCCTCCACCGGACAGCGCATCGCCGAAGCCAGGATCACCCTTGAGCAGGCGGTCCCCGACCCCACCGCCCTGATGAACCGCCCCGTGGTCAACCTGCGCCACTTCCCCCGCCTGGCCGCCGGACAGCACGACAAGCCCGCCGTCCACGAGCTGGTCATGTCCGTCCTGGACAACACTGCCATCAACGACGCCTGGGTCGGCACCGCCGACCTCGCCTTCCTCCCCGCCCGCGGCGAGGAACTCGCCGACCTGGCCATCCAGCGCGTCGGCAAGGGATTCCACTTCGACCTGGCCTACACCGTGACCGACCTCAAGACCCTCGTCGACCACAGCAGCTGATCGCTCTCACACACCACGAGAGCCGTGACCCGAGCCATCACATGCCGGCCCCGGGGACCGTACCCCCACGAGCCGTCCCCACCGCGGCCGTGCCCCGAGCCTTGGGGGTGCGGCCGCAACTCACACATGGCCCGGCACCTCACCCTGACCGCCGCCGGACCGACCTGCCGCAGGGACCCCGAACTCGCAAAGGAAGCCTGATGCGCCTCGCCAATCTGACCGGACGACTGCACCTGATCACCGACACCGGAGCCGTCGATGTCGCCGACGCAAGTGGCGGCCGCTTCGGCCCCGACCCGCAGAAGGTCTACCCCCAGTGGGCCGACTTCCGCGCCTGGGCCGGCGGAGCGTCACTGCCCGAGGGCCGCCCCTACGACCGTACGGAACTGGACTCACCCGTCCCGGCCCCTTCCCAACTGGTCGCCTTCGGCCTCAACTACCGCGACCACGCCGCCGAGACCGGTCTCGCCGTCCCGGAGGGACTGCCCCCGGTGTTCACCAAGTTCGCCTCTTCCCTCACCGGCCCGTACACCACGGTCCGGCTTCCGGAGGGCAACGTGGACTGGGAGGTCGAACTCGCCGTCGTCATCGGCACCACCGCATCCCACGTCACCGAGGCTGCGGCGTGGGACCACATCGCCGGCTACACCGTCGCGCAGGACCTCTCCGAGCGCGTGCTCCAGATGTCCGGCCCCGCCCCGCAGTTCAGCCTCGGCAAGTCACACGCCGGTTTCACCCCGCTCGGCCCCTGGCTCGTCACCCCCGACGAGTTGCCCGACCCCGCCGACCTGCGCCTGACCACGCACGTCAACGGCGAGGTGGTCCAGGACGGCAACACCCACGAGCTGATCTTCCCCGTCCCCACACTGATCGCCCGCCTCACCCGGGTCATCACCCTCTACCCGGGCGACGTCATCCTCACCGGCACCCCCGCCGGCGTCGGCATGGGCCAGAACCCACCCCGCTACCTCGCCCCCGGCGACGTCCTGACCTCCCGCATCGAGGGCATCGGCACCCTGGAACAGCACTTCACCGCCGGAGCCCGGCAGGAAACAGCCCCCTGACATGCAACGGATTCCAAGGTCGCCCGAGGGACAGCGGTCGGCGAGCGGGGTGGTCACTGCTCTCCGGCGAGGCGCCGTTGTTCGAGGTAGATACCGGTGAAGACCGCGACTTTGGCGCGCAGGACCCAGGGATCGAAGGGCTTGCCGATGTAGTCGACCGCGCCTGCGGCGTAACCACGGGCAGAGTGTTCGGGGTCGGCGCCCATGGCGGTGAGGAAGATGATGGGGACGTCGTGGGTACGAGGGCGTCGTTTGATGTGGGCGGCGGTCTCGTAGCCGTCCATGTCGGGCATCTGCACGTCCATGATGATCACAGCGAAGTCGTCGTGATCGAGGAGGGCTTTGAGGGCTTCGCGGCCGGAGGAGACGGCGACCAGCTTCTGGTCGAGGGTGGACAGGACGGCGGTCATGGCCATCAGGTTGTCCGGCTGATCGTCGACGATGAGGACCTTGGGCATGGCCCGCGAGACCGCAGGGGTGACGGTGGCGACGGTCGGGGCCTGTTCGACCGCTTCCAGCTGTCGTTCCAGCAGTGTGCAGCGCTGTTCTGCTTCGTCGCGCTGTTTTTGCGCTTCGTGGAGCTGGGCGGACAGACGGGTGACTTCGTCCTGCAGATGGTCGCGTTCGTGGAGGAGCCCGCTGACGTCCGGGCCGGCCGCGGCCAGGCGTTCGGCTCGTTCGCGTTCCGCGCTCCATTCGGCTTCCAGCTGGTTCAGACGCACTTCCAGGTCGGCGATGCGGTGTTTGCGGTCCAGCAGCGCGTCGCTCAGTGCGTCGCCGCGGGCGGTGGAGCGGCGTGAGTCGCGGTCGGCCTCGGCGAGTTGCCGCTCGAGTACCGCGACCGCATGGCGGGGTGAGGCGCTGGTCTCGACGGCCGCCCGGTGCAGGCGGCGCACCAGTTCCATGGCGTCCGGGGTGGCGGCCATGCCACGATGTTCGGCGACGTCGGTGAACAGGTCCATCACCACTTCCCAGGGCGGCACGCGGGTGCCACTGAGATAGCGGGAGAAGGTGCCGGCGTCCCGAACGCGGCGGGCCGCGTAACGGCGGACCGAGACTTCCAGGCCTTCGAACAGCTCCCGCAGCGCCATGGCCAGCGCACGGGATTCCGCTGTCAGGTCCGGGGCGAGAGGACGCAGCTCACCCACCGGCGCTACCGCCCTTCGTTCCCGCCCCGGGTACAGCCGGCCTGCGGTGGGTGGTGTCCGGGGCGATCACCTGGTTGAACACCGGCACGGCCCCGCCCGCGGCAGTGAGCCCGGCGAGCACACCGACCGCCACCCCGTTTCCGGCCAGCACCGACAACAGGCCGGCCCCCACACCGGCCAGCGCGGCGAGTAACAGCACCAGCGCCGCCCTCACCGACACAAGCGAACGATCCATCGCGCCTTCCCTTCCTCACCCCGCCGACGCCGGCCGGGACAGCGCGCCCCGGATGGGCCCGCCTTGCTGCGAGCCACACAATGACGACAGATGAATCCGTTGCGCCAGGAATTCGACAAACCGGCAACATCCAGGGCCTGTTGCGGCCGCCGCCAGACGGTCAGCAACACTCCCGATCCGCCGGTCAGGACTGGTGCACTGTCAGGTGTTGCGGCAACACCCGCATCAGTCCCGATCAGTGGCCACGCTGAAGGTGCTCACTGGCATTCGGGAGGGACGGCGTCGCCGGAAACGCCGGGGCCCGGGCGACGGCTGTGAGGGTCGTCGTCCGGGCCGGCTCGCACGAATCAGGCAGTGCGTCAGTGCGTCAGTGCGTCAGTGCGTCAGTGCGTCAGTGCGTCAGTGCGTCAGTTGACGTTGACCGCGCTCCAGGCCGCGGCCACGGTGGCGTACTCGGGGCCGGTCGCGCCGTAGAGGTCCTTCGCCGCGTTCAGAGTCGCGGTGCGGGCGCCCTTGTAGTCCGTGGTGGAGGTCATGTAGACGGTCAGCGCCCGGTACCAGATGGCGGACGCCTTCTTGTTGCCGATGCCGGTGACGGTGGAACCGTTGTACGTCGGGCTGTTGTAGGTGATGCCGTTGATCGTCTTGGTGCCGCTGCCCTCGCTGGCGAGGTAGAACCAGTGGTTGCCGACGCCCGAGGAGTTGTGCACGTCGAGCCGGCCGACGGACTTCGACCAGTAGTCGGCGGAGCTGCCGTCCAGGGACGGCTTGTCGAAGCGGCGCAGCCACGGCGGGGTGGACTGGTCGCTGAAGAGGTAGTCGGGGGTGTCGACCGGGTTGTTGGCGTACCACTCGACCATGGTGCCGAGGATGTCACTGGTCGCCTCGTTCAGGCCGCCGGACTCGCCGCTGTAGCGCAGGTTGGCGGTGGCCGAGGTGACGCCGTGGGTCATCTCGTGGCCCATGGTGTCGAGGTCGACCTGCTCGGGGTCGGTGGTGCCGTTGCCGTCGCCGGTCATCATGCAGAAGCAGGAGTCCGACCACTGGGCGTTGTCCCAGTTGGTGCCGACGTGGACGAAGACGGTGGCGCCGCGGCCGTCGTTCTTGATGCCGTTGCGGCCGAAGGTCGCCTTGTAGTAGTCGAACGTCTTGGCGGTGTTGGCGTGCGCGTCGACGGCAGCGGTGGCGCGGTCGGTGGAGAACTTCTTGCCGTCGCCCCAGATGTTGTCGGCGTCGGTGAACAGGGTGCCGGAGGAGCTGTTCAGGGACGAGGACGAGGCGTTGTGAGCGTCCTTGGTGATGTGGCCGCGCACCGGGTCGATCAGGGCGAAGGTGCCGTTGGCCTGCTGGGTGGTGTCGATGCCGATGTCACCGGTGTACTCGGAGTGGCCGGTGCCGGTCGCCTCGCGCTCCACGTCGTAGTTCTCGATCGCCGCGCCGGTGGTGGCGTCGGTGACGAAGACCTCGCCGTGCGGCTGGCCCTTGTCGCCCAGGCCCTGCACGGTGGTGCGCCAGGCCAGGCGCGGGGTGCCGTCGACGGCCCACACGATCAGCTCGGGGGTGGACTTGCCGTTGCGCACCAACCCGTGCGAGCGCTTCAGGGCGCCGGCCGCGGTGCCCTTGGCGCCTACGGCGGGAGCGACGGACTTGAGCGCCACCTTGTGGGCCTTGGCGCGGGTGGATCCCTTGAACGAGCCGTCGGCCTTCTGGTGGACGACGAAGTCGCCGCCGACGACGGGGAGGCCGCGGTAGGTCCGCTCGAAACGGACGTGCTGGGTGCCGTCGGCGTCGATCACGACGTCCTTGACGTGGAGTCTCTGGCCCGCACCAAAACCGAAGGTGTCGGCGTGCCGGGTCACGTTCGCCTTGGCCTTGGATATCGCCGTGTCGCGGACGGAGGTTCCGCGCTGGACCGCATTGGTCTGCGAGTGCGCAGGTACGGCCATCGCACCCGTGGTGATGACGCCGGCGGCGACCATCGCGGAAAGGGCAAGCAGGGGACGGGGCATGACGGGGTGATTCCTTCGCTCGTCGTGGGGTGACGACGTCCTGGGACGTTGACGCGAAGTGTTCACCAAATGACATGTTCCTGACGTGACTCCATCTGGGCTATAACCACGGAGCTATAGGGCGTGGGGAAGCTCGCCCCGGCCGGTCACGCGCCCTCGCCGAGAGCGAACCCCTCTCCCCCGCCCTGCCACCAGGCCAGGTACTGCGGCCGCTGCCGCACCAGCGACTGATAGGCGGCCAGTACACGCTCGCCGACCGCGTCGGCGAGCTCGGGCGGAACCGACTCCGTGTTCCAGGCCAGCAGCAACCGCCGGTGGAACGGGACGTCCACGAGCGGCCGCAGCACGGTGCCCTGGGCGGGGACATCGGCGGTCGGCCATACGCCGCAGACGGCACGGCGCCCGGCGACCAGGATCTGCGCCACGGACAGGTCCGACGTCACATGGGCGATACGCGGAGTGAATCCCGCAGACTGGCAGGTGAGATGAAGGTACGCGTGCACACCGCTCTCGTCGGCCTCCGGCATGACCCACTCCTCGCCGGCCAGCTCATGGAGACCGACCACCTCCTGGCGTGCCAGCGGGTGGTCCTCGGCCAGCAGGACGAAGACCGGCTCACGGAGCAGTGTGCGTGTCACCACCGACTCGCCGACCGGAAGGGGGAAGCCCGGGAACTCGCCGAACACCGCGATGTCGCATTTCGACAGGCTCAGCGATTTCGCCAGGGTGTGCACGGAACGGCGGGCATCTATGGTGAGCCGGCGTTCCGGGACGAGTTCGAAGAGGGCGGAGAGCAGCAGGGACACGAGGGGGCCGGCGGTTCCGCCCGCCCTCAGCGGCGCGGCGGTCTTCCTGTCCGCCTCGGCCGCCGATCGCGCGTACTCGCGCAGCCGGTCGAAGCCGACGACGAGGTCACGGGCGCAGCGAAGGACGTACTGTCCGTTCTCGTTCGGCTTCACCCCGTCGGCGCTGCGGATGAAGAGCGGGCCGCCCAGCTCGTGTTCGATCCGCTTCAGCTGAGCGCTCGTGGCCGGCTGAGAGAGCTGCAGCCGTGCGGCGGCCCTGCGGATGCTGCCGGCCTCGGCGACGGTGAGCAGGATACGGAGGTGCCGGAACTCGAGGTGCATGAACATTCCCCGCTCAGCGCGAGGGACCCCTGCACCCCCCATGACCAGCAGAACCAGTTGCCCGACGGCATGGTGACCAAGAGTCCGACGGACCGACGGGGCCGGCAACCATGGGACAGTAAAAACTGATTCACCGGCCTGCCCTTGTCCCTGACAGCCCGTAAATTCGATGCCCGCTCGCGCAGTGGCCGCAGCGTCAGGACGTCCGCCGACCGGTCGTGCTTCGCCAGGTTCCTTTCGTCGCTGTCAGGTCCACGCGGTGTATCCACCGTCCACGCGTATCGTCTCGATCCCGCTGATGTAGCGGGCGCCGCAGCGGTCCTGGGGCAGCACGAGCTGTGAGCCGGCGTGGTCGAGCGGAGTGCCGTCGAGGGTGACCGCGAGCAGAACGGGGGCGCGGCCGAAGTCCGGGTCGATCTCCGCCCAGGACAGCAGGGCGTGGTGGCCGTCGGTGCCGCGTACGGCGATCAGGAAGCGCAGGCGGTCCTTGCGGCGGGCGGGGTCGAAGGCGGGGCCCGCGTCCATGAGGACGTCGTGCAGGAGTGGTCCGGTGAAGCGGTGGTGCTGCACGCCGCTGGTGGCGCACTCGAAGGCGACCTGTGCCTCGTGCCGGGGCCAGGTGAGAAGGTCTGGGACCGTCAGCCGGACCGGGCGGTGCAGATCGCCGCTGAGGGAGAGTTCCGCCATCCGGCCGGCGGCCGTACCAGTTGCTGCGAGGGACTGACTCACGGGCTACCACCTCCCGCATGACCGTACCCAGACTTATGAGGTGCATGCGCAGATGCCAACAGTAGGGACCTTTGGCCCTGCTTATGCAATGAGATGTGGGCCGATCCGCCAGCATCTGCGGTAGTACGATCGACGCATGCGCACCTACTGGATCGGGGACGTCCTCGCCTTACTCGGCGTCAGCGCCGGCCTCGTGAGGCGCCTGGGCGACGGCGGGAACTGACCGCCGAACGCGACGGCTGCGCCGCCGGATCATCCCGGGGCCGCCGGACCGTTCCGGGTAGTGGCCATGGTCAGCCGCGAGTCGGCTGAGGAACAGAAGCCCGAACCCGGCGTTCCGGCTGTTGCCGTGATCAAGTCGACCAACTGGTCGTCGAAAGAACGTAGATGAGTCCGTTCAGGACCAAAGGGAGTGAACCCGTGATGACCCGTTCCGTGCGCCGGACCCGTCGGACGCTTCAGGTGGCCGGTGCGGGAGTCGCCGCCCTGTTGGCGCTCAGCGCCTGCTCCTCGTCCGACGACTCGTCCGACTCGTCCGGCTCTTCACCGAAGTCGGACTCGTCGTCGTCCGCGTCCCCGAAGCTGTCCGGCGACGTGACCGTCTTCGCCGCGGCTTCCCTGAAGGAGAGCTTCACCGCCCTGGGCAAGGAGTTCGAGAAGACCCACCCGGGCACGAAGGTCAGCTTCAACTTCGGCGGCAGCGACACCCTCGCGGCGAGCATCACCAGCGGAGCCCCCGCCGACGTCTTCGCCGCCGCCAGCCCCAAGACGATGAAGATCGTCACGGACAAGGGCGACGCGGCCGGCACACCCGCCACCTTCGTCCGCAACCAGCTCGAGATCGCCACCCTGCCCGGCAACCCCGACAAGGTCTCCTCCCTCAAGGACCTCACCAAGTCCGGCCTCAAGGTCGTACTGTGCGACAAGACCGTCCCGTGCGGCGCCGCAGCCCAGAAGGCCCTGGACGCCGGCAAGCTGAAGCTCACACCCGTCTCCTACGAGGAGGACGTCAAGTCCGCCCTGAACAAGGTGGTGCTCAAGGAGGCCGACGCCGCCGTCGTCTACAAGACCGACGTGAAGGCCGCGGGCGACAAGGTGCAGGGCGTGGAGTTCCCCGAGTCGGCCCAGGCCATCAACGACTACCCGATCACCCTGCTCAAGGACTCGAAGAACGCCGAGACCGCCAAGGCCTTCATCACGCTGGTGCAGTCCGCCCAGGGCCGGCAGGTCCTGACCGGGGCCGGGTTCCTCAAGCCGTGACCCGGACCGACAAGTCCGGCACCGCGACCGACACCCTCACGGGTGGGCCGCGGCGCCGGCGCGTCCGGGCGCACCCTCACCGGCAACCACACCCTCGGTCGTCAACCCGGGGCCGGTGCAAACCGGTTGGACGGCGGAGGAAGGGCGCGCGTTCGTGCTGCGCCAGACGCCGCTCAACCGCGTTGGCACCCCCGGGACACCGCCCACCTCGTCGTCAGTGGTCAACGGACAACTCCTTTTGGGCAACGGCGGATTCGCCCGGCTCCGCGGCGCGTGGGGCACTGCGTGAGGCTCCCGCGGCCGCCATCACCATCAGAACGACGACGAGCAGGACGACGTAGGCGACGGAGTGGACGCGGTCCGGGACCCGGCCGGTGACACGCCTCGCGACAGCGATGGTGGGCAGCGACCCCGCGAGCAGGGCGGCGGCCGCGGTGAGATCGACGTAACCCACCTGTCCTGCGCCGGCCGGGACGGTGGGAGCAAGGGCGTAAACGAGTGTTCCGGCCACGGCGACGGGCACGCTGAGAGGGTTGGCCATGGCGGTCGCCTCAGCCATGGAAAGACCCCTGCGTCGCAGGAGTGGAACCGTCATGACGCTGCCGCCCACTCCCAGGGCGGCGGCCACCAGGCCGATGGCCATTCCGCCGAGGCCGGCAGTGCCTCGCCCCAGGGGCTTCGGACGCGTCAGGTGCGCCACGGAGAGGAAGCCCTGCCGCAGAAGACAGTCGGTGATCGTCACCAGCAGGTAGGCGGCGAACAGCAACCGCAACGCCGTACCGCCGAGCAAGGTGGCTGCGAAGGACCCGACGACGGCACCGACCGTGATGAACGCCGCCAGCGGCCAGACATACGCGCGACGCAGCCGACCCTGGCGCCACTGGGCCAGCGCCGCCGCGGCGGCATTTGCGACCATGACCGCCGCCGAGGTCGCCACCGCGACGTGCATGGCGTCCGCGTCGGTTCCCGAACGCGCCGTGGTGGTCAGGACGCCGTAGACGAGGGGGACCGTGACGAAGCCGCCACCGAAGCCGAAGAGCACGGTCGTGATGCCGGTCAGGCAGCCGAACAGCAGGAGAGTGGTGAAGGAGGTCAGCACTGGTAAGACGCTAGAGATCACGCCGGTTGGCGGGCAATCGATGGATCGCCGACCTCCTACGCGCAGCAGACAGGCGCACATGACCCCGCGTAACCTCACGGCATGCGCAATATCCCGGTCGCGGAGGTGGACCACCTCGATCGTGCCGTGCTGGCCATCGGCACCGACTACCCCCATGACCACCTGCTCGTCCGGCATGAGCACCGCCGTGCCCAGGTCCTGTACGCGTCCACCGGCGTGATGCAGGTCGAGACGTCGGACGGCAGCTGGACGATTCCCACCGCCCGCGCCGTCCTGATCCCGCCCATGACCGGGCACGAGGTCACGATGACCGGGGTCAGCACCCGCAGCCTCTACATCGAACCCACCGCGGTGCCGTGGTTCCCCGCCCGCTGCCAGGCCGTCGACGTCTCCGCCCTACTGCGAGCGCTGATCCTGGAAGCCGTCGACATGGAGCCGCGCTACCCGGAGCACAGCCGCGACGCGGCGGTCGCCACCCTCATCCTCCACGAGCTCAAGAGCCTCACCCCCCTGCCGCTCGATGTGCCCCTGCCGCCCGAGCCGCGCCTGCGCGGCCTGTGCGAGGCGTTCCTGCAGAAGCCGGAGATCCACGACCCGCCCGCACGCTGGTCCGCGGAACTCAACATCAGCGAACGCACCCTCGCCCGCCTGTTCCGGCGCGACACCGGCCTCACCTTCTCGCAGTGGCGGCAACGCGCCTGCATCCTGCACTCCCTGCAGCACCTGACCGCGGGCACGCCCGTCACCCGCATCGCGACCCTGCTCGGCTACGACAACCCCGCCGCCTATACGGCCGCGTTCAAGAAGCTCCTCGGCCGGCCGCCGACGGCATACCGGAGCCCCGACAGGGCCGGCCTCCAGCGCCGGGAGCCTTGATCAACAGACCTGCACAGCGTGGGCGTCGCCGATGGCCACACTCTCCGCCCGAGCGGAGAACCTCCTGCTTCTGCTGTGAGGGCGGCTACCGGCTGACGACGGGGCTTTTGTCCGGGACTGCGACCGGAAGGCCGGGTGACGGATCCTGGACGGCCCCTTGGCTGCTTGACCGGCATGAATGCCCGTCACGGCAATCGTGTTGACCGACCGCGGTGCGGAGCGCGTAGGTTGAGCTGATGTCGACGCTGCCGGTGATTCTGTTGCTCTCGGGAAGTCTGCGGGCCCTCTCCACCAACGAGGCCGTACTGCGCACCGCGGACGCCGTGGCGCCGTCCGCGGGAGTGCGTACTGTCCGGTATGAGGGGCTGGCGGCTCTTCCGCACTTCAACCCCGATGACGACGCCGACCCGCTTCCGGTGCCTGTGGCCGGGCTCCGGGCGGCCATCGACCGGGCGGCCGGGATTCTGATCTGCACCCCGGAGTACGCGGGCACTCTGCCGGGTTCTTTCAAGAACCTGCTGGACTGGACGGTCGGCGGCACCGAGATCAGCGACAAGCCGGTCGCCTGGGTCAACGCGGCAGCCCCGGGGCGCGGTCAGGGAGCGGAGGCCACGCTGAGAGCGGTACTGGGCTACACCGGCGCAGGCATCATGGAGTCGGCCTGCCTCAAGGTACCGGTGGACCGGGGGATGATCGGCGAGGACGGGCTCATCACCGCCCCGGAGGTCCGTCGGCAACTCGGCGAGGTGCTCGGCCTGTTGGCGACCACCGGCGAGCGGGCCACTGCACAGCGGGCATGAGAGGGCCGGACACGCGCGTGAACAACGGCAGGCAGGCGTCACTACGTCCCCGAGGAACAACCGGAGTCGGCCGTACAGCACCTGCCGCGAGTCTTCACCTGAACCGTCGACATGCCAGGAGGGGGACCGCGCCGTGCCGTACACGCTGAACCTATGGCGTCAACAGCTGGGAAAGGTTCCCGTATCGGTCTGGCAACACACCGAACTCCAGGTCCTGATCCTCGCCGACAACGGACTCACCCATCTGCCGACCGAGATCGGACGGCTGCGGCAGCTGACCACACTGGACCTCGGCCACAACCACCTCAGGTCAGTACCCGACGAACTCGGCGACCTGACCAGCCTCGACGGCTGCCTGTACCTGCACGACAACAACCTGACCGAGATCCCCGAAGCCCTGAGAAACCTGACTCGGCTGCGCTACCTCAACGTCGGCGAGAACAAACTCACCGCCCTGCCTGAGGCCATCGGCAGCATGACCGGCCTCATCGAACTCCGGGCGCAGCACAACCGACTGACCGCGCTGCCCGGAAGCATCGGCCGGCTCCGCAACCTGCGCGAACTTTGGCTCCGGGGCAACGCGATCACAACCCTGCCGTCGTCCACGGCCGGCCTTCATGAGCTGCGTCACCTGGACCTGCGGGAGAACGCCCTGGCCGAACTTCCGGAGTCACTGCCGAACTTGCCCCGGCTACGTCAGCTGGACGTGAGAAGCAACCGACTCACGCGGCTACCGGACTGGGTCGTCGACATGCCTTCGCTGGAGAAGCTGGACCTGCGCTGGAACGCCTGCGAACCCTCCTCATCGCTACTGACCGAGCTGGAGCGGCGAGGCTGCGTCGTCCTGCTGTAAAACTGCGACGCACAGGCCCTCCGCACACGCGCGATGCGTGTTGGGAAACGACCGCAACGCGTGGTCCACCTGATAGCCGGCGAGTACGCGGGCGCCGGCATCAGGAGATCTTGGGCGGCATGTCATGAGAACGGCCCGCCCATACCTCTCTTCTGTGAACGGCCACCGCGCCCACAAGCGCCAATGGCCCAGAACTCAAGGGAGGTTGGATGCTGGAGCTCGCTGCTGCACTCTTGTCCCTGGTTGCCCCTCTGACCCCGGCAATCAAGAGCTGGCTCGACAGCGTGGCACATCGCAACCGGTCCATGGCCCGGGCCGAGATCATCCGAGCACGGCTGGCGAGACCGAGCGCCTCTCGCGATGTGTGCTCAAAGGGAGCGGAAGACAATGCCTGAGCAGGAGGCGGTGACCGCCGAGGATCTGGGTGCTCTGTACGCGAAGTACCGCGTCAGCCTCACGTCGACCGCCCGGCATGCGCTCCTTGCCCGCGGCGTACCGGAGTCGGTTGTCTCGGCCGAGGACATCGTGCAGAACGCCTTCGCCAAGGCCTTGCGCAATCCGGCGTCCATCGAGCGCCCGATCAGCTACCTGCGTGTGGTGATCCGTACCGAGGTGGCCAATCGGGCCCGACAGCAGGCTGACCACGGCCGAATGGAGGCCCGTCGTGCGGCTGACCCTGTGCGCTTCGACCCGGCGCAGTCCGCAGACTTCGCCACGCTGGTTGCCAACCGTTGCGCCGTCGAGCGGGCCCTGGCCGGCCTGTCTCTCCCGCAGCGCACCGCGGTATGGGCGACGAAAGCGCTGGACTATACCCAGGACGAGGCTGCAACCCTCATGGGCAAAGCCCCGGGCACGGTCGCGACTCATGTCTCCCGAGGCATGGTTCTGCTGCGCGCGAGCCTTGTCACCGCTGCGGTTGCCGCCATCGTGTGTGTGGCGGGTCGTTTCATCGGCGGTCGACGGCAACGCACTGATCCCCCGAGGGGGCCCGGCGAAGGGGTGGGCGCACTGCCTGCTCGGTGGTGGCATGACGGGCGGGACGCGCTGATTGCGCTGTACAAGCATTGGCCAGAGGTCGCTTTGCCTTTTCTCTTGGCTGCGTGCGGCATCCTCTGGTGGGTCTGGCGGTGCTGCCTCACCAGCAGGTTCGGGAGGCTCCTCGGCACGCGGCTGAGCGTTCGGAGGACGAGGCGGACGTGGTTGAGCGCTACCAGCCAACTCGGAATTCCCTTCACCGCCCGCAGAATTACCCGCGATGTCATCGTTTTCACGGTCCCGAGCGATTCCGATGACGACGTCGTGTCGAATGGCATGGAACGGGTTTCGCTCCAGATGAAGCGAAAACTGGGCCGTGTCGTCCGCCTGGAGCTGATCGGCGGACCTCCTCGTCAGCAGCGCCTCACTCCCAATGACCGCCTGCAGGACCTGTTCCGTCTGGCCGGCTGGTCCAAGGGTGAACTCGCCAGGCTGGTGAACCGGCAGGCCGCAGCGTTGGGGCACCCCCATCTGACCACCGACACCTCCCGGGTGCGGCGTTGGATCGACATGGGAGAGATCCCGCGCGATCCTGTACCGCGCGTACTGGCAGCACTGTTCACCGAGCGACTCGGCCGTGTCGTGACCATCGAGGACCTCGGACTGGTCAGGCACGGGCGGACGGGGAGACAGCAGAGCGGTAGGGAGCTGGAGCATCCGGATCAGCCGCCGTGGGCGCCCGAGCGGACCGTTGCGGTCCTCACCGAATTCACGGGAATGGACCTCATGCTCAACCGACGCGGCTTGGTCGGCGCCGGCACCGCGCTTGGCGCCAAAGCTGTAGCCGGCAGCGCTGCGCACGGCTGGAATCACACCGCCCCCGAACGCATTCAACGGTCCGAGGAGCAGCCCCCCGAGAGCTTGGGCAGGCTGGACACGCAGGCACCTCACGCAATCCGGGAAGCCCTGAAGATCCTGGAAGTTGTCACACATGCACCGCATGGGGCGGTGTCTCGGGCACAGATTGCCCGCTCCCTGAGGAGGTTCGGCCCGGCCGAGGCCGCAGCCCTGTCGATGCTGGTCCGGCAGGGTTACCTACAGCAACTCCCGGACAGCAGGTACACCGCCGGGCAGGACTTGAGGGCAGGAACGCCTGGTCACCTGTTTCTCGGGGGTGATGCCCTCGGTGAGGCACCCGGGCCGTGTCTCTTTGGTTGTGCGATCAGCCGATCGGAAGCATCTGGGCACGACGCCGACCGAAGAGATACAACCTAGCCATGCCAAGCTTCGAGGTCACACCGATAGGCACGGTCCTCAACGATCGGACGGACGTCCAGCACACGGACAACTGGGGTGCCGTCCGCAGCACGATCACCATCGACGAGCGTCTCGGCGAGGCGTGCCTCCAGGGCCTGGAGGGCTTCTCCCACGTGGAGGTCCTCTTCGTCTTCGACCAGTTCCCGGAACGCGACGACTACCGCGAACCCCGCCCCTACCGCGGTCGCTCCGACCTCCCGTCCGTCGGCGTTTTCGCCGACCGCGGCCCCCGCAGACCGAACCGCATCGGGGTGACGTGCTGTGCCATCGAGTCCGTGCACGGACGCGAACTGACGGTGGTGGGCCTCGACGCGGTGTCGGGCACGCCGGTCATCGACCTGAAGCCGGCGATGGTGGAGTTCCACGCTGTGGAGGTCAGGCAGCCGGAATGGGTCAGCGCCCTGATGTCGGAGTACTTCCAGCCGTAAACGGTCTGAACGGTCACCCCTCAACCCGCCCTCGGCCCACTGGACTCAGCCATGTGGTCACGGCGGGGGACGGGTACGAGTTCGGGCTGCTGGGTCCGCTCAGTGGCCGCCATGACGGGTGTCCCGCAACTGGCCTACGTCATCAGCCGGATCCGGCACATCGCCGAGACCGAGGAATGGTGGTGCAGGTGGCGGACCACCTGCTCGCCGCACATGCGGCAGGGGCCGACGAGGTCCTCATCGACCTACAGCGCACTGCGCGGAACGCGGAAGAACTGAAGGACACCGCGGTGCTCAATGCCCTGTTCAAGGTCATCTTCAAGGCCCTGCGCAGAGTCAGCAACGAAGATCACGAACCGTCACGAGACGTTACCCACGAAGGTTCAATGGCTGGACGGCGAACAGTTCCAGGTGCCCGCAGTTCGGGCAGCGGAAGGCATCGATCTGCCATTGCGGCAGGCCCCGCGTCTTGGCTACGCCCATTACGCCCCGCTCAAGGAGGCTTCCGAACCATCGCGCATACCCGCGGGCGCCGCTGCCACTGTCACTGACGAAGCCCTGCTCAAGCCCGACCTGACCGCATTGGGTGCACCGCATGTTGTTCATCGAGCGAGTGTAAGTGGGAGCCGGACGGCCCGGGACACTCGGACCGACAAGCTTCCCGACGGGCATCGAGCGCCATGCCGCCGTCCAGCGGGTCGTCACGCATGCAACCGTCAGGTTGCCGAGAAGACCTCAGTGCCCGCTCTGCCGGCCCTTCCCGGCGGGCCCAGGCGAGGACGAATTCCTCTGGCCCCGGCTCGCGGCGCGGGCGGTGGCGCAGGCCGACGCAATCGAGCGCATGGAGGCGCAGCACCACCGGCTCGAGGAACTGGTCACGCAGGTGACCGGCGCGCTGGATGGGCTGGCCACCGATCCCCAGCGGACACTCTGCGAGCAGGCTGCACGGAGCGTCGGCCGGATGACCGGCCTGAGTCAACCGGCGCTCGGTGCCATGCTGGCCTGCTGCGCCATGGCCCTGTCCACCGCCGGGGCCTCAAGAGGCCCTGCCAAAGCCGTTTTACGCGGCGGTGGGTGACTGGCCGGCATCGTCCTGCCCGTGCTGGTAGGCGCCAGTGCGCCCAGCTCCGGCACGCCCGGGGCGCCGATCACCTTGCCGACTTGCGTCACGGCGGCAAGCGGCCGGGATAGTGCGGGGTGCAGGGCAGGCTGCTCCCACCCGTACCTGCTTGCTTGTGGACCGCCGGTCTTCAGCTCGCCGCGGCGCCTTGCGCCGTGACCTCGCCGTCGGCCTTCACGCGGCGCGTCCGAGCCGAACTCGCCAGCTTCTCCGCGGCCACCTCGGCGGTGAGGTCCTGGATCTCCTCACCCGCCTCGATGGCTGCACGCCTGACCTCCAGGGTCAGACCGACCGACGTCTTGATAATGCCGCGGACCAGCGGTTTCGCCACTCTCTTGAGCAGAGGGGCCGTAACCAGGCCGACGAGGAAGGGAGGTACTACAGGGGGCATGGGTGAACCCTCTCTTGTGTGCACAGCACGGCTCCCGCCGCCGCGCCTACCGGACCACCTGGCCGGCAGCGCTGGGCCGGAATTCCACCCCCACTGGAAAACACCGTAGTCGGGCCTCGGCCGATGCGCCTGGGGACGGCGACGCCTTTCATTCGTTCGGGCGGAGGCGCCCCGGAGCAGCACGTGGCCGCGGAACGGGCTCAGAGCGGGTCCGGTGTGCCCGGCCTGCGTTCGTCCAGCAGTGAGCCCACCACCTGCACGACGAACTCGGGTACCCGGTCCGGAAAGTCGTGGCCGGTTCCCTCCGGGGTATAGACCCTCCGGGCCGCGCTGGAGGCCGCGAGAAAGCGGTCTCTCACGGTGAGGAAGAAGTGCCGTACCCGGGCGTTCTCCTCCGGATCGTCGACCGCGTCGAAGATCTCGCCACCGCCCGTCAGATCGCGTGGCGCCACAAGAAGGAGCGGGAGCGAGCCGAGCTCGCCATCGTGCACGACCGTGTGCCAGCCGGCTCTGGTGATGCCGTCCGGCGACAGCTCCCGCAGGATCGATGCCGCGGCGCAGTTCGCCCTGGTCCTGGTCTCGACCGCGGCGAGAACCTGCCCCGGATCCTCGGGAGCGTCGGCCTCGTGCCTGCGCTGGAGGGCGTGTAGGCCGAAGAGGCGGCGCACGGCGAGGACGGTCTGGTCCCGCACGGCATGGCGCAGAGCCGGGACCGGGGGGCCGAAGGCGATGACGTCGGGCGGGGTGGGGTCGAGCAGCACCAGACCGGCCACCAGGTCAGGGCGGCGCCTGGCGGCGTTGGCCATGAGCAGTCCGCCGAAGGAGTGGCCCACGAAGACATAGGGCCCTCTTTCGCCGGACCTCTCCAGCACCGTGAGCAGTTCGACGGCCTCGGTTGCCGTCGTGCGCGGAAAGGGGCCCGGGTCGCTCCAGCCGGAGCCCGGACGGTCCACCAGGACCGAACGCGTCCGTTCCCGCACCAGCGCGTGCAGCCCGTACATGGCGTACCCGCCGGCATGGCCGCCCGGCATCCAGACCACGGTCGGCCGCGTTCCGGCGTCTCCCTCGGCGAGGACGTGCATACGGTAGCTGCCCACGTCGACCATGCGTCCGGGTGGCGGGTACCTCGCCCGTACCCGGGCCACATGGACCAGATGGCGCAGAGACCCGAGACCGAGCGCGAGGGCCATGGCGCAGAGCACACCGCCGAGAACCCGCCAGCCGGTTCCCAAGGTGAGGCACCACGCGCCCGCGGCCGCCGGCAGCAGAGCGATGGCGAGTCCGGCCCAGTCCCGGCTGAGCAGCCGGAATATCGCGTCGGCGGCGCGTGTGCCCGGTCGCATGGATCCCTCCGTCCCGGTCTTCGTAGCCGCTGCCAGGGACACCGCGCGTCTCGGCGCCCGGCACAAGCATCGTCCCCTGGGAATCCCGCGGGCGCCATGCGCGGGGAGACCGGCGCGATTGGGCTGACTGCACCACCTCGCTCAAGCCCGGCAGACGTGCGTGGTGGCCCGCGGCGACCGCCCGGCGCACCGCTCGCCCCACAGCATCCGGCCCAGGTCGGAGTCCTCCCGTCCGATGCACGTCATGCCGATGCACGTCATGCCGGGCACACAAGGCGTGCTGCCACGTCCGCGACCAGTGCGGGCTCCTGGGCCACCAGGTAGAAGTGGTCCCCGGGGAACGAGCGCAGCTCGAAGGAGCCCGGGGCGGTGAGGTCGGACCAGGCCTGCACTCGGTCGAGCGCGCAGCTCGGGTCGTCCCGGCCGACGTAAGCGGTGATCGGTGCCTTGACCGGAGCCGGATGGGAGGGGTGGTAGGCCTCGATGAGCCGGTAGTCCGCGCGGAGGGCGGGCATCAGCAGGTCCCGCAGCTCCGGGATGTCGTAGGCCTCCGCGTGCAGGTCTCCGAGCTGCCGGACGCGGGTGATCAGGGTTTCGTCGTCGGTACGGTGCAGTGCGGTGTGTTCGGCCCGGTGGGGGGCGGCCCGTGCGGAGACCAGCAGGTGCTCGGGGACGATGCCGCGGGCCTCCAGCCGCAGGGCCACCTCGTAGGCGGCGCAGGCGCCCATGCTGTGCCCGAAGAGCGCCAGCGGCCGGTCGAGCCAGGGCCGCAGTGCGTCCTCGATCGTGACGGCCAGGGTGGCCATGTCCTCGATACAGGCTTCCATGAACCGGTCCTGACGGCCGGGATAGCGCACGGCGAGCACCTCGACGTCCTGGGGCAGCAGCGTCGGCCAGCCGTGGAACAGCTGTGCCGTGCCGCCGGCGTGCGGGAAGCACACCAGTCGGAGCCTGGGGTCCGCCGCGCGCCGGTGGACTCGGAACCACTTCTTCACGTCGTGTGCCGCCATCGCTACCGGGAACCGCCCAGCCGCAAGGAGTTGAGCTTGGAAAGGAAGGTGGGAAGCTGCTCCACCGCCCTCCTGGAGACATAGGCGGTCTGCACGGTGTGGCGCAGCTGATCGGTCACGACGAGTTTGTAGGCACCGCCTTCCTGGATGAGTTCGGCGGAATACAGGAGTGTTCCGGTCGCGGTCGTCCGGCCTGCTTCCATCAGGGCGCCGCCTTCTCCAGCCATGCCTTCCATTCCTCCGTCGTCTGCTTCTCGTCGATGGTGTCGGTGAACAGGTGGTGGCCGAGCCAGATCGGCCAGTTCCAGGTGTGCCCGTTGTAGAAGCGGTAGAGCCCGTCGGTGGTGCGCAGACCAAGGAAGTCGCCGCTGAGGAAGTCCACGACGGCGTCCCGGGGCCCGCCGAGACCGTCCGGTACGGCGAACCGCACCGCGTCGCCGACGGCGGTCCCGGCAGTGACGCCCGTCTGCCGGAGCAGGGTCGGGAACACGTCGGCATGCGCCGGTGCCGCGGGCCTGCCCGCCTTGACGTAGGTGGCACGGCGCCCTTCGAAGTGGCGCAGGTACTCGGCGAGGCTGTGCTGGTAGAAGTCCACGTGTTTCTCGGCGGCGTCGGCGCGGGTGCCCCAGCCGTCGTCGGGGGTGCCGGTGTGCACCCAGTGGATCCCCATGGAAAGCCGCGCGGTGTCGTCGTCCCGGCCTTCGACGGCGTAGCTGAGGGTGTTGGAGAAGCCCTTGCCGTCCTCGGAACGGCAGGCGAAGCGGTGCGGCGGCTCCCACTCGACGACGGTTGCGTGGCCGCGCGTCACGGCGCCGCCGACGCGCGGCTCGACCTCCATGGGGTAGAGCCAGCCGAGGTTGCCGGCTCCGGTGGCGACCGCGTTCCAGACCTGTTGGGGCGTGGCCGGAAGGTACTGCTCCCGGCGCACCCGGAATTCCCGGGCCATGGCGATGACTCCTCGATCAGTGGTTCGGTGGTGTCCGGTAGGTGACGGGCAGGGCGGTCAGGCGCCGCTGCAACGGGTTGGGCCGCCACTCCAGTTGGTCGGTGTCCAGCCGCAGGTCCGGCAGCCGGCGCACGATCGTGCCGATGGCCAGCTCGGTCTCCAGCCGGGCCAGCGGAGCCCCGAGACAGAAGTGGGGTCCGTTGCCGAAGCCCAGGTGGCGGGTGACGGGGCGGGTGAGGTCGAGCCGGTCCGGGGCCTCGAAGCGGTCGGGGTCACGGTTGGCTGCGGCGAGGACCAGGTAGACCACGTCCCCGGCGGCCAGGGTGCGATCGCCGAGGGCGACTTCGTCGGCCACCACGCGCACGATCGTCTGCGTCGGCGAGTCGTAGCGGACCATCTCGTCGACGGCCGGCCGGATCAGCGCGGGATCCGCGCGCAGCCGGGCCAGCTGGTCGGGATGGCGGAGCAGCGCGAGGGTGCCGTTGCCGATCAGGTGGGTGGTGGTCTCGTCGCCCGCGGTGATGAGCATGAAGCAGGTCGACAGCAGCTCGGAGTCGGTGAGCCGGTCGCCGCGCCCCTGGGTCGCGACGAGCCCGCTGATCAGGTCGTCCCCGGGGGCGCCCCGCCGCTGGGCGACGAGCCACATCAGGTACTCCTCGAACTGGTCCACCACCTCCACGGCCCGGTCGATGTCCTCCGTGATCCGGCCCAGCGCACGGAACCACTCCTTGACACGATCGCGGTCGGCGTCCGGGATTCCGAACAACTCGCATACCACGGAGTGCGGCAGGGGCGAGGCGAGGGCGGCGATGACGTCCATCACCGGTCCCGCCGCCACCGCCGTGTCGAGGAGTTGGTCCACGACCGCTTGGACGCGGTCGCGCAGCGCCTCGACACGGCGGGCGGTGAACGCTTTGTTCACCAGCTTGCGCAGCCGGGCGTGCTCCGGCGGGTCGGTGTTGCTCATCACGCGCCCGAGCCGCGCGGTGAGCCTGCTGAGGTCCCGCAGACCGCCGTCGCGGGCGCCGAAGGCGCGGGTCATCCGGTCGCGGTCGTTGGACAGCCTCAGGTCGCCCAGGGCCTGCTCCACGTCGGCGTACCGGGTCAGGTACCAGATGCCCTGCGGGCTGCGGTGGACCGGGCATTCGCGGCGCATCCGGGCGTAGAGCGGGTACGGGTCGCGGCGGAACTCCGGGGAGAGCATCGCCGCGGTGATCTCGTCGGGGCCGGTGTGCGGACCGGCCGGGGGATCGTCGGTGGTGGTCGTCATGTGACGGGCTGCTCCCGGCCGGCCATCGCGTCGGCGAGGCTCTTGGGCCTCATGTCGGTCCAGTGCTCTTCGACGTGGGCGAGACACGCCTCACGGGTGTCCTCCGGGTGGGCGACGGTCCAGCCGTCGGGAACGTCGGCGAAGGACGGCCACAGGGAGTGCTGGTTCTCCTCGTTGACGAGTACGAGGTAGCGACCGTCGTTGTCCTCGAAGGGGTTGGTCATGGTCAGTGCTCCTGACAGGTCGTCGGGTTCGGTGCGGTCCTGGTGATCTCCGCGATCTTCGCCGCGAGGACGGGCCCGATCTGGGCCAGGGACCCGGGTTGTGTCATGCGGTCGTGACGGGTGGTGACGTCGTGGGACTCGATCCGTCCGGCGACGTAGGGCTGCCAGATGCCGGCGTCCGCCGAGTCGTCCTCTCGGTCGATGGTGGAGTTGAACAGCAACAGGTCGCCGTCGAAGAGGTCCGGCTCGTGGACGAGCGCGAGCTGCGCGTTGTTGATCATGATGGCGACGACGGCCTCGATGTGGTGCTCCTCCAGGCTGGCCAGCGCACTGCCGCGGTGCCGGAGGATCTCCATGACCTCGGGGTAGGTCAGCGGCTCGTCACCCAGCTCGTCCGCCTGGCAGTCGAGCATGCCGACCAGCACGTCCCGTTCGGTGGGGACGGGTGCTTCGTCGAAGGCGATGTCCTTGACCGGGTAGGCGTCGAGGATCGCCAGCAGCGAGGTGCGTTCGCCCCGCCGCTGCAGCTCCGTGGCGATCGCGTGCGCGATGAGGCCGCCGGCCGACCAGCCGAGCAGCATGTACGGGCCTTCCGGCTGGATCTTGCGGATCTGGTCGGCGTAGTCGGCCGCCATCTCCCGGTAGGAGGTGGGCCGTGGCTCGGGGCGGCCGAGACTGCGGGCCTGGAGGGCGTAGACCGGGTGTTCGGGCCCGAGGTGGGTCAGCAGGCCGCTGTAGCACCAGCTGATGCCGCCGCCCGGGTGGATGCAGAAGAGCGGGGTTTCGTTGCCGGTGGAGCGCAGGGGCAGGACCACGTCGAAGGCGTCTTCGGGGCTGCCCGTGGCCAGGCGTTCCGACAGGCCCGCGACCGTGGGCGCCTGGAACAGGGTGCGCAGTCCCAGACCGATGCCCAGGGTCTCGCGGATCCGGGACACCAGGCGGGCGGCGAGCAGCGAGTGTCCGCCCAGGTCGAAGAAGCCGTCGTCGATGCGGACGTGGTCGCGGCCGAGGACCTCCGCGAACAGGTCGCACAGCAGCTGCTCCTGCGGCGTGCGCGGGCCCCGTCCGGGTCCGGAGGAGCCGTACTCGGGCGCCGGCAGCGCGGCGCGGTCCAGTTTGCCGTTGCGGGTCAGCGGCAGCGCGTCGAGGGTGACGAACGCCGACGGGACCATGTACTCCGGGAGGGTGCGCCGCAGCCGCTCGGCCAGCTCCTCCGGATCGGGTGCCGAGCCGGCCGCGGGCACCAGGTAGGCGACGAGCCGCTTGTCCCCGGGCTGGTCCTCGCGGACGACGGCGGCCGTCTGGGCGACCCCGGGGCGGCCGGCGAGCACGGCGTCGATCTCCCCGGGCTCGATCCGGAAGCCGCGCAGCTTGACCTGGTCATCGGCGCGACCGGTGAACTCCAGCGTGCCGTCGGTCAGTTGCCGGACCAGGTCCCCGGTGCGGTACATCCGGCCGCCCGCCGGTCCGTACGGGTCGGCGACGAACCGCTCGGCGGTCATCTCCGGGCGGCCTACGTACCCACGGGCGAGGCCGGTCCCGGCGATGTACAGCTCGCCGACGACACCCGGCGGGACCAGACGCAGTCCGGGGTCGAGCACACGCAGCCGCATGTTCGCCATGGGGCGCCCGATCGGCACGCTGCGGGTGATGTCCGGTGGCGCGGTCATGGTGTGGTGGGCGGCGAAGGTGGTGGTCTCGGTTGGGCCGTAGCCGTTGACGACGTGGAGGCCGGGGCAGGCCTCCATCACCCTGGCCACCGCCCTCGCCGAGACCACGTCACCGCCGGTCCACACCTCTCGCACGCCTTCGAAGGCGTCCGGGCGCTCCTCGGCGACTAGGCGGAAGAACCCGGCCGTCAGCCACATCCCGGTCACGTCGTTGTCCGCGACCGTCCGCCGCAGCGCCTGGGTGTCCAGCTGCCCGGCCGGGGCCACGACGACCCGGCCACCGCCGAGCAGGGGGACCCACAGCTCGTAGGTGGAGGCGTCGAACGCCGTCGGGGAGTGCAGCAGTACCCGTTCGTGGGCACCGCCGCGCCAGCAGGGGGCGAGCGCCAGACCGGCCACGTCGTGGTGGGCGACGCCGATGCCCTTGGGCTGCCCGGTCGAGCCGGAGGTGTACATCACGTAGGCCAACTGACGGGGCTCGCAGTGCACTTGAGGGTCCGATGTGCGCGTCTCGGCCTGGCTGAGCGCGGTGAGCACGTCCTCGGTGAGCACCAGCGCGGCGCCGGTCTCCCGCACGATCAGGTCGACGCGGGAGGAGGGGAAGCGCGGGTCGAGCGGGACGTAGGCGCCGCCCGCCTTGACGATCGCCAGGATCGCCACGACCAGTTCCGGGGAGCGCTCCAGCAGTACCGCCACCGCTGTCTCCGGCCGTACTCCCTGTCCGATCAGGGCATGGGCGACCCGGTTGGCCCGCGCGTCCAGTTCGGCGTACGTGAGCGTGGTCGTACCGCTGACGACCGCCACCGCGTCCGGGGTCGCGCGCACCCGGGCGGCGAACAGCTCGGGCAGCCCGGCCTCGGGCAGCTCCATGCCCTCGTCCTCGGCGAGCAACTGCGCGCGTTCTTCTCCGGACACCGTGTCGATCCGGCTGATCGGCTGCTGCGGATCGGCGACGATTGCGCGCATCAGCCGGGTCCAGCGGGCGAACAGCGTCTCGACGGTCTGCGGGTCGAACAGGTCGGTGGCGTACTCCACCGCTCCCAGGATCCCGGCGGGGCTGCCGTCGGGCCCGTGCTGTTCGGCCAGGCTGAACGTGAGGTCCACCCGGGCCGTACCGGTCGGCGCCGCCACGTGTCCGACGTCCAGGCCGGGCAGGGTGAAGTCCGCCGCGGGGGCGTTCTGCAGGGCCAGCATGACTTGGAAGAGCGGGTGGTGGGCGAGGGACCGGGCCGGGTTGAGGACCTCGACCAGGTACTCGAACGGCACGTCCTGGTGGGCGTAGGCGGCCAGAGCCGTCTGCCGGACGCGGCCGAGGAGTTCGGCGAATGCCGGATCGCCCGAGGTGTCGGTACGCAGGACGAGCGTGTTGACGAAGAAGCCGACGAGGTCGTCGAGGGCCTGGTCGACGCGCCCCGCGATCGGGCTGCCCAACGGGATGTCGTCACCCGCGCCGAGCCTGCCCAGCAGTGCGGCGAGGCCCGCCTGCAGGATCATGAACACGCTCGCGCCGTGTGCCGTGGCCAGCTCCCGCAGCCCCTGGTGGAGCTCGGCGTCCATCCGCACCGCCACCTGCCCGCCGCGGTGTGAGGCGGTGGCGGGGCGCGGCCGGTCCGCCGGCAGCGTGACCTGCTCGGGCAGTCCCGCCAACGCGTCTTTCCAGTAGTCGAGTTGCGCGGCGAAGCGGCTGTCCGGGTCGGACGCCTCACCGAGCAGTTCCCGCTGCCACAGGGTGTAGTCGCAGTACTGCACCGGCAGCGGGGACCACGCGGGCTCCTCGTCCTGGCACCGGGCCGCGTAGGCCGTCGCCAGGTCTCGCGAGAGCGGGCCCATGGACCAGCCGTCGCCCGCGATGTGGTGCACCACGGTCAGCAGGACGTGTTCCTCGGGTGCGAGCGCGAACAGCTCTGCCCGAAGCGGTGGTTCGGTATCGAGGGCGAACCCGCGCCGGGCCGACGCCGCCAGCCGTCCGGGCAGGTCGGCCTCGTCGGTGTCGGTCACCGGCAGGTCCGGCCGGGCCTGAGCGGGGGTGAGCACGTGCTGGTAGGGGACGCCGCCTTCGGCGGGGAAGACGGTCCGCAGGCTCTCGTGGCGGGCCACCACGTCCGCCAGGGCTTCTCGCAGCGCCTGCCGGTCGAGCGTGCCGGTCAGCCGCAGGGCGAGGGGCATGTGGTAGGTGGCGCTCTCCCCGTCCATCTGGTGCAGGAACCACAGGCGGCGCTGCGCGTGGGACAGTGGCACCCGTTCGGGGCGCGGGTACCCGGTCAGGGCGGGCCTGGCCGCCTGCCCGGCCTCCTCCAGTCGCTGAGCGAGCCCGGCCACGGTCGGTGTCTCGAACAGATCGCGTACGTCGAGTTCGGCGCCGAGGACGGACCGGACGCGGGAGACCAGGCGGGTGGCCAGAAGTGAATGGCCGCCCAGGTCGAAGAAGTTGTCGTCGACCCCGGCCTGCGGGAGGCCGAGAACCTCCGCGAAGAGCTCGGCGAGGAGCTGTTCCTGGGGGGTACGGGGAGCCCTGCTGGATGCCGCGGAGCCGAGGTCGGGCGCCGGCAGCGCGGCGCGGTCCAGCTTTCCGCCCGCGGTCAGCGGCAGCGAGTCGAGCGCAACGAACGCGGAGGGCACGAGATGGCCGGGGAGCCGGTCCCGGGCCCAGTCCCGCAGCTCGGCCAGGAGGACACCGGTGGCGCCGACTCCGGCCGGGTCGTTGGTCAGCGGGGCGCCGGACCGGGCCGGCCGGCCCAGCCCGTCCGGCACGCCCGACGGCAGCCGGGACAGATCGGCGAGGACCACGTCCATGGCGTCGTCCGCCGTACCGGACCATGTCAGGCCCACCCAGCGGCCGTACTCGGCGCCGAGCGCTTGGAACTCCTCCGGGTCGGCGGTTCCGTCGTCGCCGTCCACGGCGTGGAGGCGTTCCAGCAACTCGGGCAGCGGGGTGTCACCGGCCTGCAGGGCCCGGGCGAGCGCGGCCTCCCGGGCGACGCGGGCGTTCGGCACACCGGTGACCCGCAGCACGGCCGGATCCTGCTCGGCGAGGAGGCTGCGCAGGGGGTCCAGGCTCTCCCACGGCACCTCGGTCCGCCCGTCCATCGGGAGCGGGCTGAGGGGGTGCTTGTGCAGGGTGACGTCGTAGCGATAGCGGGTCAGCTCGTTGTGGTGGCGGCCGCGTTTGAGCTGGACGGTCACGGCGCCCAGGCCGTCGAGGCGGTCGGGCAGGGCGGTGAAGTAGTCCGGGTCGACCAGGAGTTCCTTCTCGACCCTCAGGGCCTGCTCCACCGCACGGCGCACCGTGGCGAGATCCGTGTCCGGGTTGTCCCGAACCACCTTGTGCAGTTGTACGGCGGTGGTCAGTGACCGCAGCAGACGCAGGTTGCGGACGTCCCCGATGAACAGGGTTCCGCCGGGGGCCAGGAGTCCCATCAGCCGGTCGATGACCTCGGCCAGGTACGCGGCGGTCGGGAAGTACTGGACGACGGAGTTGATCACGATCGTGTCGAAGCCGGCGGCGGGCAGCCCCTCGGTGTCGTGCGCGGGCTGCGTCCGCAGCACGACCCGTTCCGCCAGGCCGGGTTCGTGCTCCACCTGGCGTGCGAGAGCGTCGATGGCTGTCGCGGAGAAGTCCGTGGCCCAGTACGTCTCACACTCCGGGGCGAGTTGCGAGAGCAGCAGTCCGGTGCCGACACCGACTTCGAGCACCCGGCGGGGTTGCAGGCCCCGGATGCGCTCCACCGTGGCGTCGCGCCACTCCCGCATCTGCTCGACCGGGATCGGGCTCGTGTCGTAACTGCTGTTCCAGCCGGTGAAGTTCTGCCCGAAGGCGGCGTCACCGGCGGCTACGGGCAGCGCATCGTAGATCTCCCGCCACTCGCCCACATGATCCTGTTCGGCGCCGTGGTCGCGGACGGCCTGCGTACCGGGACGCGCCACCACATACGCGACGAGCTGCTTGTCGTCGGCACGGTCCTGGCGGGCGATCACGGCTGCCCGGGTCACTTCGGGGTGGCCGGTGAGCACCGACTCCACCTCGCCGGGTTCGATACGGAACCCGCGGAT